>JAPLGN010000022.1 GCA_026390135.1 Campylobacterales bacterium | reverse complement strand
CTTTACCTTCCCCTAAACCACCATTCGTTACAATTCCACCATTAATTCATGGGTCTAAGTACCCAATCAAAGGAACTGCATGAAGCGTGCATTACTCAGTGTCAGTGATAAAAGTAATATCGTAGAATTCGCTAAATCTCTCATCGGTTTGGACTATGAAATCGTCTCTACGGGCGGAACGTTTAAAATGTTGCGTGAAGCAGGTGTGAATGCTATCGAGATTGATGATGTGACAGGATTTCCGGAGATGTTTGACGGTCGGGTTAAGACCCTTAACCCATACATCCACGGGGGTATTTTATTCCGCCGTGATTTGGATTCACATGTCAATACAGCGATGGAATACGGCATTGTTGAGATTGATCTTGTCTGTGTAAATCTCTATCCGTTTAAAGCGACCATTGAGCGTACGGATGATTTCGAAGAGATCATTGAAAACATCGACATCGGCGGACCGGCTATGGTACGATCTGCTGCAAAAAACTTTACAGATGTTCATATCATTACCGATCCAAGTGATTACTCTGTGGTACTAAATGCTATTCAAAATAATGAAGACACAATCGAATTCCGTCGTAGTTTGATGATCAAAGCATATGAACATACTGCAGCATACGACAGTATGATTGCCAACTATATGAACAAGCGTTTTAACAACGGTATGGGCGAGAAGCAGTTTATCGTCGGAAACAAAGTAATGGACACCCGTTATGGAGAAAACCCGCATCAAAAAGGTGGCTTGTATGAGTTTGATACCTTCTTTTCAAAAAACTTCAAAACCCTCAAAGGGGAAGCAAGCTTCAACAACCTCACCGACATCAGCGGAGCGGTAAAAATCGCGGCGGCATTCGGGGATGAAAATGCAATTTGTATCGTCAAACACGGTAATCCGTGTGGATTTGCAATTCGTGAGAACCTCTTCGATGCGTACACCGAAGCACTCAAATGCGATCCAATTTCGGCATTTGGCGGTGTGGTTGCGGTCAATGGAGTTGTAACTAAGGAACTTGCCCTTAAAATGAATGAGATGTTCCTCGAAGTGATCATCGCAGGACGTATCGACGATGAAGCTCGCGCGGTGTTCGAGCCGAAAAAACGTCTCAAACTTTTCGAATACGGAGCTGAACGTATTACTCTCAGCAACGACGCTATCGATTTCAAACACATCGACGGCGGGTTTGTATTCCAAGATGCTGACCGTGTAACGCATGAAGAGGTCGCTAACGCAAAACTCGTTACCAAACACGTTGCAAGCGATGCGGCGATGAAAGACGCTGAAATCGCTTATAAAGTAGCGTCATTGACCAAATCAAACTGTGTTGTTTACGTCAAAGATGCGGCGATGGTCGCCGTCGGTATGGGGATGACCTCACGTGTCGATGCGGCGCGTTGTGCATTGCGCAAAGCCGAAGAGATGGGTCTGGACGTAAGCGGTTCAGCTCTTGCTTCCGAAGCGTTCTTCCCGTTCCGTGACTCTATCGATGCGGCAGCGGGTGCGGGCGTTAAAACCGTTATTCAACCGGGTGGTTCAGTACGTGATGAAGAGGTCATTGCAGCGGCAGATGAACATGGAATGTCATTGTACTTTACCGGTATCCGTCACTTTCTACACTAAAACAACTTGCGTCTTTAAGGCGCAATCTTTAATCTTCTCTTTCTCCCGATACAACGCACTTCACTTTTTAACCTTGATTGATTTTGACTCAACCTTTATGCTATAATTTTATCAATACAAATAAGTTACATAGTATAGGAAGCATGAATGTCAAAAAGTTTATACACTACGTTAGAAGTTGCACCAGGTGCAAGCGAAACAGAAATTAAAAAAGCATACCGTAAGCTTGCACGGCAATACCACCCTGATGTGAATAAAGACCCGGCAGCAGAAGAAAAATTTAAAGAGATTAATGCCGCCTATGAAGTCCTTAGTGATAAAGAAAAACGAGCCAAATACGATCAGCACGGGGATTCGATGTTCGGCGGGCAAAACTTCCACGATTTCTCACGCGCTCAAGGCGGTAATGTCGATTTAGATGAGATTTTACGCAGTATGTTCGGTGGTGTCGGAGGCGGGTTTAGTGGTGGTGGCTTCGGCGGAGGCGGGTTTAGCGGTTCTGTAAATCTTGATATTGATGCCAGTGTTACCGTTCCTTTTGCTGTAGCTGTTTTGGGTGGTAAACACACAATTAGTCTTTCCGGAGAGAGTTTTGATATCAAAATTCCCGCAGGCATTAAAAGCGGAGAAAAGCTTCGTGTACGAGGAAAAGGAAAGCGTCACGGTGCTCAATCAGGCGACTTATATCTACGTATCGACATTTCTGTCAATCCAGAGTATGAGCGCGAGGGAGACAACCTTGTGAAAACATTTAGTGTACCTTTGTATGCAGCACTGTTTGGTGGTAAAGTGGCGGTTCAAACATTGGACAAAGAGGTGACTCTAAAAGTGCCTGAAAATACCAAAAATGGTCAGCGTTTTCGTCTCAAAGAGATGGGAGTGATGAATCGCCAAAGTGGAGTTCGCGGAGATTTATACCTAAAAGCTAATATTGTTTTACCCGCCGTGGACAAAATGGATGCTGACTTGGTTGAGCAAATGAAAAAATCCCTTCCTCAAGGAGACTAACGCATGCACCATTTTGATGAACCTGTATACATGATTAGTATCGTGGCAAAAATTTTGGATATACACCCTCAGACATTGCGCCAATATGAGAGAGAAAACCTTATAGCACCTTCACGATCAGACGGACGAATACGTCTTTATTCTCAGCGAGATATTGAAAAAATTAAAACTATTTTACGTCTTACACGTGAAGTAGGGGTAAATCTTGCGGGTGTGGATGTCGTAATGCGTCTGAAAAATAAAATGGAGATGATGGAGCAAGAGATGATGGAGCTACGGGCGGAAATTTCACGTATGCGAAGCTCTAGCAGTGTCCCTCTTGAAAAATCATTGGTGACCACCCGCAGTATCTATGAAATGGTAATTTTCGAGGATGATATTCTCAAATAATGGCAACGTATCCTATCCTTCATGAAAGCTGGAAAAACGCGCTAGAAAATGAATTTAATGATGCTTATATGGAAACGTTAAAAGCTTTTTTGGTGGAAGAAGAAAAGCATTATGCTATTTTTCCACAGAGTAAAAATATTTTTAATGCGTTTAATTCTTCCCCTTTTGAATCAGTGAAAGTCGTTATTCTAGGACAAGATCCTTATCATGGGACAGGGCAAGCTCATGGATTATCATTTTCAGTTCAAGCAGGCGTTCCTTCTCCCCCATCACTCCAAAATATTTTCAAAGAGTTAGTGGATGACATTGGGTGTCCTTTTCCAAAAAGTGGTGATTTGAGTCATTGGGCGCAGCAGGGGGTATTGTTAGTCAATACTCTTTTAACGGTTCGGCAAGGAGAACCATTTTCACATAAAGATCGCGGATGGGAGAGGTTTACCGATCAGGTCATTCGAATACTGAGTGAACAGCGTGAACATCTTGTTTTTATCCTCTGGGGCGCTCCTGCTGGAAAAAAGAGTCTTTTGATAGATGAGACAAAGCATTTGATTCTTAAGGCCCCGCATCCTTCTCCCTTATCCTCCTATCGAGGTTTTTTCGGTTCTAAGCCTTTTAGCAAAACCAATACGTATTTACTGGAGCATGGGATTGCTCCGATTGATTGGTGTATCGTTTAACGCACGTTAAATTTCGCAAAAATAGCCAAGTGGTCGGAATATCCCTCACCTAAATGATGCTTAGGAAATTTTCGTGATTGTTGCCAGCGATAGGGTTTTCCTTTGTAGAAAAGATAAGGGGCATCAAATCGTCCAAAACTCCCTCGGACATATTCAACCCCTTTTCCATCTGCCAGAGAGGGAGATATAATCATATTATCCAGAGCCTCTTGCTCCCCTCTGTACTCATGACTCCACCGTTGTTCTTGCGGGAGTTCATACCATAGATTATAAGAGCAGTCATCACACTCTTTGAGACTTGTGAGGGTAATAGGATTTTCATCTTCATCGATAGTTTTGAGGATATGATTAATCCCTGTGATCCCATCCGTATCATTATGCTTTCTACTTTTTACAAATGTTCGATACTCTTCATAGTGAGAGTTAAAATCGCCCAGTAATACATACACTTCATCTTTATCTAGCTCATTCAGTCGTTTTTTTAGCACTTTTGCACTTTGAACACGCATACTCTCTGGGCCGCTTTTTGATTTCCAATGATTGATAAAAACACGAAGAAATTTACCGTTAATATCGAGCTTCACTTCAAGAATATCTCTAAACTCACGACTCGCACTTACGGGATGACTGAGAGCACTTTTGATGGGATATTTACTGAGAAGGGCAACAGAAACACTTGTGTTTTTGGTTCGTGAAAAAGCATAATGGGGGTAATATATCCCTTGACGGTTAAGTTCGGCTTTGAGCTCTTTGAGAGCGGTTTCGGACTCAATTTCTTGCAACCCGATCACATCGGCTCCAATATCTTTGATGACTTGCGCTGTGTTGCGCAATTTTATTCGATGCATCTCCTCGTTCCATCCCCACGAGGTATTGGGTATGTACTGTTCATATTCTGTACCATCATCATTCATATCAAACAAGTTTTCAACGTTATAAGAGGCTATTTTCACTTCTGTTCCTCCCAAAAAAGTCAATGTAATGAGTAATAGCCAAAAAAACTTCATACTTCAATACCATTGAGGCGTAAGAGATTTTTGGTTTCACATTCTCGTCCCATCATCTCCACAAAAAGCTCTTGCATACTTTGAGATCCGCCGCCTCCTAAAATAATATCTTTATAGCGTTGTGCTAAATTGGAATCGAAAATACCTTCATCCACAATGGAATAATAGGCATCGGCACTTAGTACTTCAGCCCATTTGTAACTGTAATATCCTGCACTGTATCCGCCGCTAAAAATATGACTGAATCCGTTTTGAAATTTATTGTAAGCAGGTGGTTTGATAAGTGAAGTACGTTCTCGAATGGAATCAAGAAGAACTTGAATTTCATCCCCTTGATACAATTTCGAGTGAAGCTCAAAATCAAAGAGAGAAAATTCAAGCTGTCGAAGCATAAATAGAGCACTTTGGAAGTTTTTTGCACGAATGAGTTTAGCAATCATCTCATCACTAAGAATCTCACCGCTTTTATGGTGTTTAGCAAAAAGCTTGAGGACTTTAGGTTCATACGCAAAACTTTCTAAAAATTGTGAAGGAAATTCGACGGCATCCCATTCCACACCATTGACACCGCTAACGCCGTGCTCTCGAACAGAACTTAAAATATGGTGGAGTGTATGTCCCATCTCATGAAAGAGAGTAACTACATCATCATGACGTAAAAGTGAGGGAGACGTAGGGGATGAGGGCGGAAAATTACAAACGACAAAGGCACTGGGAAGATGGGTCACTCCTTCGGTATCTTCACAATGGGTTTGAAAATTATGCATCCACGCACCGCCGCGTTTATTTTTACGGGCTTCAAGATCGAAATAGATTCGCGCACGCAGTTCTCCATCATCATAAACATCATAAGCACTTGCCTTGTCATCCCAAAGGGGTGCTTGGACATGTACAAATGAAATCCTAAACATTTGGTGTAAAAAATCAAACATCCCATTGACAACACTCTTCTGCTCGAAGTAGGGACGATACTCTTCTTCATCGATGTCATACTGCGCTTTTTTTAAAATTTCACTGTAGTAGGCGGTGTCATAGCTTTGTAAATCAATACCTTTTGCAATATGACGAAGTTCACCCACCTCACGTTGCGCTTGGTCACGAGAGGTGACTGCCAGATCGTTTAAAAATTTTAAAACACTTTGTGTATTGGGTGCCATTTTGGATGCAAGAGAATATTCAGCATAACTTTCAAATCCTAAAAGGTATGCCATCTCTTGACGCAGAGCCGTTAGCTCATCAATAATCTTAGCGTTTTGAGGTGCTCGTGTTGTGTACGCCTTGTAAAGTTCTTCACGAATAGCGCGATTTTGTCCGTAGGTCATATACGAAATATACGAGGGCATTTGAAGAGTGAAGCGATATTTAGTAACTCCGTCTTCCTCGAAACGGGCATCATCTAAATCTCCTTGAGGTATTCCAATAATATCAGCGGGATTCGTAATGATTTTTTCGTATGCATTGGTGGCATCTAAAACGTTTTGAGAAAAGTCATTGGTGAGTGTGCTTTTACGAAGATTAATGACGGCTAAACGCTCTTTTGAAGCGTTGTCAAGATGGGCTCCGGCAAGTTCAAAATGGAGAATATTAAGATCTAAAATTCGTTGTTGAGCGAGGTTTAAAGTGTTGTATTCATTTTTCTTAACTTCTATGAATGCATCATAAATAGCAAGATTTTGCCCTACAAACGTCGAATAATCTGTAAGTATCGGGAGTGCATCCGCGTACACTTTCTGAGATTCTTCAGAATTGTTCACAGCATTGATATGCGAAAGAGGTGTAAATAAAAGCTCCATCTCTTCTTCCATAAAATCAAACGGGCGGACAAAATTGGTGTAGGTCTTATCGTGTATATCCAGTAAATTGGCGATGGTATTGTGGTTTTTTTCGATTAGGGTGTTTAAATCATCAATAAAAGTTGCTAAATTGAGGATAAAGTTAGTAAAAGGTTGCATGTGTTCTCCTGAAAATGTATGTTATTGTAGTAAAGTGTTTCAAAAAGTATTCTATAATATGGCAATTTGTCATAAAAGGACGTTTATGGGCGAAAAAGCCAAACTGTTATTCCGTTATATTTTCGTAGGTGCGTTATCGCTCTTGCCTCTGATTTTAGTTTTTGTGGTTGTTAATTATCTTAAAAATTTAGGTGTGAGCGCGTATCTTTCTTTACACGATTATACAGATTCTTTTGAAATAACAATTTTTTTAATGATAGGGGTAATCGCTGTTTTTGCATTCCTTGGTTTTTCGATTGAGAAGTATGGACGTTCTATATTTGTTTCGATGATTGATAGCACCTTTGAAAAAATTCCCGCTATACGTTCTGTCTATTCGGTATCTAAAAAACTGGCAGCAATGCTCTCAGGCAATGAAGACGGGACGAAGAAAGAGGTTGTTTTGGTTGAGTATCCTAAAGATAATTTATGGGTACCTGCGTATTTATTGAATCGCCATGAAAATATCTGTGTATTGTTTATACCGACCTCTCCGAATCCTACGAGCGGCTATACCGTCCTTGTAGATGAAGTAATGATTAAAAAAACAACACTTTCCCTTCAAGAAGCATCGTCATTCATCATCAGTATGGGAGCTGATTTTCCGCAAAAAGAGGCTGTGTCAGGGCTTATTCAAGGGCATCAAGTTTAGTATATGATGAGTTATTTGTTGGCTTAAAGTGAATGGGTCAAAATGCGTTTCATTCGAGAAATGGCATGAGTGATGTATAATCATTTTTAGATACGACGGAAGGGATAGGGGCGCAATGCGACTGAGCGAATACGAACATCAGATTCTTATTAAACACTGCAATGCATTATTCCCCCATTCCCATCTCTATCTTTTCGGATCACGAACAGATGATGAAAAACGGGGTGGTGACATTGATTTGTACCTCGAAACGGATGATAAAACCAATCTTTTTAAACGAAAAATTCACTTCTTATCCAAAGTGAAACGTGATTTAGGTGAACAAAAAATCGATTTGATTTTTAATGAAGATGAGAACAGACTTATCGAACAGGAGGCTCGTAAATGGGCGATTCAGCTTTAATCTATCACACCAAACTTCTCAAAGCATTGAATGAAAATTTCATCCATTTGCGTCGTATACGCAATGCATTTACAGAATTGTCCAAACAATACACTTTTCCCATTTCTATCGAAAACTTTAGAGAACTTATTGACAATGTACAAAATATTGCTTACGCAGATCAAGTAATTTATCGTTTTTCAAAACTTCAAGATGGAATCGGAGCAAAGCTTTTTAAAGCCTTTTTGTTGGCACAGGGGGAAAATGTCGATAAACCTTTTTTGGATATTTTACATCAGCTTGAAAAACTCAATATAGTTGATGTGGAAGAGTGGTTTGTCTTACGTGAAATTCGAAATGAAATCGCGCACGACTACGAAGAAAACGAAGAAAATGCGATGAACATTCTCAATACCATCATTGAAACCTTGCCTGAACTGGAAAAAATTCTTGTGACGATACAAGGGTTGATGGAGATAAAAGAAGACTCTGCTCTTTTTTGATTATAACATTTTCAGTTAACTGCTATATGCATTTTGTCATACCGTGCTTGATACGGTATCTATGCATTGCTTGTGGATTCCGTGTCGGAGCACGGAATGACGAGAGTATCGAATTATTAATTCTTCGGCTGTACCGTTATTTTTTCCAACCGCTCATAATGTTCTTTTGCTTCCTTTACTACCTCTTCAACTTCAAATCCCTGCATGACTATTTTGTATAAATAAGGCTTTGCAGTTCTCCAATTACGCAACGTCCGCGCATCTACATCTAATAACCGTGCCATATCTTGTTGAGTCAATTTCATGTAGGAATTTTTATACTTACTTCCTAAGAACAAAATTCGGAACTATATGTTGTTGAAATAATTATATTTAGGAAAAATATGCAATAATCCAAAAAAGTAATCGGAAAATAATTCCTAATATTTAATTATTAACGACAATTGGAGCACAATAATGGCAAAAAAAGAAGTTGTAACGGATTATTGGGTTCGCGATTTATTAAAAGAAGCAGATATTGAATTGGAACCACAGGGTAGCACAATTGTTGAAATTGATAATGCTTTAAAAAGTGCATCAAAAAATGGCACCGGTAACGTAGGGTTTCCTGAATTCGTTGGTGTCGTCAAAGATTTTTTATTAGTGATTGAGAATAAAGCCGACTTGTCAAAACATAGTAAGATAAATGACAAAGGGCTGATTAGCCTAGATCAAAAAGATGTGAAAGATTACGCCATTAATGGGGCTTTATTCTATGGACAACATTTAGCCAAAAACACTTCATACAAAAAAGTTCTTGCATTTGGTATTTCTGGAAATCCAAAAAAACATAAAATTAGCCCTATTTATATTGATGAAACAGAGTATTACAGAGAACTTCCTGATGTTGAATCCTTTATCTCATTTACTGATAAAAATATCGAAGAGTATTACACAAGAGAAGTATTGAAAGAAGAAACAAATCAAGAAAAAGAGACAGCAGGAATTTTACAAGATGCGGCAAGTCTTCATGAAGATTTGAGAAATTATGGGAGTCTAAAAGATGTTGACAAACCCCTGATTGTGTCTGGAATTTTGTTGGCACTTAGGGAATCTGAATCTAGGAACTTTTCTATTGCTGATCTAACAGGTGATACGATAAAAACAGATGGGCAAAAAATTTATGATGCAATAGAATCAAATTTAAAAAGAGCAGGCGTGTCTCCTGAAGTGAAAAAAGATAAGATTTTGAGTCAATTTGCACTCATAAAAGACACTCAGATTCTCAATGAGATAAACTCTAAGTTAAACAAGACACCACTGAAGCACTATACAGAATTTTTAAATGAGAAAATTTATAAAAGTATAAAATACACACGATCATCAGAAGATTATCTCGGGAGATTTTATGGTGAGTTTATGTCGTATTCTGGAGGCGATGGGCAAGCTCTAGGTATTGTTCTTACGCCGAAACATATAACCGATTTATTTTGTGAATTGGTCAATATCACCTCTTCTGACATAGTGTTAGACCCTTGTTGTGGAACAGGAGGTTTTCTTGTTGCCGCAATGCACCATATGTTAGAGCAAACTGAGGATGAAAATTCAAGAAAGAGTATTAAGCAAAAACAGCTTCACGGATTTGAACTACAACCGTATATGTTCACTATCGCTACAACAAATATGATCCTGCGAGGTGATGGCAAAAGCAATCTGCTCAATGATGACTTTCTTAAACAAAATCCCAATAAATTACAGCTCAAACAAGCAACAGTAGGGATGATAAATCCTCCTTACTCTCAAGGCTCAAAACAAAACCCTGATCTATATGAAATAGCTTTTACTGAACATTTGTTAGATTCATTAGCGGTTGGTGGAAGATGTGCTGTGATTGTTCCTCAATCCTCTGTGACAGGTAAAACAAAAGAAGAAGAAGCAATAAAAGCCAATATCTTAAAAAAACATACTTTAGAGGGGGTTGTCACCCTTAATAAAGACACATTTTATGGTGTTGGTGTTATGCCATGTATCGCTATATTTACCGCAGGAGAGCCTCACAGCAAAGATAAAGAGTGTAAGTTTATTAACTTTAAAGATGACGGCTACAAAGTGAGTGCCCATATTGGGCTTATTGAGACCGAGCAAGCCAAAGACAAAAAACAGCACTTGTTGGATGTGTGGTTTGATAGAATCGAATCAGAGAGCAAATTTTGTGTAGAAACTCACGTAGAAGCAGATGATGAGTGGTTACACAGCTTTTATTATTTTAACGATGAAATTCCAACGGATGCAGAGTTTGAGAAAACTATTGGGGATTATTTATCCTTTGAGTTTTCTATGATAATGCAAAATAGAGGGTATTTGTTTGGATTTGAGCAAGACGGAGGCGAAGATGTCGGTAATGCTTAGTGATCGGGAGTGGAAAGGCTTTTTACTGAGTGGAAACAATGGTATATTTAAAAATTATCACGGAAAAAGGCTTACAAAAGACAATCGCAAGCAAGGAGATGTCCCTCTGTTGACGGCAGGAGAATATAGACAAGGTGTTGCTGACTTTATTTCCAACCACACAATGGAAATATTTGAAGATTTTATTTCAATTGATATGTTTGGGAATTCTTTTTATCACGAATATAAATGTTATGGAGATGACAATATATACTTTTTTATCAATAATAATATATCAAAATATGCTAAATTATTCATAGTAAATTCAATTAACTTACAAAAAAATAAGTATTCATATGGGAAGCAATTTAGACAAAGAAATGCTGAATCTTCTAAGGTGTTACTTCCTGCGAATTCTACCAATTTAGATGAACCAGATTATAAGTTCATGGAAGAATACGTCAAAGCAATTGTAGAAAAAAAAACAACTGCCTATAAACAATATGCGACGACCATTTTGAATGGATTGGAATACAAAGAGACTTTCCTAAGTCAGAGTACAAGAGAGAGAGAGAGAGAGAGAGAGTCTGGCGTGAGTTCTTTTTAAAAGAACTGTTTCCAGATATTCAAAGAGGCAAAAGATTAACCAAAGACAATCAACAGGATGGCTTAAAGTCCTATGTCTCATCAACAGCCTCAAATAATGGAGTAGATAATTTTATTTCAAATGATAGTAGTGTAAGAACTTTTTCAAATTGTTTAAGCATTGCTAATAGTGGCAGTGTAGGTGCAAGTTTCTATCACTCTTATGAATTTGTTGCCAGTGACCATATTACGCATTTAAAATGCAACGATATGAATATGTTTGCGTATTTATTTATAGCTACTTTGACGAGCAGATTTTCTGAAAAATATAATTTTAGTAGAGAGATTAATGATAAGAGAATTTCAAGGGAAAAAATTTTATTACCAATGAATGAAAAAAGTGAACCTGACTATGAATTTATGGAGCAGTATATTAAGAATTTGGAGTACAAAAAAATCAACCTATATCTAGATTTTTTAGAAAGACGAAATATTATTCAAACTCATCAAATTTAGGTTCAAGTGCTTTGAAATTCTCAATAAGATTTTTCTGATACTCAGGGGCGAGTTTGTAGAGGGTTTCTAATGCTTGTTCTCCCTCTTCTTGAGTCAAAGAAGTATCGATAATAACATACGAGAGATAAATGCTGTTTTGATCGATTGCGAGGCGTAAGTTTTCCAAATTACCATTCTCACTTAGTAAAAAATCGTACAAACGTTCAATATTTTCCTGTGGTATCCTACACACTTCACACTCTGCGATGATGACTCCATTGTCATAATAGTTGATGTCAAAACGGGATGTTCCTGATTCAAACCGCCAACTTCGCTGGCTGCGTCTTGAGAGAGTGACATTAATTCCCAGTTTCCCCAGTATCTTTTCCAGTAATGTAACAACTCCTGATGGTTTATATCCTTCACGTCGGCGTTTGGCAACATCGAGTTTGATACCACATTTTGGGCAATAATCATTTTGTATTGTGGATTCAAGGATTAAATTTTTACACGATACGCAACGGATAATATCGATTGCATCAAGGGCTAAAAATCCATCCAATGCTTCTTGGAGAAGATAATAGGGAAGGGCAAAGCCGAGATTGTTCGAATTTTGGATGATAAAGGTGTTGACGCCTATGACTTCACCCGCGTCATTCAATAATGGCCCTCCACTGTTTCCGGGATTGATTGCTGCGTCGAATTGTATGTATTCTGTCTCTCCCTGCAACCGTATCGCTTTGGAAATAATTCCCTCTGTAGCGGAGTAGTTAAGACCATAAGGGTGACCGATAGCAATAACGGTATCCCCATCATGTATAGAACTGGTACAAAGCATTAAGGGATGATTAGGAAGTAATGGGATAGGTGAGCGAATAAATGCCAAATCATATCCTGCATCATCATAAATAACTTGTCCAATAGTACGCGGAAGTGTCTTAGTGCTAATTATTACTTCTTTCAGCCCCCCGACAACGTGAGAATTGGTAATAATCAAATCACCGATGATAAAACCGCTTCCCGTTGCGTAGGGTGTCATGATTTGTACGATGCTTTCGATGGAAATTTCCAGTGTTTTTTGGGTGAGCTGTTTCATTCTCTAAAGTTCCTGATAATCAAGATTTTTGATTTGGAGATAGAAGCTTTGGCTAAAGTGATCAAGATCACTATAGTTAAGTTCTTTTGCAAAGTTGTGAAGATTTTTGTAACGGTTTTGATAAGGTGACAGTGCGGCATCAATGGCATGTGAAATGGATTCTTTTTGAAAGAGTTTTCGTGAGCTGTCGTAGAGCATAATTTCACCCTCATCGGCAAAAAAATCTGAAGCATAAATTTGAACATGTAGATGTAGTAATACACGAAGTGAGGGATGGACTCCGTAGTTAAAGAGAATATACAGGGCAATGTAGCGATAAATCATGGTAATAACGTAATTAACGTGGTTGTTTTTATACCAACGTACTTTAGCTAAGGATTCGTCAATAAATTCCGCAATGTCATCGTGCATTGCTTGATCAAATGGAGAAAAAGTAGTACGGGCACTGTAAAACTGAGTAGAAAATGTCTCAAAATTCATGGCTTCAAGTTCATCGAGGTAGCTCTCTAAATCGCTATTTTTATCTTGAGTGAGTTTTTCATCTTCCATGAAGTAGGTGTTGATTTTTTCATTGATTTCTTTTGCCATTTTTTTATGGGGAATGAGAAGGTAATCGATTTGAAGTAACAGCGCGAGATAGCTAAAAGATGCCATCCCGTTGTTGTCGTTGGAGAGTAATCCGATTAGACTTGATTTGGTTGTTCTTATCCATTTTTGCATTGTGTTGTAATAGCGGTGAAGTTTAGGGAGACTGAGCGGTGTGAGATGATCATATTCAAGCAGTGCTGATACATCAAATTCACTGGAAATAAACTCTTTTTCAAAATCCGCATTAAGGGCAAGCTCTCGCAAGGGAAAAAAGATTTTTTGCGGGGTAATAGTGGTGTTTTGTATCTCAATAGATAAAGAAAGAGTGTCGTCTTTTTGGCTAAAGCGACAATACGTGAGTTGAAAATTTCGTTCTAAAAATCGTCTTTTCATTGCAACATGGAGGGATGATGCTTGAGCAATTTTGGCATACGCTTTAAATATTTTTTCGGTTATTTCACCATGAACAATGGCAGTTCCTTGCATGAGTTTAAAGGTAATGGTGTCGGAGTCAATCTTGATTTCTAAATGTTTTGAGTCATCAGCATGTTGAAGTGATTCCAGAAAAGTACGATACCCCAGTAATACGTCGTTTGCACTAAATGCGATTGAAGACAAATCAAAGAGCTCCTGCTCTTTTGGATTGGGAAGGGAGTGAATACTTCTGCCGTAGTGGGGAGGAACTAATGGTTTTGCGGGTTTCCACAATTTTTCAAAAAAGGTAAAAAAGTTCACGTATTTCCTTTAGCCGACAAAATCAAATCTTAGTCAAAGCAACCTTAAAGCGACAGTAAAGTATAATTCATTCAATTATGCGAGGGGGTTGTATGGGTTACAAACGTGTATTAGTAAAGTTCTCGGGTGAGGCTTTGGCTGGTGAAAACGGGTATGGTATCGATACAAAAATCCTTAAGTTTATTGCAACTGAGATTAAAACACTCATCGATGCAGGTATCGAAGTGGGAATCGTTATTGGCGCTGGCAATATCATCCGTGGCGTTACTGCTGCTGCTGATGGTGTTATTAGTCGTACAGCAGGTGATTACATGGGGATGCTAGGAACAGTCATCAACGCTGTTGCACTTCAAGAAGCGTGCGAGCATGAGGGGATGTTGGTCCGCGTGCAAAGTGCCATTAAAATGGAGCAAATTGCAGAAGCATTCATCGTTCGACGTGCCGTTCGCCATTTAGAGCATGGTCGCGTGGTAGTTTTTGCTGCAGGGACAGGGAATCCTTTCTTTACAACCGATACAGCTGCAACACTTCGGGCAGTTGAGATCCAAGCTGAAGTCATTATTAAAGCGACAAAAGTGGATGGCGTATATGACAAAGATCCCAAAAAATTTGCAGATGCAGTTAAGCTTCCGACACTGGGGTATGATGAAGCACTCCAAGACCATATTAAAGTTATGGATGATACTTCTATCGCCTTGGCAAAAGAGAACAAGCTTCCGATTATTGTGTGTGATATGTTCACTCCGGGTAATCTTTTAAGTATTATTCAGGGCAATTTAGACAACTGCTCTATCGTAAAATAAATTTTAGACAAAAGGACACTAGATGAGACTTGAACAATTAACTGCAAAAGCATTAGAAACCGCAAATATTGACCGTTATCAGTTGGCATTAGCCGTAGCAAAACGCTCAGAGCAACTTCAAAACGGTGCATCAACCAAGCTTAATGTTGATTTGAAAAAAGCAAAAGCTGCTGACGTTGCTTTGATGGAAATTGCTGAAGGGCATATTACCATCAAAGGTTTCGTAGACAAAGCGTAATCCCCTCACAAAGTCGCATCGTTGAGCCAAATAGATATTGAAACCATCAAAAAAATCAATGATGTAGAACGTGCTATTGAGTACCTTCGTGCACGAATTCCCACATCAGCTCTTTTAGAACAAGCTTTTACTCTAGCATCTACTGCCCATGAAGGGCAATGCCGTAAAAGTGGCGAGCCTTACATAGTACATCCTATTCTAGTTGCCAGTATTGTTGCTGAACTTACCGGTGATGAAGCAATGGTTATTGCAGCGTTATTGCATGATGTCGTGGAAGATACGGCGATTACGATTGAAGAAATAGGGTTGGATTACGGAGTGGATGTTTCGCATTTAGTCGAGGGATTGACCAAAATCGATATGATCCGTGATGCAGAACTTATACCCTCCCACTCCGATCAAAAACTGGTTGTTTCTGCCTTAACATTCCGTAAAATGCTTCTTGCCTCCATTGAAGATGTCCGTGTATTAGTCGTTAAATTGTGTGATAGACTTCATAATATGCTCACGCTTGATGCCCTTACGCCCGCTAAACAACATCGTATTGCAGAAGAAACATTGGTCGTTTATGCTCCAATCGCTCACCGTTTAGGAATCTCTTTTCTTAAAAATCTTTTGGAAGATTTGAGTTTTAAATACCTTTTTACCGAGGACAAACTCACTATCGAAAGTTATTTGGAAGAAAATTTTCGATCTATCAACGAAAGACTCGGTGACTTTTGTGAAAAATTAACTCAAATTTTACTCTCCAACGGGATGTGTCAAGATGATTTTGAGATACTAAGCCGTGTAAAGCATCACTACTCTATTTATCTTAAAATGCAGCGAAAAGGGATCAGTATCGATGAGATTCTTGACCTTTTGGCCGTTCGTATTTTGGTTAAAGACCCCATAGACTGTTATAAAGTTCTGGGGATGGTTCATCTCAATTTTCAGCCTTTGAGCGCACGATTTAAAGACTATATCTCTATTCCAAAAGAGAATGGTTATCAGACGCTGCATACGACTGTTTTTGATGAGAGCGCTATTTTTGAGGTTCAGATTCGTACGATTGAAATGCATGCGACGGCTGAACTCGGTGTTGCTGCGCATTGGAAATATAAAAGCGGTGGAAATAATGCGATAAATCTCGATTGGCTGCATAATCTTCAGTACCAAAACGAATCGGTTGAAGCATTTTATGAACTGATTAAAAATGATCTTTACAGTGATGATATTTCAGTGTTTTCACCTAAAGGAAAAGCCTTTACCCTCCCTCGCGGGGCAGTGGCTCTTGATTTTGCCTATGCAGTACATACGGCTGTCGGAGACAAAGCGGAAGGGTGCTTGATAAACAAAGAAAAAGCCAGCCTTTTAACTGAATTGCATAACGGTGATGTTGTTAGAATTGTTACTGCGTCCGACAGTAAGAAAATTACCCGCTGCACCTGGCTTGATGCAGTAAAAACTTCGCGTGCAAAATCAAGTATGCGTGCCAACTGTAATGGGCGTATACGTGCAATAGATCATGAGAGCGGTGTGAATATTCTATCGACGGTTCTTCGTCTGCCTGCTGATAAAGTGGCAGAAGTTTTAGGAAAAATAGAGCTTTCAGATCAATGGTATCGCATTCCTCGTGAGCTTGATTTTTTCAAAGAAGTACTCAACCGGATTAAAGAAGCAATGCAAGAAAATAGCCGTTTTGGAGCATTTTGGACGCGAGGCCGTTTCAAATTAAAACCTTTTCTTTTTAGCTCGATTGAGGTACTGTCCAATCAAAATATTTCGGATGCAGTTTTTGACTATTGCTGTCATCCTAAATCAGGTGATGAAATTGTTGCATTTTATCAAGATGGAAAAGCGCATATCCATCATAAGATGTGCAAGCACGCGGCAGGAATGATTGAAGAGCATCAGGCAATGGTGTTTGTGCAGTGGAAGCAGCAGCATTTTAGTCGATACCATTTGATTATTAGTATGGCAAATGCGAAAGGCTCACTTGCTGATTTATTAACCTATATGGCCAAGATGGGGGCTGATATTGAAAGTATAGAATTGGGAAAAGCAAAATCAGAACATACTCAATACTGCGAAATGGAGTTTCAAACGTTAGAGCGGGATTTAAATCGACTGCGTTCAAAGCTCGATAAAAAAGGGAAAATAATACAATTTTTTCGGACCGATGACGCGTACCGAAGCCAAGGATAAAAAATGATAGATCAAAAGATAAATGAAGCATTAGAAGAAATCCAACGAGGAACATCTGAGATTATTGATGAAGCTCGCATCGTAATTTTATTAAAAACTTTTTTTGAAAAAGGGGAAACTTATACGGTTAAGGCAGGATTTGATCCAACGGCACCCGATTTACATTTAGGGCATACCGTTTTGCTTCAAAAATTAGCAACGTTTCAAAAGTATGGAGCTCATGTACAATTTTTGATTGGAGATTTTACCGCTCAGATTGGTGATCCGACAGGTAAAAGTGAAACGCGTAAAAAATTACTTCCGGCTCAAATCGAGGAAAATGCGCAAAGTTATAAAACCCAAGTCTTTAAAATTCTAAATCCTGAACAAACAACCGTCGTTTTTAATGCGGATTGGATTAATCCGCTGGGAGCTGCTGGTATGCTGGAGCTTACTACGACGTTTAATGTTGCACGTATGCTTGAACGTGATGATTTTGACAAACGCCACAAAGCAGGTATCTCTATCTCTATTAGTGAGTTTTTGTATCCACTTCTCCAAGGCTACGACAGTGTCCATCTTAAAAGTGATATTGAAATTGGAGGGACAGATCAAAAGTTTAATCTTTTGATGGGACGTCATTTACAACGCGCATATCAAGTGGGCAAAGAACAAGCTGTCCTTATGATGCCGATTCTCGAAGGGCTTGACGGCGTTCAAAAAATGTCCAAAAGTTTGGGTAATTACATTGCAGTTGCGGATATGCCCAACGATATGTATGGCAAGATTCTTAGTATCAGTGATCAACTGATGTGGAGATATTACGAGCTTTTGAGCACTCTTAGTCTAAGTGAAATCGAAGTATTAAAAGTGGGTGTAGCGGATGGTTCATTGCATCCAAAAAAAGTTAAAGAGGCGTTGGCTCTTGAGATTACTGCTCGTTTTCATACAACTGCAGATGCGATAAGTGCTGGCGAAGAGTTTCAGCGTGTTCATGCTCAAAGTGAGATTCCAACTGAAATGGATGAATATAGTTTTGAAGGACCGGTTTGGATTGCAAAAGTTCTTACTGAGTCCTCACTTACCCCATCTACATCGCAGGCACGTCGCGACATTAAGCAAGGCTCTGTTAAAATTAACCAAGAAAAAGTAGACGATGAGCAGTTGCAGTTAAATGCAGGTGTGTATGTTGTGCAAATCGGCAAACGAAAATTTGCCAGAATAAAGGTGTCCTAATGAGTTTTAAACCACTTCAAATCGGTAAATATACTATCCCAGTTCCCATCGTTCAAGGTGGAATGGGTGTAGGTATTAGTTGGGACAGACTCGCTGGAAATGTTTCTCTAGAAGGTGGTCTTGGCGTTATTAGTTCGGTAGGGACTGGAAATTACGGAGACAAAAGTTATTCAGATAGACTTGTTGCAGGTCGTCCATTGGAAGCAGAAAACTTTTATTCTCGAAAAGGACTTATCGCTATTTTCGAAAATGCTCGTAAAATTTGCGGTGATGCTCCGTTGGCATGTAACGTTTTGTACGCTATTAATGACTACGGTCGGGTAGTTACGGATGCATGCGAAGCAGGTGCGAATATTATTATCACGGGTGCCGGATTACCAACGAATATGCCTGAATTTACGGCTGATTATCCCGATGTTGCACTCGTTCCGATTATTTCATCTCCTAAAGCCCTCTCAATTATCTGTAAACGATGGCAAAAACGTTATAACCGTCTTCCTGATGCTGTTATTCTTGAAGGTCCTAAAAGTGGCGGTCATCAAGGTTTTACCTATGAACAATGTGCTATGGATGAGTATCAGCTTGAAAACTTAGTTAAGCCTGTTGTTGAAGAAGCTGCATTATGGGGAAATATTCCTGTTATAGCAGCTGGCGGAGTGTGGAATAAAGAAGATATTGATGCAATGATGGCGTTGGGTGCAACCGGTGTTCAAATGGGGACCCGTTTCATTGGCACATTTGAGTGCGATGCACATGAAAACTTCAAACAAGTTCTTCTTGACGCTAAAGAAGAAGATATCACTTTGATGAAATCTCCAGTGGGTTATCCAGCACGAGGTGTTCGTACTAATTTACATGGTCTGATCGATACTCGTACAGGTCCTGCAATCAAATGTATTTCTAACTGTGTTGCGCCTTGCCACCGTGGTGTTGAAGCAAAAGAGGTTGGCTTTTGTATTGCCGATCGCCTAAGTGATGCCTATTTTGGAAATTTAGATTTAGGTCTTTTCTTTTCGGGAACAAATGGTTACCGTATTGATAAGATAATCTCCGTCAAAGAGTTGATGGAGAAGTTGACACAGGGTGAATAATACGGCATGTTGAGAGAAATTACTTTTTTTTTGCTACTTTCAGCTTCCTTATTATTGGGAGCAAGCAATGATATAACGCGTTTGGAGGGAGCTAAAAAAGCACTCAGCAGTATTGATGAAATTGAGCAATTCCGAGGATACAATGAGTGCAAAAGCATTTACCTTAGAGCAGCTCAATCTAAAAACAGTACCTTAGAAAAAGAAGCATTAGAAGGGATAGTCAAGGGAGGAGAACTTTTACGAATTGACGTTACTAAGTATAAAGCCGAATTGACAAAGTTTACTTCACCTATCACTTCCCAGAATCCTTCTGACGTTGCGCTTGCTGTACCACCAATATCAAAACCTCTAGAGCCAACTCAAAAGCCGCTTGTATTTCCAAAAGAATATCAAAAAGCTTCGCTCCCGTCTCAGAGTACTGTAATTCCTGAGTTCTTGACACCAACAAAAGAAGAGCTCATTAAAAAGCCTGAGATTCTTAAAGCTGCCAATGAAATAGAATCGATGAAACGGCATCGTTTATTAGATGTACAATGGAAAGATACGGGTATAGAATTGACTTTTGATTCAAAAGTAGAAGCCAATGAAATTCATCTTTCTAAAATAATTGAGTCTGATAAGCAGCGTTTTCGCTATATTATTGACATTGAAGGCGGAAGCTTATCCCAAACCAAAACACTTGAACACAGTTCGATTCAAAATATTCGTTTAGCACAATACAATTCTAAAATACTTCGCATCGTTGTTGAAGACAACGAAGCTATCGCAATAAAGCCAATTATAAAAGATCAATCAGTATATATTGACCTTTCATTACCAGTTTCTAATAAGAGAATAACTCCACCTCTTGCAGCATTAGTGGTACAACCTCAAATTATTCAAGAGCCTCCTTCTTTGATTGTTACTTTACCTACTTTAACAAATTTTACTCCTCGTGATAGAAGTAAAAAAGTGATTGTTATTGATCCAGGGCATGGAGGAAAAGACAGCGGTGCAGTAGGTAACGGATACATGGAAAAAGACATTGTGTTGCAAGTAGGACTTCAGCTTTCTGAACAGCTTCGTTCTATGGGTTACACGGTCTATATGACGCGTTCGAATGACACGTTTATTGAGCTTAAAGATCGAACAAAATTTGCAAATGATAAATTAGCAGACCTTTTTTTATCCGTTCATGCCAATGCAATACCTAAAGGTTCTGATGCAAATGCAGCGTATGGGATTGAAACATATTATCTCTCGCCTGGACGGAGTGAGAGGGCTATGCGCGTGGCTGCTTTAGAGAATTCTGAAGATATGAGTGAAATGGGTGCTTATGGTAAGCTGAGTTTTTTGAACGTTTTAAACAGTGAGAAAATTATTGCGTCTAATAAGCTTGCCATTGACATTCAGAAAGGTGTTTTAAATAATCTTCGAAAACAATACCCAAATGTTAAAGATAATGGAGCGCGTGAAGCACCATTCTGGGTATTGGTCGGGGCGCAGATGCCAGCTATTTTATTAGAAACAGGGTACATTAGCAATCCGGAAGAGTCTGCTCGTATTTCAGATACAAAATACCAAAAGTGGATGGTAGAGGGTATGATAGATGGAGTTAAGCATTATTTTGCTAACAATCCATAATTAAGATAGGCTTTTCTACCCTTACAAATTAAAGAGAGGGGTAGTCTGCTACCATCTCACCTTCTATGCTTTGGATAAATATCCCTTGATACTTCTTCAAAAATATTTAACAATATGACGCTTTCGGCGGTTTAATAAGCCGAGTGATATTTGTGGCATTAACTTAAGCGTACTATAATGAGATTAGCGTGATTTTTAAGTTTTTTGAGGTTTATAATAAAGGGAGTTTTAAGTGGCGGACGAGGAGAGATTCGAACTCTCGGTACCGTTGCCAGTACGTCTCCTTAGCAGGGAGGTGGATTCAGCCGCTTTCCTACTCGTCCATATATGTTGAAGAGGGCGTAATTATAGTCAGGCTTAGATAACAAGCACCTTAAATAGGTACTTATTATAAGCAGTGCAGACTTATAAACAGTCAATAATTTTTTGTACAACTAAAGCAGGGTCTTGAGAAGCATAGATTGGTCGTCCTACAACGATAAAATCAACTTTTGCATGATGAGCCGCTTCGATGGTGGCAACGCGCTCTTGGTCTCCTGCATCTTCACCAAATGGTCGAATACCAGGGGTGAGGGTGATGAACGTATTTGAAGTAAGTGATTTGATTGAAGCACTCTCATACGCACTACACACAAATATGCGTAAATTCATTTTCATCAAATGAAGTCAATGCGGTAACGGCTAAAACTAATGGACGATTATCGTATGGCTGAAGTCGTTTCATCACTTCAGCCATTGCTTTGCGACCGGCAGACGCATGAACGTTGAACATATGAACGCCAAGCCCCATTATGGATTCGGCTGAATCTGCCATTGTATTTGGAATATCATAGAGTTTTAAATCAAGAAAAATTTTGAAATCAGGATTGATTACTTTAATGGCGTCAATAAACGGTTTTCCATCACGAATATAGGAACGAAGACCTACTTTTAGCCAAATAGGATAGTATTTAATTTTCTCAATAAGTTCTAAATTGTCTTGCATTGTGGGTAGATCCAGTGCGACGCAAAGTTCCATAATATACCTTTTTGATAGTTGCAAAAGTATAGCAAAGCTTAAATATTTTCCCCATTAACTCAGCGTTAAGAAATCATTCTCAAAAACACACTACAATAAATAAATTTTTCTAATTAAAGGAAGTTCAATGAAGAGTCATTTGATTACTACAGTCATATCAAGTTTAGTGTTGGGATCAATGTCATTATTTGCTGCGCCATATAGTGTTGATGTATCTCATTCAAGTGTTTAAAACCACAACGATTGATACGGGGATTGTAAAGCGTGACGATCATCTTCGTAGTGCTGATTTTTTCGATGTTGCTACCTATCCTGAAATGACGTTTGTAATGACGTCACAAAAAGGTAAAAAAGTTATAGGTAATCTCACTATGCATGGTATTACTAAAGCCGTAACGATGACGATGGATATGGGCGGAGAGATTACTGATCCATGGGGTAATAAACGTTCTGGATTTGTATTAAATGGGCAAGTAAACCGAAAAGATTTCGGACTTAACTGGAATAAGGCTATTGAAGCGGGCGGAGTTGTTGTGGGTGATGATGTTAAAATGACCATCGAGGTGGAAGGGATAGCAGATTAAGTTCTGCTCTTACCCTTGCAATGATTTTAACTGCTCGTCGATTTTAGTTATTTTGTTGTGAGCATCTGCTAGGCCGTTACGATTTTCGGTGATGACGGCTTCCGGTGCATTGGCGACAAAGCGTTCGTTAGAGAGCATACCGCTTAGTTTATCCGCTTCTTTTTGAAGTTTTTCACGCTGTTTACTCAGACGGTCGATGATGGGTGATAAATCAATTGCTTCGGTTGGGATATACACTTCGACACTCTCTCCAATGTCACTTATGGCATTGTCAATTTTACTTTCTGTAAATTTTAGTGTTTCAACTTTCCCCAAGCGTGCAATAAAGGGCTCCATCATGGTGTGGTTTCCATTGCATTTTACATATGCCAGAGGGATTTTTTGGTTTCCGCAATCGATCAGTGTTTTAGCACGGCGGATGGTGATAATAGCATCCATAATAATGGCAAACTCTGCTTCAATCCCTTCATCAATAGTAACATCTTCAGGATAGGTCATGACCATAATGGAATTGCCCTCTTCTAGGGTTGTACCCGAAAGCTCATGATAGAGGTACTCAGTGATGAACGGCATGAATGGATGTAGCAGTTTCATTGATTCTTTGAAGATACTTCCCAACTCATGAACGCTCTCTTTGCTCGCTTTGCCAAGCTCGATACCCCAGTCACAAAATTCATTCCATAAGAAGCGATAGAGCACTGTTGCCGCATCATTAAAGCGATATTCATCCAAATAGCCTCTGGCCTCTGCCGTGGCACGTCTGAAACGGCTTAGCATATAGCGACCCAGCGGAGTAGTAATCTCTTGTTGGGACAAATCTTTAAACGTTTCGACGTTCATTTGTAAGAATTTTGAGGCATTAAAGAGTTTATTGGTGAAATTTCGGCTTTGCTCAAGTTTGTCAGAACTAAGACGAATATCACGCCCTTGAGCCGCTAAAACAGCGAGGGTAAAACGGAGGGCATCGGTACTGTATTGCTCTATCATATCCAGCGGATCGATAACATTGCCTTTGGATTTAGACATTTTTTGACCATTTTCATCACGAACAAGGGCATGAAGGTAGATGTGTTTAAACGGCAATTCTCCCGTAAAACTCTCCCCCATCATCATCATCCGTGCAACCCAGAAAAAGAGGATGTCAAATCCAGTGATAAGAAGGCTGTTGGGATAAAACTTTGCCATATCTTCACTTTGAAACTGTGAATCAGCACTTACATCACCATTCCCCCATCCAAGTGTCGAGAACGGCCAAAGAGCAGAGCTGAACCATGTATCCAAAACATCGGGGTCTTGGATAAACGCTGTACTCGCACAATGTGGACATGATGAAGGATGCTCTTCGAGACTCGCCCATTCGTGATCACAATCACTACAGTAAAATACGGGGATACGGTGTCCCCACCACAGCTGGCGAGAGATGCACCAATCGCGCAGTTCTCCCATCCATGAGTTGTAGCTGTTAATCCAATGGGGCGGGAAAAATTGAGTAAGTCCATCATTGGTTTTATCGATGGAATCTCGGGCCACTTCTTTGCGAACAAACCACTGTTTTGAGATATACGGTTCAACAATATTTTTACAACGGTAGCAGTGCCCGACTTGATGAACGTGGTCTTCGATTTTATCAATAAAGCCAGCTTCATTAAGACGTTTGACAATGATTTCACGCGCGGCAAGACGCTCTAATCCCTCAAATTCTCCGGCATGATGATTTAAAATCCCTTTTTCATCAAAGACCGTAATAAATTCCAAATCATGGCGTTTGCCTACTTCGTAGTCATTGGTATCATGTGCTGGGGTAACTTTAACCACTCCCGTTCCAAACTCCATGTCAACATGGCTGTCGGCAATGATTTTGATTTCGCGGTTGATGAGGGGTAGGGTAATACTTTTGCCAATCAAATGGGTATATCGTTCATCATCAGGATGTACCATGATGGCAGTATCTCCGAAATAAGTTTCAGGTCGAGTCGTTGCAACGGTGATATGACCGCTGCCGTCACTGAAGGCATAGCGCATATGGTAAAAATGCCCCTGATGCTCTTCGTGTTCGACTTCGATGTCACTGAGTGCGCCATCATGCGTACACCAGTTGACCATATAATTTCCTCGAATAATGAGGTTTTTATTGTAAAGATGGACAAATGCTTCTTTTACGGACGTTTTTAGTCCCTCATCCATGGTGAACCGCTCACGGCTCCATGCTGGTGAGACCCCGAGTTTTCGGAGCTGTCCCACCATAATCCCGCCACTTTCTTCTTTCCATTCCCAAACACGTTCTAAAAATGCTTCACGCCCGAGTTCTTCTTTGGTTGTACCTTCGGCTAAAAGCTGTTTTTCAACAACATTTTGAGTAGCAATACCGGCATGGTCGGTTCCCGGTTGCCAAAGTGTTGCATAGCCATCCATTCGTTTGTAGCGTACAATAATATCTTGAAGGGTAAAGGTGAGCGCATGACCGATATGTAGACGTCCAGTAACATTAGGAGGAGGCATCATAATGGAAAAATGTTTATTTGGTTTTACGATGGTTTTATTCCCGTCCACTTCAAAATAACCGCGATTTTCCCAAATGGGGTAGTAGCTTTCTTCAATATTTTTTGGATCGTAATGTGTAGCAGACATAAAATAGCCTTAAATAGGAAAATATACGCGAATTATACCAAAATTTGCAGGAACACTTATTGCTTTTATTGGGCATTAAACATTGGGAGCAATCATGCAATATGAAGTGAAGTCATCGATCTTAGGATTTGATCAAATAACTACAGTAAAAATCACACCTATTGATGAGTTATTTTTAACACTGGAAAGTGGTGGAGATTCAGATATTAGTTTTACCCTTGCTGATCCGTACAAATTACGTGAATACTCCTTTGATGTACCAGCTTCTATGCGTATTTTGCTTGATATTAATGAAAAATCAAACGTGCTCGTATATAATGTCGTTATTATTCAAAATCCGCTGGATGAATCATGCGTTAATTTCCTCGCTCCATTGATTTTTAACCAAGATAATGCAACTATGGCACAAGTAATATTGGATGCAAAAGATCATCCTGAATATGCATTGGCTGAACCAATTAAAAATTTTAAATAAGCTTCTATTGCAGGAGCTTTAGGGAGCTTCTTGCCACTTTCTCGCCTCAATCCTCAACAGCATACAGCAGCAACTGCACCGTATGGTCATAATCTTATTATTGCCTCAGCCGGTACTGGTAAAACCTCTACGATCGTAGGGCGTATTGCCTATCTCCTTTCACAAGATGTTAAACCCGAAGAAATTTTATTATTGACATTTACCAACAAGGCCGCGCAGGAAATGGTGGAGCGTGTCGCAGCTTTTTTTGGTGCAGAGATTGCTTCCAAGGTCGATGCAGGGACATTTCATGCGGTGAGTTATCGATGGCTTAAGCGTAAAGAAGGAAAAGTAGTTTTAAAACAACCTCGTGAACTTAAAACGCTTTTTAGAAGTGTTTATGAAAAACGAACCTTTTCTCATTTAGATAATGCTACCCCTGCGTATGGTGCCAATTATCTTTATGATGTCTATTCATTTTATCAAAATACAGAAATTGAGATTAATTTTGAAGAGTGGATACTGACACGTCAAGATGAGCATGCCGTGTATGCCATGATTTATGCGGATATTATTGATGAGTTCGAAGCCCTAAAAAAAGAATACGGCTTTGTCAATTTTAATGATTTATTGCTTCAAATGCGTCATTTGGCATCTCAAAATGATTTGGGTTACAAAGAAGTATTGATTGATGAATATCAAGACACCAATGCTTTACAAGGGACGCTGATTAACGCTATGCGTCCGCCTTCTCTTTTTTGTGTAGGAGATTATGACCAAAGTATCTATGCATTTAATGGAGCTGACATTTCGATCATTGGCTCATTCAGTACCAATTTTCCCGACGCGAAGGTTTATACGCTTAATAAAAATTACCGTTCAACGGTTCCGATTCTCTCACTTGCCAATACGGTCATTGCGTATAATGAACGAATTTATCCAAAAGCCTTAGAAGTAACACGAACGGGAGAAGCACAGTCTCCATCCTTGTTGATTTATGAGGAGTTATTTGAACAATATCATGGAATTGCCCGGTTAATTGGTGATTCAGCAACTGATCGCGAAGAAATTGCAGTAATTTTTCGAAATAATGCATCGGCGGATGGCATTGAAGCAACACTTCGTGAAATGGGAATTGCTTGCCGTAGGCGTGGCGGGACAAGCTTCTTTGATTCTAAAGAGATAAAAGCATTACTGGATATGTATACATTACTCGTTAATGAATCGGATATGATGGCATTTATACATCTATTTGATTATGCTAAAGGGGTGGGAAGTGCGGTTGCCAAAGAGCTATTTGTAGCACTTCAAAAACTTGGGCATGGTTCCTTTTTGCGGGGATTATATACACCTGATACATCAATCACTAATCCCTTTGAAAAACGTAAACTTAATCATCAATTGGGACTTTTTGATGATTATGCTGAGCTTGGAAGTGCAGGGCGATTTGCCAAGTTAGGGCTTGACCCCAATTTTATGGGAAATCCCATTCTTAAGCACGCAAAGCTTACGAAAGAATCAGCAACTTTTTTACATGATTTATTTATGTTATTTCGAAAGCTCCGTGATGCTAAATTGCCAAAAGAAGCGGTACAAAAGATAGCCATCTCAAACCTTTATGGGCATGTGATTGAGCATTTATCGCATAGGCGTGCAATGACTGAAAATGGATCTGTGGATGAACGTGTAAAAGGTGAATCGAAAGAGAAAATCCGAAGAAAATGTACCATATTATTCGAGCTTTCACGCCCGTACAAGGAGCATGAACGATTTTTAAATGCAATGGTATTAGGATCGCAGGACTTAACCCAAGGTGAGGGCGTTCATTTACTCAGTATCCATGCATCCAAGGGGCTGGAGTATAAAGAAGTATATGTAATTGATTTGATGGATGGTCGATTTCCAAATCGAAAACTAATGAGCCGCAGTGGTAGTATTGAGGAGGAACGTCGACTTTTTTATGTAGCAGTGACTCGGGCAAAAGATCGACTCTATTTAAGTTATGCAAAATATGATAAGATTAAAAAAACCAATTTTGTCCCCTCCCAATTTTTATTTGAGACAGGACTGATTCCTAAGGATGAAATCTATAATTCTTTAGTACAAAAAAAAGAGGCTGATTAAGCTCTTTTTCATTTTTAATGACGTCCTTGAACAGCATCTCCCATTGACCACATTGGCAAGAAAATTCCTAAGGCTAGTAAAATAACCATGCCTGCTATCATAAATAGCATGATAGGTTCAATGGCTTCAGAGAGTCCATCGATGATAGCGTCAAAGCGCATTTTATAATATTCCATTACTTTTTGCAGCATCGCATCGAGTTGCCCGCTCGCTTCTCCTGCAGAGATCATTTGAATAATCATATTTTCAAATAATTTTGTTTCTTTAAGTCCTGAATGTAACGAACTTCCTTTTTCAACCGCTGAGCGAACAATTAGCAAACGTTCTTGCAGAGGGAGATTGTCAATCATAGCGGTAGACGTTTCCAATGCTTCAGCTACAGGTATCCCCGCGCGTACTAGCTCAGAAAAAACCAGAGTAAAACGACTAAGAGTTGAAAACATAATGATATTTTTAATCAAATATACTTTGAGTAAAAATTGATGCCATTTGTATCTAAATTCTCTATTATGATCGAGTGCATATCTAAAGGAAAATAAAAAGATAATAATTCCTGCCAAAACATACAACCCATAGGTGTTAAAAAGATGTTCTAAAAAGAGTAAAATTTTGGTTGGCAGGGGTAATTCAGCATGTAATTGTTCGAAAATTGATTTAAATTGCGGTACAACATAAGAAATAAGTATTGTAAAAGCTACACCCATGGCAATCATAACGTTCCGAGGATAGGCCATCGCTTTTTTAAATTTAACAATATTCCGTCGAATTTCTTCAAGCATATCAGCAAGTTTATGAAGTGCTTCTGCCATATTACCGGTTTTTTCACCTAGTTCAATCATTGCCAGGCTCAAAGTTCCAAGTTCATATGAAAACTTAGCAGCAGATTTGGAAAGACTATGACCCGCATTGATGTCTTCTGCCATTGTTCCTAATACAATTTGTAGAGTTTTGTCGGTAGTTGCGTCTGCAATTTCATGAAGGGAATCATGAATAGAAATACCAGCGTTTGCCATAACGGCTAGTTGGCGGATGGCTGCAATGAGAGAATCTTGTTTTAGTTTACGCTTTTTAAGATTAGAAAAAAGCGTTTCTTTGAACTTTCGAAATTGATCTTCAAGCGGAGCCGCAGCTTCTACTACTTTTAATATCATACCTGAAAATTTTATTTTTGCAAGATATTGAGCCTCTTTTTTATGTTCAGCATACAGTCCATATTCATTTTTATGCCCTTTACTGAGAACGGTTACTACAAAGTATTTCATCCTTTTGCCACCCTTAATATTTCATCTACTGTTGTTATCCCTTGTACGGCTTTAGACATTCCATTTTCAAACATCCCTACAAATCCTTCTTCTTTAGCTTGCTTGAAGAGTTCATCTTTTGAGCCTCCTCGAGCGATTAAGCTGGATAACGCTTCCGTTATAGGTAAAACTTCACAGATCATTTCACGCCCCATATATCCTGAACCATTGCACTCTTTGCATCCAGCACCCACGTAAAAAATAGTATTATGAGGGATATACGCACTGTACTCTTCTCTTAAAAGTAAAGGTATATCGGCTTCTTTCTTACAATATTTACATATTCTACGTACCAAGCGTTGAGCTTGAATTGCCATAAGTGCACCACTAATAAGATAGGGCTCAATTCCCATGTCTGACATACGAGGAATGGCACTAATTGCATCATTGGTGTGAAGGGTTGAAATAACTAAGTGACCAGTTAAAGCTGCTTTAATGGCAATTTCAAGGGTTTCGTGATCACGAATTTCTCCGATCATAATTTTATCGGGATCTTGACGAAGGATGGATCTGAGTGCATCAGCAAAAGAAAGTCCCACTTTTGCATTTACTTGAACTTGCTGGATTAGATTCATTCGATACTCTACTGGGTCTTCAACAGTAATGACCTTGTCCTCAACATTTCGCAATTCATTGAGTGCACCGTAAAGAGTAGTTGTTTTACCACTTCCTGTTGGTCCAGTAACGAGGATAATTCCAAATGGTGATTCAAGTGCTTTTATAAGCTTTTGGTAGCTCACTGAATCCATCCCTGATTCTTCGAGTTTTACAAGCGCTTTGGTTTTATCCAAAATACGCATTACTATGGACTCTCCATAAAGTATAGGCAAGGTGGAAATACGAAAATCAAATTCTGCATCCATAACAATGGCGGAAAAACGTCCATCTTGGGGTTTTCGTCGTTCAGCGATATCGAGATTTGCTAATAATTTAACCCTCGAAGCAAGGGGGGGGTAGATATCACGGTCAAAAATGAATATTTCTGCTAATTTACCATCAACTCTCCCGCGAACGACACAGTTCTTTTCAGTTGGCTCGATATGAATATCACTGGCGCGACCTTTGATGCACGCTTTTAATATAACATCAATCAATTGCAGGATGGAGGATGCTTCTTGCTGTTCTTCAATGGTCCCAATATTGCGCAATTCATTACGAATATTGTTCACCAATTCTTTTACGCTGTCTTTTAACTCAATTTTAAAGAGATAAGCTTGAATTTGTTTTTCAGTAGCAATCCCTACTTTGAGCGATTTGCGAGGGAACATACGTTGTAGTGATTCTTGTGCTTCAATATTTAGCGGATCGGCAAAGGCAATAAGGATATACATGTCATCTTGTGAGATTGGTAATGCATTGTAGCGCTTGAGTTGCGTTGTTGGTATTTTTTCAGTTAGTTTATAATCCATATCGATAGAATCTAAATCAAGAAAAGGAAGCTCTAAAATTTCAGCTAAGTAACTTAAGATAGAAGATTCATCTAAAAAATGATAATTTTTAATGACGGAGAGCTCATAAACACCTAGCCGTATTTGTTCTACTACAAAGCGTTTAACAAAATTAAGGGAAACTGCACCTACTTTTGTTAGTGTTTCTAAAATAGTTTCATTTTGTACACCTCTTGAGAGCAGACGATCAATCTGCTGTTGAGTGATATGACGTTTTTCTAATAAATCATTTGTAATGCGATCCATATAATTTCTTCCTTAGTACACGTGGTGCAATGTTAATATTTTATCATAGTATTCATCAATAGCAATCGTTTTTTGACCATTTAACTGAGTTGGGTAAAGTTTGTAGGAAATGCGATTATTTATTGAATCGTTATATTCTTTAATACTATTTTCAGGTTGAGGATGATCACAGTACAAAGTAAATATTTTAGAAAGAAGATGTGAACTTGTTGGGAACTTGAGCGATTTTAGTGAATACTTGTCATACAAAGCTTGAACTAGAAGTTTTTTCTGCATAACCAGCATAGAAAAATAGGAAGCATTTGCACGTGCTTCACTACTTTGGCTGAGAATCATCAGCGGTGTATTTAGACGATCTATCTGATCAGCTTTGAGGCAAGAAAAAGAATAAATAGAAACATAGGCTTCATTAAATTCAAACTCTTTGAAATGTTGCAGACCAAGATTACAGGATGCAGTGTACTCACCTTTTTGATACAGTTGGTACATTTTAGTAGGTATGTCTGCATGCAGAATATTCATAAAAATAAGACTAAAGAGGAGTGCTTTTTTCATTTAGACTCATTTTTTTCGAATGAATCTAATAAGTTTCTCGCAGCATCAGAATTTGATTGTGTAATATAAAGTTGAAGTGTTTTTTTGGCTTGGTCAGTTTTTCCAAGTTTTACCATTGATTTAGCAAAAATTAGCCAACTTTCTTCGATTGTATTGTTGATCGTATTTGTTTTTAAAGCATAATTATAGGCTTCATTATAATTCCCATGATCATAATGATAGCGTGCAATATAAAGTCCCAAATGAGGATTAGAATTATTTTTAAAACGATCCTCAATTTCATGAATATCGAAAGCCGCTGTATCTCGTTTAATACTGGATGGTTGAGAGTTTGACTTAATAGTGGGTGAAATGAGAGGAGGGGGTGTCATTACATTTTGAACCATCTTGACAGGATTGGAGATCTGAATAGTCTTTTGAATAATTGGTACTTTTTTTGGAGAGGCAACAGGAACGCTTACAGAAGGTGTTGGAGTCTGATTGATAGTGGAAGTCATCGTTTCTATAAACTGCATAGAAGGTTCAAGAATAATTTCAGTATTTATATCCTTTGTTTGAATGACGATATTTGTAGGCTTTTGTTTTACAAGAGTAGATGATGCTTGCTTATTAAAGTCCTTTAAATTTATAAAAATTGTGATTGCTATCATAAGCGTAACTATTATAAGTGAGAATAGGATATGTGGAAAATAACTTTTGATTTTATACTTAAGCCATCGGCGTTCTAGCGAAGGTATGTTAAGCATGAATAAGACCTGTGTGAATGGCAGCCATCTCTATATATTTCGGCTTAAGTGAATTATAATTTATTTTACTGGGATGATGCTCTTCAAACCATGCATAAAGAGAAAAGAGTGAAAACATGAGTTTGTTGGCATCGCGATAATTACCTTTGGTTAATCGACTAATGATTTTAATATTTTTATCATTTATCATATTGGCGACATCAAAGCAATTGGATTTAAGCAATTTTTTCTGAATATAAATTTTAAGTTCTTCAGGGGAAGCATTTTGAAGTTCAATACTTTCCCAAATACGTGTTTGAAAATGTTCTTTAGCAATAATATCTTCATCGTCTGTTTTATGGAGGGTAATGACAAATTTTAATGCACGTGCATCGGAGATAAGTCGAATTTTTTCCATTAAAGCAGAACTATATAGTTGTGCTTCATCGAGTAAGACTATAGGAGTTTGAGGATAGTTAACTGCGCTTGCAAGTTCTAAAAAGGTTGTAAGGGTAATCGCTTCTCTGTTTACATAGCCATAAATTTTTTGTGCAAGAACACGTAAAAAGTCATTTTCATCAATAATAGGAATATCCACCATGAAAACCTTTTGGTGTTTTGAGAGATCATGATGAAGCTTGTGCAATAACATACTTTTACCCGTACCTGGTCTCCCATAAAGTAAAATCATTTTAAGTGGCTTTTGTACTGAAGATTTTAGATTTTGATACATATGAGAAACGCTGTCTATTTGAACGTAATCACGAGGATTAACTATATCAATAAACAGCTCTTTGGGCTTTGAAAATAGCGAATGCTCCATTCTTTATTTAGTATCCTCTTTCATCTCTTTAATATTTCTTTTATCAGTTTTGATTAGTTCTGTTTGCTTTATCTGGTCTTTTTCCATGGCAGGAGCTAAGCGACTGTATCCTAAGTCAGAAAGCCCTAGATTTGAGCCATCTTTTTTAACAATATGGGGTTCAATAATAATAACAAGTTCTTCTACTTTTTCACTGATCCCTTCTTGTTTAAACAAGTAGCCTACAACAGGAATGTCCCCAAGAAAAGGTACTTTTGTAACATTATTGGTCGATTTTCGATTGATCAAGCCACCTAGAACAATACGACTGCCATCTTGTACGGATACGACAGAGGATATTTGGCGACGACTTAAATCGGGTGGCATGGTACGCAATGCATTGTCGGTTGATAATGCACTGGCCGTTTCAGAAACGGACGGGTTAATACGTAAGGTGATCATTCCATCTTTTGAAATTTCAGGAGTAATATCGAGTAGAACGCCAGAAAACACTGAGCTGACTACTTCCGAGGAGGATTGTGTCCCCGTTGAACCGCCTGCTAGTGTTGAAGTGGTTAAAGTTTTATAAAACAATTCTGTACCTGCAGTGATAAGTGCAGGCTGATTATTAAGTGTCATGATCTTTGGATTTGAGATCGCGTAGACATCTCCTTGGGTTTTCAAAAACATCAGAAGATTATTAATACTGATACTGTTACTGAGAGTGAAAAGCTTTGAGACGGCATCTACGGGAGCCCGTACACCGGCAAGATCCATTAAACCGTATGTTGGAGCAGCAGGTGTTCCCCCTGTAATGGCTGTTACTTGTACTTTATCACCCTCATAAGCAGTGCCAAAGGTCCCGCCCGTAACATTCGTACGAGTGGCTTTATCAAATCCAAGTTTAAAGTTCTGAAGGTTATAGATCTGCGACCAATCGATACCTGTCGTTGATCCATCATTAAAGACAACGCTGTACATTTTAACATCAATCATAACTTGGGTCTGCATTTTTTTCTCTAGATCATTGATATAGGTATCAAGACGTTTAATTTGTTTACCTGTACCTGTTACGGTGATTAATCCTGCATTTTTATTGATAAAAATATTATGCCGATCATCTTCCTCTACAGCTTTGTTTTTTGAATCTAGGCTAGGCATTAATTTTACTTCTCTGTATTGATCTTCGGGGCGACTTAATATACTTTTAACCTCTTGTTCTAATGTTTCCCAAAATTTTACTTCATCTACTGTTGTGATATTTGTGCCAGATTCTGAGGATGCATTATTACTCTTTGAGTTTGTTGAAGAAATTGTGGAGCCTATCCCGGTCGTTGCTGCCCCTGTAGAAGAAGTGCCGGAATTTGAACTTAATCGGATATTTGTACTGCCCGTCCCTTTACGCTCTGTCGTTATATAGTCAATATTATAAGTTTTAGTAGTAAGATAAGTAATTTTCAAAACGTTATTTTGCAAAGTATATTGTAAATCATTTTCTTTGATGATAAGATCCAATACTTCATTGATAGTCAGGTTTTTTAAATACGTTTTATTCATCTGTTTTTTGAGAATATTTTCAGCCTCAGCATCCGCGACAATAACACTCATACCGCATTCATCACTGATTTGATCAATAAACTCTCCGACGCTAGTTCCTTTGACTGAGGATATGTTAAAGAGTTCATAGGTGCAATCTGCGCTTAAAGGAGTTGCAAGTAAAGCGGCCGTAGTGACTGATAATAAGAGTGCTCGTGTAGTGGGTTTAAATACTAATTTCATGTTGCTGTCCTATTTTGTATTTATTGTGATGTTGTGATTGGATTTACTAAGGAATAAAATCAAAGGCTGACTCTTGTTCCCACTTAATAATACGGAACTTTGCTTTATCTCAGCCAAGTTATAATTTCTTACAGTGTCGTTTAGCTTGTACCATTTACCATTAATGAGTGCTGACTTATTCATTAGCGCTTGCAATCGTAGCGGTTCTTCTATGACTTTTGGTATAGCTGGAGCAAGTGATATGCTTCCTAATCTTGGTGGCGCTAGAAGTGTTGACCCATTGTTATTCCTAGGTATACGAATCGGAGCAGTATATTTGATGGGATCGACGAGAGAATTTATAAATCCATCCGCAATTCCAACACGAGAGGGGAGTATGGCTTTGATTTGTTCATCTACCCACTGTAGTTCTTTATCATTTTCGGGTTGTAAAACCGTTACATCTCCAGTACTTGGAAGTAGCATTACTGAATTTATTTCATTATTGGCACACAATGTTAGTGAAATAAATAAGGATATTAAGGCAAATGTCTTCATTGTCGTACAATCCCCCATACTGAAATATTAAGCTCACTTTTAAGTTTGTTATCAGCTGTCATATTCATATCATGAAGATCGACAACAAGAGTACTTTGTTCGAGTGAATTAATAAATTTGAGTGTATTTTTAAAAGGTCCATCGGCAGAAATAGAAATATCTAATACATGACCAAAAGAACTATTGTCGGTTGTCAGAGCATTACCAAACTGAGTTAATTTAACATTATATGCTCTTGCATACTTAGAAATTGAATCTAAATAAGCCCCCCAAATAACTTCATCATAATAGAGAGAAGAAATTTGTTCCAATCTATCTTTGATGTAGGTATTGTACTGGATGTAGTGTTGATGTTCTAATTCAATTGCTTTGGTCTCTTCTTCGATTTGGGTAATACGCTCAGGTGGATTGGCTTCTAAATACTGCTTGTCATTATTGAGATCATGTTCCATAGCAACCGCTTTTTCATGAGAGGCTTTAAAGTCTGATTCAGAACTTTCCCAGAATAAAAGATAGGAGAAAGTAAAAAGCCCAGCAAATATCATCCCAAAAAGCATCATTTTATCACGTTCACTTTTAAGTGATAATGTATGATCAAGACTGTAAAGATAATTTTCAATATTTAATGTCATTTGAGTACCGCCTTGAGCTCACTGAGGTAAGTAGAAGTGTTACCATCATACGAAATTAATTTTAAGTCAAAGTCATATTGGTCTTTTTTAGTAGATGTTAAATGCTTAAGTAATGCAGTAATATCTTGCGTATTGGGAGCAGTTAGCATAAAACTAAACAATTTACTAGAAGTATTATTTTCTTCAGTGTAGCCAAAAGATTTTAGTTTTACTCGATATTGGTTGAAGCTGTGAGTGAAATCAGCAACAATTTTTGCTTTCATTTGATAATTGACCTTTTTCTCATGAATTTGAGATAGAGTGTCTTTTTTTTGTTTATAAGAAGCTTTTTGCTCATCTAGAAGCAACTGGGCTGTATTTTTAGTGGCTAGCTTGAGGTTTACAGTGCTTCACGAGTTGTTTTATCAATATGAACTTGCTCATATTCTTGATTCATAAGGGCATAATTAAACTCTTCAACATAATAAAGTCCCCAATAGGTTCCAGGATAAAGAAGTGCTACCGCTAATGCTGCTGCGGTAACAAGTATGAGTTTTCCACTATCACGTTTTGCAAATGGAGGAGGTCTATGAAAAATTGTAAAATTACACTCATATCGCTCATTTGATTCAAGTCGAGCATACAAATGCATAAGTTGATGGATTTGATCAACGTTCTTTTCTCCGGTATTGAATCCAAAATCAAAGTTAAATGGTTGTACTTTTAGACCAAGATAGGTTTGAGCATATTCATCTAAACCACTGATTTCACCTACAGACGTTCCAATATAAATAGATTCGAATTGTTTAATTTCGAAAGCTCGCTTTGAGTAGGTAATGACATCGTTAATATGAAGAAAAATTTCGCCAAAAAGTTTAAGTAAATTCTTTTGATATTCCGGATTATTGACATTTAATCCTTGAGTTGCAAGAATATTCTGAAAATTTATTAATTCAATTGGTTCACCTAATAACTCGCAAAAGCGTTCATGCATTTGTTTAAGTGAGTATTTTAGTGATTTAGTATAAATAAACTCTTGTTCATTGTAAACAGCAAAAAAAGCATCATTTTCTTGAAAATAGATAAATCCATGAGCAGCATTGGATTCAATAAAATTTTTAACATACAGTGATTTAAGCAACAGCGCTACAGGTACAATTTGATCAATATACTTTATGGTATCAACTATGGATGCAAATTCCTGTGTTAATAAAAGAGGATCAACTACGAAAATATGAAAAAACCGTTCACTGTCACTGATATGATTGACGGCTTCAATATATTGAATTTGGTATTCTACTGCCATATCTAAAGCAAGTTCTTCGTATACCTTATTTTCTAAAGCGTCATATATATCATCATCGGGGACATTTTTACTAATTCCAACTAGTGCTGAGATAAATCCTTTTGTGTTTAAAAAAGAAATAGCATACTGCTCTTTTGAAAAGGATGGGGATGTAATATCTGTAATGCTATTAAGCGTACTAAGATAAAAATCTTTTCGGTAAGGATTGGCAGATAGGATGGTGGAAAATGTATGTTGTATGCTCATTTCGTGTCCTGTTTAAAATGTGCGAGAATCATCCCACAAAAACGGTTACCTCTATAAAATTCAACTCGATAAACCTGATGGTCTCGGTCGAGTGAATATTTAGGATCTAAATCATCCATGCTAACACGTATGTTAGCTTCATCCGTTCCTTTTTTAGGTGAATAACCAATTATGTTCACTCGAATATCTTTATTGTGAAGTATAACCTTAAAATCGGCAGTTACTAAAAATTCTGTAGCAAAAGTGATATTTCTTTGATTATTATCAACTTCAATGGTAACTTTTCCTTCATATATACCTGCTTCATGAAAACTAGGTGTTAGTGAACTTGTTTTTTTATTACCAATATAAAGATCATACTTGTCATTTTTTTTTACTACAAATCCCAATGGATGGGAAAAATTAAAGTTATTACTCTCTGATTGTAACGGAATGAAACTTAATTCATTTCTTAAGTTTTCAAAATTTAAACTAGATGTGTTATTAATTGTAACGTTTCCGTCATATTTTAAAATATTTATAAGATTTTCACTGGTTAGATCAAAAGATCTTGAATAAGAAATTCCCATATAACGCATATAACCTTCTATTGCGCGTAATTGGTAAAAAACTTTTTCGTTAAGCGTAGGAAGATTTTTACTGGTTTCGATAGCAAAGGCTGGTTTATTCTGATTAATAGCAAAAAATGTAAGGGAGTGCTTCATCTCTTCATCATCAAAACGGGTGTTTGTATTACGTATAGCAAAGCTGTGGTGGTTTTCTATGAGATCTCCATTTACTTCTTGCTGGACTGCTAACGCAATTTTGTCTAAGCTTTTATACGGGTGATCACCATCAAGTGATTCTTGGTCAATAACACATGTTTGTCCCCATGCTCCTGGATTAAAAATAGTATTTTGGTACTCTTTTCTATAGAAACCATGACCGTCATGCAAATTTAAAATAAGATCAACTTTTGGATCAGTTATGATTTTCTGTATCTCTTTAACGATGTTAAGATCAGGATCGGTTGCCTTGATATCTGCAAATTTTCGATTCATATCCCCATTAATACCACGGCTATTCATTGCGATACTAAGGGCATTTAGATTAGGAACAATCCAAAGATTCCCTTTATCAATGGTGTAATATTGGGAAAGAATAGATGCTGCAAAATAACTTCCAGGTTCATTTCCATGAATACCGCCTATAACTAAAAGTGTTGGACCATCATTTTTGGATGTTTCGTGCTTTATGAGTGAAAAGGGCAGTGCGTAAGAAAACGATACAATATAAAGAAGAAATACTACTATTTTCATATCAAATCTCTGAAACAATGGAAATGGATTGGTCCGTGTTGAGCAGGAGCATTAAAGTTTTAGGTCCGCTGAATGTATGATTGTCACTGGTGTAAATTTCATCAAACGTGACCATAAAAAGATTTTGACGGTCACCAGGATAAGGGATTATGTTCAGATTAGAGAGCAGTATCTCCTTAGTCTCTTTTTTGTCAAAAATACGTTGCTTATAGTTTTTGAAATCGTAATATTCCATCCCGTCATAACGTATAAAAGTGGTGTCATAAAAAGAAAGATAGGTCTGAAAATCATTGTATTTCCATGCATATCTCCATTGATAAAGTTGTGCAATGATACTCGCATAGGGGATATTGGTATTTTCTTTTGTCTTAGTGTCAATAACAAGAAGAGTGTTTTTGTAATCAATTCTTTGGTCTAGATTGGTAAGTTCAGTATTGTCAATAACGATACATCCTTTGGTAAAGTTGTCTCGATCTCCTGATATTGGTTGTCCATGTATCCAAATACCATCTCCACTTTTTCCTCGAATACGATCGTATAAATTGGGGTAAGAAGTGACAAAAGCCATTGGACCATAAAAAGGGTTTACGGTCAATAGCTTTTGAGTGAGTGAATAAATACCAATAGGTGTGCGACGGTCTCCGGCATTTAATTTATCACCTTCATATTTTCCCGTAAATGCTGGAATGGTTTTTAAAAGGGCAAAGTGCTCATGTTTATCTTTGTTTTCTTTGCGATAGAGACTTAATGTAGGCTGATCTTTTTCACATACAAGGAGGGTATCTGTAGCTTCATAGTAACCAAATTTGAGATCTTTATTTAAAATCTTTGAATTCCAAAAGCTTGAATCACCCAGTCCGTGGTCGATTTCTTTCGCAATAGCATTCATTCCTCCACTACGATAAAGATCCATCACTTCACCTGCAAAAAGAGAAGTCATGAAAAGTGGAAGTAATAAAAGTTTTTTTACCATTCGTATCCTAAATCGCTTAAGAATTTTTTATCGGTAGTCCACCCTTTTTTGACGGATACAAAAAGTTCAAGATAAACAGGTTTAGAGGATAGACGCTCAATTTTCTCACGGGCATTTTTACCGATACGTTTAATGGCAACGCCACCTTTACCAATAATAATCCCCTTTTGGGACTCTTTTTCAACAATAATAGTGGCTCGAATATGCTCTGTTGGAGAATCCTCATCAATTTTATCAATTAAAACGTCAGATTCGTAGGGAATTTCGTCACTAATGTTATCGAAAATGGCTTCACGGATAAATTCTTTGTAAATGGTACGTATCATCTCAGTTGTTATATTTTCAGGATCATAAAGATAGGGTGATTCATTTAGATACTTAACAATGGTATTAAGTAAATCTTCTTTTCCTACATTTTTAGTAACTGACATAGGAATAAGCGCTTCAAATTTATCGCTATATTGATTGTACTCGCCGATTTTTTTAAGTAAATCACCTTGAGAAATTTGATCGATTTTACTGAGAACGATAATATGTTTGCGCTTGTCTCCATTGATTTCTAAAAATTTTTCATAATAACTGGTTTTATCGGATGCGGGAGCTAAGTAAACAACAATATCGCAATCACCAATTGCTTTGAGAGCTTCTTCAAGCATGTATTGATTGAGAAGCTTTTCTGCCTGATGAAGTCCAGGTGTATCCACAAAAATAATTTGATCGTCATTATGCATGACAATAGCATTCGAGCGCTTACGTGTAGCATTTGCTTTTTGGCTTACTAGGGCAATTTTTTCTCCCAGTATCCAATTCATCATGGTGCTTTTACCCGCATTAGGCCGTCCTATAAGGGCGACAAATCCTGCTTTACTCACGATAGGCCTTGTATTTCAAGATGCAATGTCGCGTGAATCCCATGTCCAAGCTTGAGGTCTAAATCATGCAATCCAACGGTTTTAATACCATGCTTTGCATCCAGTTCTTTCTTGTCAATCTCTATCGCGTGTTGATCATGTAATGCTTGAGCAATTTCCTCTTTAGTTACGGAGCCAAAAAGATGCCCTGTATCGCCAAGTTTTTTCTTGATAACTACTTTAATCTCTGCTAACGTTGCTTTAATGGCATTTAAGCGTTCAATTTCAGCAGCTTCATGCGCAGTTTTTTTACGCTGATCGGACTCATATTTTTTTAATACTTCGTTCGTTGCAAGAAGTGCAAGACCTTTTCCGATAAGAAAATTCTTACCGTAACCGTCTGCTACTTCTTTGATTTCGCCAGCTTTACCGACACCCTTGACGTCTTTACTTAATAATACTTTCATAATGATACCTTCAATTTTGAACGCCCAAGGAATAATACCCGAGGGGGTACACCGAATTCCTTAGGCCGCGCTAACCGCGATGGTACTAAAGTTTGTTTCTTTCGAAACAAATTATTAGCCGCGGATAATTTTACCGTTAAAGCTGACAATCCCGTGAGCGAGGTTAGACACTTTCGTGAAGCCCATATCAGTTAAGATACGTTGACAGTGAGCACTTCGACTACCAACGTGGCAATAAACAATAATGTTATCATCATTTTTTAGTTCAGCTTCGTTAAGAGTTTGAAAAAAACTGCTAGTAGGGATTAGAACATCAGCCCCTTCAATACGTCCTGATTTCCATTCCATCCATTCACGTACATCAACGAGTTTAAAAGTTACCATTCCAAGTTCGCGCGCTTCAAAGAGAGAGATTAGCTCGTCTGAATCAATATTTCGTTTTTGAAGTAAAAATTCGCATTCTTCTGTTGTCAGACCTCGTGAATGTTGATGGGCAACGGTTTCGATTTCTTCTGATTTCATCAAAGACGCTGCGTATTGTGGCGTACAGAAGATTTGACAGTGACAGACACCCTCTTCAGGGATTTCTTTTTCAATAGCTGGCGCACAAGGGCAGAGTCTATTGTCACTGCTTTTATAAACACCATCAATTTCTTCGACCATATAACAAGGACAAAATCGCTTGCTGTACATCATTTTATTACGAGCGAGTCCCATTTGAACCCCCTCGTTAATTTCAGAATGAGGATTATAAACCCAGTCAAACTGTTTAACTACTTTATCTGTAAATTTAATTGTCTTTTCAAGTTCAGCCTGAAACTCAGGTGAATTCATATCTATTTTGATAATGCTCATTTTTTATCCTTTATTATTTATTTTTTCGTGCTTTTCCAGCGATAATGAAGCGCAATGCATTGAGTTTAATAAACCCTCCTGCATCTTTTTGGTCATAGACAGAATCTTCTTCAAAAGTACAGTACTCAGGGTTAAAAAGAGAGATGTCAGAGCTGCGTCCAACAACCATAATATTACCTTTGTAGAGTTTCAAACGAACGGTTCCGCGAACGTTTTGCTGAGTTTTATCGATAGCGGCTTGCAGCATTTCACGCTCTGGTGCAAACCAAAAACCATTATAAATAAGTTTTGCATAGCGTGGCATAAGCTCGTCTTTGAGGTGTGCTTCTTCACGATCTAAGGTTAAAGATTCGATAGCGCGGTGAGCTTTGAGCATGACGGTTCCACCTGGTGTTTCATAACATCCACGGCTTTTCATTCCGACAAAACGATTTTCAACAATATCGGCACGTCCGATTCCATGACGACCTGCAATAATATTGAGCTGTTCTAGCATCACAGCTGGAGATAGGGATTTGCCATTTAGGGTAATTGGATCACCTTTTTCGTAGCCAATTTCAATGTATTCACTCTCGTCAGGTGCATTTTCCGGAGAAGTTGTCCAGCGCCACATGCTCTCTTCAGGCTCGGATGCAGGATCTTCTAGTATTCCACCTTCATACGAAATATGTAAGAGATTGGCATCCATAGAATAGGGAGATTTGGTTCCGCTCATTTCGATTTTAATACCATGTTCTGCTGCATAGGCTAGAAGTTTTTCTCGTGAATTAAGCTCCCACTCGCGCCATGGTGCAATGATAGTTAAAGCACTGTTTTGTCCTAAGTATCCCATTTCAAAACGGACTTGATCATTCCCTTTTCCTGTTGCTCCATGACTAACAGCGTCTGCTCCAGTAATACGAGCAATTTCTGCTTGGCGTTTAGCAATCAGTGGACGTGCGATAGACGTCCCAAGAAGGTATTCCCCCTCATAGATAGCGTTGGCACGAAACATTGGGAATACGTAATCGCGGACAAATTCTTCACGGAGATCTTCGATGTAAATATTTTCAGGTTTGATACCGAGACTAATCGCTTTTGCGCGAGCCGGTTCTACTTCTTCACCTTGGCCAATATCAGCAGTAAACGTGACAACCTCACATTTGTATTCATCTTGAAGCCATTTGAGGATAACGCTGGTATCCAAACCACCTGAATACGCGAGTACGACTTTTTTAACCTCTTTTTTCATCATTCTATCCTATGAGTATATTTTCCACGTGCGTGAAGTAAATGGGGCGATTTTAGCAAAAAATAGATGAGATAACGGTTAAAGTTTGAGATTGATAGAAGAAGCAGTTATATTTTCAGTAGCTTTGAGAAAATCAATGGTATTTTTGAGTTGCGAGAGGGAATGAAGAGCTAATGAACGTTCGCTCTCCAATAATGTTTTAGCATTAAGAAGAAGGTATGCTGCCTCTTCCATATCAAGAAGAGAAGTAAATTGAGGTGTTTGATCTAATAATGAATCAAGCTTTTGGATATCTTGGAGAATTATCGCTTTTTTAAGATCATTGAGCCATGGTGACATTTTCTCTCCATGCTTCTAAAAGCCCTTTTATAACACGATTGACTTCATCAAGTTTTTCAGAATTATTTTGAATATTTGCTTCAATTAAAAGTTGCAACTGGTAATGGTAGAGTCCTGCTAGATAATATGAAATATCGCCTTGACTATAATCAAGAATATTAATAAGTTCAGCAAATACAGCATTTGAACGATTAATCCAATACGTTCGCCGCTCAATATCTCCTTCATTAATAGAACGTTTCGCTTGCATGTTGAAGCGTAAAACTCCCTCATACATCATTTGAATTAATTTTTCAGGTGACTCTACCCCGACGTTATTTTGAGTATAAGTGTTGTAGGCTAAATTATTATTGTACATATTTGTTTCCTTAAATATTTTAAAATATGGTGCTGAAAAGTGCTGCTTAGCCTTTATGGTCGAAAAGTAATCCTGTGACTTCTTGCATTTTAGGTAATAATTGTTCTGCTTGCTCTAGCGGAAAGCGTCTTAGCATACGGTTACTTTGGGTATCAACAACCGATACGTAAAAATCTTTAGAAGTGTTGTCAAAACCAAAACGTAAAGATGTGTTAAAAGGGTCCAGTGAATGGTTTAGCTGACCAATGAGCTTGTCCATTTGCTCTTGTGATCCTACTTTTTCAGTTTTACTGTCAGTTTCTTTTTGAGCAACTTTATCTTGATGAATCTGTGCTTTTTGAATCTCTTGAACACTTTGAGATTGTAGTGCTTGTGCAACTTTTGGTGTGTTCATTTGAGATTGTTGCATTTTTGCGGTTGATTGTAACACTTCCATGGTAATACTCCTTGGTCTTTTTTTATAAAGCAATTTTTGCTACAGACTAAATCGCCCTAAAAAATAAAAACTTTAATTCCAAATTGATTCTACTGTGATACTCTTACGTTTATGAAACGTTATTGGAATCTTTTAGCGCTAGAACCGTTGCTGGCCCGTCTCTCGCTTATTCAGCTTATTGCTTATTTTGGTGCATGGTTTAGCAATGTGGCTATTTACACTTTACTTATTCAATTGCACGTCAATGCATCAACAATTGCTTTTGTTGCAGCGCTTCATTTTTTTGCTGGGGTATTGCAGGCACCTTTGAGTGGTGTGATTATTGATCGAATTTCTCCTAAAAAACTGATGATTTTTTTGACCATTACGGAAATTATGGCTACGGTGTCGCTAATTAGTATTGATGATGTGTCCAAGCTTGGGTGGTTGTACCTACTTGTATTTATTCGCATGGGGGCTGCTAGTTTTCAATTCACTGTTGAAATGTCCTTATTGCCAAAAATAGTAGAAGGTAAAGCATTGCAATATGCTAATGAAATTCATTCAATAATTTGGTCTTTTTCGTATACGTTTGGAATGGCACTGGGAGGTGCTGTGGTTTATTATATTGGAACAACATATGCCTTTTTATTGGATGCATTACTTTTTTTAGTTGTTTTGAGTCTCGTTCTTATGCTTAAAATCGAGGTTGAAATAAAGAAAAATAGTGAACACTTTTTGACAATGATGGGAGATGCCTTTCGCTATATTCAACATGAGCCAATCGTGATGCATTTAATGGTTTTACACGCAGTGGTTGGTTTTACTGCATTTGATGCTTTGGTAGTTCTAAGTGTGGAGCATTATTACACCAGTGTCGTAGCAGTATCTCTAGGTATTGGATTAGTGAATGCCTTTAGAGCCATTGGCTTAACGGTTGGACCATTATTATTAGGAGAATGGGTTAATCTTCATCGGCTTAAATTTCTTCTGATTGCGGAAGCTCTTGCAATAATCTTTTGGGGGATTGTTATTGAACACTTTTATTTATCTTTATTTGCTTCGGTATTGGTTGGATTGGTGACCACTACATTGTGGTCATATACGTACACTCTTCTGCAGGAACATACTCATTATGATTATTATGGGAGAATAGTTGCCTATAATGATATGATCTTTTTAGCGACGGGAGGGCTGGTGTCGTTACTTATTGGATTTTTAGTTGATCAACATTTTGGGCTTGGGGTGATTGCTTCTCTTTTAGGAAGTGCTTTTGGTGTTGCGGCTCTTTATTATAAGTGGATCCGTTTAAACTATAGTTTAAAAGAGATTGGAAACCAATGATATACAAATACGAACAGTATGAAATAGACCTTACAAAAGTAACACGACTCTATCCAGCAGCTCTTATCAGTGCAGGAGGCGAAAGTGCATCGGTATCATTGGAGTGGGCACAGATGAAAGAAGATAAAATTCTTCTTGAAGCGTATATTTTGATTTGTGATTTTGATCCAGTGGGAGAAGTTCCCGTTAATCGTGTAGAAATAAAGTTTGAAACAAAAGAACAGCTTTTCCTTGCCATGAATGACATTTCTATCTTGTTAAAAGAGGAGAACTAGTTCTCCTCGTCTATCATTTGCTGATATTGATTAATAATGGTTTTAAGGCGGTTTCGATCAGGCATTTTACGAGAAGCTATATAGCCAACAACCCCACCTTCATTATCAAGTTTTGGGACAATATTTACCACAACCCAGTAGTATTTGCCATCTTTTCGAAGGTTTTTGACATATCCTTCCCATGTTTTTCCATTTTCAATGATTTTCCACATTCCAGCAAAAGCGGCTTTTGGCATATCAGGATGACGTAGTAAACTGTGAGGTTGACCGATTGCTTCTTCTTTGCTGTAGAGGGTCATCTCGGTAAATTTACGGTTTACAAAAGTGATGATTCCTTTGGTATCCGTTTCGGATATGAGGCTTCGTCCATCAAAAAGTATTTCTTCATTTACTGGGGCAGGGCGTTTCATTATTAAAATCCTTAGGGCGTAAAAATCTAATTTTTAAAATATAAGTATAGCCAAATCAAAAAATAAGTTACTTTAAACAATCATATTTTTCTCATTTAAGTGGATCAAAGGCAAAATCAATAGGGAACGGTTTATAATAACAGCATTATGAAACAGACAGTGTAAGGATAAATTTTGGACGTTATCGAACTTTTTAAAAAATTAATCAGCTCAAAAAGTCAAACTCCTGATGATGGTAGGATACTTGAATTTATTGAAAATTATTTGGAAGGGTTTACCTGTATTCGTATTGATGTAGAAGGGGTTAAAAATCTTTTTGCATATCGTTGCTTTGGAGAGGGTAAACATCTATGTTTTGCAGGGCACGTCGATGTGGTTCCAGCTGGAGAAGGATGGGATAGTGATCCCTATGCTGCAATACAAATAGGTGAGTACATCTATGGACGGGGTACTCAGGATATGAAAAGCGGGGTCAGTGCATTTGTTCAGGCTCTTAAAGAGGTCAAAGAATTTGAGGGAACATTGTCACTTTTACTGACGTCCGATGAAGAAGGGCCTGCAAAATTTGGAACGATCGAAGTATTAAAATATTTAAAAGAGCATAATTTACTTCCTGATGCCGTTGTGGTCGCGGAGCCAACATGTGAAGCAGTGTTTGGTGATGCTATTAAGGTCGGGCGTAGAGGCTCTATCAATGGAGTTTTAGAAATTTATGGGAAGCAAGGTCATGCCGCTTATCCAGAAAAAGCCATCAACCCTATTCACCAGATTGCACCCATTTTAGCAAACATAGCAGGAGCTTTTTTGGACGAAGGAGATACATATTTTGCTCCATCACAGTTGGTTGTTACTGATATTCGCTCCGGCATTGAGACAACCAATGTCTCTCCTGGAAAGCTTAAACTAATGTTTAATGTTCGTAATTCGACTAAAACGGATAAGAAAAAGATAGAAATATTCATCGCACAACAGTGCAAAGGGTTAGATTACACACTGAGTCTTGATCAATCTGCTGCACCTTTTGTGACAGATGCCAATACGCATATTGTTAGAACATTGAGTGAATGCATACAAGAAGTACGTACAATCATCCCAAAACATTCAACAGCAGGGGGAACATCGGATGCGCGTTTTGTTGCGTCATATGGGATAGATGTGATTGAATTTGGTGTAATAAATGACACAATTCATGCTCCGAATGAGCGAACATCCGTTATTGAAGTTCAGGACTTGTATAAAGTTTTTAGTTTATTAATAAAACGATTTTGATAAAATAGTAATCTTTAAAAGGAAAATAGTGAAAAAATTATTAGCACTGTGTTTGTTAGCTATAAGTGTGTTTGGTGCAGACATTACGTGGAATGGTTCTTATGATCAAGCTCTTGTTAAAGCTAAAAAAGAGGGGAAGCCTCTTATGGTGCTTATTACGAGTGAGACATGCCGATGGTGTCGTAAACTTGAATCTACTACGCTTCAAGATGATGAGATTGTATCACGTATCAATATCTCGTTTCAGGCAGTTAATGTAACCAAAGACAAGAGCATTTATCCTAAAAATCTAAGTGCAAAAATGGTTCCAATGAGTTATTTTATTGACCCTCGTAATGGTAAAGTTCTCTACTCAATCCCTGGGTTTTGGGGAACAGAAGATTATAACTCTATTCTCGATGATGCAATACAAAAATACAAAAAATAAAGGTTTACTCATGAAAAATGTTCAAACTCCCAATGCTCCTGCAGCAATCGGACCCTATTCACAAGCGATGATTGCGAATGGTATGGTATTTACATCAGGGCAAATAGCCCTTAAGCCTTCAGGTGAAATGATCAATGGTGATGTCAAAGAGCAGTGTACTCAAGTATTGGCTAACTTAAAAGCAGTTTTAGAAGCTGCAGGAAGCTCATTGGATAAAGTTATTAAGACAACGATATTTTTAGACAATATGGATGATTTTGCTGCAGTTAATGAATTGTATGCAGATGCATTTGGGGATCATAAACCTGCCCGTTCTACGGTTGCTGTTAAAACACTTCCTAAAAATGCTTTGGTTGAAATCGATGCTATCGCTCTTGTCTAAAGAGCGACTATTAGCGTCCCGCAGGGAGCAAGCTTAATTCAGGAAGAGAGTTACTTGTTGGCTCCCATCCTCCGCCTAATGCTTTATAGAGATTGACGGTAGAAGTTAGAGCGTTTTGTCTGGCAATAAGATTTTGCTGCGAAGCTTGCAGCCATTGCTGCTGTACAAGAAGCATATCACTGTAAGAAATCACACCTACTTTATATTGCAGTTGCGACTGCTTGAATGCTTTTTGGATCGCTTGGGTACTTGCCGTTTGGTACATGAGCTGATCTTTGGATGCTGAATTTTGCCCGAGTGCATTATCAGCATCATTAAATGCTGAGATAATTGCTTTTTGGTATTGCAATAAGGTTTTAGTGTGTTCGGCTTCTGCTGTTTTAACTTCACCTTCTATTAGTCCAGCTGTAAAAATTGGAAGGGTTATCGAAGGAGTTATTTCCCAAATTTTAGCAGGATTGGAAATAAAATTACTTAATTCCAAACTTTGTATCCCTAACATTCCAGTGAGTTTAATACTAGGGTAGTAGGCTGCGCGTGCTATTCCAATCTGTGCGTTAGCAGCGATGAGGTTTTGCTCTGCTATGGCGATGTCTGGACGGTTGGTGAGAATACTGCTTGGTAATGCAGCAGGAACCACTGGAATGTGGAGTAAATCTAAACTTGTCGTTTTTACTTCTTGCGGATTGCGTGCTAAGAGAAGATTGAAGTTTGCCTCTTCGGATATTTTGGCTGCTTGTAGCTGTGATAATGTCGCTTTTGCACTCTCTAAGGCCGATTTTGATTGAAGATAGATTGTTTCATTGATAGAGCCATAGCGGTATTTTAGAGCACTTTGCTGCTCTATATCACCAGAGGCTTGAAAATTTTCTTTTGCTAGCGCTATTTGACCGTTTAATGATGCTAAGTGGATGTAGGAAGCAGCTACACTCGAAGCGATAGAAATCCGCAGAGTTTGTCGTGCGTATTCGCTAGAAAGCAGCAATGCTCGTGCTGCTTCGTTAGCCCGGCGTACTTTCCCAAAAAGATCGATTTCATAGCTGACTAGTGAAAGGGATGCAGCATAGGTTGAGGTGACCCCCTCTCGTAACATATAACCATTATTCGTTGCATTGGCAACACCTTTTTTATCGAGTGAACCATTGCCATTGATTTGAGGGTATAAATACGATTTAGCCTGATCAAATTTTCCTAGGAGTGAATCAACGGATGCTTGAGAGCTTAGGAGATCTTGATTGTTGGTAAGGGCGAGATCAATGTTGCGAGAAAGCTCTGCATCCTCAAATGTCTCCCACCATTTCGTATTAATAGCATGTTGAGCACTGTCGTTGGTATCGCTAAAGCGAAATTTTACAGGAGAAACAGTAGACGGTTTAGCATAATCAGGGCCAATAGCACTGCATCCTCCTATAAGGAAGGTGAGAACCAATGAACCATACAGGCGTGAGTAGTTATTCATGTGTGACTCCTTTTTCTGGGGCAATTTTCTCTTTAATGGTTGAAACCCAATAATACAAGAAAGGGATGAAATACCGTTCGATAAACGTTGCAGCTAACATACCGCCAAACATTGCAACACCGATCGAGAATCGTCCCATAGCGCCGGCACCGGAACTTAAGATGAGTGGTAACATTCCAGCTAAAAAGGCAAATGAGGTCATCATCATCGGACGGTAACGAAGACGTGCTGCTTCCATCGCTGAGTCGTAAATAGTTTTTCCCATTTGTCGCTGTTCTTCGGCAAACTCGACAACTAAAATCGCATTTTTTGCCGAGAGGGCTATGAGGGTTAGTAATCCGATTTGGAAGAAGACGTTGTTATTCAAAAACGGAATCAGCCATACTACGGTGTAGGCTCCCATAATACCATATGGGACCGCAAGCATGATCGAGATTGGTAATGTCCAGCGCTCATACAATGCCGCAAGAATCAAATAAACCAAAACCAAGGCAAATGCCATAATCATAAGTGCTTTAGAGCCGACCAGTTTTTCTTGGAGATATAAACCGTCCCAATCGTAAGTAACACTTGCCGGTAAAACAGAATCCCCTTTCGCTTCCAAAATCTTAATCAAATCACCGGAACTGTATCCAGGTGCGGGAGAACCCATGACTGTAGTACTGAGAACACCATTAAAATGTTCAATGGATGATGGCGCGCTTGACATGCTCACATGTACCACAGAAGAAAGTGGAACGAGCTGCCCAGCGGATGAGCGAACCCATGCTCTGCCGATATCTTCGGGAGTGGCGCGGTACGGTGAATCGGATTGCATCTGTACCCAGTAGGTTTTGCCATTTTTATCAAACTGGTTGATATACATCGACCCGATAGTCGCTTGAAGCGTTTGGAATACATCGCTGATGGCAAGACCCATCATTTTTGCTTTTTCACGATCCACTTCGACCATTAGAGTCGGAGTATTGATGTTCATCGTGCTCATCGGGTTTTTAATGCTTGGATCGTTGCGAAGTTCACCGACAAAGGCATTGGTTGCTTGTGCCAGTTTGTTAAAATCGTTGTCTCCAGGTTGGAGCAGGCGCAAGCTGAACATATCAGATGGTCCCATACCGCGAATTGGCGGTGGTGGCATAGCAAATACTTTTGCCTCTTTGATGCTGCCCAGTTTTGGTCCTAATGTATTTAAAATACCAAATACTTTTAACTCTTTGGTCGTTCGTTCTGACCATGGCTTAAGACGGGTAAAAATAACCGCAGCATTGGGCTCTTGGGAGAAAGTGAGGATATTTAGCCCCGTAATGGCGGTGTATTTGTACACCCCCTCTTGTTTGCTTAAAATAGCTTCGACTTGTTTGACGACTTCGAGTGTTCGGTTGGCGGTTGCACCGTCAGGGAGAACGACTGCTGTAATAAAGTAACCTTGGTCTTCCATCGGTAAGAAAGCACTTGGAAGAGTTTTATGAAAAAATCCGATGAAAAAATAGGTCGATAAATAGATAATGAAAAAAATAAATGATTTACGAATCATAAAACCGGATCGGCGGACATAATTTTCGGTCATAGAGGCAAACTTGCGATTAAACCAACGGAAAAAGCGTGCAGGCTCTTTTTCATGATGTTTGAGGATTAACGCACCGATTGCCGGAGCAAAAGTAAGTGCCATAAACCCTGAAAAAACAACGGAGATGGCTATGGTCGCGGCAAACTGTTTATAAAGCTGTCCCGTCATCCCTCCAAGGAAGGTAGCAGGGACGAAAACAGCACACATAACGAGGACGATTGCTACGACGGGACCGGAGATTTGGCTCATGGCCTTGATAGCTGCTTCGCGAGGAGAGAGTTTCTCATGCTGGAGTATCCTCTCCATGTTTTCGATAACGACGATGGCATCATCCACGACAATACCGATAGCGAGAACCAGTCCGAAGAGGGTGAGAGTATTGATCGAATAGCCTAATAGGTACATTCCGATAAAAGCACCCGTGAGAGAGATCGGGATCGAGAGAATCGGGATCATCGCGGCACGATAGCTTTGTAAAAAGAGATAAATAACTAAACTTACCAATATGATAGAGGCAAGAAGTGTGAAGACAACCTCTTCAATCGAAATCTTGACGAAGTCCGTCGTGTCATAAGGGATGTTGTACTCAATTCCTTTAGGGAATTTTTTGGAGAGTTTTTCCATTTTAGCGGCAACGGCGGCAGAGGTATCCAACGCGTTGGCATTGGTATCAGCAAAAATACCTATCATAGCCGCAGGCTTACCGTTTACCCGTCCGAAAAATTCGTAATTTTGGCTTCCGAGTTCAACTCTGGCAACATCTTTGAGACGGAGCATGGAACCGTCACTCTTGGCGCGAACAATGATATTCTGAAACTCTTCAGGAGTTGAAAAACGCCCTTTAGAGGTGAGCTGCATTGTCCACATCTGCGCATCGTCTGTTGGTCCTTGTCCTAAACGCCCTGGCGATACTTGTAGGTTTTGGTCTTTGATTGCGCTAGCGATATCGGTTGTGCTCACACCCAATGAAGCCATTTTGTCAGGGTTAAGCCATATTCGCATCGCATAGTCACGTTGGCCGAAAATTTGTGAACGTCCTGCGCCCGGAGTTTTTTTGATCTCATCGAGAAGATTAGCAGAGATATAGTTACTGATTTGAGTCGAATCATAACTGCCATCTGGAGAAGTAACGGCGACAAGTAACAAGATGTCGGAGGTCTTTTTCTGAACACTTACCCCAAGATCACGGGTAGTTTGAGGGAGTTGTGCTATAACAGAATTGATCCGATTTTGTACATCTACTGCGGCTAAATCTTGATTGACACCGATGTTAAAAGTACACGTAATCGTAGCGCTTCCTGGTAATGCGGCGGCTTTGGATGACATATACATCAGTCCATCAGCACCGGAGATTTGTGACTCTAGTGGCGTGAGGATAGTATTCGCGATTGTTTGTGCATCTGCACCCGGATACTGTGCGCTCACCACGACAGTTGGAGGGGTGAGATTAGGAAGCTGTGAAATCGGCAGCGTTTTGATTGCTACAAATCCCAGCAACATGATAATCATTGCTATAACAGTTGATAAAACAGGTCGATTGATAAAATATTTACTAAACATTATTTTGTATTCGGAATGACTTCCGCTCCAGGTTTAAGTTTAGGAAGCCCATCGGCGGCAATTTTTTGACCTGCAGTGATATCGCCTTCTATCAAGACATTGTCACCTACCCATTCTCCGGCAACTACAGGCTTAGGGGTTACAGTATTATTGGCTTCAATCGCATAAACAAACTTCCCTTTATCTCCTGTCAACAATGTTTTTTGAGGGACATAAAGGGCATTTTTCCACTCCATCCCCTTGACTTTAACGTGGACGAATTGACCCGGCAAAAGTTTATGATCGGCGTTGTCGATAAGTGCACGGTAGGTAATATTTCCAGTCGTTGAATCGATAAATGGTGCGATAAAGTTGATTTCTCCTTTTCGTACTAACGTCGTTCCATCACTCAGTGTGAGTTCCACCTCATATTTACCATCTTTAGGAGCTTCCAGTTTACCGCTGGAAATAGCATTTTGTCGTGCAATTTTTTGATTTTCACTAAAGGTAAAGTTGACGTACATTGGATCGGTTTGATAGACCGTGGTAAGCAGTCCATTGGCTCCTGCTGCAACATAAGTACCGACATCGATTTTAGATTTATCAACAAAACCGCTGATGGGGGATGTAATCGTGGTGTAGCTAAGATTGAGTTTGGCTTGCTCCAACGAAGCTTTTGCCCCCATTACGGCAGCAGCGGCATTACGTTCATTGGCAGTCGCACTGTCAAGATCTTGCTGAGAAGCGGCATTGGCTTGAGCCAAGGGTTTGATACGATTCAAAACGGCTTTTGCATTGCTGTAGTTTGCGTTTGCAAGTTCATATGCAGCTTTTGCGCTCTCTAAGGAATTTTTCAAATCAGAAGGATCGATCGTAAAGAGGGTTTGCCCTTTATTGACGTGCGCGCCTTCGATATATGCTCTTTTTTGGAGATATCCGTTAACTCGTGCAAAAACCTGGACAGTATAAAATGCTTGAGTTTGGCCGGTTGCTTCGAGTATAGCCGGAAAATTACCGGTTTTTACTTCTGTCGTTGTGACAGGTACAGGCCCTTCCGGAGGCTTCTCCATACCGGCAGCTTTAGGGCGTTCACATCCGCCAAGTGCGAGTAGTAAAACAGATGATAGGGCAAGGGTAGAGAGACGGTTCATTCAGATTCCTTTGATGAGGTTTTGGAGTAATTTAACGTTTGGCACATTTGTTTTAAGACACGCAAGGTTATGGCGAGTTCATGGGGATCAATCTCGCGATGTATGTATTGCGTTGCTTCTTGCAAAACTTCCATCGTCGGTTTTTCCAAGGCGATTCCCTGTGGGGTTAGGGTGACATGATTGCACCGCTTGTCTTCACAGGCTGTTGTTCTTTGAATAAGTGAGCGTTTTTCCAAACCAGCGATCAGACGGGTAACGCTGGTTTTGTCTTTACCGACGAAATCGGCGATATTTTGTTGGGTAGAAATCCCCTCTTTCCACAAAACGACCATCACTTTGAACTGTTCAATCGTCATATCAATTCCATGAATGGAAAGCTGACGCGTGAGGTAATTGCGTGCGGCCATGGCAGAGTGGTTAGTTACACACCCTAGCGACTCTTCGGTCGGGCATTCGCATCGATTCATAATAAACTCCTAAATAGTTGACTATGCAACTAATTGAACGAATTGTATCTCTGGACACCTAAAATGTCAAGATAATGTTTTAACAATGAGTATAAGTAAAAGTCTAGTTTAATATACAAATAAATAGAGATCGTGTAAAATTATAGTAATTATAATAAAGGATATGTTTATGATTCGATACTCTCTATTATCATTAATAGTTTCATCTTCACTTTTGTTCGCAGGATCTTTGTCAGGAGAACAAGCTGGACAAAAGGGATCGGCAGTTTCAGCAAGCTTATTAGAAAAATTAAGCGGTGAATTAAAAGGATACATGCAAAGGTCAGGGCCAATTGGCGCACTTAATTTTTGTTCACAAAATGCTTTGAATCTTACTGATCAAGTCGGAAAAGAGTCTAATGTAACAGTTAAACGCGTAAGTCTTAAAAATCGCAATCCGATTAATGTCGCTAATGCTGAGGAAGAAATCATATTAAGAAGATGGGCAGAACTTCAGCATTCTGGACAACCACTACCATCATATGAGATAAAGCAACGAAATGAAGAGTATATGTACTATAAACCGATTGTTATTAATAGCGAAGCATGTTTAAAGTGCCATGGGAATATTGCAAGTGAGTCTCCACTTTTCAAAGAAATAAAAAAAATGTATCCTGAAGATAAAGCAATGGGATATGTCATGGGTGATCTTCGAGGTATGATAGTTGTTACTTTACCAAAGTAATAAAACAACTATTATGTCTAGCTAATAGAGAATAATGTATAATGATTTAGCTAGATTATGTATCAAAATAGCGTAAAGAGATACATAAACTTGAGGTGTTCCAATAATAGACACTGCATTTTAATTTAAGCTTAAATATTATTTCGCTACAATTCGCAACTTTTTGTAGACTTATAGGTAAGGAATGCTAATGTACGCAATCATTAAAAATGGTGGTAAACAGTACAAAGTTCAAGTGGGCGATATCCTCTTGTTCGATAAAATGGGACTAGATCCTAAGACTGCCATCGAAATCAAAGAGGTTTTAGCTGTTAATAGCGGCGAACTTCGCACAGGTACTCCATTCGTAGAGGGTGCTGTTGTTATGGCTGAAGTAATCAATGAAGGTCGTGACCGTAAAGTCGTAATTTTCAAAAAACGTCGTCGTAAAGACAGTAAAGTTAAACGTGGTTTCCGTAGAGATCACACACGTGTTCGTATCACTGCGATCAACGCGTAATAGAGTAGGAGAATAGCATGGCTCACAAAAAAGGTCAGGGTAGTACACAGAATAACCGCGATTCAGCGGGACGTAGACTCGGTGTTAAAAAATACGGTGGTGAAGTTGTACGTGCGGGTAATATCATTATTCGTCAACGTGGAACTAAAGTTCACCCAGGTAAAAATATCGGTATGGGTAAAGACCACACTTTGTATGCATTAGTTGACGGTGTTGTTGCTTTCGAGCGCAAAGACAAAAAACGCAAACAAGTTTCAGTAATACCTGCCGCTTAATTTCCTCCATCGAGCATTTTATGCTCGATTCTTATGCTTTTTCCAAGATATTATTTTTTTAATAGTGTATTTTATTTCGCAAAATGTGGTATTGAGCAAATAATTTCTGTCTTTTAAAGACAATCTTTAGCGCCTTATGTAGGCTAGCGTAGCCAACAGAATTTTATTCTTTTGGCGTTATATAAAGGATACTCGATGTTTAATGACAGTGTAGAACTCACTCTCTCTTCAGGTAAGGGCGGCGCGGGATGCGTTGGTTTCAGACGTGAAAAATACGTCCTCCAAGGCGGACCAAATGGTGGAGATGGCGGAAAAGGCGGTGATGTTTATTTCAGAGTTGATAATAACACGCATACGCTATCACATTTTCAGGGGAATAAAAACCTAAAAGCTGAAAAAGGCAAACCAGGTATGGGCTCTAACATGGCAGGAAGAATGGGGCAACGACTTGTTGTTGTTGTACCTCCTGGGACACAAGTGGTAGACGTTGAAACGGGTGAAGTGTTGCTAGATTTACTCGAAGATGGAAGAGAAGTTCTCTTTTTAGAAGGAGGACGCGGTGGACTTGGAAACGTTCACTTTAAATCTTCAACTAACCAAAAACCTATGTATGCACAACCGGGTGAACCTGAAGTTGTCAGAGTCGTTAAGCTTGATCTTAAGCTCATTGCGGATGTAGGGTTGGTCGGATTTCCTAATGTTGGAAAATCAACGCTCATTTCAACGGTTTCAAATGCTCGTCCAGAAGTGGCAAACTATGAATTTACGACTCTTACTCCTAAGCTTGGTCAAATCAATATTGATTACGATTCCTATATCATGGCCGATATTCCAGGAATTATCGGTGGTGCGTCTGAGGGTAAAGGGCTAGGTCTAAAATTCTTACGTCACATTGAGCGAACAAAAACTTTGCTCTTTATGATCGATTTAGCATCCTATCATGAGTTAGAGTACCAGTATGAAACACTTAAAAAAGAATTAGTTGCTTTTTCACCACTATTGGCTGAACGTAGCTATGCAATTGCATTGACACGTGCAGATGCTATGAGTCCTGAAGAAGCAATTGAAAAAACGAATTCATTTTTGAAGCTTGTTAAGTTGGATGCAGCGAAAAAAAGCCGATTTGGTTTTAGCAGCGATTTTCCTGTGTATGAGCAAGAAAGTTTTGATACAGGTTTTTATGATAAATCATTACCGGCTTTCATTGTTCCTATTTCTTCGGCTATTGCTCTTAATATTAAACCATTGACGTATGCACTTTATCAAATGGTCGTGTCGGAGCGCAAATGAAACGGCTTGTTGTAAAAGTTGGCAGCGCTGTTTTAAGTGAGCAAAACCGTATTGCAAAAGATAGAATGCAGGCTTTGGTCGATTTTATTGCGGAGCTTAAAGCCAAATATGAAGTTATTCTAGTCTCATCAGGGGCAGTAGCCGCTGGTTATACCGAGCTAAAGCTTGATAAAAAAATTCTTGCCAATAAACAAGCTCTTGCCTCTATCGGTCAGCCGATATTGATGAACAAATACCGTAAAATGTTTGAACATCACAACCTCATTCCCTCACAAATTTTGGTAACTGCTGCCAATTTTAACACCTCAGAAGAGTCCCAAAAAGCCAAAGACACCATCGAAACCCTCCTTGCCCACAACGTTGTTCCTATTATCAACGAAAACGATGCAACCGCTACGGAGGAGTTGGTGTTGGGAGACAATGATCAGCTTTCGGCATATGCAGCACATCATTTTGGAGCGGATATGCTCATTATTCTCTCTGATATTGATGCCTATTATGATAAAGATCCTAGAAGTCATATGGATGCTACTGTACGCGCGTGCATTGAATTTATTACAGAAGAAGAACTGATTATGGAAGTGACTCCTAATCATAATTTTGCAACAGGTGGAATCGTTACGAAGCTTAAAGCAGCTGACTTTTTACTAAAGCGTGGTGGTTCGATGTTTTTGGCAAGCGGTTTCGATTTGAGTGATGTACGATCTTTTTTACTTGAAGATTCCCATAAAGGCGGAAGTTTATTTAAAGGGAAAGAACTTTAATGACACGTATTATTTTTATGGGAACACCTGAGTATGCAACTCAAATTTTGCGTACTCTTGTTGAAGCTAATGATGTCGAAGTTGTAGCCGTTTATACGCAGCCTGATAAACCGGTAGGCCGTAAAGCACTTTTGACTCCTCTCAGTGTAAAAGTTTTTGCGCAAGAAAAAAATATCCCGATTTATCAGCCCAGTCGTTTGAGAGATCCTGATACCGTTGAGCAGGTTCTAAGCATTCCATGTGATTTGATTGTTGTAGCAGCGTACGGACAGATATTACCCAAAGCAATTTTAGACTACGTACCGTGTATTAATCTACATGCTTCGATACTCCCTAACTATCGTGGAGCCAGCCCAATCCAGCAAGCACTTCTTAATAATGATAAAATGAGCGGTGTGACGGCTATGTGGATGGATGAGGGATTGGATACGGGCGCTATTATTAAAATTGCAAGTTTGACTATCGCACCAGATGAAATGGTAGAATCATTATACGCACGATTAACCGCTATTGCGTGCGATTTAACGCTGGATGTGATACGTACTTGGGATCAAAAAACTGCTATTGTGCAAGAAGAATTAAAAGCATCGCACTGTAAAAAGATTTCTAAAACAGATGGATTGATTACATTTGAGAATGCGCGTGAGATACATAATCGTTATCGCGCTTTTACTCCATGGCCTGGCATATTCACTGAGTCGGGATTAAAGATTAAATCGCTTACTTTTGAAGATGATGAGAGTGTGGGTAATCCAGGAGAGATCATCGCTATTGATGGGACAGGTATTGTGATTCAATGTACGAAAGGATCTCTTCGAGTGACTACGTTACAAGCTCCTTCGAAGCAAGAGACTTCCGCAGTGGCGTACTTAAACGGGAAGCGATTGGTTTGTGGAAATACTCTGGCTTGATGAGATTGACTCTACCCAAGGGTATCTTCTTGATGCTCTTAAAAATAAGAGGCTAAAATCGCCTGTTTGTGTAGGTGCTACGATACAAAGTGATGGTCGTGGTTCGAGAGGAAACAGTTGGATTGGTGAAGAGGGAAATCTTTTTATCTCCTTTGCCATTGAGCGATCCTCGTTACCAAATGATTTAAAACTCGAATCTTCTTCTATTTATTTTGCATACATACTCAAAGAAATTTTGGAAGATTTAGGGTCAAAAATATGGTTAAAATGGCCGAATGATTTTTATTTAGGGGAACAAAAACTAGGCGGATTGATTACTAATTTAGTTGGAGATTCCCTTATCTGTGGAGTCGGGATTAATTTAAAAAATGCACCAGAAACTTTTGCAACGATAGACGTAGAGATCTCTCCTGAAGAGTTAAGTAATCTTTATATGATGCACCTAAAATGTTTTCCATCATGGAAGCAGATATTTAGTAAATTCCAGTTAGAATTTGAAAGAAGTAAATCTTTTTCAACACACTCCAACAATACAACAATTGAATTGAATGATGCTGTCTTATGCGAAGACGGTTCCCTTGAATGCAATGGACAAAGGATATATAGTTTACGATGAGCGAAGTAATTGTAATTGCAAACCAAAAAGGAGGCGTTGGTAAAACAACGACTGCTGTAAATTTAGCCGCTTCGTTAGCTGTCGCTGAGAAAAGAGTGCTGTTAATCGATGCTGATCCTCAAGCCAATGCGACTACTTCATTGGGCTATCACCGTAACAACTATGAATTTAATATTTATCATGTTCTTATCGGTGCCAAAAAATTACGTGAAATTATTCTAAAGACAGCATTGCCTAAACTTTTTATTGCTCCTTCAAATATCGGTCTTGTCGGTATTGAAAAAGAATATTATGATGCAGCTAATGCCAAAGGGCGAGAACTTATTTTAAAACGAGCCATTGCGCAGGTAAAAGATGATTACGATTATATTATCATCGATTCTCCTCCTGCGCTTGGGCCAATGACGATCAATGCACTTTCGGCATCCAATTCGGTTATTATTCCAATACAGTGTGAGTTTTTTGCATTGGAAGGATTGGCGCAGTTGTTAAATACCGTAAAATTAGTACGTAAAACAATCAATCCAAAATTGACAATCAAAGGTTTTTTGCCGACCATGTACAGTGCTCAAAATAATCTTTCTCGCCAAGTATTTGCCGATTTGCGCCAACATTTTCAGAGCAAACTCTTTAAATCAAGTGAAGATAATTTTATAGTTATTCCTCGCAATGTAAAACTCGCAGAGTCACCAAGTTTTGGTAAGCCGGCTATTTTATACGATGTAAAATCTAGTGGTTCAATAGCGTATCAAGATCTAGCATACGCCATTATCGCGTAAAGGGGTATTTATGGCAAAAGCATCCGCATTAGGGCGTGGTTTAGGGGCGTTACTCAGTGAAATCGAAGAAGCGTATGATAATGAACTTCCAAAGAAAGGGGGAGTAGAAGAACTTCCACTCTCAAAAATTCGTCCAAATCCTTATCAGCCTCGAAAACATTTTGATTCTGAGTCCTTAGCGGAACTTGCTGAATCAATTAAAACACATGGTCTTTTGCAGCCAATAGTGGTTAAAGAAGATCTCGATGGTTATATCCTTATTGCCGGAGAACGACGCCTTCGTGCGAGTAAATTGGCTAAATTAAAAACGATAAAAGCAATTATTGTCTCGGTTAGCGATGAGCAAATGCGTCAGCATGCTCTTATTGAAAATATTCAGCGTGATGAGCTTAATGCTATTGATTTGGCACAAGCTTATCAAGAATTGATTGAAATCCATGAATTAACTCATGAACAGCTCTCAAGTACAGTGCACAAAAGTCGTGCTCAAATTACCAATACTCTTCGTTTATTGCAGTTAGGCGATAAAGGTCGAAAAGCTCTGATTGAGGGAAAAATAACTGCCGGTCATGCAAAAGTTGTTGTAGGATTAGAAGAAAAAGAGCAAGTTCTCATTATTGATTCGATTATCGGACAAAAGCTTAGTGTTCGTGATGTCGAACAAATGGTTAAGAAAATCAAAACGAATGACACTGCTCCTTCGTATGATATGAATAAATTGGTTGAGCTTGATTTTAAAAGATTACAACTCTTTTTAGAACAAATGGGTTTAAAATCATCCAAAAAAGGATCAAAACTCACCATTGATTTTGATGATAATGAGCAAATTGATACATTTTTATCCACACTTTCGTCATAAAACACTCCGTTTAACTGTCCCTTCAATTTAAGAGTTGTATAATCACGTAACTTTTAGGAGGTGGTATGTTAGATATAAGTCCGATACTGTTAGTCAGTACACTGATTGTCTTCCTTGTCCTTATTGCCGCTCTAAATAGTTTGCTTTATAAACCTCTTTTCAGTTACATGGAAAAAAGAGATGCAGATATTAAAAAAGATCTTGAAGAAGTTGGTAACAACGACTCTGAGATTGCTGCATTTCACGCCACTGCTGAAAAGATTGTTAATGATGGCAAGCTACAAGCGCATGCAATGAGAGAAAAAGTTGTTGCAGAGGCCAAAGCGTTGGCGAGCAACAAGATTGAAGCAAAACGTGCTGAGCTAGCACTAGAGTATACTAAGTTCGAAGAGGCGATGTCCGAAGAGCGTTCACGATTGAGTGGGGCACTTCGATTGGAAGTCCCTAATTTTCAAGCGGCAGTTTCTGCTAAGCTTCATCAGATATAAGGAGAGTCTATGGGTAAAATAGTAATAACTGTATTAATGCTTAGCGCATATCTCTTTGGATCTGATGCAGCGCACGAGGGTTCAACGGATATAGTTCAACGAACCGTCAACTTCCTTGTATTCGCAGGTATCCTTTACTACCTTTTGGCGGAACCACTCAAAAATTATTTTGGTGGTCGAAGTGCGGGTATTGCAGGCGAACTTGAAAAAGTTCAAGAGCGTCTCCGTGAGTCAAAGCGTCTTAAAGAATCTGCAGAGCTAAAGATTGAAGAAGCAACGCGTTTTGTTAATGAGCTTGGTGAAACGACAAAAAAAGAGTGCAAAATTTTGAGTGATAAAGTTATGTCTCAATGTGATCAAGATACAGAGATTATGCAAAAGCAAAGCAATGCATTAATGGATCTTGAGAAGCGTCAAATGGTACGTAGCGTTGTTAATGAAGTTATGGGTGATGTTATGTCTGCTAGTGATGCTAGCATGGGTAGCGAAGCTATGACCGATATTTTGAAAAAGAAGGTGGCGTAAATGAAGCAAGAAATGATTGCTAAACGTTACGTTCAGTCTCTTGTTGCAGTTTTAGATTCATCGTCATTGGATAACACTTCTGATCTTTTTGCAGTTTTAGCAACTGCTTTTGATGATTCGAAATTTCTTCAAATCATGAACAGCAATGATATTGCATCTTCAGCAAAAACTACTTTAATTCTTGGAATGGTAGAAAATGCGAAGAGCAGTGAAATCAATAACCTTATTAAGCTTTTGGGTGAAAATGGGCGTTTAATATTGATTCCAGCCATTGCAAAAGAGTTAAAACGCCAAATAGGATCGATCAAACGTGTTTATAACGGTCGAATTTACAGCGTTTCCAAAATCGATCAAATAACAATTGATTCTATTTCACGTGATCTTGGGGCTAAAATGGGTGCTACTATCTCTTTGGAGTTTGCAGCTTCAGAGTGTGACGGTGTCCGTGTTGTCGTAGATGGTCTCAATGTTGAAATCGATTTTTCAAAAAGCCGCCTTAATGCTCAAATTACAGAGCACATTTTAAAAGCAATTTAACCCTCGCGAAAGGAGAAACTAGTGGTAGCAAAAGTACAAGCAGATGAAATCAGTTCAATCATAAAAGAGCGAATTGGCAATTTCGAACTTAATGTAGATATTAATGAAACCGGTAAAATCGTCTCATATGGAGATGGCATTGCCCAAGTATACGGTCTAAATAATGTTATGGCCGGTGAAATGGTTGAATTTGAAGACGGGACTCAAGGTCTTGTTATGAATCTTGAGGAGAGCAGTGTTGGTATCGTTGTTCTCGGTCGTGCTAAATTACTTCGTGAAGGTATGAGCGTTAAACGTCTTGGACGTTTATTGGAAGTTCCTGTAGGTGATGCACTTCTTGGGCGTGTTGTTAATGCTCTTGGTGAACCTATTGATGGAAAAGGACCGATTGAGACAACTCAAAGACGTTTCATTGAAGAAAAAGCTCCGGGAATTATGGCACGTAAATCAGTACACGAGCCAATGGCAACCGGTATTAAAGCAATTGACTGTCTTGTTCCAATCGGACGTGGTCAACGCGAGCTTATCATTGGTGACCGTCAAACGGGTAAAACAACCGTTGCTCTTGATGCGATTATCAATCAAAAAGGTAACGGTGTAGTATGTATTTACGTTGCTATCGGTCAAAAAGAATCAACGGTTGCTAACGTTATCCGTCGTCTTGAAGAAGCGGGCGCAATGGAGTATACGATTATCGTTGCTTCATCGGCTTCAGAAGCTGCAGCACTTCAATTCCTTGCACCGTATACTGGTGTAACAATGGGTGAATTCTTCCGTGATTCAGCACGTCATGGTTTGATCGTTTATGATGATCTTTCTAAGCATGCAGTAGCGTATCGCGAAATGTCTTTGATCCTTCGTCGTCCTCCAGGCCGTGAAGCGTATCCAGGGGATGTTTTCTATATCCACTCACGTCTCTTAGAGCGTGCAGCAAAAGTTAATGATGAATTGGGTGCAGGTTCTTTGACTGCTCTTCCAATCATCGAAACACAAGCGGGTGACGTTGCGGCGTATATCCCAACCAACGTTATTTCAATCACTGACGGTCAGATTTTCTTGGAAACTGATTTGTTTAATGCGGGTATCCGTCCTGCGATTAACGTAGGTCTTTCTGTATCACGTGTTGGTGGTGCTGCACAAATCAAAGCAACAAAACAAGTTGCGGGAACATTGCGTCTTGATTTGGCACAATACCGTGAGCTTCAAGCGTTTGCTCAGTTTGCTTCTGACTTGGATGAAGTAAGCCGTAAACAGCTTGAGCGTGGTCAGCGTATGGTAGAAGTTTTGAAACAGCCTCCATATTCTCCAATTCCAGCTGAAAAGCAAGCATTGATTATTTTTGCAGGTAATGAAGGGTATCTTGATGACCTTCCTGTGTCAGCTGTTGTACAATTTGAATCAGATCTTTATCCATTTATTGATGCGAGTTATCCGCAAATTCTTGAGAACATCCGAACAACATCAAAAATTGATGATGAGACGATGGGAATGATGAAAAAAGCGATCGAAGAGTTTAAAACTACTTTCGTTGCTCAATAAGGATCTTTAATGGCTAACTTGAAAGAGATTCAACGACAGATTAAGAGTGTTTCGAACACGCAAAAAACAACGCGTGCTATGAAGCTTGTCTCTACGGCGAAACTTCGTCGTGCAGAAGAGCTTGCGAAACGTTCACGTCTGTTTGCTCAAAAAACGAATCAAGTCATAGCTGAAATCGCAAGTCGTATCCAATGCAATAAAGTGGGCGGAATTCAAAGCCGTTGCTTTGTGCAAAACGATGCGCCAAAAACGATCGATATTATTTTTGTAACAGCGGATAAAGGTCTTTGCGGTGGTTTTAACATGCAAACGATCAAAGCGGTTAAACGTTTAATGACCGAGTACAAAAATAAGGGTGTAAACATTCGTGTTCGTGGTATTGGTAAAAAAGGGGTTGAATATTTTACATTTAATCAAGTTGAATTACTTGATGCAGTAAAAAATCTCAGCTCTGCACCTGATATGCAACGTTCAAGTGAGTTTATGGCTCGATCGATCAAAGATTTCAATGATGGTATTGTGGATGCAGTCTATCTTGTTTATAACGGATACAAAAACGTTATTACTCAAGAGTTGCATGTTAATCGACTTTTACCGGTAACAATCGAAGATTTTGATTGCGAGAAAGCTAGCAATAGTGTTCTTGAACTTGAAGCACACGATGAAGAGAAAATGCTTGATTCGTTAATTGCGAAATACGCTGAGTACAATATGTATTATGCCTTGATTGATTCGGTTGCAGCAGAGCACAGTGCTCGTATGCAAGCAATGGATGCGGCAACAAATAATGCAAAACAAATGGTTAAATCGTTGACTGTCAAGTTTAACAAAGCAAGACAAGAAGCGATTACGACAGAACTTATCGAGATAATCAGCGGCGTCGAGTCGATGAAATAATTATGGAGGATAGAATGATTGGTAAAATTGCTCAAGTAATTGGTCCGGTTGTTGACGTTGATTTTGAAGGTTACCTTCCAGCAATCAATGAAGCGATCGAAGTAAATGTTAGTGTTGAAGGAAATACAACTCGTCTTGTATTAGAAGTAGCAGCACACCTAGGTAATGGTCGTGTACGTACCATTGCTATGGATATGTCTGAAGGTTTGGTTCGCGGTATGGCAGCACATGCTACTGGAAATCCAATCAAAGTTCCTGTAGGGGAAAAAGTTCTTGGACGTATCTTTAACGTTATCGGTGAAACCATCGATGGTGGCGATCAGATTACAGATTGTGAGACATGGTCGATTCATCGTGATCCTCCACCGCTTATTGAGCAAAGCACTAAAACTGAAATGTTTGAAACAGGGATCAAGGTTGTTGACCTTTTAGCTCCTTATTCAAAAGGTGGTAAGGTTGGTTTGTTCGGTGGTGCCGGTGTTGGTAAAACCGTTATTATTATGGAACTTATCCACAACGTTGCACATGGTCATGATGGACTGTCTGTATTCGCTGGTGTTGGTGAACGTACACGCGAGGGGAATGACCTTTATCATGAGATGAAAGAGTCAAACGTTTTGGATAAAGTAGCTCTGTGCTATGGTCAAATGTCTGAGCCTCCTGGAGCACGTAACCGTATCGCGTTGACAGGTATTACCATGGCGGAGTATTTCCGTGATGAAAAAGGGCTTGATGTATTGATGTTTATCGATAATATCTTCCGTTTTGCGCAATCAGGTTCTGAAATGTCAGCACTTCTTGGTCGTATTCCATCAGCTGTTGGTTATCAACCAACTTTGGCTCGTGAAATGGGTGCTCTTCAAGATCGTATTACATCGACTAAAAAAGGTTCTATCACATCCGTTCAAGCAGTATACGTACCTGCGGATGACTTGACGGATCCGGCTCCGGCTTCTGTATTTGCACACCTTGACGCAACAACGGTTCTTAACCGTAAAATCGCTGAAAAAGGGATCTATCCTGCTGTTGATCCATTGGATTCAACATCACGCTTGCTTGATCCGCAAATCATTGGTGAAGAGCACTACAATGTTGCTCGTGGCGTACAAAAAATGTTGCAAAAATACAAAGATTTGCAAGATATTATTGCAATTCTTGGTATGGACGAACTTTCTGAAGAAGATAAATCGGTTGTTGAGCGTGCTCGTAAAATCGAAAAATTCCTTTCACAACCGTTCTTCGTTGCGGAAGTATTTACAGGTTCTCCTGGTAAATATGTTTCTCTTGAAAACACGATTAAAGGTTTTAAAGGTATTTTGAGCGGCGAGTATGATCACTTACCAGAAAGTGCATTTTACATGGTCGGCGATATGAACGAAGCGATTGAAAAAGCTGCAAAACAGAAAAGTAAGTAATTGCTTTTTAAAGGAATGAAATGGATACTCTAAATTTAGAAGTGCTAACCCCAAACGGTTCCATCTTCAATGGTCCTGTTACAACTGTAACAGTTCCTGGAGAAGAGGGTGAATTTGGTGTTCTTTCTGGGCACGTAGCATTGACAACACTTCTTAAAGCAGGTGTTATTGATATTATTCAAGAGAGTGGTAAAAAAGAGTCCATCGTTGTCAACTGGGGTGTCGTTCAAGTTGCAAACAATACGGTAACCGTATTGGTCGATGGTGCTGTTGCTATTCGTGGTGATAGTGAGAGCGATATTGCTAAAGCACTTGATGAAGCAAAAGCTCTTATTAGCAGTGTCGCGGATTCTCATGCTATGATCGCGTCTGTTTCTGCTCGTGTTGAATCTGCCGCTCACTCTCATATGTTCTAACTCTTATGTTTGAGCTTTTTTCTGACTTTATTGCAAAAAGCCATCCAGTAACACTTGGTGTGTTACTGGTTCTTTCTCTTTACTTTATCCTTATTAATTGGGTTTTTCTTTATCGTTGGATTTCTCTTAATGAATGGATTGATATTGAGAATGAATCATTGGAAACACTTTTAATGGGATCAGATAGACTCAATGATCGCTCTTTTTTAGCTCCATTTGTAAAATCTGCCAATTTTTTGACAAAACCATTATCTGATTTGGCTCACTATGCATCGACGAAAGAGGCAACAAAGGGGTTGACGATATTGTCTATTGTAGCCTCTACGACCCCTTTTATCGGTTTATTTGGAACAGTGATTTCAATTTTGGATACGTTTAAGCATATTGGCGGATCCGATGGAACGATGAGTATTATTGCTTCAGGAGTTTCGGATGCGCTTGTTGCCACTGCCTCTGGTATTTTCGTTGCTATTTTTGCGTATACGTACCACCAAATTTTAAAGCGTCAATCGTTTGAAGTAGTTGGTTTAATACGTATGCAAAGCGATTCGATTCTTTCTAAAGAGTCTTAAACATGTTTGATTGGGATGAAAAACCAGAACTTAATATTACACCCCTTGTGGATGTAATGTTGGTACTATTGGCCGTATTGATGGTTATCACCCCAAATATTATTTATGAAGAGTTGATTAAACTTCCTAAAGGTTCCGCACAAACAGAAGTTAAAGAAAAAAAAGAAATTGAAATTGTTATTACAGATTCCAAACGTATTACGGTCAATAAGCAGCCGTTTGCGTTTGCTACCTTCAGTGATAATTTTGTCCTTTTTTCAAATCAATTTCCACGCGAGAGTGTGGTTCGAATCAGTGCAGATAAAAGTCTCCAATACGGTGATGTTATGGGAGTGATGAGTGGAGTTAAGCGCTCAGGGCTTACCAATATTTCTCTTGCTACGAGCAACTAATTTTTCATGCCCACAGAAAATAATCGTCTTTTTGTTTTGAGCGGTATCGCTTCTTTTTTTTTGTTTTCCTTAATTGTATTTAACATTGCTTGGCAGGCTAGTAAATTTAGTAAGCCCGTTTCTTATGCATCACTTAAGAGTGATGTGATTTCGGTTTCACTTGATTCTCAAGTTGCTATAAAAAGTAAGCCGCAGATTGAAACTGCAGAAGAGCTGCCACTAATAAAGCCTGAGATAGAAAAAAAATCTAAAAGTGTAGAAGTAAAAAAATCTCAGCCCGAAATTACCGATCTTTTTTCAAGTGTTAAAGTGATTCGTACTCCAAAAGAATCTAAATCAACTCCTAAAGAACTTACAGAATTGAGTGCTTTAGAAGAAAAAGTTCTTTCAACGAAACGGACATCACAATTATTTGAGAAGGCAAAAAGTTTTGACTTAACAAAACCTGGCGTCAAAGTGCTTTCTGCTTCAACCGGACCTGAAATTGATGCGTATAAGGCTAAAATTCAGGGTATTGTTTATTCACAATTTCATCCTGGTGCAGGAACTCAGGGATTTAGCGCTCGTGTTCGAATAGTGTTAACGCGGGATGGAAAGCTTGACTCATATCATGTTATAAGCTATTCCGGAAGTGGAGTATTCAATGCTGAAGTGGATTGGTTAAAGGAGCGGCTGCGTCAAGTAGCCCTTCCAAAAAATCCCAAAGGTGATGAAGCTATTTTTGAAATTATTTTGACTGCTAAGGATTAAAATGCGTTACTGGATACTGTTTATTTTATCTATTATTACCCTGTGGGGTGCGGATAGCACGCTTGAGGTGACTAAAACCGTTGGGGTATTACCTAAGTTTGTTATTGAAGATGGGAGTACTTTTTCGGGCTCAGAGACACAAAAATTTCATAAAATGTTAAGTGCAGATATGAAAGTCGTATCTTTATTTGATGTTGATGATTCTTATGCAATACAATCTTTTGAGAGTTTGCAGCCTTCGATGACACATAAAGAGTCTGGGTACATACTACGGTATCGTTTGGCAAATGATGGAGCTGGCGGGTACAAGGCAGAGGTAAAACTTCTTCAAAATAATTTAGAGCTTTTTAATAAAACGTATCTCTTAAAACAAAGTGAGATGCTGGTTTTTCTCTCTCACTCAATTGCTTACGATATCAATATAAAAATGGGCGGAGCACCTTTGGAATGGATGAAACGGAAGGTATTATTGGTGCGACTCAGTGGTGCACGACATTCTGAGATTGTTGCTGCTGATTATACTCTTGCGTATCAAAAAGTTATTCTTAGCGGTGGTATGTACGGTTTTGCTAAATGGGCAAACCGAGAACAAACAGATTTTTATTACACATCGTTAAGTGATTTTAAACCTACAATTTATAAAGGTAATTTAGCGTCCGGGAACAAACGGGCTATTACATCATCGGATGGTATGGCTATATGCTCGGATGTAAGTGAAGATGGTACTAAATTGCTATTGACATTAGCTCCTGGAGGACAACCAGATATATACCTTTATGATCTAATTACAAATGAGAAAAAAAGGATTACTGATTATTCCGGAATTGATGTAAATGGTCAGTTTATGGGGGCTGATACCATAGCCTTTGTCTCAAATAGATTTGGAAATCCTAATATTTTTTCAAAAAAAATTAACACTACTGCTATAACACAATTGGTTTATGAAGGAAAAAATAATTCATCATTTACGACTTACCACAACTTATTGGTGTTTAAGACGAGAGATGGAAATGGTTTTAATTTACGTTTAGCTTCTTTAAATAATGGTGGCAGTAGACAATTAACGAGTAGTGGTGATAATGATTATCCGAGATTTTCATACGATGGTGAAGCCATTTTACACATTAAACAAGAAGGCTCTCATAGTTTGGTAGGGATTATTAGACTGGGGCTCAATAAAAGTTTCACTTTTCCTCTTCATATCGGGCGAATACAATCACTCGATTGGTGATTAACCTTTTTTCGGTATAATTCATTATAAATTTAAGGAGCTTGCAATGAAGCGTATAGCATATATGAGTGCAATTTTAGCACTATTAGTATTTAGTGGATGTTCAACCAAAGAGCCAACGATTGATGCAACTGCAAATGGAAGCGCTTCAAGCGGTAGTGCAAATCAAACTTCAGGTGCAAATGCTACTGGTGTAGACACAGCAGTTATTGCTCCCGTTACCAATGCAAATTCTGCAGATACAAACGCTAATGCGAACAATGGTACTGTTGATAGTGTAAAGGGTATTACTAGTATTTTGTTTGATTACGATAAGTTTGATATTCGTGCTGACATGCAAGAAAACATAAAAACCAACAGTGTCCTGGTTAAAAACAAAACCTTTAAACTTGAAGGTAACTGTGATGAGTTTGGTAGTGATGAATATAACTTTGCACTAGGATTAAAACGTGCAAATGCGGTTAAAGCGGCTTTGGTTAATGAAGGTATTAGTGCAGATTCTATTAGCATGACAAGCCTAGGTGAAGGCAATCCTGTTTGTTTGGAAAAAACTCAAGAATGCTGGGCAAAAAATCGTCGTGTTGATCTCAAGCTTCCGTAAATGCGTTCTCTTGTAGCCATTTCGCTTCTCTCTTCTCTTTTATGTGCATCAGAGCCTTCGGTTTTTGGTGCAGGAGATCTTAATAATCCCAATCCATACGGTTTGACTCACGAAGAAAAACTAATTCAAGAAAATAAAAAAGAGATACAAGGTATTGCGTATAAGAATAATCTTCAAAATGCCAAAGTTGAATCGGTTACGGAACGGTTGGATGGGATGCAGGCAATTGTAGAAGGGCTTGGACAATCTGTCAATGAACATAAAATGGCTTTGCAAAAATTGAATGACGCGATGATGGATCAAAATAAATCCAAATCGATTGATGAGTTGATGAAACAAAGCGCTGTAGATAGTGATAATATTATTCAGCTTAAAACGTTAATAGAAGAGCTTTCGGCTACAGTTGATCAAATAAATACATCCTACGTCACTAAAGAAGAATTTAGTGCTTTGGTTAAGCAACTCAAAATTTCACTTCCAGTAACTGCGGATGCTCCAAAAAAGATGGATAACGTAACTCTTGAAAAAGAAGCAAAAAAACTCTTTGATCAAAAAAAATATTCTGAAGCACAAGTATATTTTGAGTTGATGGTACAAAAAAAATATAAAACCGCAGAAGCTTATTTTTGGTTAGGTGAAACGTATTTTGAGCAAAAAAAATACAAAGAAGCTATTTCATATTATAAGCAAAGTGCTGCTGGAAACGAAAAAGGATCGACTATGCCAACGCTTCTGCTGCATACTGGTATATCGATGGAAAAAAATGGGGACATTGCAAATGCTAAAGCATTCTATAATGCAACTGTCTCAAAATTTGCTGGTTCTGGTGCAGCTGAGGAAGCGAAAGTAAAACTCTCTAAGCTCAAATAGCTATATGATGGTTTTCAGCCTATCTATAGCTAAATGTGCTAAAATCGCATTATCTTAAAATTTGTAAGGCAAATCAATGGCAATTGAAGCAAATCAGATCGTTTCGATCGAATATGAAGTTCGTGATGGCGCGAATGTTGTAGACAGTAATATTGGTGGTCAACCATTAGTATTTATGTTTGGAAAAGGGCAAATCATTCCTGGTTTAGAAAATGGGATTGCACACATGTCTATGGGTGAAAAAGGTGACGTGATGGTTAAAGCTGTCGATGCCTATGGTGATTATAATGAAGATGCGCAGCAAGAGCTTCCACGTGAGCAATTTGCAGGTATTGATTTAAATCCTGGTATGACCTTGTATGGTCAAGGTGAAGATGGCGGAACCGTTCAAGTAACGGTTAAAGAGGTAAAAGATGATAACGTTATTATCGACTTTAATCATCCTCTTGCTGGTAAAGACTTAATGTTCAGTGTAACTATTAATGTTGTTCGTGATGCATCTCCTGAAGAAGCAATGAGCGGTATTCCTGCTGAAAATGCTGTCGATGATAGCGGATGTTGCGGAAGCGGTGGTAACCACGGCTGTGGATGTCACTAATTTCTTAACTGCTTCAAGCGCATCGCTTGAGGCGTTTAAAACTGCTAATCTATTAAAAGGTCTATCGGTTAGTGCCATAATTATTGGTGCTCGAGGGACTGGAAAACTTACTCTTGCTCGTTACATATTACCCCATGCCCCTGTTATTGATGCCAGTAATTTTGATGAACTTATGGATTCATTGGAAAAGCATAGTGCCATTATTATCCATAGAATTGATGATATTTCCAATATAAAGCGATTTGAAGAGACTCTAAGTCGAACTAAAACACGTATTATTGCAACGGGTGGATTTCGTTTTTCTCAGGAACAATTAGAAAATATTTTTTCTATTCGTCTGAGTATCCCTTCTTTGAGTGAGCGTCCTGAAGATATTGCTTTATTATGCGATCTTTTTACACGAGAAGCTCAAGAGACATTTGGAAAAATGGATCCTATTGATACGAGTAAATTCATTCCGGATATGAGTGAAAATGCTCTCTCCCTGCGTAGACAAGTCTATTTACATTGCTTGTTAAGCAGTGTTGGAGAAGAAGATCTCATGGGCATTATGGAAAATTTCTTATTTCAGAAGCTGGGCAGTAATAATGATTACCGAAAGTTTTTGCATTTATATGAAGTTCCTTTGATCCGTGCGGGAATAAAGAAATTCAAATCTCAGTTGCAATTATCGGATAAATTAGGACTCAATCGTAATACATTACGTAAAAAAATCACAGAACACGCACCGTATAAACTTGAAATAAAGGAATAAAAATGAACTCAAAAAAAATAGCAATGATTTTTCCGGGACAAGGTTCTCAAAGTATTGGTATGGGAAAATCGTTTTATGAGAACAGTCCGCTTGCTCGTGAAATGTTCGAGCGTGCAGGTGAGCGTATAGGTGTCGATTTTACCAAATTATTGTTTGAAGAAAATGAGCAGATTAATGAGACGGCGTATACGCAACCTGCTATTTTACTCGTATCCATAATCGCGTATAAATTATTTCAAGAAGCTCACCCCACAGATGCTGTTTTATTTTTGGGTCACTCATTAGGTGAATTTAGTGCATTGTGCGCAAGTGGTGCGATTGATTATATCGATGCGGTTGAGTTGGTCCATACGCGTGGTATGTTGATGCAAAATGCGTGTGCCGATATTAATGCGGGGATGATGGCAATTTTAGGCTTGGATGATATGGCTGTTGAAGAACTTTGTGCAAAAGCCAATGCAGAGGGGAAACGGGTTTGGCCTGCTAACTTTAACCAAAATGGCCAGCTAGTCGTAGCTGGAATCAAAGAAGATTTAAGTGCTATGGAAAGTGTCTTCAAAGAAGCGGGAGCAAAGCGGGCATTGTTATTGAATATGTCAATTGCGAGTCATTGTCCTCTTCTGTCAAGTGCGATGGAGCCATTGGGTGAGGTAATGGAAGCGAAGGTCAATGATACCTTTAGTGCGCCGATTGTTTCCAATGCTACGACGCAAAAATATGCAACTAAAAAAGAGGCAATTGAATGGTTAAAAATTCAATTGATCCAGCCGGTCAAATACAAACAATCCATTGAAGCCATTGCGGGTGAAATCGATGTGATGATAGAATTTGGTAACGGCACCGTGCTAAAAGGGCTCAATAAGCGTAATGCTCCTGAAGTCGAGACAATGGGAATATCTGACATGGAATCGCTTGCAAAGGTTTGCGAAGCCCTATCATGAAAGTCGCTTTAATCCAATTTGCACCTAAGCTCAATCGCTCTAATTTAGAGAGTGTTTTAACGCTCATTGATGTTAACTCGGATGCTGATATTGTAGTGTTTCCAGAACTCTCTCTGAGTGGCTATATGCTCCAAGATAAACTCTTTGAAGATGCTTGGAATCTTGATGAGTTAGTGCCGTTGGCGAATGCTAGTAAATTGTGTGATATTGTCATAGGTGCAGCGATTTGGGACGATGGAAAGGTGTATAACAGTGGCCTTTATTTTTCTAAAGGCGAGTTGCTTCATATCCACCACAAAAATCATCTTCCGACGTATGGAATGTTTGAAGAGGGGCGTTATTTTGCTGCCGGTGATGCAGTACAAAGTTTTCAAACACCGTATGGCACTGTTGCTATGGTCGTATGTGAAGATGTTTGGAGAGCGCAAACTTTTGCTGCTCTTGCATCGTTGGATGCAGATGTTATTTATGTATTGGCTGCTTCACCTGCTCGTGATTTTAGCGATAATGGATTGCTGATCGAATCCCAATGGGATGCCTTGTTGAAATCGCTTGCACTGCTAACTAAAGCGTATGTCGTCTTTGTGAATCGCGTCGGATTCGAAGATGGACTTGGATTTTGGGGCGGAAGTCGGGTGATTACCCCGATTGGATCTGTTGAACATAAACTCTCTCTTTTGGATGAAGAATCAAAAATTGTTTCATTAAATCATAAACTTCAAAAATTAGAGCGTTATATCGCGAAAAATACTTAAGGAATTAGAATGAAAATAGCCATTATGGGAGCGATGAGAGAAGAGATCGACCCAATATTAGAAAGTGTCGGCACCTATCAGACGCTCGAACATGCTGGAAATGTATTCTACACGTGCGCGTATAAAAACCATGAACTGGTAATTGCGTATTCAAAAATTGGAAAAGTTTTTTCTGCAATTACTGCCTCTGTAATGTTGGAACGTTTCGGTGCTCAAGTTCTACTCTTCAGCGGTGTAGCAGGTGGAATTTCTAAAGAGCTGAAAATTGGTGATTTGATTATGGCTTCTTCTTTGTGTCAGCATGATGTTGACATTGTTGCATTCGGTCACCCTTATGGTTTTATTCCTGAGGGGACGTTGATGATTGAATCAGATACAAATCTTCGTTCTCTTGCCTCTGAAGTGGCTATTGATATGGGTGTTGATTTGTATGAGGGAATTATTGCGACAGGCGATCAATTTGTTGCAAGCAGCGAGCGCAAAGAATGGATACAACAAACTTTCGATGCAGATGCACTAGAGATGGAGGGGGCGAGTGTGGCATGTGTGTGTCAAAACTTCGGTATTCCATTTTTTGTTTTACGTGCGATCAGTGATACTGCAGATGGCGGAGCAAGTGATGATTTTGATGCATTTTTGCAAACGTCTGCTTCTGTAAGTGCCAAGTTTATTTTAGAGATGGTAAAGCGCATTGGTAATTAAACTAAACAAGAAGATTATGAGCAAAATCGGACAAACGAATGCGGCATTTAATCTTATAGAAGAGGGTGATAAAATTCTCGTCGGTCTTAGCGGTGGCAAAGATTCATTGACGATGATACACGCACTGCGTGAACAGCAGAGACGTGCTCCTTTTAACTTTGAACTTATAGCCGTAACGGTAACGTATGGCATGGGGGAAGATTTAACCAAGCTCAGTGAACATTGTGCCGTACATGGGATCACGCATCATATTCATGCAACCAATACGTATGAGATTGCTACCGATAAAATCCGTCAAAATTCCTCATTTTGCAGCTTTTTTTCCCGTATGCGACGCGGTGCACTTTACGAGGCAGCGCTTAAACACGGATGCAATAAAGTAGCATTAGGACATCATCTCGATGATGCAGCGGAAAGTTTCTTTATGAATATGATTTATAACGGTCACATGAGAGCACTCGCCCCGAAATATAAGGCGGGTAATGGACTGATTGTTATTCGTCCGCTCATTCAATTACGTGAGCGCCAGCTCGCAGTATGTGCACTTGAGAACGAAATGCCTACAATTGGGGATGAGATGTGCCCCTCGATGCGATTTGATGTTAAAATGCCTCACGCTCGTGCTTCTATGAAAGTAATGCTAGGAGAGATGGAAGAAAAGTATCCGAATTTATTTGTCTCGATAAATTCGGCATTTGGTCATATTAGCGATGAGACATTTTTTGATCCTGAGAGATTTAGTTTATAAACTCCAATATCTTATGATCCGCACGACTGAGTGGAAGCTCAGTAATTTCTTTCAAGCTAAACCATTCGAATTCTTCACCAACATCGTTACTTTTACATCGATAAACATCTGCTTCTAGGGCAAAGTGGCTGTAGTACTGAGTGATATGACCTAGGTATTCACTTCTAAATTCGCTTAGCTCTTCATATTGAGCAAATCCCCATAGTCCGGATAAAAACCGTTCTTTTCTCTGATAGAGAGCAAATTTACCGTTATTTTCAAAGATAACAATATTTCTGTTGCGAACAGGTTTTACTTTTTTCGTTTTAGGTGATGGATAGAGGAGGGGAGAGTTTTTACCTTGGCAGGTAGGCTCAAAAGGACAATGTTCACATAGGGGCTTCTTAGGTAAACATAACATTGCCCCCACATCCATCATAGCTTGATTATATTCATACGGATGTTCAGAATCAAAAAGAGCATAGGCATATTCCCACAGTCTTTTTTCATTGCGATCAACGAGTCTAAAATAGCGATAGAGTATTCGTTTAACATTGGCATCCAGGATGGGTAATGCCTCTCGGTAGGCAAAAGCGGCTATAGCATGGGCAGTGGAGCGCCCAATACCAGGTAGTTGCATCAAGTCATATGCATTGAGGGGAAGGACTCCATCGCATTTATGTGATGCTTTATGAAGATTGCGAGCTCTTGTGTAGTAGCCTAATCCTTCCCATTTTTTTAGGACATCATCGATATGAGCCTCTGCTAAATCTTGTAAAGTAGGGAAGCTCTCAAGAAAAGGGAAGTAAAATCGCTCTAATACGGTTTTGACTTGCGTCTGCTGAAGCATGATTTCACTGATATAAATGGAATAAGGATCGCTTGTCGTGCGCCAGGGTAAATCGTGACGACCATTAGACTCATACCAAAGAAATAGTGATTGTTGTGGAGTACGTTGCATTTAGAAATTGTAGCGAAAATAATGAGGACCTTGGTATTACCTACTCTCATTAGCAGTTCCGAAGTCTCATTGAAAATATTGTATCAAATTTCGATTGAATGAATTGATTATTTTTTAATCATAATTTTAAGTTTTAAGATACTTTTGGGTAATTGAGTATACAAATACAGATAAATATCTTAAAGGAGTGTGTAATGGTCAGTGTAAGCGAAATCTTTACAGACTCTATTGAGATCAAAGGGTCAAAATTTATCGCTTTTTGTATACCGGTATCTCTATATGAAGACGAGATGCAACGTTTGAAGTTGCTTCATCCAAAGGCAGTTCATTTTGTGAGTGCATATCGGTTGTTAAATGAATACGATCAGATTGTTGAATATAGCGGAGATGATGGTGAGCCAAAAGGGACATCAGGTAAACCGACCTTATCTGTCTTACAGGGACATGAGCTTATTAATACTGCAATTATCACCGTCCGGTATTTTGGGGGGACAAAACTTGGACCTGGTGGATTAGTACGTGCTTATGCTGAGGCTGCGAATGTGGCATACGCGAAAGCAATTTTACATCCATATGAAAAACTTTTTGTTCATAAAATAGAATGTGATTACCCAAATATTTCGATGGTTGAGTATGAGAGTGGTCAAGCAAATATCCGAATCATATCTAAAGAGTTTGGCGATACTGGGGCAATATTTGAGATCGTGGGGACGGAGGAAAATTTGGATAAGCTTTATGGTGTGCTTGGGCGCACAATTCAAAGAATATAAATGACGTACGATATTAATTTTAAACGTACGTTTGTGATATAATACTTTTTATTAGGAGGTTCAACATGACCATAACACCCTCAAAGCTTCGAGAAAACCTTTATAATTTACTTGACTCCGTCATTGAAACCAAAGAACCGTTAGAAGTGAAGCGTAATGGACAGGTTTTAATGATTGTTCCTGAGCATAAAAAAAGCCGTTTTAAAGCGATTCAAGCTAAAAAAATTACATCATGCAGTGACGATGAACTGATAAATACATCATGGGAGGGCGAATGGAAACCCTTTATTTAGACACTCATATCATCGTATGGCTTCGACAAAAAGAGTTAGAGAAATTTTCCCAAAAAGCACTTGATTCGATAGAAAATGCATCAATTTTATTGATTTCTCCAATGGTGATGATGGAGTTAAAATATTTACAGGAGATCGGTCGCCTCACTGATACCCCTTATAATATTCTAGGTGATCTAAATGCAATGATCGATTTGCGAGTCGATGAGGTGGAGATGTTTGATGTGATAAAGAAGAGTCTCTCATTGGAATGGACACGCGATCCGTTTGATCGTCTTATCGTTGCGAATGCTATGGTGCGAGATTATCGACTGCTCACTAAAGATGAGAAGATTTTGACCCATTTTGAGGGTGCATTTTTTGAATAATGATTTTTTGAAAAAGTGGTTTAATCAAATAAATACTTTTCATCAAAAATATATCGTTATTGAAATAATTTTTCTCGTATTATTCCCAATTTTTATATATTTATTTTTAATTTATTATCGTGATAGTTTTGAAATCAATCATTTAATAGAAGGATATATTTTTCTTGCTTTTCCTCATTTTATAATTTTGATAGATAAATCAATGACGGAAGAATCAAATAAAATTACATTTTATAAATTACTGATCTTTAATATTTTCATTACTATTTTTTCATTATTCACATTATCTTTGCCAAAGGGATCAGGTGAAGTATGGTTTGGATATATACTGATTTCTATAGTTATACTTTTTATTTTTTACATCAGCAAAAAAATTTACGAAATTCGTTATCTATTTTCGTTATCGCAATTGCAAAATTTACAATCGTATTTGCTCCATGATATGCGTCGTAATATACAAATATTATTTTTACTTTCTTTACCAATATTTTTGCTCTTGTTGATAAATAATAAAGAAAGTTTGGGATTAGGGGTGAAATTTATAGTGCAAAGTTATATTTTTCTCTCATTGCCTGCTTTTTTAATCGTATTATTCGGAATATTTCATTTCGAAGCAAAAAAAATAATTTCTAAAAAATTGCAAATGGCTAATAGCATATTGATTGCATTTGTAATATATATTTATTTTATTATTCCAGATAAAGAACGGTATTCTATTGAGATTGGTTGGTATGTTTTATCGTATTTTGCCATCGTATTGATAGGACATACGATTTATCGAATACGAGAACATTATATTTTGAAGTAGGGCTACTCTTTGCTCCACAACTTTTCATTCAACTTTAATTCTTCGACTAATCCTATCGTATAGCGTAGGGTATTAATATATTCCATTGCATGTTTATAATCTAAAAGCGATTTAAATACAGTCGGTTCAAACAAATCTTTTCCTGCTCCGATAGCGATATGAATATGATTGTGGACAAATGATATGAAAAGTGGATAGGAGATTTTTTTTTGAAATTCCACAATACGTTTCATCATCGAGTGACTGAGAATATAGCGTGCTTCAATAGGATCGTTACCGTAAACGACAAATTGTTTTTCAAATTCGGGATCATCCAACTGTATCACTTTATCACGGGATATATTTAAGGATTGAAGCCATCCTCCTATTAAGTTTCCGAATGTTTTTTCGGCAAGATCGGGGAGTACTACTGTCTTACTTTTGAAATATTTATTAAATTCGGCAACGAGAAAGAGCCCTCGAAAAAGTGTTTGCCATTGAGTCCGTCCTTTGGAGTCTTTGGTTTGATATTCGGCATGAACATCTGAAAACTCCACTGGTACACCATCGATGGAGCCTTTGACATAATCATTACCGCTGTATCGATCAACTTTGTGCTTAAAGAGCTGTGAACGTTCAAAGAGGTACTGTGAAATCATAAAATCGGGATTGTAGAGAAGATTTGAATCGATAGCACCAATTAGAGGCGTAATGATTTTGGCTTTGAAGTCTTTTGCATACCCTTGAGTCATAAAACGATAAGTTATAGAGGCAAGGACGATAAAACTAAGAGCAACAGCAATCATAAATGGGTGAAAAAGTCCGAAGTTTTTACCCATCCAAATAGCAGTAAGAATGAAAATAACGGCTCCCATCCCTCCATACCATTTGAGTTGTGAAAGAATTTCAGTGCGTGTTTTTTCTAATTCTTCTAGGCTTGGATAGAGCTCTTTGTAATAAAAATCGGTAAGTTCTGAGAGTGATTTCATTTATTAAACAAGGCACCAACATCAACATTTTGACGCTCCGTTGTAGTGATCTCAAAAACAGCTTTGCGTTGAAGATTCATCAATCCTGCTATTAGGTTCGTCGGGAACATCTCGATGGCGTTATTCAAATCCGTAACGGCTTGGTTATAGGCACGGCGCGCAGCAGAGATTTGCTCTTCGATTTCGTTGAGAGAGCGTTGAAGATGCATAACATTTTCGTTGGCTTTCAGGTCTGGATAGGCTTCCATCGCAATGTTAATAGCACCTAAAGCAGAGGTAAGTTTGGCATCAAGAGCTATTTTTTGCTCATCGCTAATTCCCGGTTTCATTGCTGATGCACGAAGTTCAGTTACTTTTTCTAATGTTGATTTTTCGTGTTCCATATACTGTGAAACAGAAGCAACAAGGTTTGGAATGAGGTCGAACCGTTTTTTTAAAACTGCATCAACCCCGGCGAAGATATTCTCAACTTGATTTTTTTTGCCAATAAGTGAATTGTATATCAAAACGGCAATAACAGAGAGTACACCTATTATGATTAGAACTATTTGCATGTGTTTACCTACTTTTTTGTGGTGTTTGTATTGGATGATAATACCATAACCTGAAGTATTTAGTCAAAATTGTAATGAAAAGGATGTCGTATCACTGATTATATTTCGAGTTTTGCAATCTCTTCTGTACTCATTCCCATTTCTTCAGCCTCATGAGTAAGCCATGCCATAAAGAGTTTATAGGCTACTGCAAGCAACACGGAGCCGATAAATAATCCTAGGATTCCCCACGTCATAAGTCCGCCGATTGCGCCGAGTAAAATGACAAGCATCGGGGCATCGACTCCGCGCCCAAGGAGAAGAGGCTTGAGAACATTATCACTAAATCCCAGCAGGATACTAAAAATAGTAAATCCTATGGCCATCATAGTAGTGGCAGTAGAAAACATATAGATAATAGGGAAGATGAGAACAATAAGTGTAGGAAGTTGTGCAATAGCAATGAGCATAATTAAGATAGCCCATACAATTGGAAAGGGAATACCGAATAATACACATCCTATGTATCCTACAATCGATTGAATCAGTGCAATACCAATCACCCCTTGAACGACACTTCGAATTGTCATTGTGGAAAGTTTTACCCATTCTATACCTTGCTTACCTGCAAGACGACGGGCAATGGTATGCATTAATGCGGTTGATGATTCGCTCATACTGGTGAATACGGCAGCAATGGCCATGGATGCCATAAAGGCCACAACCGACATAATTCCGCCACCGATGCTTGATAATATAGGTTTAATGTATAAAGAAACATCATTTTTGTGGGCTATGGCAAATTTGTTTAGATTGCTTGATGCCTCAGACCAAAGGCTAAACAAGCGTTCTCCGATGAAGGGCCATGAAGCTACTTTCGCATTAGGCAGTGGAATGTGAAGAACTCCTGCTTTAAATTCAGTAAGAAGAGACTGGATAGTACTTGCAAGTGAGATTCCAAGACCGATAGTGGGTAGCAGTAAAAGTACAAAGATTGAAAGTGTGAAATAGATTGACACCTTTGTGCGCGATATTTTGAGAGTATTCTCACCTAGAGTGATGATGGGATTAATCGTCACTGCGATGATAATTGCCCAGAGAATGATCCCTAAAAAAGGTTGAATAATTAAAAAAGAGCCATACAAAATCAGGCCTACAATAAGAATCTTGGCCAAGGTTTCAAGAATATGATTGTCTTGTAGTTTTTGAGTGTTTTTGAACATTTAGCCTCTTCGCATTCGTCTGAATTACCAACATTATATAGTGTTAAAACTTAATGATTTTTTTTGTTTTCTGGATGTAAAGTTATATAAAATAGATAAGTGGAGGTCTGTGATGCAAGTAAGTTCTTATATATTTCAGTCACCTTATTCTCAACCGCTTCAAGTGGGTCATCCTGCACCTGAAATGGTTCAAGTTCAGCAGGAAAAAACTCAAGAACAGCTTAATAAAAGTCGTGAAAATACAACTGCATTGATAGGTGCACAATCCAAGCAATATCAAGGAGATATTTCTATAAAGTCTTCGACGATGTATCAAAATAATCCTAATAATAGTGACTCAGCATCCGCGGTGAAAGCATATGCGTCATCTTCACAAGAAGCAATGCGTTCTCAAAATATTAGTACGTATGCTGCCAATGGGAACGATTTGTCAGCGCTTACGACTGTTCGATAGCAATCATTTAACAATGGACAACGAATCAGTTTCTAAGCAGCGAGAAAGAGGCATAGTATGAAAAGTAGAAGAATATTAAGAAAATAGTGATAAAATGATAAAAAAGGTGATATTATGAAATTAATAGTGGCAGTTATATATAGCAGTATTATTATAGGATTGGGCGGTTGTGCACAATCAGGAGTTCCTCAAGTTGATGCAGATGCTTCAAGATACGAAATGATTTCTCAATCAGGTGTTGTTACGGATGTACGGGCAGTGGTTGTGAAAGATGAAGGCAGCGGCGGATTTTTAGGTGCTATAGTTGGAGGTGTTCTTGGCTCGACCATGGGTGGTGGTAGAGGTTCAGTCCTTACAACACTAGGTGGAGGGCTTGTAGGTGCGTATGCTGGCAATGAGATAGGCAAGTCAAATGCACAAGAACTCTCCGTTATGTTAGATAACAGACAAGAGGTCGTTGTTGTTTCCAAAGGAACACAATTTTTTCTTGGACAACGCGTTAAGATCGTTAAACGTAATGGTCGTGTTTATAATGTTGAGTTGGCAAAATAATCGTTTTAGAGTACGCAAATTAAAGAGGTAGAAAATGTTTAAATGGATAGTGTTGAGTACAGTATTGCTATCATCGCTTTTAAATGCGGAAGATTCTGCCGTGAAATCGTTGCAAAAAAAGTCTCAATATGAAGCTGTTAAGCAAGAAAGGCAAGCTCTTAAAGAAAAGCCGATTAAAATGAGAGAAGAGCGAAAGAAAAATAAATTTTATCCACGTGGGTTGATTGAGACACATTAAGGTGAATCGATGCCCTTATGGTTTATGTTTTAATTTTAAAAGTTGTTGAGACCAGAAGATAAAAGCTAATATAGAACCTAAATAAGATAAAAACATATCTTTTTGAGAATCCCAAGGATCTCCTTGTATACCTAAAAAAGCGGTACCTAATTTGGCATGTGTTATTTCGGTTGCTATCCACTCGATTACTTCGTATACGCCTGAAGCCGCAAGGAGAAAGATGAAGGTGAATATGAGAGCCATTTTGGTTGATTTATGAAATGTTATAAATAACTCATAGAATGGAAGAAATAATAGAAATCCAAACGAGAAATGAATTAGCCTGTCATAATGATTACGCTCAAATCCAAAAAGTTGAGTGATCGAAGAAAACCATGGCATTTCACTGTAAGTATAGTGGGCGCCGATTCCATGCAAAACAAAAAAGATAAACAGCATCCAAACACTTGTATTTGAAAAGCCAAAGCGGCGATCACCCCAGATAAGAATCGGTAGAGCCATAAAGACTAAGAGGTTTTCTAATAGCCAGTCTTCTCGATACCATGGATCGATACTCAGTAAAAGCCATATGAAAATATAGAGAGTGAATAAGGTATGTTTTAGTTTCATGGATAAATGATAGCATAAAGAAATTAGAATGAGGAAAAGGGAAATGTTAAAGATAGGTGGCGCAGTCGACGGGACTCGAACCCGCGACCTCCTGCGTGACAGGCAGTAGTTCTAACCAACTGAACTACGACTGCACAACTATGGTGGGAATTACAAGACTCGAACTTGTGACATCTACCTTGTAAGGGTAGCGCTCTACCAACTGAGCTAAACTCCCATGTCTCTTTTGAACAAATGGCGACCCCTAAAGGATTTGAACCTCTGTTCTTACCATGAAGTGATAATGTCCTTGGCCACTAGACGAAAGGGTCACTTAAAACTATAAACCATGGTGTCCCGTGATGGATTCGAACCATCGACCCCTTCATTAAAAGTGAAATGCTCTACCAGCTGAGCTAACGGGACCTCTTCAACCATCATAAAAACGCTGATTGGGAGGGCGAAATTATAGGGGAAAGAAGTTGTTTTGTCAAGGATAAATAAGCGATTAGATAAAAAGATTTCGTTATCCTCGCGAAGACGGGAATTAAGCTTCTACATTTTCAACTAAAGAACAGCTCTCGTTCTATGTTTAAAAGCATTTTAACGGCCATTAAGACACTTTGTTCTTGGATGTAATTGCGATCGCCTTCGAAATAAAATCGTTCGGTATGTACGGATGTTTTAGATCGTGTGCTAATGTAAACGGTTCCAACCGGTTTCAGCTCACTTCCTCCGGTAGGACCTGCTACACCACTAATGGCGAGGGCAAAATCTGCATAACTGACATTGAGAGCACCCTCAGACATTTGGTTTACTACATCTGCGCTGACTGCTCCATGAGTTTCAAGAGATTCATCATCTACCGCGAGCCAATTGGCTTTTAGAACATTGTCGTAGGTGATGAGTGAGCCTTCATAAACACTGGAAGCTCCATTTTGAGAAGTAAAATAATAGGCAAGTGAGCCTCCGCTGCAACTTTCGGCAAAAGAGATCTTTTTTTGATTTTTGGAAAGTTTTTCGATGATATAAGCTGCAATATTGGAAGCCGCAATAACTTTATGATGCAATAATCCTTTGGAAGAAGCAATAAACTGAGCCATATTTCCATGTTTTCTAGCCGTAATCTTTACTCGTACCCACCCCTCTATAAGTTCACACGATTCGAGTTTGACATCAAAATTTTGAGCCAGTGGATCGAGTAATGCAGAGACGCTGGAGAGTTCTTCATTGAAAACATGAATCCAACCGCTTCGATGTTCATCCTCGATTAAAACAGGAGGAAGCTTTTTCCCCTCATGAGCCAAAATAACGTTAACTTCGGAAGCATTATAGGAAAGGAGATAGCTGCCATTTTCTAAAATACTTGCGCGTGAGGGGATTAGCATGGAGTCTTTCAATACTTGGTTGTCAGCAGTCACTGTACTAAGAAGTTTTCCAACGATAGTGAAAGTGCTTTTGGTGGTGATAATAACAAGTTTGGATTCGGTTTTTAAGAGTTGATCGAGATGGAGAAACAGTCCTTTGTCGGACTCTTCAAAATAACTGATAGAGTCAATAGAGGAGAGCTTTTCTTTGATACTGCGTAAAAGATAACGCTCGTACGATTCATTCAAAATCAACCTATTTCCGACAAAAAGGACATCTCGTTTCATTTTTCACCCTCAATATTTTGAGACAGTATATCATATAGGGCTTTTGACAGCAAAATTTAAACCCCTAAAAGCTATAATGCACAACTTTTTAACTACAATTTTTAAGGGATCCAATGGATTATAAAGATACCCTCCTGTTACCACAAACCGAGTTTCCGATGCGTGGAAACCTAATTAACAATGAACCTCTCCGTTATGCATCGTGGATATCTTCGGATGTCTATGGGCGTATGAAAACCAATCGTAAAGGTGTCCAGAGCTTCACGCTTCATGATGGTCCTCCGTATGCGAACGGTCATACTCATATCGGTCATGCTTTGAATAAAATTCTTAAAGACATTATTGTTAAGTATAACTATTTCAATGGAAAATCAGTCCGTTTCACCCCCGGTTGGGACTGTCATGGATTGCCAATTGAGCAACAAGTTGAGAAAAAGCTGGGCGGAAAACAAAAAAAAGAGCTTCTTAGTACGGCTGAAGTACGTAAACTTTGCCGTGAACATGCCGCTGAATTTGTCGATATTCAACGTAGTGAATTTAAAAAATTGGGTATCGTTGCGGATTGGGACAATCCGTATTTGACAATGGATTATAAATTTGAAGCCAATATTTATCGTACTCTTTGTTCTGTCGCGAAAAAAGGGCTTTTGATTGAACGTTCTAAACCGGTTTACTGGAGCTGGGCTGAGCGTACTGCGCTTGCTGAAGCGGAAGTTGAATACGAAGATAAAGAAGATTATTCTATCTATGTAGCGTTTGAACTTTCCGATGAAGCGAAAATACGTGCGGGGATTGAGGGGAAAGCGGCAATCGTTATCTGGACGACGACCCCATGGACTCTCCCTGCCAATACTGGTATTTCTCTTAATCCTGAAGAAGTATATGTCCGTACAAGCGATGGGTATATCGTTGCCGAAAAACGGTATGAAGCGATGATCGAAGAGGGCGTTTTAACAGGTTCGGTTGTTCAAAAAATTGATGCGCAAAAATTTGAAAATCTTTATGCGATTAATCCTCTCAATGGTCGCGGATCCCATTTGGTACTGGGTGAACACGTTTTGATGGAGAACGGGTCGGGATGTGTTCATACGGCACCGGGACACGGTGAGGATGACTATCGTATTGGTCTTCGTTATAACTTAGAAGTTGTGATGCCGGTCGATGAGACGGGATGTTATGACAATACTCTGGTACATGAAAGACTTCTCCCAAATCCTGAAGAGTTTGTGGGGATGCATATTTTCAAAGCGAATGAGCCAATTCTTGCCTTATTAGGGGCGAGCCTGCTTAAAGTCTCTAAATTCCGCCACTCTTATCCGCATTGCTGGCGTTCGCATACGCCATTGATATTTCGTGCGACGCGACAATGGTTTATTGCGGTTGATGGGATTCCTGATGGGGAAACCAAGACCCTTCGTTCTATCGCGCAAGAAGAAGTGGCGAAAACAACGTTTTATCCTGAAACGGGACGTAACCGTTTGGGGTCAATGGTCGAAAATCGTCCTGATTGGTGTATCTCCAGACAGCGTGACTGGGGTGTTCCTATCGCATTTTTTCGTGTCAAAGAGACGGGTGAAGTAATCTTAGATGAAAAAACACTTAACTTTATTGCGATGATTTTTGAAATGCACGGAACGGATGCATGGTACTCCATGAGCATTGCCGAATTGCTTTATCCTGGATGTCCTCATAAAGCGGATGATTTGGAAAAAGTGACCGACATTTTAGATGTATGGTTTGACAGCGGTTCAACGTGGAATGCGGTACTCAAATCACGTAACTACGATGCGGGAACCTATCCTGCTGATTTGTACATAGAAGGTTCTGATCAGCATCGAGGATGGTTTCAATCCTCTCTCTTTTTGAGTGCGGCGGTTGAACACATCGCTCCGTACAAAGCCATTTTGACTCACGGGTTTACCGTCGATGAAAAAGGCGAGAAAATGTCGAAATCTAAAGGCAATGTCGTCGCTCCTGATACGGTACTTAAAGAGTACGGCTCGGAGATTTTACGTCTTTGGGTTGCTATGAGTGATTATCAAGGGGATCTTAAAATCTCAGGTAATATTCTTAAGCAAACTGCAGAGCAATACCGAAAACTTCGTAATACCTTTCGTATTATGCTTGCAAACCTTGATGGACTAGATGCAATCCTCCCATATGATGAAATGGGTGAAATCGATAAATGGATTGTTGCGAAAGCAAAAGAGGTATTTGACGAAACTCATAAATTATTTGGTGAGTATAACTTTGTTCAAGGGATGAGCGGGCTTAACTACTTTATTGTGAATGAGCTTAGCGGCGTCTATATTGATATTACCAAAGATCGCATGTATTGCGATGCTTCTGATTCTGCTACCCGTCGATCAACTCAGAGTGCAATGGCAATTATTGCAGGTTCGATGCTGGGACTGATTGCTCCAATCTTGACCTATACTGCTGATGAAATTTTTGAAAATGCCCCTGCACTTCTCAAAGGGGATGCTATTGATATTTTTGATGTTGTTTACACCTCGATTAAACCAGTGACAAGCAATTGGGATGAAGTGAATGCAAAAGCAGTTCGTGTGGGACTGAATGAAGTCGTAGATGGATTAAAAAAAGAAAAAATTATCAAAAATACCCTTGAATTGGTTATTTCAACGACTTCGCCATTATTGAAATCGATGAAAAAAGAGGATGTCGAAGAGTATTTGGTCATTTCAAAATGGTGTAAATGTGAATTAAAAGATATTTTAGGAACCTTTGAAATTGAGGGTGAGATCTTTAACATAGCTCGTGCATCGAAGGCTAAATGTCCCCGTTGCTGGAAATATCACAGTGAAGATGAAGATACATTGTGTGAACGTTGCGCGAGTGTCATCGCATGATGAGAGAACCGGTATCTTTGCTTTTTATTGCTGAGACAATTGGCGTTATATTCGTAATTATCGCTTTGGGGATTTTGATGGTAAAAAATGCAAAACGTAAAAAGGAATCTGTATGATAACACTCAAAGAGGCGTTAAAGCTCTCTGCTGATGAGCTCGTTGCCTTAAAAGAAGAGTTGAAAATTAAAATTTTGGCGTATCCTGAGCTGAACGGTTATATTGATGTCGAAAATGTGGGGGAAGGCATTCCTATTGCGATTAAAGATAATATTCAAGTACGCGGATGGTCGGTGACATCAGGTTCTAATATCCTAAAAGGGTATGTAGCTCCTTACAATGCAACCGTTATTGAGAAGCTATTGGCAAATGGAATGAGTCCGTTTGGTCGTACCAATATGGATGAATTCGCGATGGGATCCACAACGGAGAGCAGTTGTTATGGTAAAACCCTTAACCCTCTCAATCATAACTGTGTCCCCGGAGGAAGTTCAGGCGGATCGGCTGCAGTGGTTGCAGCGGGTCTTGCGGTTGCGGCATTAGGAAGTGATACTGGCGGGTCAATTCGTCAGCCTGCGGCATTTTGCGGAATTGTCGGGATGAAACCAACCTACGGGCGAGTAAGCCGTTATGGATTAGGTGCGTATGCCAGCTCACTCGATCAAATCGGACCTATGACCCAAAACGTCGAAGATGCGGCGATTTTGTATGACATCCTCCAAGGGTATGATCCGAAAGATTCCACGAGCAGTGAACGTGATGACGGTAAAGTGAGTGATAAACTTGACTCTTCGGTAAAGCTCACGATTGCCATCGTCCCTGATTATGTCAAAGATGCTTCTATTGAGGTAAGAAATGCTTACGCTAAAGCGGTTGAAGCGCTTAAAAATTGTGGTCATACTATCGTCGAAAAATCATTGATGGATCCAAAATACGATATTTCAGCCTATTACATCACTGCAACGGCGGAAGCAACGACCAATTTGGCGCGTTATGACGGTATCCGATATGGTAACCGTGTAGAAGGTGACAATCTTAAAGAGACCTATTTGAAGACCCGTTCAGCTGGTTTTGGTGCTGAAGTTCAACGCCGTATTATGTTGGGTAATTTTGTCCTTTCCTCAGGATATTATGATGCTTATTACGTTAAAGCACAAAAAGTACGGTCGTTGATTCAAGAAGAGTATAATAAGATTTTCGAAGAGGTAGATCTTATTCTCACTCCTGTAGCGCCACGTACAGCATACGAATTCGGTGCGTTGAGCGATCCGTTGGAGATGTATCTGAGTGATATTTATACCATTTCGGTCAACTTAGCTGGTCTTCCTGCTATCTCGATTCCTGTTGATATCGCTGAAAATGGCATGCCTGTAGGATTACAACTTGTGGCTCGTGCTTACGCAGAGCAAACCTTATTTAACGGGGCTTTGAGCCTCGAATCTCAATTAAAACCAAAAGGATAAATCAATGAATATTCGTAAACGCGCCCTCACTTTTGAAGATGTCTTACTTATCCCAAAGTACTCTGAAGTGCTTCCAAGAGAAGTGAGCTTAAAAACAATGTTGACCCGTAATATTCCTTTGAATATTCCAATGGTTTCTGCGGCAATGGACACAGTTACTGAATATCGGGCTGCTATCGCGATGGCACACCTTGGTGGGATGGGTATCATCCATAAAAATATGGATATTGAAACTCAAGTGAAACAAATTAGGAAAGTGAAAAAATCTGAAAGCGGTATCATTATTGATCCGATTTTCGTCCATCCTCATGCAACATTGGAAGATGCTGAATTGTTAATGAATGAATTTAAAATCTCAGGAGTTCCTGTCGTTGATGAGCATAATAAATTGTTAGGAATTTTAACGAATCGTGATATGCGTTTTGAAAAAGATTTGAAAAAATTGGCAGTGGATGCTATGACTCCGATGCCTCTTGTAACGGCAAAAGCTGGAATTACTCTTGCAGAAGCAGAACAGATGATGCACGTTAACAAAATTGAAAAACTTCCTATTATCGATGACAATGGATTGCTTAAAGGTCTTGTTACAATCAAAGATATTAAAAAACGAATCGAATATCCTGAAGCGAATAAAGATGATTTTGGGCGTCTTCGTGTTGGTGCAGCAATTGGGGTAGGTCAGTTGGATCGAGCTCGTGCATTGGTGGATGCTGGTGTGGACGTTCTTGTTTTGGACTCTGCACATGGACATTCAAAAGGTATTTTAGACACAGTCAGAGCAATCAAAAAAGAGATGCTAGTTGACGTTATCGCAGGTAACGTTGCGACTGGGGAAGCAACACTTGCCTTGATTGAAGCAGGTGCTGATGGGGTTAAGGTAGGTATTGGACCTGGATCTATTTGTACAACGCGTATCGTAGCCGGAGTGGGTGTTCCTCAAATTTCAGCAATTGAAGAGTGCGCAGCAGTAGGGCGAGCTCATGGTGTGCCGATTATTGCAGATGGCGGTATTCGTTATTCTGGTGATTTAGCTAAAGCTCTTGCAGTAGGTGCAAGTTCTATTATGGCGGGTTCACTCCTCGCAGGAACGGAAGAATCTCCTGGCGATACAATCACGTATCAAGGACGTCAATATAAAGCATATCGCGGTATGGGTTCGATTGGAGCAATGACCAAAGGATCAACTGACCGTTATTTCCAAGAGGGAACCGCTGCAGACAAGCTTGTTCCTGAAGGAATTGAGGGGCGTGTACCGTATCGTGGAACGATTGGGGCAGTAGTTCATCAAATGATGGGTGGTCTTCGCTCTTCTATGGGGTATTGTGGCAGTGAAAGTATTGAAGTATTTTGGGACAAAGCCGAGTTTGTTGAAATTACGAGTGCAGGGCTTAAAGAGTCCCATGTCCATGATGTTATCATTACCCAAGAAGCACCGAACTATCACGTATAAAAAATCCTTATTAATCTAATGGCCATTATGTCATTAGGAAAACATAGGAAAAGATGGGCTGTGTTGATACAATTGCACAAAAAAGTCACAAAGGATGAAAATGCAACTTCAAACTGAAGCATTACACGCGGGATACGATAAAGATACTCAACGAACTATGGCAGTTCCCATCTACCAAACAACAGCTTATGAGTTTCGTGATGTTGAACATGCGGCCAATTTGTTTGCTCTAAAAGAGCTTGGGAATATCTATACCCGCTTGAACAATCCCACTACCGATGTGTTTGAAAAGCGTTTTGCGACGCTTGAGGGTGGTGCGGCAGGTTTGGCCACAGCGAGTGGAATGGCTGCTATTTTTTACGCAATTGCCAATGCGGCGGAAGCTGGGGATAATATCCTTTGTGCCCGTCAGCTTTATGGCGGAACGGTGACGCAGGCATCGTATACACTGAAACGTTTTGGAATTGAAGCACGCTATTTTGACGTTCAAAACCCTAGCGAAATCGAAGCATTGGTGGATGATAAAACCAAAGTAATCTTTTTTGAGAGCTTGACCAATCCAAGCATTGATGTTGCCGATATTGCAGCCATCACTGCTATCGCACAAAAACACGGAATTCTCTCCATTGTGGATAACACAGTAGCTACTCCTGTATTATGCCGTCCTTTAGAGCATGGTGTGGATGTTGTCGTTCACAGTGCGAGCAAATATACGACGGGGCAGGGGCTTGCTATTGGCGGGATACTTGTAGAGCGTCATGATTTGGTTGATTTTCTTCGAGCAAATCCTCGTTATCCACAGTTCAATGAACCGGATGAGAGTTATCATGGTTTGGTGTACGTCGATGTTCCTTTGCCTCTGTTTTGTTTGCGTGCACGTTTGTCACTCTTACGTGATTTAGGGGCGGTTGTATCACCGTTTAACTCATGGCTCTTTATCCAAGGGATTGAAACACTCTCTCTTCGTATGCGTGAACACTCTCGCAATGCGCAAGCGGTAGCAGAATTTTTGGAAAGCCATCCAAAAGTGATAAAAGTCAATTATCCGGGATTGAAAAGCAACAGTAACTATGCCAATGCGCAACGTTATTTTGATGGCGGTATGAGCAGTGGCTTGTTAAGTTTTGTGGTGGATGATTTTGAATTGGCAAAGAAAATTGTAGATGCAACAAGCCTGTTTTCACTTGTTGTCAATATTGGTGATTCTAAATCTATTATCACCCATCCAGCCTCCACAACACATCAACAATTAAGCGCTGAAGAATTGGTAGCATGCGGTGTTCCCTCAGGGCTTATTCGTTTGAGTATTGGGCTAGAAGCGACAGATGATTTGATTGCTGATTTAATTCAGGCACTAAACGCGTAAAGGGTATTATGTTAAACCTACAGATTCACAGTGAACATTTCACAAACCCTCTTTATTTGGAGAGTGGGCGAATTTTAGAGCCGTATGATATTGTCTATGAGACGTACGGCACTCTTAATGAAGCACGTGATAATGTTATCGTGGTTTGTCATGCCCTTACGGGTTTATAATGAACCTTATCGTTATAAATTTCCCGTTGTGACGATATTGGATATGGTGAGAGCACAACGCATTTTATTTGATCGTTTGGGTATACATGAGGTTCATGCAGTAATCGGTGGTTCTATGGGAGGAATGCAGGCATTAGCCTTTGGGGTGTTTTTTCCTAATTTTGCTAAAAAAATTATCTCGATGGCAACTACTTCTGCAACACAAGCCTGGGCTATTGCATTCAATAAAGTAGCTCAAGAGGCGATTCTCAAAGATCCTGAGTTTAAAAATGGATATTACGATCCTGAAGTTATACGAGAAAATGGTCTTAGTGGTATGGCCATCGGCCGAATGGCGGGGCATATCAGCTTTTTATCGCATCAATCGATGGAGCGAAAATTTGGTCGTGAATACAAACGCAATGATGGATTGTACGAGTTATTTGGAAAGTTTCAAGTTGAGTCGTATTTGGAGTACAATGGATACAATTTTACAAAATGGTTTGACCCTCTGAGTTATCTGTATATTACCAAAGCGATTAATATCTATGATCTCTCACGCGGATTTGACTCTTTGGAAGAAGCTCTTGGTCGTATTAGTGCGGAGCTCTACTTAGTTGGATTTGAAAAAGATATTCTCTTTTTACCATCTGAAATGGAAACGATAGCTTCAACAATGTATGCTATTGGAAAAGAAAATGTAGATTACGTTGAAATTAAAAGCGATTATGGACATGATGCTTTTTTAGTAGAAATTGATAAAATTGAGCAATATGTAAAGGATGCATTATGAATGAAGAGATAAGTTTTGAGGCAAAAATAACGAATGCAAAAGCTATTTTAGAAAAATTAATGGACCCAACCTTGGCAATGGATGAGAGCGTTAAGGCGTATGAGCAGGGGATGAATGAACTTAAAATGGCTGAAAAAATGTTAGAACAAGCCCAATTACAAATAAAAATTATCAAAAATCAGGATCAATAATGCGTTGTGCCATCTTACAGCTTCCTTCCATCGGTATGGGAGGTTCAACCTTAGAAAATTATACACGTGCCGCACACAATAAGAATGTTAAACTAATGGTGTTGGGGGAATATATTCTTAACCCTTTTTTTAAAGAGCTGATTCAGACACCAATCTCAATGATTCGTGAACAAAGTATCCATCAAATCGAAACACTTAAAGCTCTTGCACTCAAATACGATATGGTTTTTGTAGCACCTGTTATCACTGTCAAAAAAAATGAATGTACCAAAATGATTGCTAAAATCACCGGACGCAGTGTAAGTTATTATCCTCAGCAGTTTTTGATTAATTATCCCCACTGGAATGAAGAGAAGTTTTTTGCCAACCCTATTGAAGCGATAAAATCCCCCATGATATTTGGGTTAAATGGGTTCAAATTTGCCGTTATGGGAGGATTTGAACTCCACTTTGATCCTCTTTGGAGTGCAATTGCCGCTAAAAATGTGGATGTTGTCTTGGTTCCCAGTGCATCGACGTTTGAATCGCACAATCGCTGGCGAGAATTGATTAAAATGAGAGCGTTTACTCATAACTGTTATGTATTACGAGCCAACCGTGTGGGTGAATATTGCGATGAAAAGCATGCATGGAAGTTTTATGGTGATTCAATGATTGTATCTCCGGATGGAGATGTTGAAGCAGATTTAGGGAATACTGAAGAACTACTTATTGTAGATTTAGACCGTAAAGCCCTCAATGATTCAAAAAAAGGATGGGGATTTAAAGAGGCACTCAAAAAACGACAATAAAATGAAATACATTTGGTGGTTTTTCTTATTATTTGCAACAGCTTTAGAAGCAAAAACTCTCCATCTATGTTCAAATTCATCGTATGATCTTGCTCCGTATGTCTCTTCTTTTGAAGATGCCAGTCGAGAATTAAATCTCTTAGATGTTCTGGATAAATCATTTGTCCCTAATAAGCAAGAGAGCGTCAATTTAGGGTTTACCCATTCTGCATATTGGTTCAAGGTAGAGATGACTCGTGATGCTCATGCAGCGCATAAAGAGTGGTGGCTTTCTATTGAGTACCCATTATTAGAGAAGATTGATCTTTACGTACTTTCAAAGAGTGGAGAACTCATTCTCACTGAAAGGATGAGTTCTTCACAGCTTCTTTCCCAAAATAAAGTACCTTTACATAATTATGTTACCCAAATAAAGCTGGATAATTATCCTGAAGCAACATTAATGATACGGGTACAAACCCAAGGATCAATGCAGGTTCCCTTAACATTACATTCTTCGGAAGGACTATTTGAAGAAATTGAATACAGCTCTCTGGGCATAGGGATTTTTTATGGCATTTTTATCGTTATCTTTTTATACAATATTGTTATTTATTTTTATACCAGAGACAGAAATTATCTTCGTTATTTACTTTTTTTAATCACCTTTATTCTTTGGCAAATGTCATTTGACGGCACAGGGCGTACTTACGTATGGGGAAAATGCAGATGGATGATAGATCATGGGCCAGGTTTTTGGATTGCTTTTTCATCGTTTAGCGCGTTGTATTTTGGACGAGGATTTTTACAAACAAAAGGGACTTCACCTAAGCTCGATACAGTTTTGAAATCAATGATGTTTTTAAGTTTTGGTGTTTCAATGATTTCAGCAATTTTACCTTATTCACAAATCATACTTGTTAGTGCCAGTATGGTTATTTTCTCTACCTTTTTATTATTAACTTCCGGTCTTATGATGATAAAACATGCTCATCGGGTTGCCCGTTTTTACCTTTCAGGATGGAGCTTTTTTCTCGTTGGAACCATGATTTTTACGTTTAATAAATTTGAGTTGATTCCTTATTTTTATGGGGTTAATCATGTTCAGCAAATTGGTGCAGCATTCGAGATGATTTTTCTTTCATGGGCACTAGCAGATCGTGTTTATTGGCTTCAGTCTGAATACATTGATAAACTTAGCAACCTAAATGAAACATTGAGTGATAAAGTAGCTGAGTCATTGGCTACAGTTCGGAAAAAAGATGAGCTTTTTGTTCAGCAATCACGTTTAGCTGCTCTTGGAGAGATGATTGAGCAAATTGCACATCAGTGGCGCCAACCTCTTAACACACTATCTCTTATTAATCAAAACCTTTATTTTAAGCGTCATTTGGGAGAATGTAATGAAAGTTGCTACGAAACAGCACATGAACAATTTCAAGAGCATTTACAGTACATGTCAAAGACCATTGATGATTTTCGGAATTATTATAAAATGGATAAGTACAAAGAAGCGGTGGATATGGCTGAAGTGGCAGAAATTGCACTTCGTCTTAGTTCAGTATTATTAAATGACGCAAAAATAACAGGACATATTGAAAGAAAAACGACGACTAAAGCCATATTAGCCAAAAATGAAATGATTCAAGTATTTATGAATCTTATTAAAAATGCGCACGATGCAATATTAGAACGTCATATCAATTCCGGAAAAATCAATATTACAATTTTTGAGGTAGAAGGATTTTTAGAACTCTGGATTGAGGATAATGCCGGAGGCATTGATGAATCGATTATGGAGAAGATTTTTACTATCTATTTTACTACCAAGCCAGCCAATCAAGGGACAGGATTGGGGCTGCACATGTGTCGCTATATTATTGAAGAGAGTTTTGGCGGGTCAATACGAGTGGAAAATACGCGTATAGGGGCAAAATTCATTATTCAAGTACCTATTAGTTAGATAAAATTACATTAAAAGGAAGTGATTATTATGATGCATTATTTTCATCGACAAGTACAATTGTGGGGTGAGGAGACACAGCTTTCCCTTCAATCAAAACGAATTGCGATAATTGGAAGTGGTGGGCTTGGTTCATCACTTGCCTTTGCATTGGGAGCATCTGGGATTGGCGAGATACATATGATTGATTTTGATACGGTCAGTCACCATAATATTCATCGTCAAATTGCTTTTAAGAGTGGTGATGAGGGTAAATTTAAATCAGAAGTATGTGCTCAATTGATTGAATCACGTTGCCCCTATGTCAAAGCTATCGCCCATGTTTGTACTTTTGATGAATTTACAAAAAAAAATATTGAGGTTGATTTGATTATTGATGGAACCGATAATCTTCCTTCTCGCGGAGCGATTAATACTTATGCTATATCTAAAAGATTACCGTGGGTATATGGATCAGTAGAGGCATTTAATGGCCAAGTATGTTTTTTTGAGGAAGCATCGTTTACAGAGCTGTTTAAGATTACACAAAAGACACCTGCTGGAATCGCTGCTCCGATTGTGATGCATATTGCATCTTTACAAGCCAATTTAGCATTACGCTATTTGGCTGGCTTGAATGTACAAAAAGATAAGCTTTATTATTTATTTTTTAATGATGAAGGAGAGTTGGTAACGCAAAAGTTTGCATTACCTAAACGTGAAAGATAATTTTCGAGTAAATGAATCAAGTTTTCTAATATAGTCGCAAGAATTATTTCCTGACTTTTCAACTCTATAATGTTGGGATGTGTTTTGCCAATGCATTAATTTGCTCTGGTGTAAGCAATTTTACTTGTCCTTGCATTAATCCTTTCATCTCTTTTCCATATGAACCAGCTTGATAGCCTTGGAGGGCATCTTTAATTTGCTTCTCTGTAAAATCAGCAATGATTTGAGATTTCCCTAGCGCTGATTTTTCAGCTTTATTACCATGACACGCAGCGCATTTTTGAGAGAATAGGGCTCCGCCATCTGTCTCTGAAGTGCTTGAAACTGCAACCGTTTCTTGTGTTGGTTTTATTTCGCTTGCTGGAATAGAAGCAGTAGTGGTTTTTTCAGATATTGCAGGGGCTTCGGCTGTTTGAGGTTGAGATACTTGTTGTGTATCAGATGTAGAATTTTTGGTTGAATTGCCACATCCGATTAATAGAATGGAACATACCACTGGAAGAAGTAATTTCATATGCGTTCTCCTAAATATTTTAGGACATTTTAGTAAAGTTTAGTTTGATTTGAAGTTAAAGAGGGAAAAAAGAAGAGCATTTCGTGCCGAAGCACGAAACTAAGTTATAACTTGCGTTAAACTTATTTAGCTGTTGCAGCAGCAGCAGAATCAGTTGCAGCAGCAGCAGAATTAGCAGCAGCATCAGTTGCTACAGCAGCAGCATCAGTTGCAGTTGCAGCAGCATCAGTTGCAGCTTCAGCAGCAGGTGCTACTTCCTCAGTTGCAGCAGGTGCAGCTTCAGTTTTTGCAGATTCGCTGCATCCGATAAACATAGCAGCTAAAAGCATAGCAGAAACGATTTTCATCATGTAAGACTCCTTAAGAAATATGGCGGAAGTATACCACTTTCACCCCCACCTTTGTCAAGCATTTTGATAAAAATATACAAAGTTTTTTTTAAAAGCCCTAATTATGGGCGTTTATGGAATTTTATTTCGGATATAATCACATTTATATTCTATACAAAATGAGATGATTTAATGACATTCCCTACTTCAATTATTCGAGTAGCCTTTTTATGGGCATTGTTTTTTACTACTGCATTTGCAGCGGATAAGAGTATCCCTGTTTTATGTTATCACCGGTGCGGGGAAGAGGTTAAAGATTCTATGACGATTAAGACCAAAGCATTTGGAGAACAACTTGCGTGGCTTATGAGCAATGGCTATACAGTTATCTCTCTCGATACAGCGGCTAAATACATTAAAGGGGAAATTAAATCGATTCCGGCCAAGTCCATTGTTATTACGGCGGATGATGGTCATAAAAGTGTTTACAGCGATATGGCACCGATTATTAAGAAATACAAAGTCCCTGTAACCCTTTTTATCTATCCAAGTGCCATTTCGAATGCCAAGTACGCCATGACGTGGGACCAATTACGTGAGCTGGAAGCGACAAAATTATTTCATGTGGAATCTCATACCTATTGGCATCCGAATTTTAAACGAGAGAAGAAGAGCCTATCTAAAGAGGAATATGAGAAATCAGTTCATGCACAGCTTTATAAATCTAAAGCAACTTTAGAGAAAAAAATGGGTCATCCTATCAAGTATTTGGCATGGCCTTTTGGGATTTATGATGAGGATCTTCTGGTAAGGGCAAAAGAAGCGGGGTATGAAATGGCTTTTTCGATTGATAACCATAATGCAAAAGCAGGTCTTAGCAATATGACTCAACCGCGCTATATGATTATTGATGCCTATAATTTAAAACGATTTGAATCCATCAGCAGCGGGAAAGAGGATAAGTAAAAAAACGCTATAATAATAGCACTATATTTTACTACAAAGACCGTCCTTTGCACTTTGAACCGTACCCTTTTGAAAAACTAACCACTTTGCTGGACGGGATTATCCCAAATCCAGCCTATTCACCTATTGCACTTACCATTGGTGAACCGCAATTTGATACTCCTGCGTTTATCCAAAAATCACTAGCCATGCACTCTGAAGAGTTACGCCGTTATCCGAAAACAGCGGGTGAAGCCTATCTGAATGACTCCATGAGAGCATTTGTAAAGAGTCGTTTTGGCGTGGAGTTGAAAACAAATGAACTCATCAGCTCATTTGGAACTAGAGAAGTGCTTTTTAATTTTCCACAGTATTATTTGTTTGATAAAAAAGAGCCCGTGATGGCATATACCAACCCGTTTTATCAGATTTATGAGGGTTCGGCGATTGCATCACGCGCTAAAGTGATTCATCTCAATTTGACAGAAGAAAACGGCTTTAAACCTGTGGTCAATGAAGATGATCTTGTCGTTTGTGATTTGGTTATTTTGAATTTTCCTAATAATCCTACGGCTTCTGTATTATCGATTGAAGAATTAGGTGCGTGGGTGAAACTTGCATTAAAGCACGATTTTCTTCTTATTAACGATGAATGTTATAGTGAGATTTATACAGCCCAGAAAGTCCCATCGCTCCTCGAAGCATCAACTCATGTCGGAAATACGTCTTTTAAAAATGTTCTCGTTATTAACTCAATTTCCAAACGCTCTTCTGCTCCGGGATTGCGAAGCGGATTTATTGCAGGCGATGCGGATATTTTAAAAGGGTATGCTCAATATCGCACGTATGTCGGTTGTGCATCCCCGCTCCCTCTTCAAGCGGCGGCTGCAATGGCATGGGCAGATGATGAGCACGTTCAAGTTGCGCGTGATGTCTATGCACAAAACTTTAAAGCGGCGCAAGAGATTTTAGGCATTGAAACTTCGGATGCAACATTTTATGTTTGGCTCAAAGTCGATAATGCATTGGAATTTACACAGCGTCTTTACCGTGACTACAATGTCAAAGTTCTTCCCGGAGAATTTTTGGCTCGTGAAGATAAAGCGGGTGAAAACCCTGGAATCGGCTATATCCGTATTGCATTGGTAGAAGAAACCATCAAAATCATAGAAGCACTTAATCGCCTAAAGGAGGCACTGTCATGAACGAACTTAAAGAAAAAATACATCAAGCCCAGAGTGAAGGGGATATTGCATCCTTGTATGTTCTTGAAGCGCAGGCGCATGAGATGTTTGATGACGATACGCTAATGGCCTATTATGCAAATATTTTGGATTTAGCCTTGGAAAGATTGACGAATACTTTAGAAAATCTCGAACGTCTTGATATGAATGAAGTGCAAGATTTCGCAACACTGCGTGCTTTGTATGAGTATGCCGTTGAGCATTACAGTGCGGGATCGGCTACGGATGCGAGTGCGTTGTTTGAAGTTATTGGCGGATTGAGTGAAGATGAAAGTTTTAATGAGGCGATGAAAATTCACAGAAGTGCATGTGATGCGAAGATTCCGTTTGATGATTTTATCGAAGAGTACGTGGATATGAATGCGGTACAAGAGAGCGGGAAGTTTTATATTGGGTTTTTTAAAAAAGAGATAGTATGATTGATATTACAGAATTAAAGCCGCTTATCGTCGAACGTCTGAAATCGCTCAATCCTGATAAGATTATCCTTTTTGGCTCTTTTGCGTACGGTACGCCGACTGAAAATAGTGATATTGATTTATTTTTAGTCAAAGATGATGAAGATAATAATATTGAAGCAAAAGCACTGGTAAAACTTAGAGATTTGATGAAGAAATATGCAATAGGTTTTGATATTTTATCTGCGAGCAGTCAGTTTTTGGCGGGGAGAGAAGACCCGTTTTATAAGCATGACATCCTAGCAAAAGGCAAGGTATTATATGGCTAATAAAACACATGCGACAGAATGGCTAGAAAAATCGTATCATGATTTGGATTCTGCAAAAATACTTTTTGAAGCGGGACATTTTACGGATACTATCGGCTATATTTTGCATCAAAGTATGGAAAAAATTTTTAAATCGTGTTTAGCCTACCAAAATGTACCTATTGTAAAAACACACAATCTTATTGAACTCAATGAGCTTTTGGATGAGTTGGTGGATTTAAGTGAAGATGAGATTGGGTTGCTTGCAATAGCAACAACGTATCACACAAAGCAAAGATACCCATCCCCCCACAAAAGACTTCCTCCAAAAGAAGAGATAAAGGCTATTTTAGACTTTACTATTGTGTTAATGGATACAATTTGCAAAAAACTTAATATTGATAACAGTGAGATTAAAAAATTATAGAGAATAGGGGAAAAATATGAAAATACACTTCATCGGTATTGGCGGAATCGGTATTTCGGGATTAGCTAAGTACATGCGTTTTAGCGGACACGAAGTAAGCGGATCGGACATGAAAGATACGCATATAACGGAGCTGTTGCGTAAGCGAGGGATTACGGTATTTATCGGTCATGATGCACACAATATTCCTGAAGATTGTGAGTTGGTCATCCACTCGGCAATTATCAAACCGACAAATTCAGAAGTGGTTGAGGCAAAACGTCGCGGGATTGATGTATTACACCGTCGTGATGCACTATTGCGGATTTTGAATGAGAAAAAAGTGTATGCCGTATGCGGAGCTCATGGTAAAAGTACGACGACGGCTATATTGGCGGCGATTATGGATGGAAGTGCAATTATTGGTGCGGAATCCAAAGGCTTTGGCTCGAATGTCCGTTTCGATGGAAGTACCGATGTAATGCTTTTTGAAGCGGATGAAAGTGATGGAAGTTTCTTAAATTCAAATCCATACTGTTCGATTGTTACTAATGCCGAGCCTGAGCACATGGAGTACTACAACTACAACATCGATGAATTTCATCATGCCTATGCGCGTTTTATCGAGATGGGAAGCGTACGGGTTATCAATGCGGAAGATCCGTTTATGTCAACGTTGACATGCGATGCCTTGCGCCTTTATCCTAGTACCGACATTACGAATATCACGTATACCCTCATCGATGATGAACCGTACACCCGTTTTCAGCTCAAAGGATTTGGCGAGTTTGAAGTGTGGGGATTTGGGGAACATATTGCGATGGATGCGGCGTTAGCGATTATGGCGGCGGCTCAGAGTATGAGTATCGCTTCGATTCGTGTTCATTTACTCAATTTCAGAGGGATTAAAAAACGTTTTGATGTGATTTTCAAAGGCTCTGATCGTGTCATCGTCGATGATTATGCCCACCATCCCACCGAGATCAAAGCCACCATGCAATCGCTCAAAATTTATGCTGAACTAAAAGGATTTGAGAAAGTTGTCGCCATTTGGCAACCTCATAAATATTCACGTACCGTCGATAATCTTCAAGCGTTTGTAGAGTGTTTTGAGGGAGTGGATGAACTCGTCATCCTTCCGGTTTGGGCAGCGAGCGAAGAGCACCGTGAGATTGATTTTGCAGGAGAATTTGGACGTTATAATCTCATCCTTGCTGATAAGCTCCACCGTGAAGGAGATACCATCCAAGTTATCATTGGTGATGAGGTTCTCAAAACATATGATAAAGATTTAATCGTTGGATTTGGGGCAGGGGATTTAACCTATCAGTTACGAGGGATTAAGTAAGCTATGGGATATTTAGTCTGGTTTGGGATTGTCCTTGTCGTTTTTATGTGGATGCATTATTTTACTGCATTGACACTTCGACAAAAAGGGTTTGTTTCGTTGATACTTGCCATGATTGTGGGCAATGCAATTCTTTATAATATTATGAATGATTTAGAACGTAAGCACGTTAATGATATTGAACTGAAATTTACCAATGGAAAGTCTCTAATCTGTAATAATGTAAAAGTAGATAATAAAACGTTTACGTACAGTGTCGGCACGCAAAGTTTTATCGGTAATAAAGATTCCAGTTATCCTCAACAGATTTTTAGTGCATCCGAGTGTGAATGAATAATCTCTCCGCTAATCTTACAGAACTTTTCGGTAAACTCGATCTTCTTCCTCATCTTAAAGCCTTAGAACACTTTTTTTCACGAGCGCAAAATATCGCCCTTCAGGGGGATCAAGAGCGTCACTTTCGCTTTATTGAAGCACTTGATGTATTGGAGTTTAAAGCTCCTCCTAAAAGTGTACCGTTTGAGGGGAACATTAACCATCTCAAAAAACAGGGTGTTTTGCGGTTTGAGGATATTTTTGAGCTTATTAAAGTTGTCCGTTATTTTAGGACAATGCACAATAACAACTACACAGGACTTATCGGTGAGTGGATGGGGACGATTGAGATCCCGCAAGCGTTTACTGAAATTGATGACTATTTTGACACAACGGGACTTTTTATTGAGTCTAAAGATGAAGAACTTTTTCGACTAGGGCAGCGGATAAAAGCCATTAAATCTGATATTCAAGAATCCATCAAACGTCTTTTCTTTACCCAAAAACTCTCCCCTTATCTCGTTGATACCCAAATCCATTACATCAATGATGAAGAGTGTCTATTGGTTCGCGGAGGATTTAATCATGTCTTAAAAGGTGCGGTGATAGGACGTACGGGTGCGGGATTTTTCTACGTTGCCCCTGATAGCATCTTGCGCTCCAAAGAACAGCTTCGATACATTAATCAAGAGCGTGATGCGGCATTGTATGCGTATGCTAAAAAGTTTAGTACAAAGCTTTCACCCTTAACGCCGTTTATCGGATTTATCGACCGTGAATTTGAGCGGTTTGACCATTATCAAGCGCGTGTCCTTTTCGCCCGAGCGCACAATTACGCGATTGTTAAGCCTCAAAATAATAATGCTATCGTTTTGGATGAGTTTGCCCATCCAGCCCTTCATAAACCCAAGCCCATCAGTGTCGAGTTTCGAGGGAATTTGCTCATGATTACCGGAGTCAATGCCGGTGGGAAAACGATGCTCCTCAAATCAATACTCAGTGCATGTGTGATGGCAAAATATCTTATTCCGATGAAGCTTAATCCTCATAAATCGCGTATAGGGAGTTTTAAACGCCTTGAAGCAGTGATTGATGACCCGCAAAGTGTGAGCAATGATATTTCGACGTTTGCGGGACGGATGGTGCAGTTTAGCCATCTTTTTGAGCATAAAAATGCTTTGGTCGGAGTGGATGAGATAGAGTTGGGAACCGACAGCGATGAAGCAGCTGCACTTTTTGCCGTTGTATTGGATGAACTCATCAAGCGGGGACAAAAAATCATCGTTACAACGCACCATAAACGCCTCGCCGCATTGATGGCAGACAGAGACGATGTTGAGCTTCTAGCAGCCATCTATGATGAAGAGCGACGTGTTCCGACGTATGAATTTTTAAACGGTACAATCGGTAAAAGTTATGCGTTTGAAACGGCGTTACGGTATGGAATCAATGCAAACATCATCACAAAAGCAAAAGAAGTCTACGGTGAAAATCATGAAAAACTCAATATCTTAATTGAGCGCGGAAGTGAGATGGAACGCAATCTAAAGCGTAAAAATAAAGAAGTTGATGAGAGACTGGATAGTTTAAAAGAGCAAGAACGGTTACTCAAAGAGGGACGTGAAACTTTACGCCAAGAACTTGACAGCGAAAAAAATCGTTTACGAGCCCAATACGATTTGGCAATCAATGAAGCCAAAGAAGCCGCACGAGGTCTGGATATGGCTGCCATTCATCGCCAGTTAAACAAAGCTACCGCATTGATTCCTAAAAATGCCGCTCCTAAGATTGCACAACCTGAGTCGATTAAATACGAAGTAGGTCAAGCGGTAAAATACCGTGCGCAGCGTGGGACGATAGTGAGTATCGGTGCTAAAGATGCGATGATCGAAGTGGAGGGGATGCGCTTACGTGTCAAACTCATAGATCTAAAGCCAAGCGGTAATCTCCCTAAAAAAATCAAACCTTCCCATACCGCGCAGATTGACCAAAAAAGCGGTCTTAAACTCGATCTCCATGGATTACGAGGCGAAGAAGCATGTGAAAAAGCCGATAAATTTTTGTCTGATGCACTTTTACAAGGTTTTGATGAGGTCATTATTTATCACGGTATCGGGACGGGCAAACTCTCCTACGCCATCAAAGAGTTTTTAAAAATCCATCCAAGTGTCAAAAGTTTTACGGATGCTCCACAGCATTTAGGTGGGTTTGGTGCGAAGATTGTACGTTTGTAGTAGAATAATAGAAATTTTAGAAAAAAAGGTTTTTTGTGTTTAAAGCGCTTCTTCGACCTTTGCTTCATGCGTTTAATTTTAAGAAAATTACAAAATTGGCAGAAAACGGTGATGCAAATGCCCAAAATAAACTGGCTAAAATGTATCATTTTGGATCGTATGTAGAGAAAAATGATGAAAAAGCACTCTATTGGTATACGAAATCGGCAAACCAAGAGAATCCTGAGTCTCAGAGTATTTTAGGTGAAATATATGAATACGGGCATGGTGTTGTACGCGATGATGTTCAGGCATTTCATTGGTATAAAAAAGCGGCAGAGAATGGAAACGTATATGCCCAAAACAGCTTAGGGTGGATGTATGAAAAAGGTAAAGGGATCGAACAAGATTGTGCGCAATCACTGTTTTGGTATCGCAAGGCGGCTCAACAGGGAGAAGCGGATGCACAGTTTAATCTAGGAATGATGTACAACCTAGGGCACGGGGTTTTAAAAAATCATCATGAGGCATTCAGATGCTTCAATGAAGCAGCCCAAAAAAATCACGCTCCCGCACAAGCAAGTCTTGGTGCAATGTTTTTTGAGGGGCTTGGAATTCCTAAAAATGAAAAGATGGCGATGACTTTGTACCAAAAATCGGCAGACAATGGATTTGCCCCTGCACAGACGTACATCGGGATGACGTGTGAAGCTAAAAATGAGATCAACGAGGCAATTGCTTGGTATCGTAAAGCAGCCCAACAAGGCGAAGCTTCAGCCCTTACCAATCTGGGGCTTATGTACGGGCTTGGGCAAAATGGTTTAAAAAATGAGATTATCGCTTATGGATTGCTTGAAATGGCAGTGATGAGCGGAAATGAAACGGCATTGGATATACAAGACACCATCGCAAAATCTCTTACCGAATCCAAACTCGATCAAGCAAAAGCACTTGCACAAGATCCTGAGAAACTGTGGGAATTGATTGATGAGACAATGAAATAATTTTACCCCGTTCGCCCTGAGCTAGTCGAAGGGTATCTTCTTGTAATTTCTTTTGTTTCATAGTACAATCTTCCCTCGTTCCCAACGTCCTCGTTGGGAATGTAGACTAACATATCCACTCCCAAGCTGGAGTTTGGGAGCGAGAAATAATTTGAGGAGAAAAGATGCGAGGAATTAAAAATTTAGTTGTATGTAGTATTGTGGCTTTAATAAGTGGAACAGATGTTTTTGCTGCAAGCTCATCTGAATATGCTTTAATGGGAAGTAAAACATGGAGTGCATTTGAATGTTCCGTTTTAGCTGAGTATGGTAATTCAAAAGAACAAGAACGATTATTCAATTATGGTTATACTCAAGGTATTGTATTTATGAATGCTTTGAAAGAAAACAAAATTAAAAGTGAAGATTTATATAATAAAGTACCAATGGGACTGTTGATGCATATTCAAGGGCCAACTGCTGATTTTGCATTGGGACGGATACTTGAAAAAGCTGTTGATTCTGCACTAAAAAATATAATAAAATCAGGTGATAAAATCAATGATAAAGATGTACAAAAGATATTGGCGGAGGGACAATATACTAAACAAAATTGTCAATTAATTGGAAGATAAACAAAAATTGTTTCTTTGCTTTTTTTACTAAAAAAGGTATTTTAGATGATTAAAAAAAGCGAATTATCAGGGGTTATAGAAGCACATGCTGAAAATATCCGATTAGTCAATATTCTACGTGTATTAGCTCGTAAAAATGATTTGTTAAAAATTTTTCATGATGTAATTGGTGAGGAAACTACTAGAAATCCCGGGTTTACAAAATCACTTGAACTTTTAGAAAATACAGATAAACTGATTCACACCACCGAACAGCTTCATTTGATGGCTGTACGATCTGCTGTTTCGGAATGCTATGAACTAACACGTGATTATTGTAAAAAGACTAACAATTATCAAAACTTACAAAATCAACCTTGGTTTCATGTTATTCGAATATTGCGAAATGCTGTTAACCATAATTTTTTCATTGAATTTTGTAAATTCGATAAGACGTTACTGCCTCTTAAATGGGGAAAAATATATATGGATATATCTATGGACAATATAGAACTTTCGCACAAAATATTTCCAGTATCAGTTGCATTGGAATGGCTTGAAGCCCTTGAAACTTTCATTAATGATGAATTAGTGTAGTTAAAGACCTCATTTCTGCTCTTCTTAGAAGGAATGTATCTATTTTTGCGTAAAATCATAAATCAAATACAAATGATTACAATTATGAGAGTTTAAATGACCCAAACAAAATACCAAACCGCCGTAAAACAACTACAAAAGTACTCTTACCACTATTATGTCCTCGATGATCCCATCACGACGGATGAAGAGTACGATATTCTTTATCACCAAGTGGTTGCATACGAGCATGAACATCCAAGTGAGATAATTGCTGATTCGCCCACACAGCGAGTCGGTGATGTTCCTCAGGATAAATTTGACAAAGCACAGCATTTGAGTCGAATGTGGAGTTTGGAAGATTTATTTAACGAACAAGAGTTGGAAACGTGGGTGAACCGTATTACGAAAGGGTATGGGGAAGTGCGCTTTTATTGTGAGCCGAAGTTTGATGGGGCGAGTTTGAATCTCATCTATGATAAAGGTGTGCTGACGCAAGCGATCACACGCGGTGACGGTGTCGAGGGGGAGGATGTTACTCAAAATGCCAAAACGATACAGAGTATTCCTCTCTCTATTGATTATCAAGAACGTATCGAAATTCGGGGAGAAGTGGTAATCTTTAAAGAGGATTTTGAGAAGATCAATGAGGAACGCTTACGTAATGGCGAATCGTTGTTTGCCAATCCGCGCAATGCGGCAGCAGGAAGTTTGCGACAGCTTGATACTCGTATTACTGCTTCTCGCCGTTTGGTTTTTATGCCTTATGGTATCGGAGCGAATTCATTAGAGATTAAAAATCTAAGTGAGCGGATGGAGTGGGTCTATGCATTGGGGTTTCGTAATCCCCACATGACCCATTTGTGCGAGAGTGCTGAACAAATTGAAGTGTTTTACCATGAGATGCGAGTTGAGCGTGATAATTTTGCCATGCTTTTGGATGGGATGGTAATTAAAGTCGATGCGATTGCGGTTCAAGATGAACTGGGTTATACGGTCAAAAATCCACGATGGGCGGCAGCGTATAAATTTCCTGCGATTGAGAAGCTCACACGTTTGCGTGAAGTGATTTTGCAAGTAGGGCGAAGCGGTGTTGTCACTCCTGTCGCTATCGTTGAACCTGTCTCGATCGAGGGGGTCGTGGTCGAGCGCTCAACGTTACATAATTTTGATGAGATTGAGCGAAAAGACATCCGACTCGGGGATAAAGTCATAATTTTGCGCAGCGGTGATGTTATTCCTAAAATTATTAAGGTCATTGCTTCAGAGCGTGATGGAAGCGAAAAAGTCATTGAAAGACCGTCTCATTGCCCCGTTTGCAATAGTGAGCTGTTGGATGAGGGGGCATTGATCAAGTGTCAAAATTTGGATTGTGAAGCGCGGGTGGTTAACTCAATCATCTATTTTGCTTCTAAGCAGTGTCTGAACATCGATGGTTTAGGGGATAAAATCGTTGAAGCTCTCCACAGCTCAGGACTGGTCAAAGAAGTAAGTGATCTTTTTAGTCTCACGATGGAACAATTGTTGTCTTTGGAAGGGTTCAAAGAGAAAAAGAGCCGTAACCTCATTGATGCGATTCATGCGGTCAAAGGGTGCGATTGCTGGCGTTTTATCAATGCGTTGGGAATCGAGCATATCGGAGAGGTCGCTTCTAAAACATTATGTACGGCTTTTGGAACCGCATTTGATAATGCCACTCGTGAAGAGATTTTGGCACTTGATGGATTTGGGGGAGAGATGGTTGAATCTATTCTCGAATTCGTCCGTGTTAATCAAGATAAAATCAATACCCTTCGTCACATTTTAACTCCCTTCGAACCTGTCAAAAAAATAGCTGTTGAAAATCCTTTTAAAGATAAAACGGTTGTGATTACAGGTTCAATGAGTGTTTCACGCGACATTATTAAAAATATGTTGGAGGAGTTGGGGGCAAAAGTCGCCTCATCGGTTTCTAAAAAGACCGATTTTGTCATTTATGGCGAAGATGCGGGGAGTAAATACGATAAAGCGGTAGAGTTGGGTGTAGCATTATTAACGGAATCTGAATTTAGAGAAAAGATGGATCCCCGGATCAAGTCCGAGGATGACGGGGATCGTCATTCCCGCGAAGGCGGGAATCCAGCTCAAGAATCATCTTCTATTTCCGATAGCACTTCGTCGGCGCAGGGGAGCAGTGTACATCCAAAAAATAGCCTTTTTGATTAAATAGGCAAGATATCCTTTTACCTTGATCCCTCCGGGGAGCAATCCTGCACCGTATTCACCACCCAGAGCAATCATGACCCCTTGATTGGTGAAACTAAAATTTTTATAGGGTTGTCCTTTTTCTCTCAAAGCAATATTTCGTACTACATGCTCTGCACTTCGTTCAGCAAGCTGTGCAGTGGGGGGGAGCGGTTTGCCATTTTCATCGGTGAGATTGGCAACATCCCCGATGGCAAAAATGTTAGGATAGTTTTCAATCGAAAGGTTATTTAAGACATTGAGATGACCTTTGGTATTGACATTAAACCCAAGTTTCTCCGTCAATGTTGAAGCACACACCCCTCCCGTAAAAATCATAAATTCAAAATCGAGCAGTTTCCCATTGTCGAGGAGAATGGAGTGTTCGAGTACTTCACTGATACGGTTGTTGTGCCAGACATGAACTCCGAGTTTTAATAGACGCTCATGAGAACTCTCAATCAAAAATGGATCCATCCCGAAGAGTATTGTCTCATACGCATCGATGAGATAAACATCGACACCACGGCATCCGAAGTTCCCATTTTGGTAAAATCGGTTGGCATACGCTGCCATCTCTGCTGCGATCTCAACGCCGGAGAGTCCAGCCCCACCAATGACAATGTTAAACGGCTTTGCATCGCACCCTTGTTTTTGTGCTTCAATGCGATCTAAAAGAGCCCGTTCAAATTGCTGTTTGAAATCCAGAGCGCTTGGGATACTTTTGACGCCATGGGTATATTCACGCAAGCCCGGAATAAAAGTGGGAAAATAGGTACGGCTTCCTGTGGCTATGATCAGGTAGTCGTAGGATATTTTTTGCGTTGGGGTAACAATCTCTTTGGTATCGGGCTCGATGGTGAGGACTTCTTCACACACGAAGCGAACCAAACCGAAACTTTTACAAAGCGATGGAAGGTCGATCATAATATGAGACATATCGACTTTGTTCGCGATGAAATCATACACTTCCGCTTGCATGTAATGATAGGCGTTTTGATCGATCAAGGTGACATGAATGTGTGCCGATTTGGAAAGATGTTCCATCGCTCGTATGCCGCCATATCCTCCGCCGATGATTGCCACATGAATTGGCTGCATAATATGCTCCTTGTACTCCTAAAACTTTGGCGCAATGGTATCCTAAACAAAGTTATGTCACCATAACGCATTAGAATAGAATGGATGAATATGCGACTTGATAGTTATTTGGTAGAATTAGGCTTTGTGGAAAGCCGCAACAAAGCGCAACAGTTGATAAAAGAGCACGCCGTGAGTGTGGATGGAAAAATTATTGATAAAGTATCGTATGAAGCCGATGATACTATGAAAATAGAGCTTTCAGATGTCGCTCAATACGTGAGTCGTGCAGCGATTAAACTCAAAGGCTTTCTCCCCTTTACCGAGTGGAATTTAAAAGGGCTTAATGCTCTGGATATAGGTTCCAGTACGGGCGGATTTACTCAAATACTTTTGGAAGAGGGTGTCCAAAGTGTTACGTGTGTGGATGTGGGAAGCGATCAGTTACATCCGAGCTTACGAAGTGATTCACGCGTAACGGTTTATGAAAATACGGATATTCGTCAATTTTCGAGAGAAAAAACCTATGAAATAGTAACGTGCGATGTCGCATTTATACCGTTAGAACTGATTTTAGAGTCCATCAATGCTTTATCATCCAACTATATTGTCGTTCTTTTTAAACCTCAGTTTCAAGTAGGACGCGAAGTTAAGCGTGATAAAAATGGTGTGGTGAAAGATAACAGTGCAATCGGTAAAGCAATGATCCGTTTTGAGGATGCCTGTGCTTTGATAGGATGGAAATTAGTGGCTAAAGAAGTAGCACACATAGCGGGTAAAGAAGGAAATCAGGAGACGTGCTATGGGTTTATCAAAGGTTGACTCTATTGCCATCGGCGGCTTTGATGGGATGCATGTCGGGCATCAGTCGCTTTTTGGCGAATTAGGCGCTCATGGTGCAATTGTTGTTATCGAAACAGGATATGCGAATTTAACTCCAGCAAGCGAGCGAGAGCACTACTCGCATTATCCGATTGTCTATTATTCACTGGAGGATATTCGCCATTTAGAAGGGGAAGAATTTGTCGCCATGCTTCAAGAGCGCTTTCCCCATTTGAAAAAAATTGTAGTGGGATACGATTTTCATTTTGGGAAAAATCGCCGTTATTCTCATGCTAATTTGGGTGAACTGTTTGGTGGTGAAGTAAAAGTGGTTCAGCAGGTTTGCATTGAGGACGATTCGGTTCATTCGCACAAAATCCGTGCCAAAATACAAATCGGTGATATTAGCGGAGCGAACCGTTTTTTAGGACATAACTATCAGATAAAAGGCTCGGCTATCAAAGGGCAGGGGATTGGTAAAACGGACCTTGTCCCGACGATTAATCTCGAATGCCCCGGATTTTTACTCCCGTATGAAGGAGTTTATGCGGCATTGGTCAGACTTGATGAGGAAGAACATTTTCATCCGTGTGTTGTTTTTATCGGACACAGAGTAACCACGGACGGGCGTTATGCTATCGAAATCCATGTTTTAGGAGAAACGATCGGAGTATATACGACAGCATCGATCAGTTTTGTAAAATTTTTACGAAAAAACCAAAAATTTGATTCATTGGAACTTCTCAAAAAAGCAATTGAAAACGATATTCAAAAGGCAAAAAAAGAACTTTGTCATTTGAGTTTATAAGAATAAAGAACCCCTTGAATTAATTAATTCAGTTTTTTCTCATAAAATTGGACTATAATCTTTTAATGTCAATTTGGAGGTTTATAATGAAAGCACGTGGATTACTAATAGTTGGTTTTGTATCTTTATTAATGTCGAGTTACTGTGACGCAAAAATATTAGAGACACCCAGTATGATTTATAAAAATCGTTGTGCTAACTGTCATGGCTTAAAAGCGAACGGTGTTCCAAAACTCAAAGAGCAATCGGGAACAACGGCGAAAGAGGCTGCAGAACAGGGTATTTCTTCACAGGAAAAAGAAAACATTTACGGTCCACCATTGACAACTATGAGCCAAGAAGATTTACTGCTAAAATTGAAAGACTTGAGAAATAAAGATTTTGACAGTAAGTCTGCTCATTCTATAATGCAAAAAAATCTTAAACATGTTGAAGAACGTGAAGGTAAAATTAGCGACGAAAAAATGGCTGACTATATCTACACAACTTTTGGTTCTAGTACTAAATAATTTCTTTTTAGTCCCCAGCATTTGCTGTGGTGGCGCGTTTTTACTACTTATTAAAGTGATCCCATTCTTTTTTAGTTGTTCTTAATAGGTTTTGTAAAACTTTTGCGTAAAAATGAGCAATTTTAGACACCTAAATTCTTATATCTTTCCATAAATGATGATATTATGAGCGCAAATCGTTCATTGTATCGTTTGAGTTTATAGGAATTTAATCTCAAAAACGGTAAAATCCCGCTAATTATTTACATAAAAGGAACACACCACATGGGCGAGTTGTTTACTTTCTTCGGGCTTTTAAGCCACGAACATTCTTTCGTTTATCTTACACACATGCTTCTTGCAGCTGCAATTGTTCTATTTATTGCAAAAATGGCAACGACCAATATGCGTCTTGTCCCAACAGGATGTCAAAACGTTATGGAAGCGTATTTGGGTGGTGTATTGGCAATGGGCGCTGATGTTATGGGTAAAACCGAAGCACGTCGTTATCTTCCTCTCGTTGCAACAATCGGTCTTTTCGTCGGTATTGCAAACGTTATCGGTGTTATTCCAGGATTTGAAGCACCGAGTGCATTTTTGGATTTCACTCTTGCATTAGCATTGGTTGTTTTCACGTACTATAACTTCGAAGGTATTCGTCGTAACGGTCTTATCACTTACTTCAAGCACTTTATGGGTCCTGTATGGTGGTTGGCATGGTTGATGTTCCCAATTGAAATCGTTTCTCATATCTCTCGTATTATCTCTCTTAGCTTCCGATTATTCGGTAACGTTAAAGGGGACGATATGTTTTTGATGGTCATTTTGATGCTCGCTCCGTGGGCTTTACCGATGATTCCTTTTGCACTTTTGACCTTTATGGCATTTTTGCAAGCGTTTATTTTCATGATGCTCACTTACGTTTACCTCGGCGGTGCTGTACTTCTTAGCGACGACCACTAAGAATTCATGAAACGCAATACTCACGATGCTCTTTTGAGTTTTCTTAGCGGTGCTTCTTGGGCATTCGCGATTATTGGTGCATGGGTAACGTTTCAATCCTTCGTTTTCCTCGGTCTTGTGACCGCTTTACTTTTTACTTTCCTCTTTGTCTTTGTAGCACTGTTGGTGATTGTAGTTTTAGAAAATCTTTTGCTTTCTCGTGATCGATATGATGAAACACTTAAACAAACTGCGCTTCTTGAAGAGATACGAGATACCGTAAAAACATCTTCCTAAATCTCTTCGTCAGAATAAATTGCAAAAACTATTATTGTATTTGTTTTGGCAGTTAAACTTTTAGCTTGATACAGTATCAAGTGCTCTTGAAGCTATCAGATTGCACTAGAGAGGATTTAGGGTATAATTTCAGTAATCACAAAGTAAAAAGGGGAGACCATGGCATTTAAGATGACCAAAAGCGGTAAAGTTGTTAAAACATACTTTCGTGGCAAACTACCTAAAGCTGTCATTATGGCAGTAGAAAACAATCCTCAGGGTGATAAAGCTGTTCAAAAAGCGATGAATATCATCAAAACAGCCAAGGTGGTGTGGGATTTTTAAGCCTCGAAAGTTCGTAGCCACCAAACTACCAACTGCTTACCTCACAAAGACCTCTACCGAACAAGAACGCCAGTTTATCAAGCAACTCTCCTCTTCAGCCGAGAAAGGCTCTATCGTCGTCTATGCACTTGAATTAGATAATTCTTTGGCTGGGCTTATCGGTTTATCCGCTTCACGGGTTGATTCCATCTCTACGATTCAGATTGATTATCTGTTTGTTTCGAGTGAACATCGAGGCAGTGCATTTGAGGAACTCGCCAACACCAAAATTTCTACTTATCTCATCGATTTGGCAATCGTATTGGCAAAAAAAATTAGTTCAGAGGTCGGAGTGCGATGGCTTGCACTTGTTCCAGACAATGATAAGCTCGAAGAATTTTATACTAAGGAGTTCGGATTCAAACCGCACAACGATAGAGACAAACAGCGTTATCTTTTTCTCAAAATTTAATTTTTTATTTTCGTCATACCGTGCGTGACACGGTATCCAGTACTCTCCAAGCTATTAGGTATAATTTCAGTAATTAACAAGAAGCAAGGGGTTTAGAATGTTATATATTATTCGTGATAATCAACTACAGACCACCAAGCCTATCAAAAATTTGACCGATGAGCAAAAAAAAGTGCTTCGTGTCGCTACTGTCAAACAAATTGATAAAATCAAATCTCTCAAAGCACAGCTTGCAAATTAAGTTGGCTTCTCGATAATTCCTCTTCCCTAAAATTATTTAACACGCTAATTCGGGCAAAAATGCTTTTGAAGATTATATGTTTTTTAACCTGCTCCCTAACGATCCAACTATTTTATAAATTAATCTAGCTGCCTCGTTTCACTTTTCCGAGGTGAAATGTACACTGGAATGGATATTTAAGCCGAACTAAACTACAATCTTTTCGTGGGACACAACAGGTATAAAATATCTGGCAGAATACATTCGTTGTGTAATTATTAACATTTAACGCCTCGTATTTTAGTGAAAATGAGTGGGAGTTATAATTGATTTATTTTGTCATTATTTCAGTTTTTATAGCAATATCTTATTTAATCGCCCGTTATATATCCAATATAGAGTTAAAAATTTTTAATGACATGAAATATGATGAAATAATTCAATTGAATAATGAATCGATTCGTTGTGTAATTAACGTTGATGGAATTATTTCTGGAAAAGTAGAATCAATTATTTTTTTTGTAGATAAGCTTTCTGATGAACGGTTTTATTTTCGCAATAAAACATTATTAGACCGTTTAATGATTAAGCTAAAATTGCTGAGAACGTATCAATCGAATGATACTGAGTTTAATAAGCTTATTTATATTGCATCCGACAATGAAAAATTATATGCCGAGATCGATAAAGCAAATATCCACTCGGATATTTTACATATTTTTTTATTACCGTATTTATACGATTGCAAAAGTATAAAAATAGAGAATAATGAAGCTTTTAAAATCGAATTTAAATTGGAAAAAAAATATCGTAAAAAAGATATTGATCTAACCAAGTTTTTAGAACAATATGTAAATTATTTTTTAGAAATCTATCGAGGGATAAATCAAGAAGTTTTTAATTCCAAAGAGTTAACAACTAACTCTGTGATTAAAAAAATTAAATTTTTTACAGTATTTAGTGCTACATTGAGCTTTTTTTTGTTTATATTCGAACAATATATTGTTTATCCCTCAACAGTGGATTTAATTCCTTTGCAGTTTTTGACTATTGTATGTAGCGGTCTTTTTGCACTTGCTGTAGGTATCTATATTTTCAGGGGAATACCGAATAGTACTTTTAAATTTGATCTGGCTAAAAAGTATAGTTTATTTGTTTTTTTTGCCAGTTTTACCATTTTTATGATGATTATAAAATATCTAAATATTTGGGGTGACGACAGTTCTCTACAGGTTGTACAAGATACGATTAATGGAAAACGGTATTCAACCCGTGCACCTTTAAAGAAACACTTTGATTTAGTAAATCATTATAACGAAATTGACACTTATGAAGTTCGTATTGATAATGATGTCTACAATAAAAAACAAATTGGAGATGCAGCAACGATGTATGTAAAACAAGGGAATTTTAATATCCGCTGGATTGAAAAAGTGGAATAAACAGAGTGCGTTTTTATTATAAAATCAACATGGGAGGGCGGCGTATCCTCCATCCTGAGTCCAGCGATGCCTTTCTGGCGTCATGTTGACCTGATAGAAGAATTATATCAAAAACTAAAAGGAAATGCACTGAAAATGAAATCCTACCTCATAACTGATCCCACTTTTTATGGCAGTAATGCTGACTCGCTAGAGGGTGCGCTTGATGTTGTTTTATCTCATACTCTTCCCGACTTTGTCTTATTGAGAGATAAACAAACATCAGATTATTCGAATCTTGCACAGACATTTGTCACTGTATGCCGTGATTATAATATCCCAAAAGTTTTATTGCATGGAGACTATACGCTTGCTCACGAATTAAAAGCCGATGGGGTGCATCTCACATCGATGCAGTTTGATGCAATCAGTGTGGCAAAAGCTTTGGGTTTGTATGTCATCATCAGTACCCATACCCATGAAGAATCACGAATTGCACAGGAATTGGGTGCTGATGCGATCACTTACAGCCCTATTTTTGCTTCACCCAACAAGGGTGAACCCAAGGGTTTAGAGGATTTAAAAGAAATAGTGGATAAAATAAGAGTACCTATTTTTGCGTTGGGCGGGATTACGACTCAAGAGCAAATACATGCGGTTGAAGAGTGCGGTGTCTATGGTTTCGCCTCGATACGGTACTTTATCGATTATCCCCGTCATCCTCGGACTTGATCCGGGGATCCATCTTGAAGTTGAGCTGGATTCCCGCCTACGCGGGAATGACGAAATGAAATTATAAATCAAGGAACTAATCATTATGTTTGAAACCATTATCGGTTTGGAAGTTCACGTCCAGCTTAACACTCAGTCTAAACTTTTTTGCTCATGTCCAACGAGTTTTAATCACGAACAAAACACCAACACATGCCCGACATGTTTAGCGCTTCCGGGAGCATTGCCGGTGCTTAACAAAGAAGCGGTTCGTAAAGCGGGTATGTTTGGAACAGCGGTTGGTGCAACTATCAATCGAACATCATTTTTCGACCGAAAAAGTTATTTTTACCCTGACAGTCCAAGTGCCTACCAAATTACACAGCTTTATACTCCAATCGTTGAGCATGGTAATTTGGTTATTGATTTTGAAGATGGCAGCCATAAAACGATTCGCATTAACCGCGCTCATATCGAAGCGGATGCGGGAAAAAATATCCATGAAGGGGCAATTTCTAAAGTGGACTTGAACCGTGCTGGAACACCGCTTTTAGAAATTGTATCTGAGCCTGATATGCGTTCAGGTGATGAGGCGATTTTGTATCTTAAAAAGCTTCACTCTATTGTCCGTTATCTGGATATATCGGACGCCAACATGCAAGAGGGATCGTTCCGTGTGGATGTTAATGTCTCTATTCGCCCAAAAGGGGAGGAGAATCTTTATACTCGTGTTGAGATCAAGAACATCAACAGTTTCCGTTTTATCCAAAAAGCGATTGAACTTGAAGTAGCGCGTCAGCGTGAGGCGTGGGAAGATGGTGTGTACGAGTCAGAAATTAGGCAAGAAACCCGCCTTTTTGATCAAGCTAAACAAGAAACACGTTCAATGCGTGGAAAAGAAGAAGCAGCGGATTATCGATACTTTCCTGAACCTGATTTACTTAAAGTGGTTGTGGATGATGCGATGTACGCGGACGTTATTAATATTCCCGAGCTTCCCGATGCAAAAAAAGAGCGGCTGGTTAGTGAGTATGGGCTTCGCGAGTATGATGCGGCAGTTATTACGGCTGACCTCGATACGGCTCACTTTTTCGAATCGATGCTGACGTGCGGCATTACCGCTAAAAATGCAGTAACATGGCTTACTGTAGAGCTTCAAGGACGGCTTAAGGGCGGTATGGGAGCTCATGAGTCGGCGATCACTGCACAAACGCTTGGCGGACTGGTTAAGCGTATCGAAGAAAATGTCATTAGCGGGAAAGCGGGCAAAGAGATTTTAGATTATTTGCTTGAAAATGAGACAGATGATATTGATGGCGTGATTGAAAAATTGGGGCTAAAACAAGTGAGTGACACAGGTGCATTAGAAGCGCTTATCGATGAAGTACTTAATGCAAATCCTGAAAAATTGGCAGAATATAAATCGGGTAAAGACAAGCTCTTTGGATTTTTTGTTGGTCAAGCAATGAAAGCTTCTAAAGGTTCTGCAAATCCTCAAACTCTTAATGATCTTTTAGTCGCAAAATTAGCGCAGTAAGGTTCGTAATGCTCAGTAGGTTGGTTGTTAATACCGCTTTTTTCCTCCACACCTACCATCCGTATCAACGGAGTAAAATCTTTTTTTATAATCTCTTAGAGAATCAACATTATCAGCATAAAAAATACTTTGACATCTTTATGATGGGCCTTATCTTTTTGAGTGTCTATATTTTGATTCGCTCTGTGAAGCATGAACTTCCTCATGGATGGCTAATTTTTAATAACTATGTTATTTCATTGATTTTTTTTATTGAATACCTGCTTCGTTTTTGGTTGTACAGCAGTAACTCCAAAGCGATTATTGAACAATACGAAAGTGATCTTTTCCTTCATCGCCCTTTCTCATTTTCGAGCGCACTGAAAACAATATTTACCCAAAAAATGGAGTATGTTTTTTCCCCTACAGCGATGATTGATTTACTGGCAATCATGCCGTTTTTCCATGAATTTAGACTATTGCGTATTTTTATCCTTTTTCGCGTTTTAAAACTTTTTCGCTATGCCAAAAGTTTACGGCGTTTAATTTCTATCCTTTCTTCCAAAAAGTTTGAAATCCTTACACTAATTGTTTTTACGATGATTATGATTATGGTCTCCTCGGTGCTGATATACGTGATGGAAGCCAACAATCCTGAGTCTAAAATTAATACTCTCTTTGATGCTGTCTATTGGTCTGTAGTGACCATCTTTACCGTGGGGTATGGTGATCTTGTTCCGGTAACCCATGGCGGACGTATTGTGGCAATGATGATTATCGTCTCCGGTATTGCGGTTATCTCTTTTGCAACCTCAATTGTTGTTTCAGCCTTTACTGAAAAACTTGATGAAATCAAAGAAGAGAAGATGATTGATAGCGTTCATGCGCTGACACGTATGTACCTTGTATGTGGTTTCTCTCCGTTGGCACATGAGGTGATACGAAAGCTTCATAAGCGTCATATTCCGATTGTTATTCTTGAAAAAGATCCCAACAAAGTGCAACAAGCGAGAAATAATGGCTTATTGGCATTAAGTTATGATTCGGGTTCACTGCATACGTACAGTCATTTAAAGCTTGATTTTGAGCATCAAGTGGAAGCGGTAATATTGTTACATGAGAGTGATGTTGCTAATATTTATACGGCATTGACCATACGAGAATTGACTAAAAATATCACTCTTTATTCGGTTTTACATCATCCTGCAAATCGTAAAAAACTTTTCCTCGCAGGGATGAATCATATTGTCAATACGCATGAGCTGGTTGGGATGATGAGCAAGATAATTGCTCGTCAACCGGTTGCCTTTGAAGTGATTCATACGCTTCGTTCTGAGCAAACTTCGACCATTGTTGATGAAATTATACTGGATGCCGATATGAAAGATCGCTTTTATGCTCTTTTGGCAGATTCACTTTTCTATCAGCGATTTAGTGTTTTGGGTATTTACAGCACACGTGAAAAAGTATTTCATTTTAATCCCCATCCTGATATGAACATTGAACCCGGAGATATAGCGATTGTGATTGCTAACAGAGGTTTGATTGATGAATTTAGAACAAAACTTCACCGTAGAGGAAAACTATGAAGCCACACTGTGCCGCTATCTTCGGATACAATGAATATTCTAAGCAGATTGTCAAGCAGATAAGGGGTGTTTACGAAAATGTTGGCGTATTTGTGATTGATGAGGAAGAGTTTTTAGAGGCACAAAATGATGGTATTGTAGCAGATCGGTTTGATTTAAGTGATAATTGGCAATCGATTGAAGCACAATTTGATGTGGAAGGTTTAATCGTTTTTTGTGCTCTTGCCGATGATGCTGAAAATGTTTTCTTGACAATATCTCTTCGTGCAACGTTTGATAAACTTTTTATTATTGCTTTGGCGCAAGACAATGAGAGTATGATGAAGATGAAAAGTGCCGGAGCGGATAAGGTAATGCCTATCTTGCAGATTGCTGCTAATGTTATCAATGATATTCTTACCAAACCGATTATGACGCAAGTATTGCATGATGTTTTGTATGAGGACAGTCTTTTAAGTATTATAGAAATTGAGGTGAAAGACGCTTCTCCGCTTAACGGTCAGTATTTGCATGAGCTTCATTTTAAACGAGACTTTGATCTTATTTTATTGGCGATTGTTGATCAGGAGTTGGCGACGACGTTTAGTTTTGCATCCAAGGGGCATAACCATCATATTGATGCGGGTGATATTTTGGTTTTTATGGGATATACAGAGAAGTTAAATGCGATAAAGCAATGGAATGATGGGGTGAGCGTATGAAAGTAGGGGTAATCGGTGCAGGAAAATGGGGTGAAGCTCTTGCCTTTGCACTCAGTGAAAAAAACGATGTTATAATCACTTCTCGTACCCCACGTGATTGGGAAAATTTCAAATCTTTATCTGAAGTCTTAGCATGTGATTATCTTATCATCACGGTTCCTGCACAGCAAGTTGCTCAGTGGCTTGAGGAAAACTTCATTTATCGTGGACAAAAAGTATTGGTTGCGGCAAAAGGGATTGAAGCTTCATCAGGGAGATTTTTAAATGAGATTTATGCGCAGTATATTCCGGAAGAAAATCTAAGCTTTTTAACGGGTCCCTCATTTGCTTCTGAGGTAATTCGCTCATTGCCGACAGCATTGGTAATTAACTCTTCTTCCAGCGATACCGCTAATGAATTTGCGGCATTGTTCCCAAAGTTTATTCGTACGTATGTCAGTGATGATGTGATGGGTGCAGAGATTGCGGGAGCGTATAAAAACGTTATTGCGATTGCTGCAGGTATTTGTGAGGGGTTAGGTTTGGGTCACAATGCTGCGGCTTCATTGATCTCCAGAGGGCTTGTTGAGATGCAGCGTTTCGGTAAAGTATACGGTGCGCAGGAAGATACGTTTTTGGGTCTTAGCGGGGCAGGTGATTTGTTTTTGACAGCCAGTTCGTCGATGTCACGGAACTACCGTGTGGGGCTTGGATTGGCTCAAGGAAAGAGTAAAGAGACTGTTTGTGGTGAAATCGGTGAAGTGAGCGAGGGGATTGGAACAGCGTATGCGCTTCATGAGATTGCGTCATCACGCGGTATCTATCTTCCTATTGCCGCTGAAGTGTATGCGATACTAGAGGGGAAATCTCCGAAACAGAGTTTAAAAGATTTGATAGAGAGGTAAACAATGTTAGTACATATCGTCATGTTTCAGTTCAAAGAAGAGAACAAACAAGAAAATTTAGTCCGTGTTAAAGCAATGCTCGAAGCATTGCCATCAAAAATCGATACATTGCGCAGTATGGAAGTAGGAATTGACATCAGTAAAAGCGAGCGTTCATTTGATTTGGTGCTTGTTTCGACGTTTGACGATCAAGCGGGATTGGATGTATATGCTCCCCATAGTGCTCATCAAGAGGTGGTGAGTGTTATCAAAGAGGTGACAGTGCTTTCTAAAGTAGTTGATTATATAAAATAGTTTTTGAACTCATTTTTTACTTATTTGATTGGAGTAGAATATTTCTATATCAATTCGGAGGTTTCGTATGAAAGCATTAATAAGTTTAGTGTCGGCTTCGGCTATTTTAGTAACGTTGGCATTTGCTGAAACACCTGTAAAAAGTGAAGAACAGGTTCAGAATAAAGTTCAAAACGAGAGTCAAAATCGTTTTAAAAATATGAAAACAGATGAACTGCTGGAGAAGCGTGGAACCATGACGTCTCAGCAAGAACGTGAACAGCTTCAAAATGAGCTTATGACCCGTCAACAAACAATGACGAAAGAACAAAAAGAAAAGTTCAATAAGCGCCCGCCTGAAAATCGTATTCCTAAAGGTATGGATCAAGGTGGAGGAATGGATAATATCGGTGGAGGTAAAGGAGGACGTTAATCGTCCTGCTTTTAGCTAAAGAGGTATTGTTAATTATTTTTAAGTGCCTCTATCTCTTCTGCTTTTTCTTCGATTGTCAGTAACTCTTCTACCTTTTCTTCATAAAGCGCTTTGGTTTTTTCGAGTTCATCCGCCAAAGTACGAATTCCCTTTTCTTCATAACACTTTGGATTGGCTAAACATGCGTTAAGTTCGTCCATTTTAGCTTCAATTAACTCAATTTCTTTGGGTAAAGTTTCCAACGCTCGAGTTTCATTGTAGGTGAGTTTTAGTGCTTTTGGCTTATCTTGAATCGTAGTTTGAGATACTGGTTTCGCGAATTCCAGTGCCATTGCATCCATCTCTTGAAGCTCTTTTTCATCGTCGAGATATTCACTGTAAGGTTTAAGACTCTCTTCGATCGTTCCATCTCCTTTGAAAATAAAGAGTTTTTTAGCAATTTTATCGACAAAATAGCGGTCATGGCTTACCAATATGACAGCGCCGGGAAAGTTTTGGAGTTTCTCTTCTAAGATATTGATGGTCGGGATATCGAGATCATTGGTCGGTTCATCGAGGATAAGAATGTCTACTTTCTTGGTGAAGAGTAAGGCGAGTGCGACACGGTTTTTTTCTCCACCACTGAGAGTCCCGATTTTTTTATCCAAAAATTCTCGAGGAAAAAGAAAGTTTTTGAGATAGCCATAGACGTGATAATCTGTCCCTTGTGCATCCACTCGATCTCCACCATGAGGACAAAACGTCTCAACGAGGTTAAGTGAATCATCGAGCATTTCGCGGTGTTGATCAAAATAACCAATGCTTAGTTCCCCTTGCTTGATAATTCCACTTGTAGGTTTAAGTCGTCCCAGCAGGGCTTTGAGGAGAGTTGATTTTCCACTTCCGTTGGGTCCTACGACAGCGATGACATCTTTTTGCAAAATCCGCGTTGAAAAATCTTTGATGAGAAGTTTATCCCCCAGTGTCAGACCTAAATGCTCCAACTCAAAGAGCATCTTTTGGCGATTAACTCCTTCACCTCGATTGAAATGTTTGGCTTCACGTTCCAGTTCGAGACGCATTTTATGGATTTTGCTCGGGTTGTTTTTTGCATCTTCGCGTAGAGCCAATACGCGTTCTTTGCGTCCTTCGTTACGTTTTAGACGTGCTTTGACTCCACGTGAAAGCCACTCATTTTCGGTTTTAAGCAGTTTGAGGAGGTTATCATGTTGTTGTGCCATGGTTCGTAACAGTTCTTGCTTTTGGGTCAGATAATTGCTGTAACCGCCGGTGAATTCACGCAGAGTACAATCTTCAACTTCGATGGTTTTGGTCGCGATTTGATCGATAAAATAACGGTCATGGGAGATAAAGAGCAGGGTGAACTTTTCTTTTAAAATCAGTTCTTCGAGAAATTCGACCATGTAAACATCAAGATGATTGGTGGGTTCATCCAGCAGGAGAATATCGGGCTTGAGAAGCAGCAGTGATGCGAGAGCAACACGACGTTGTTCCCCGCCGCTTAGGAGATCAACGTTTTTATTTTCATACTCCGTAAGCATAAAGTGATGCATAATGCGCTCGATTTTATCGTCCAAATTCCAAGCGTTATGGTGATCGAGAAAGTTGCTTAAACGTGCTTGTTCGTCCAGTAGGGCGGTATTTTCAAATTCGGTTGCGAGAAGGAGAGAAATCTCATCAAAACGAACTTTGGAGGTCCGCAGCTCTCCTAACCCCGCTTCGACTGCTTCTCGAACCGTATGAGAAGGGTCAAATTTCGGAACTTGAGAGAGCATTTTGATCTCAATTCCTTGGCGTGTCATGCGCTCGCCCTCATCGGCATCAAGTGAACCATGGACGATTTTCATCAGAGTTGATTTGCCACTGCCGTTTTTACCGACAATAACAACACGCTCACCCTCATCGATGTGAAAGTTGATGTTTTCTAAAATTTTCTGCGCTTCGTAGTGTTTGCTAACACCGAGTAGATCGACTAATGCCATAAATTATTCCGTAGGTGTGGAGATGGTAAAACAGGTATTACGTGAGAGATACCATGTCGCGATGGCGTAATCAGTGTACTCGTATTCACGTTGGGCGGGAGGGATCGAGTCATTGCGCAGTTTAGAGCGGAGGATTCCAAAGAGTATAAAGCCCAATAAAAGCGTTCCAATTGCAATAAACCAATCACTTTTCCACCATATAAACAAAGCTAAAGCGTAATTTCCATAACTCAAAGCCCATCCAAGAACACGTGCCATAAAACGGCAACGGCGGGTTGGAAGCGTTGGTGTGGGGTCAATGTGGAAGGTAAAAGGTTCGTTATTCATACAGCGAATTATAGCGAAATAGTCATATCCTTTTTGTACTTAGGGTAACTTGGGCAGATTTTAAAGCACTTTGAAATGAAAAGGGGTCATTAATAGTGGGAACCAACATATTGATGGGAGCTTTCGGATAGCCAAAAGGGGCAAATAGATGGCGTTGGGCGAGTTCACCAAAACGGATGGGAAGCTCAAGCCGTCCAAGCTCATTGGAAATTATGACACTATCACCTTCATTAAGATTCATCGCCAATGCTTCGGAAGCATTCATAAGCAGATAGGGATTTTCTTCGTCTTTTAAGAGTTCATCGACCAATCCTGTTCGGGTCATTGTGTGCCATTGTTTTTTGGTTCTCCCCGTAATGAGGACATAGTGTTCATCAGCAAGGGTTAAAGTAGAGGAGATGATGGGGTGAAACTGTACTTTGCCCGATGTTGTTGGAAATATCTCATCGGCATAAAGGCGTTCTCCTCCCCATTGATAGGAGAGGGTGTCATACTCTTGTGTACTTTGGTCGCATAATCGTTTTGTGGTTAGGACTTTGTACTCATCGTAGACCTCTTGGGTATTATGGTACTCAAATCCGCTCAATCCAAGTTTTCTGGCAATATCACAAATAATATCAAGATCGCTTTTTGCTCCCGATGGCGGAGATTTAAACGGTCGTACGCGTTTGATAAAACGCTCTGAGTTGGTCATGCTCCCCTCTTTTTCACCCCATCCATAAGTTGGCAATACCAAATTTGCTAAAGCAGCTGTTTCGCTTAGTACACAATCTTGAACGACTAAAAAAAGATCGGGAGATTCAAGTGCGCGTTTGGTTTTTGCAACATCGGGCAGGCTTAGGAGCGGGTTGGTGCAGGCGACCCATAAAAATTTGATTTTATTGTAGAGGATGGAATCCATGGCTTCGGTAACGGTGATTCCAACTTCTGAAGAAATGGTGTTTTTTGGAAGATTCCAGTGAGTCTCGCAGGTGATTCGGTCATCTCGATTACGAACATCACGGTATCCGGGTAGGGCATTGGCAAGATAGCCCGTTTCTCGTCCTCCCATAGCATTGGGCTGACCTGTCAGAGATAAAGGTGAGCCTTTGGTGGCATTTAGTCTGCCTGTTGCTAAAAAGAGATTGATAAAACCAATGTTGCGCATCACGCCATCATGTGCTTGATTGAGTCCTTGACACCACAGACCGAGTATTTTTTTATTCGATCCCAGCGCTTCAAGGAGTTTTTCGGAGGCTTCCAAGGGTATACCGCACGATTCAATGGCAGTGCGATAGGGTGTTTTAATGGCTTCGATCAGGGTGTTTTCAAATCCTTGCGAGGAGCGTTGGATGAAGTCGATGTCGCATTGATTTCGTCGGTAGAGTTCACCTAATAGCGTATTGTAAAATAGGGTATCACTTCCACTTCGCAGTCCAATCCAAAGGTCACTTTTTTGCGCCGTTTCGGTACAGATAGGATCAATGATGATGATGAGGGTATCGGGATGAGATTTTTTGCGTGCTAAGATGCGTCTAAATACAACAGGATGTGCCCATGCAGGGTTTGAACCGCTGATGAGTATCACATCGGCATTATCAATGTCTTGGTAATTACTTATAGGGCCGTCACTTCCAAAAACCATTTTGTGGGCTGTCACGGCGCTTGCCATACATAGCCGTGAATTCGCATCAACGTTGTTGGTTCCTAGATGTCCTTTTATCAGTTTTGTAAAAAGATAGCTCTCTTCGGTAAGAAGCTGTCCTGAGAGGTAAAAATAGAGTTCTTCTTTGGAGCGAGAAGTGATATTTTGAGCAACAAGATCGATGGCTTTTTCCCAAGAAATCTCTTCAAAAGGTGCATTTTTATCTTCACGGTATAACGGTGTATACAAGCGGGCGGTATCAAGCGCTTTTGCCATTTGAATGGGTTTAAAACATAAATCTCCTAAGGTAGAGTGATTGGTTTTGTCTCCTTTAACTTTATAACCTTTATCGCTGGACTCTACGTTTAACGCACACCCCGTACCGCAAAATGGACATCCAGTAGAGATTGGTTGTGACGGATTCATGTTATTCGCCATTCTCTATTTTTTTTAATTCTACGGTAATCTCAGTAAATACTTTTGAACGTGTCAGAGGATTAGGTTCTACCATTTTTTCAATAATGGATTTGTAGAGGGAGAGCTCAGACGATTTAAGACGGTAGCTTTTCTTTTCCTCGGCAAGGGGTTCATCGGTATCGTAAGGATTGGAGAGAGTAATACCACGAACGATTGCACAACCAAATTCAAAAATTTCATCCGGTTCACGATGCGAACCGCCATGACGTTTTAGATTAAATGAAAGAAGTGCTTCGAGTTTATTTTCCAGCCGCATTTGGCGATTCCAGCGCATCAAAAATCCGATAGAAGCATTAGTATAACGCACTTGCAAACGGGCAATGAATTTTTCTAAACTTTCTTTGCCAATGCGTAAATCACGATATTGACGCATGAGTTCCGCAACATATTCACGTGCATGCTCTAATACGATTCCTTTTAGGAGGAGATGTCCTTCACCGCTTTCACTGCTGAGAGTTCCTCCGATAAATATATCGACACCTAAAACGGTTTTGCCGTTATAAGGAGTTTTACACCCTAAAAATCCTAAATCACCAGCACCGTGAATACCGCATCCTTTGACACACGCTGACCAATACAGACGCATTTTGGCATCTTCTATTGGTACTTCACGAGCTAAATATTCTCCCATTTCTATGGCATCAGGTTTGTTCGGGATGACACCGAATGGACAATGTTCGGTCCCTGCACACGCAATGAGGTTTGCCATATAAGGTGAGGGACGGTTAGGATATTTTAGAAATAACAGTGAATTTAACGCCGCAGCTTCATCTGTGATTCCTGTAATGATGAGGTTTTGCTCGATCGTGAGACGGATTGCCCCATTTTGAGACGTAGCAATATCGGCAGCATCGCTTAAAGAACTCCCGCTAAAGACTCCTGAGGGGACGGCGGCGTAGAGAGCAAATGATCCATCTTTGAGTGTGACTTTTCCATAATGGTCGCCTCCTTCGAGGCAACTGAGAGTCTCACCTGAGAGAGGCATTGAATGAGACAGCTGCTCTTCTATGGCAGATCGAAACTCCATCATTCCCACTGCTTCGATAAGGAAGACTAACCGATTTTTATTGCGATTGTCACGAAAGCCGTACTTTTTAAAGAGTTGCACGACCGCTTCAAAAATTTTTACCGCTTCATGAGGCAAGACAAACATATCGGCACTTTTTGCCAAAGTTCCGACACGACCGCCAAGATAGAGATTGAAGCCATATACGCCATCTTTTTGCGCGAGCGCAAGAGCAAAATCCTGACCAAAAATATTGCAGCGATTTGCCAGAGAGCCGTTAAGCCCAATGTTGAATTTGCGAGGAAGTGTCGTGATCCACTCTTCATCTTTTAAAAATATCGCTTGAATTTTCTCCATGATGTGAGTGCAGGGAATAATATTATCCATCGCCAATCCATCGAGAGGATCGATAAGAATATTACGAAAATTATCGACTCCTGTTTGATAGCTTGTAAGACCGACACTTTCCAAAAGACTTAGTGCTTCCGGTATGTTTTCGATGGTGATATAGCGTAATTCGATCTGCATACGTGTTGTGATGTCAATGTAGTCTTGACCAAAACGAGTTGCAACATCGGCTAATACGTGTGCTTGTTTCACACTCAAAGCACCACCAGCGATACGAACACGAATCATAAATTTTTCAGGGGTAGCAGGGCGATCAAAAATACCGAAACTTTTGAGGACGAAATCTTTGTCTTCGTCGGTGATGGAAGCATACCCTGTTTTGGAATATCCGATCAATCGTTCCCATGCCTCTGAGGCACAAAAAGCGTCTTTTATGGTTTCGGTTTTGTGCCGTTTGGCACTGCGTGCTTCATTAGCCTGCATTAGCGATATCATGTGTGGTCTCCTTGATCTCATGGATGTATTTTGGAAGTTTGGATTCGAGTGCGACGACATCACCAAAAATGATGATGGCAGGTTTGGGTGCTTTTTTAGCGGCTTTTGGCAAATCTATAAGTGTCGTGATAATCGTGCTTTGATGGGCTGTTGTGGCATTGGAAACGATAGCGACATTGAGCGCAGGGCTAATCCCTTTATCCAGCGCCTCGGCTGTGATTTGCTCTGCACGGCTCAGTCCCATTAAAACGATTGTTGTATGGTTCTTCATATTTAGCAAGGGTATCCATTCCAAATTCACTCGATCACCTGCTAGGTGAGCTGATACAACCGACATTCCCGTGGCATATCCGCGTGCAGTCGGGGCAATACCAGCAGAGAGCGGACCGCAGAGTGCTGAAGATATTCCAGGAATCACTTCAGTGTGAATATTTCGCTCCATCGCATAAATAGCCTCTTCAGTACCTCGTCCAAAAATATAGGGATCTCCACATTTCAGACGTCCTACACAGTATCCTTTGAGGGCGTATTCGCAGATTAGTGCATTGATTTCTTCTTGGGTTGAACTGTGACGACCTTTTTCTTTTCCAACGAAAACGACTTTGGTCTGCAATGGAATCAGATCAATAATCTCCTGGGTAAGGAGATGATCGATCAGAGCAACATCGAGTTTTTGAATGGTTTTTAGGGCTTTGAGGGTTAGCAAATCGGCATCCCCAGGTCCGCATCCAATCAAATAAAGGTTTCCAGTCATCGTTTTTTCCTTATTAGGACTTTTTAATCTTCAAAATAATAGTGTAAAATGAGGGTTAGAAATACAATAGATTGATTATCTTTTAATCACAAAGGAATTTTATGGCACTTTTCCCCATGTTCGTCGATTTGAAAGATCAAAATTGTCTCATAATCGGTGCTGGAGAAGTAGCGCTTCGTAAAATTGAGCAGTTGGTGAAGTTCACACCAAACCTAACGGTCATCGCACCTGCTATCCATGAAGAGATATACACATTAGCACAAGTGCATTCAATCATACTTATTGAACGAGAGTATGGGTTGGAAGATTGTGAAAACCGTTTTTTGGTCATTGGTGCATTGGATGATCTACGTGAGCAGGAAAAAATTTATGCTGCTTGTATGACATTGAAGATTCCCGTCAACTGTGTCGATTCTCCAGCATTGTGCAGTTTTATTTTCCCCGCACTTATTGTTGAAGGTGATTTATGTGTGGGAATTAATACAGCTGGCAAGGCACCGGCGGTGAGTTCTGCATTGCGTCATTATCTGACATCGCTCATTCCACAAAAAATATCTGTATTGATTGATGAGGTTCATAGTATCCGTCAAAATGAGCTCGTTGGAAAAGAACGCCAAGAGAAGATTATCGGGATGTGTCGGAATTTTTTTAACTCTTTGTGTTAATGAAAAGAGAAAGAACTCTTGGATACTGTATTGCCAAAAGGAGTCTTTATGTTGAACTGGAAAGAAGTATTGAGATTAGGTAAAGAGGGAAATTTAGCACCTGACAAACGAGTCGAAAAAACGGCTCAAGAATGGCGTGAAGTATTGAGTGATGAGCAATTTCGTGTTGCTCGTCAAGCAGGCACGGAGCGTCCTTTTAGTTCTCAAATGTGTACCCTTTTTGAACCGGGTATTTATGCGTGTGTCTGCTGTGGAACACTGCTTTTTGATGCGTCTGAAAAATTTGATTCGGGGACAGGGTGGCCATCGTTTACACAGCCGATCAAAGATAATGCTGTTGCGTACAATACGGATACATCGCATGGGATGACAAGAGTAGAGACAGTATGTAATACATGTGACGCCCATTTAGGGCATGTATTTCCCGATGGACCAAGTCCAAGCGGATTACGTTATTGTATGAATGCAGTGGCGTTAAAGAAAGTGCATTAAAATTTATAGGTTGCTTGCAACCATACTTTGCTAACGTCTTTGATATTGCCAGCTACATCTCCACCTTGATAATAGGCAGCTTTAATCAATCCATTGAGTCCTTTTACACCAGGGATAGTATTGGTATAGAGCATATCCCATTCACGTCCTAGATCACTTTTGCCACTCATAGCCACATCGGTTGTGTAATTATGATAGACAACCATTGCTTTTCCAAGAGTAGGGGTTGTGTATCCAAGTGTAGCGCTCGCATCACATAAACCACCCGTTGGAGTGGCTAAAAACTTATCTGCCCATCCGTTGAATTTGTGCAGGGTTGCAAGAGGTGTACTAAACGCTGTTTTTCCATCGCTTCCAGTCGTTCCGCTGAGGACTTCATACCCAACACCTGCAAGAATGCCACTAATGTTGGAAAGCGCATCAAGGTTATAGTATTGGGCATCGTTTTGCACATTGGCTGATCCAACTGTTTTAAAGGTTGCATCGCCTTGTTTGGCATATTCTGCTCGGTAATTGATTTTAGCAATGCTAAGAGGAACCTCACCCGTTAAAGCTAAACCAACAGTATCACTGCCATACGCTGTTTTTTCAGATGAAATCATATAATCATACGCGGTAACTTTAACCATATCGCTGATTTTATATGAGCCATTAAGGATGACCGATTTGCTATCCCATGTTGGTTCATTAAACGCTGTGGCATAGCTGTACACATACGCACCTGTCAAATTTAATCCTGTAACAGAAGTATTGGTGAGTGTGACTGCATCAAAGCTTTGCATCATCTGTCTCCAATCAACTGAACCGATAAAACGCTCATTATCAAGATTGATGATTTGTCGTCCTGCTTTAAGTGCCGTATTCCCTAATTTGTATTGGAGATACGCTTGTGTAAATCGAGTTTGTTCGGGATCGGCAACCGCTTCATAACGGCTATCTCCTACAGTAGTACGAGGGTCATTGTCGTATTTTGTTGCACCGATAGTTTGAACTGTTGTACCGTCAACTTTCATACTTAGTCCATTAACTCCGAGAAGATTCGTTTCTAACCCTAATGTTGCACGTACCGTATAGGCATTTGCTTCTTTTTTTCCAGAGTCTTCTACATCAACATTTTCATAACGAGCACGTACTTCACCATTAAATTTAGTATTACTAAAGAGGGTAAAGCCCTCATCTGCACTTAGTATGCTTGAAAATGTACCCGCCATTGAAAGAATGGCAACTGCTGATAATGTGATTTTTTTCATTTTTATATCCTTTTATTTTTTATGTTTTTTATTCGTCATGTTTGGCAAATTTAGAGTAGAGAAACTCAACAATTGCCCCACGGCATTGCAGGTACTCTTCGTTGTGTTGTAAAGTAAGACGCTCTCTCGGATGCGGAAGATTCACTTCCAGTATCTCGCCAATCGTCGCCTCAGGTCCATTGGTCATCATGATGACGCGGTCGCTGAGTAAGACTGCTTCATCGACATCGTGGGTGATGATGATGACGGTGTTTCCTGTTTGCATCTGAATACGCATCAAATGATCTTGTAAATTAGCTCGGGTCAGTGAGTCGAGTGCCCCAAACGGCTCATCCATCAACAGCACTTTAGGCTCGATGGAGAGTGCTCGTGCGATTCCGACACGCTGCTTCATCCCTCCGCTGATTTCAGCAGGATATTTGTCTTTGGCGTGATCGAGATTGACGAGATCGATATAACGTATCACATGGTCTCGTACCTCTTTTGGGTTCAAATCGCTTCGTACTTTTTTGACTGCCATCTCGATGTTTTGGTAGACACTTAGCCACGGCAACAGCGAATGGTTTTGAAATACGACGGCACGCTCAGGTCCTGGAGCATTAATTTCACGGTCTTCGAGCAAGATGACACCCTTTGTGATGGTATCAAGACCCGCAATTAAGTTGAGAATCGTCGATTTACCGCATCCGGAGTGACCGATGATAGAGACAATCTCATTTTCACGGATTTCGAGCTTCACATCACGCAATGCGACGTACTCTTTGCCTTTTCCTAGTGGAAAGATTTTATCGACATGGTCGATGTTTAAAAAGGGTTTTGTACTCATACGCGACCTCGCTTGCGGTAATCAAAATGATCAGCGATAAACCCCATGATGGTGTCGAGGATATATCCGACTACACCGATGAGAATGATCCCGATGATAATATGGGAATAGTTGAGATTGTTATACTCATCCCAAATCCAAAATCCAATCCCTAACCCGCCCGTGAGCATCTCTGCCGCTACGATAACCAGCCATGCAATCCCCAGTGATAAGCGCATACCCGTAAAGATAAACGGTACGGCTACGGGGAGAATGATTTGAAAGACTTTTTCAAAGGGTGTGAGCTGTAGCACTTTGGCAACGTTGAGATAATCCTCACTCACGCTGCGTACACCCAATGCGGTATTGATAATAATCGGCCAAATAGAGGTGATAAAGATGACAAAAATCGCCGTCATATCCACGTCTTTGAATACAAACAATGCCAACGGCAGCCACGCAAGCGGTGATACCGGTTTCAGGATTTGAATGTACGGATTAAAAGCCGTTTGCGCTGCTTTGGACATTCCGATGAGCAGTCCTACAGGCACACCCACCGCAATCGCCAGTGCAAATCCGCCAAATACCCGTTTGAGTGAACTCATCAACTGTAACGCAATTCCCTGATCTCCGGCTCCATTGTCATAGAGTGGATTAGAGAGGACGATGAGCAACTCATTCCATGTTTCCATAGGAGTCGGAAATCCTGGAATTTTAATCGCAACGGTTGACCATACCGCAATAAGGACACCAAAGAGCAGTGTCGGTAATGCGATGGCATTGATAGTTTTGTAAGGCATGAGAATCTCCTTTATTTTAGTTTCGTCATTCCCGCGAAGGCGGGAATCTAGCTGGATACCCGCTTTCGCGGGTATGACGAGAATATTATTTCACTTTCCAAGTATTCACTTTAGCCAGTGCTTCTTTGGTGATTTTTGGATGTTTGATAGGGGCGTTATAGATATAATCGACTACTTTGTTCGGATCAAATACCGAGCCGTCCATAAATTTGTTATCGGCAGCTTTTCCTTCAACTTTCCATCCCGTTGCAGGAATTGCATAGTTGACCTCTTTGGCGGCTTTAGCAAACAAATCGGGGCGGTAAACACTTTCAACCGTCTTTTTCATATCGATAGGATGATCGAGTTGTCCCCAGCGCACCATTTGAGATACTTGCCACAAACCGTGAGTGTAGTAAGGGTAAAGTGCTTGTTTTTTACCAAAGGCATTGAACTGTGGCATGGGTGTATTGACCCCGTTGGTAAACATATACGTCCCCGTCATGGAGTTGTCGATAACGTCTTTAGGGGCATTGACATACGATTTACTGGAGAGAATTGCGGAGGCTTCTTTTCGGTTATCCCATGAGGCATCAAGCCATACCCCCGCTTCGATTACCGCTTCAATCATTTGTTTGGTGGTCTCAGGATATTTGTCTGCGAACTCTTTTTGAACCCCTAACACTTTTTCAGGTCCATTTTCCCAAATTTGATTCCCTGTGATAACCACTTTTCCGATATTGCCCATAACGGCACGTTGTCCCCACGGTTCACCGACACAAAATCCGTCGATATTTCCTGCGGTCATGTTCGCAACCATCTGAGGAGGTGGAACAACTTTGAGAGCTACCTCAGTATCAGGATCAACTCCGCCCGCTGCCATCCAAAAACGTAAATGGTAGTTGTGTGTACCCGTTGGGAACGTCATCCCAAACTCAGGAACGCCCATGGTTTTAGCCGTAATGACTTTTTTCAGTGCAACGGCAGACCCTTTTTTAGTGGCGACGGGATCGGCTGCCATCATCGCATCGTACATTTTATTGGATACCGTAATCGCATCTCCGTTTTGTCCCAATGCCATAAGTGCAACCATGTCTTTTTGGCTACTTCCGACTCCGAGAGTGGATGCGATTGGCATGGCTGCAAGCATGTGTGATGCATCGAGCTCACCTACGGTCATTTTGTCACGAACGTTTGCCCATGAAGCCTCTTTACTGAGTTCAACATTGAGACCATGTTTCGCGAAAAATCCTTTCTCTTTAGCGATCACAAGTGTCGCACAATCCGTAAGAGGGATAAATCCGATTTTGAGATCTTTCTTCTCTACAGCTGCCATAGCAACAGAAGCTGCTAAAGAGAGCAGCAAAACGCTTTTTCCGAGTATGTTCAAACTTTTCATAATGAAACTCCTATTTAAGATTAAAAAATCTGAAATAATTATAAACCAAATAATAGAAAGTATATGCAATAAATTGATTAAAAAATAGACAATTGATTGGTTGATAATAAAGTTAAGAGATATAGAAATAAAATTAATGAAGGAAAAGAGTGTTTAAGAAAGAGGGCACTCCCGCTTTCGCGGGAAAAGTGCCCTTAGGTGAATGAAGACGTTAAACTTTGATTACCACTTCTTATTGTGGCAATCGTAACAACTTACCATTTGGCCTTTTGTATACGTTTTACTTTTTCCCTCGACACTCAAGGTTCGTGTTGTCCATGTTTTAGAGAGAACACTTCCACGTAAATCTGCACCATGACATGCAGTACAGCTTGTCGTACCTTTTTCCGCTACGCCTTGGTGTGCACTAACAGCGGTTTGTCCGACAGCATGCATTCCATGCGGTCCACCGCTAAAGTTTGTCGGAACAGTTGTATGACATGTGCTACATTCGGCTACGGTTCCGGTATGTCCTTGTAAAGCGACACTTTGAACGTTGTCGTTCGCGTGGCTGCTTGGATATTCTGCATGTGTTGCACCGTGACAGGATTCACACTGAAGACTAGCATGTCCTTTACTAAATCGGTAGAGTGATTTACCCGTAGCTGGTGTATTAGCTGTGGTAGCAAATTTTGTATCCACAATGGTGCGCAAGGTTCCTGGAGCGGAAAACACACTGGTGAAGCGTGTAAAGTTTGCCGTCGTAGAACCGTTACGGTCGTGGCACTGTTGGCAGTTTGGTTGATCCAACCATCCCTCACGTCCTGTACGGCCAACATCGCTCATTTTACCATGACAGCTTTGGCAATCGATAGCGTTGGCACCGGTTGATGTTTTAGCATCACCCATGACTCCGCGTAGACATTTAGTTACAGAACCTGGATGGCATTTGTAACACGAGTCGCGATTTGTACTGCTGTTCATGGACAGACCTGTAGTTGGATCAATCACGGTTGAATGCTTAGCATGAAGCGCTTCTGTGAGAGGTTTGATACCCGCTACTAATGGTGTTCCCAATGCATTAGATTTGTGACAAGCCGCACACAAAATCGGTTGCCCAGCAGCTGCAGTTGCAAACAAAGTTCCCTTTGTATATTTTGAACCCATTTTTGCGGTAGCGATTGCATCAGGATGTTTATCGTCATGGAGTTTAAGAATATTTTGTTTCCAATCCACTTCTGCTGCACCATTATTGACCCATCCAGCCGCTGGTTTTGCTGCTGCAACAGTGTTGGATTTATGACAGGTAATACAGCTCATCTCATCCGAGAGAGGAAGAACGACTTTGGTCGTTGCCAATACTGTACCGGCTGCGTCTTTTGCGACTACTTTGACCATCGGATAGTAGTTTTTAGCACCACTATCATCATAAGGAGTGATTGGAATTCCTTCCGCTTCCCACCATCCATTTGTGCCATTGTAGGTCATTCCTGCAGGTGTCATGCTCGGTGTTGGATTAGAGGCTCCTCCTGAGAGATTAAGTCCATGGTTAGCCGCTGGAGAACCACCAAAGAGGGATAGAACCCATGTCCAGAAGTTTGTTTTTGTACTGCTTGATGTATTAATCGATCCTGTAGCATCGGCTACAGATTCATATGAAAGAGTCACGCCGCTAGTGATATTTTTACCGGTTGTGACATCTTTTTTGATGAGATGGGCATGAAGGTTGTTGTAGGGAGGAAGAATACTAAAGACAGAGTAGTCTTTTCCATCCATACAGTGCATACCTAAATCATTCCATGCTACGAGGGTATAGGTACCGGTATTGCCAATATTACTTGCGGTTCCTGTTCCTGTGCTAGTACCACCCCCGGTAGTTGTTCCACCACCAGTTGTACTTGAAGGTGGTGTATATCCTTGTGCAGCATTTGAAGGATCATTTTGATGTAATTGAAAATGCGATACGGCTGATGTTGCATCAACACTATAAGCAGATTTATTAATCATTGCCAAGACACTTGTATCATTAGTACTAGAACTGTTCAAATCGACGCGTGTTGTTTGTGTTTTAATAGCATCACTTACCGTTGAATTAATATCGATGCCATTGGAGGCATTTCCATCGCTGTCCAAGGTTTGGAGTGCTTGAAGAATACGAACGACTCGTGCATCATTCATATCCGTAGTGTTAACAATATCTAATGGGGTGACTTTCCCATTTTTTGGCTTTGCTGAACCAATATAAAGCTGTCCGATATGAAAGGTAACGGATTCCCCTTCTTTGTAAGTAAAATTCCCATTAGAATCTGTTGTCCCGCCTTGGGTGGCACTTTCAAATTCTAATCCGGAGACGGCACTGTCCATAAAAGTTGCTGTGGATGCAGTTGTAGCTGCTGCTGTCCCATCACTACTTCCGCTTCCGCCGCCACATCCTATGAGAATAAATGCGGATAATATCGATGAAACCAGTCCTATTGCTTGTCGCATAGTGACTCCTTTATTTAAACTTTATCCGTTATGGTAAACTACCATTGTGAATTTTTGATGAACGAAGGGATTTTATGTACTTATTAATTATTGATGATAATAAAGAATTGCTTTATGTGTTACAAGGCCTCTTGAGAGATGCACATTATAATGTCGATGTTGCTGCAACGATATTGGAAGGTGCCAATTGTATTGATCAAAAAAAATATGATTTGATATTATTGGACTGGATGTTGCCTGATGGAACGGGTATTGAGCTATTGACACGGCTGCGGCAGGAAAAGATACGCACACCTATTTTACTTTTTTCCTCTAAAAAAGAGGTGGAAGATAAAGTAGAAGCACTTGACGGTGGTGCTGATGATTATCTCGAAAAACCTTTTTCAAATATCGAATTATTAGCTCGTATTCGGGCGCTATTGCGTCGTGAGAGTAGCCAAAAACAAACACTCATGCAATTAGACAGCCTCACAATAGATTTTTCATCACGAAGTGTCTTAATAGGTGATAGGCCTGCAAAGCTTTCGGCTAAAGAGTTTGAATTGTTAGAATTACTCATCCTTAATGCAAATACGGTTTTAACCCGCTATCAAATATCAGAACATCTAAGTCGCGACTTTGACCATCTTAGTGCCAGTAATATCGTCGATGCTCACATTAAAAATCTGCGTAAAAAACTTAATGCTGATGAGTTAATTCAAACTGTGAGAGGCGTGGGCTATATGATTGCTCGCTAATTCTTACAGGATCTAAAATGAAATAATGCAATAGTACCTTTTCCCTCACCCTCACTGCGAAGATATAAATCTCCTTGGAGTAGTAGTGCGATACGCTTACTAATAGCGAGACCCAATCCACTTCCCTCCAGAGTATTTTGATCTTTTGTGCGAACTTGATAAAAATCATCAAATAAGTCTGCCAAGGCTTCTTCCTTTATTCCCCGTCCAGTGTCTTTTATCTGCACAATAAAAAGATCTTCATAATAATGAAGCTGTACGTCAATAAATCCATGCTCAGTAAATTTGATGGCATTGGAAAGCAAATTAATAATAACTTGCCCAAAAAGGCGTGGATCACTTATAAAATCTCCCTCAAATGGTTCAAATTCTGTTCGAATGAGCAATTCTTTATCTTCAGCCAATGGAGAGACAAGATCCAGTGCATTCTTAATGAGGGTAACTGGGTCACAGAGAGCAAGATGAGGTACCATTTTCCCTGATTCTACTTTGGCTAAATCCAAAATATTATTAATAACTCCCAAAAGGTGATGGGCTGAATTTTCGATTTTTTCGAGAGTTTCACATACAGGATTAGGAGTATTTGGCTGTGTTATAAGATACTGCGTCAGGCTTAAAATAGAACCAAGCGGTGTCCGTAATTCATGAGACATAGCCGATAAAAAAGAGGATTTTGCTTGTAATGCAGCCTGAGTTTTTCCCAGTAATTCCAAGCGTTTAATATTGACCATTGTGGTGAACATAAGGGCATTAAATGAATGAGCCATAATTCCTATTTCATCGAATCCTGTTGCAACAACAGTTTGAGAGTAGTCGCCTGTTGATGAAATTTTCATCGCGGTATCGGAAAGTTCACGTAGTGGTTTAATAATGCGAAGAACAATAATCCAAACCAAAAATGCAATGAGCGTGAGTCCAACTGCAAATAGACTCAACAGCAAGGTTTGGAAGTGATACAAAAGAGCAAGAGCCTCATTTTTTGGCATAGCATAGTGCAATGTCCACCCCTTTAATATTTCAGTAAGGGTTATGTTGTCATGCAAATAGGCTTCGGTATCAAAGATTGGATTGTTTCCTTGGTAGTGAATGGGTGGGGTAGAGGAGGGAGGTGTTAACCAACGATAAAAACTTTGATCGGCTTTGAGTTGAATCGCAAAGTTTTTGAAGGGATAGGACATTACCAAATAGCCTAAAAAGTCTTTTGTATAAAATGATCCATAAATGGGAGTTAAAAAATAGAGATTTTCTCCAAAAAATAGATTGTTTTCTCCTTTCTTAATGGCAGTTATGATCATATCTTTTTCGGGGAAAGTTGTATTAATTAGAGATGCTTGCGATGACGCAATAACGCTAAAATCCGATGCAATCGTGTACAAGGTAATGGATTCTCCCAAGTCACCCGCTTTTTGTTCCAAAATGCTCGTGATACGTCGATCCATATCTTGTGTGACCATATCATTCATTACTTCAAGCCGTGACAAAAATAAAATCTCTTTTTGCAAATTGACGAGATGGGTAGTGAGCTCATCCGCGATATGAGTCGATTGATGATGGAGTAAGTCTTGCTCTTTTGTGAGCATTAACTCGGATTCATATCCCCATAAATAGGAAAGTAGCGTGATAATAATGACGGCAATTCCCCCAAAAAGGGTAACAAAAAGCTTGTACACTATAGGTAAAGAATTCCATCGATGTTTCATCCGTTGTTGACCTAATTTATAAATTATTTCATGCAGGGAGTAATTATAGTCTTTTAGAATAAAGTTCTTACCTGTATGCTACAATTATAAAAGATAAAAATAAATATTTATGAGGTGAGTATGTTGAAAAATGCAGTATTGTTACTTTTATTTTCCTGCACACTTATCGCAAATGTCTCACAGTATGAAGCTTATTTTCAAAAAGCGGGGAGTTATTACAATATTCCACCGTTACTTTTAAAAAACATCGCCACCATTGAAAGTGCGGGTAATCCAAACGCCATTCGGATCAATGATAACGGGACAAAAGATTACGGATTGATGCAGATTAATTCAATTCATTTTAAAAGATTATCTGCATGGGGAATCAATGAGCGCAATATTCTCAATCCCCAAGTCAATATCTTCGCGGGAAGCTGGCTTCTCTCTCAGCATATCAAAGAACGGGGATTTAATCTTCAAGCAATCGGTAATTACCATTCTAAAACACAAGTTTACAAAGAACAATGGCTTCATCGGTTAACGGTGGCGTTGAAAACATCTTCAAATAGCTAATAATCTACTTCTAAATATCCCATTTTTTCCTTGTTTCCAATGTCCTCATAGGAAATGCAGACAGATGCTTATACCCTCGCCAGCAAGACTTTTGAGCGAGTGAAAAACATCATTGTAAATTTAACGAGAAAATCGGCAGCAGCATCGCGGTCACCATCACTCCGATAATACCTCCGATAATCAGCATAAGCGATGGTTCTAAAATCGAGAGGAAGAGGGTGATTTTATCTTTGTTCGTATCAATATAAAATGCTGAAAGGTGCTCAAGCATCGAGGAGAGTTCACTCGTCTCTTCTCCGATTGCGACCGCTTCGATAAACGAATCATCAATTTTATATCCTGTCTCTTGTTTTAATGCTTTTGAGAGAGAAGATCCTTCGACTACTTTTACCGAAGCTTTCTCAAAAAGTTCTTTTATGACTTCCGATGAGAGGGTGATACAGGAGAGTTTGATGGTGTTAACGACGGGAATTCCTGAACGAATCAATAGCGAAGAGATGGTGCAAAAACGTGCCAAATCACTGGTTTCGACCATTTTTCCGACAATAGGAAGTTTTAAAATAAGTGCGTGAACACTTTTCTTGAATTCAGAATTGGTTGCCATTTTATAGGAAAATAAACCGACTAGACTCAATACGACAATCGCTATGACAAACCAATACTGCGCAAAGAAATGAGCCATCGCTACGACAATCTGTGTTAAAAGCGGTAAAGCTTGGCCGGTGGATTCGAAAATAGCCGTAATTTTTGGAACAACGACCGTTAGCATAAAAGAAATCATTAAAATCGATACCACTATGATAAAAGAAGGGTAGACAAATGCTTGTCCCAGTTGTTTTTTAATTTTTTCCTGAAGAATCAAATACGAGGAAAGCTCATTTAAAACCTCTGCAAGAATACCGCGATCTTCGGATATTTTGAGTGTTCCGGTATAAAAAACGGGGAGAATATAGTGTTCTTGAGATTCGAGGGATTGGGCGAAACTTTTGCCTTCATTGATAAGAGTTATGAGGGTTTCAAAAAAACGTTCCAATCGGGCGGTCTTATGATTTTGGTGTTTGAGCAATGTTAGTGCTCGGATCAACGGTATCCCTGCATTGAGATAGACTGCGAGATCACGACTTAATGTGGCTAATAGCGAGGTAGGGAGATTCTTTTGTTTAAAGAGTGCCAAAACACCAAAAAAAGATTGTTCGCGCGTTGAGATGTCCGAATAGAGAATTCCTTGCGCTTTGAGTTTCATTTTTGCTTCGTCAATTGTAGACGCTTCAATCGTTGATTTTAACGGATTTCCTGTAGTGTCCATCCCTTTGTAATGAAATTCCATTATGCCTCTTTGACTCCCACACGAATGATCTCATCAAGACCGGTCGTATGATTGAGCAATAATGCGATGAGTTGATTGGAGAGAAATTGCATTCCTCTGGATTTCATTATTTCACGAATTTCAAAATCATTGTCGCTGATTTTTAGCAATGGACGCAAAGAGTCATCGATCATGAAAAATTCACCGATAGCGATGCGCCCTTGGTAGCCTGTATAATGGCAGTGAACGCACCCTTTTGGATGCGCTATAGTGTGTCCGTGCGCAATTTTTAAATCATCAGCATCAGCATCGGATAAAGCTATCAATTCTTTGCACGCAGGACACAAACGTCGTACTAGTCGCTGAGCCAATACCCCAATCAAGGTTGAGGTAATCAAAAACTTATCTATACCCATGTCGGCCAATCGTGTTAGTGCCGCAGTGGCATTGTTGGTATGCAGAGTTGAGAGGACGAGATGACCTGTCATTGCCGCTTGAATCGCAATATGTGCCGTCTCAGTATCACGAATCTCACCGATCATAATAATATCAGGGTCTTGGCGTAAAATGGAGCGCAGTCCCCCCGCAAAGGTTAGCCCCGCTTTGGTATTCACCGCTATTTGACTTACATGAGGAGCATCGTATTCTACTGGGTCTTCGATCGAGATGATGTTCTTTTCCGGAGAAGCAAGCTGTTGCAAAAACGAGTGCAAGGTGGTGGATTTACCGCTTCCCGTAGGTCCTGTGACCAAGATGATGCCGTGTGAATATTTGAGAAGTTCTTCAAATTCAGAGGTGGTTTTCTCATCAAACCCCAACTCGCGCAATGAGGGAATTGAAGCCGCCTGCATCAAAAGACGCAAAACGACCCGTTCCCCATGGTAGGTAGGCAGTACCGATACGCGCACATCAAGATTTTTACCGGCTATTTTGACCTGTGTCCGTCCGTCTTGAGGAAGGCGTTTTTCAGAAATATCCAAACCAGAGATGACTTTGATACGACTGATGATGAGATCAATGATATTTTTATCCAGATCAATATGTTTGATGAGTGCGCCATCGATTCGAAATCGTACTTCTCCTTTTTTTTCGTGCGTTTCGATGTGGATATCACTGGCTTTACGCTTGATTGCTTGGTAAAAAATAGTGTTTACAAATTTAATAATCGGGGCCGACTCTTCGCTGGTCAGTAAATCTGCCGAATTTTTTATAAAATCAACTAAGGACAATTCTTCATCAATAAATTCGTTGTTTGCGGGAGCCGTTTTCGAAATATCAAGATCGGTTTTGAGTTCTAAAAATTTCAAATAAAGATTTTCATATCCTTCTTGGGAAAGACGCGCGATTGGATAGGTTAGAGAGAGTTTATTGTAGAGCTGAAGTGCTGCTAGACGCTGTGCTTCAGGAATAATGGCATAGAGTTCTCCCTCATACGCACAAAACAAAAGTGAGTGACGAATGCACAAGGCAACATCAATATTTTCAGGATAAGAGAACAAGATCTGTGTCTCATCCAAAAAAGGGAACGTTATCATGGTTTGGCATCTTTTTTGGCTTCAATATTTTTCGTGATATTCGTAATGTAGCGATCTTGAATCGCATCAAGCTCTGTTAACTGGGCTCGCAGCGTATTTAAATCACCACTTTTTTCGATGATATAGGGAGTGAGGATAATAACCAGATTGATTTTGTCGCGACTGCTTGCTTTGTTCTTAAAGAGATTGCCTAAAATAGGTATATCTCCTAAAAAGGGGACTTTAGTGTTTGTTTCATCGATTTTTTCTCGAATAAGTCCTCCGATAATGACACTTTCTCCATTATTGACGATGGCAGAAGTGAGGACTTCCCGTTTCGTTGTACTAGGGCGATCCACGATTGAGTTTGGTTCGATGTCTTCCAGTTTGGCTGTCACACCTAAAAGGACTTTATTATCGTTGGAGAGACGTGGCTTGATTTTTAGAGTGAGACCAATATCTTGACGAATGTAGTTTTGTGTTATCCCTGTTCCAACACCTTGAGTTACTCCTGAGCTAATTGACTCTGTTTTACCCACATAGATAGAGGACTCTTGATTGTCAATACACAAAATCGAGGGTTCAGATAAGATATCCGCCGCTCCATTAGAGTTTAATAACGCAATATTTGCCCCTAATGCAATTCCAGCTTTAATCGTTGGTATACTAAACATGCTAAGAGACAATGAATCACCTAGATTTATTGCTGGCGTTGAATTGTCTCCAAGACGTGAATCAAAGGTGAACATCCCGTTCGATCCGACTGCTCCACCTGAAAGACCGTATTTAATTCCTACTTCTTGTGATTTATTGTCACTAATTTCGATAATTTTTGCTCTCACATAGACTTGCTGACGATCGTGATCGAGGCTTAAGATCGTTGCTTCGAGACTGTTGTACAACTCATCACTTGCAATAACGATTAAGGAGTTTGTAGAGTCATCACTTGCAATACTTGGAGGTTGCTGTCCGGGAATCAGGTTCATTTTACCAAGAATCGTATTGAGTGTTGCAACGAGAGATTTGGCATCTGCATTTTTAAGAGGGATGACATGGGTAGTATTCGCAAGGGTTTCATCTTTCATGTCCAATAACTTCATCGCTTTTTGGATGGTGGCAATGTTTTCGGGAAAGTCGGTGAGAATGACGGAATTGGAGTCTTTGGATGCGGTGATTTTTGCATTTTTACTCGTAAAATGTTTAATCTTTGCTCCCATATTTTCGGCTGAAGAAAAATGAAACGTAAAAATATGCGTTTGCATTTGCGGAATGTCACTTTTTTCCATAAATGGGAGATTCATTTGCGTTGCATCGACTGTTTTCACAACACTCAAATATCCTCCGCCTGTATCAACCAGGGTATATCCTCTCGCATCAAGTGTACTTTGCAATATTCCAAAAAGATCTTTTTTATGAATGGGTTTATTTCCTGCATAACTGACTGTTCCCGGAATTTCTTCACCAATAAAGATGTTTTTATGGGTTGTGGCTGCAACCAGCTTAATCAAATCGGTCATCCCCATCCCATCGATCGCAAGAGAGACTTTTTCATTAGCAGCTGCACCTAAAAGTGTTGCGAGTGTAAGTGATAAGAGAAAAATTTTAGCGGGTGATTTCATAGACGAGTTCCTTTTGGAGGTTATTACGATTAACGATGATGCGAATACTTCGAAGATTCGGAACTTCACTGTATGCAGCTAGTGCATCCGCATACGATTCTAGTTTTTTATTATTGACTGCTAGGATAATATCTCCATTTATAATGCCAAGCTGCGCAAATATGGACTCAGGTGCAATCTTATTGACGCGAAATCCAGCAATTTTTGCTCCATTTACAACTTCAGAAATATCAATATTCTTTCCAATATTCTGAAAATCATTCATTTGACTTTTAATGGTTTGGTAGGGAATAGTACGCCATTCATTTTCTTGTGTTCCTGATTGTGCGGAATCGCTTACCGACTCGGTTACGACTTCTTGACGACTAAGTGGATCATCATGTCCCAGCCTAAGGAGATAGCTTTTACCATACCCACGAAAGGTTGCTGTGGTATTACTCAGTACTGTGAGACGAAAGACGCTTTTATAGATTCCGCCCAAAGGGACAATGAGCGTCGTATTCGTATCACTGATACTGACAAAAGAGTCCGAAGCAGAACGATAAATCGCTTTGATACGGTGAAAATCAGGGACAAGTTTAGTTGCAGTAACGCTTTTGCTGTGTATCGCGCCGTCGAAATGCTCTGCAATACCAAATTTTTGACCAAGATTAAAAATTTCGAAAAAAGGATCAAGCTGAGATGTAAATCTCTCTGTCGGAGAATTCGATAAAAACGTTCCTCCAAGTGTGGACAAACTCCAAATTACTACCAGCGGAGCAGCCAAAAGATTGAAACGTTGAAGTGCGGATTCATTAAAAACTGCTTTCATAGACCAATCCCTCCTTCGCTTGATGTAATTTATTCACAAGAAGCGGATAGCGTCGAAGCTGTGATGTTGGTTCAAAAACAACGTGAATCTTTTGATCAAGAAGATCAAAAGCACCGTCACAATGACCAAAATCACCCTCTCCATAGATGCTTACACGCAAAGGGTGAAGTAAAGAATAGCTGAAAATAATCGAGTCAATTTTACCCGGAAAAAACTTTCGATACAGGGGTGAAAAAGAGATATTTGAGAGGCTCAGTTGATTGATAAAAAGCAACGGTGCGATTCGAATAGACTCAATCGAAGCAAATTGTTGGTTATCCAGTAAAACGTTTCCATTGTCGGCATCCAAAAAGAGAAGGCGGTTGGTGAATTCTTCGTTACTGATGAACAAATGATGCTGAGAAAGTATTGATTCAAACGTGAAATAAAGTTTTTCTTTCGGGATCATCATGATGACGATGAGAAGAATATAGAGAGCATATAAAAAGCGTTTCATGATTCAATCTCCACGAGAATTACCCCTTTTGAGGCACTATTACGTCGGAGAGTTAGTTTTTTAATTACCATCATAGAGTTGAAAATTTTATTTGAAAGACGATTAAATTCCAGTGATGAAAGATTATCGTATTCAAAATAGACATTTCCTCCCCGTTTTTCTTGTTTGACGAGGTTGGGATGATTTTGTAAATACTCAAAATCGTTTTTGGATTCTTGAACGGACCATTGTGTTTTTAAGAGGTCGATTGCTTTGGCTTGCTGCGCGAGGGCTGTGTGTTCTTGTCGTAATTCTTCTACGGTTGAATGTTCCCATAATGCTCCTAAGGCAGTAACGGCAACAAGTGCCAAGGTTATAAACAAGGAGAGGGTAAGTACTTTTGGTTTCATTTTAATCGAACCTCTAGTTGCGTGTTATGGCTATTGACCTGTGCATGATTAAAGTGTTTGATGATTTCATTTTTGAGTTTTTCAGCAGTGCCTAAATCGCGGGTATCGATGGTAAGATTGATGGCATTTCCGTCGTAAGCAAGCTCTTGTATTCCCTCTCCATGAAAGGAAATCACTTCTGCCGCTGCTGCTGCAGGGTTGTTTCCGACTAAAAGACGATTCGCTTCACCCGGCTTTGAGCCTGGGATTAGGACAATTCCTTCAGCTGACGAACTGGGAGTATTTGGTGCGACAAGCGCTGCAGGAGGGGGAATGATTTTTGACTCTATGGGGAGATCGGCAATTTCTTTGCATACCTTACGAAAATGAAGCTGCTTGGTCTCTTTACTCTTTAATGTACCGAGAATAGCTTCCCGTTCAATCGATGTTTCAGGCAGCTTTGAAACTTTCCGTATCTCTGTCATTTTTTCACTAAGTTTGGTAGATTCTTGATAGCTAAACAGTGCTTGTGTACCAAGATTTCCCAAGAGTATTAGTAAAATATACAAAGTGGTTTTGAGCGTTTTTTGGGTGAGGGCTGTGGGGAGAAATTCTTCTATGGCAACCGTTTTTAAAAAAGGTCTTGGAAGTGCTAATACTTCATCTAGCTCTACGGAAGTAGACGTATTGATATACGAGGCATCCATCTCGATGATGATTCCCTCAATCGTTGTTAAATATTTTCCGTTTCGGAGATGAATTGGGCGGGACTCTTGCGCAAATACCCATTGGGAAAATGTAACTTTATTGATCAGAGAAAATTGGGGAAGGGAAAGTAGTTTTGTGGATATTTCATTGGGATTGTAGGCGATTAAAATATACTTATTTTCCTCTACTTTTTGAGCTTCATAGCGATATTGATCGCTTAAGTCAAACAATGCAGCTGCATAGGTTACCGCTTCTTTTGCTGTCTTCACATTCAAGTTTACGGCTAACACCCAATAGTCGTTGGGCGAGAGGACTAAAACAGTTTCTTTAGAAATCGGTGCAAGGCTTAGGGTATCGGCATAGACTAAAGGGGCAGAATCACATAAAAAACGGCGTAGAAATACGTATTTATTGCAAAGTAATTCGATGAACTCTGTCATATCAAAGAAATTCAACACGTTGTACTTTCTTATCTAAAAGATTATATTGAAATTTCATGTGCTCTTCATGGCTGTTTTCACTTAGGCGCACATCACACACGAGATTGTAAGAAATACCTGCTTTGTAAATGAAAAAGTAATTGTCAAAAACAGCCCCAAGGGCAGGTTCTGCAGCTATCGCTTCTTCTTTTGTAACGTATGCTTTGGTCCGAAAAAGAGTAAGAGAACGGATTTTTTCAGAAGAAGTATTGGGCAAAATGAGGGAGAGTGTTTCGGCATTAATTGCATTAAAATCCATCTTGTCCCCTTCGTATCCGATATAAAGATTCCACGGTATTGATAGAACTGCCGTATCTTTTGTTAACTTAATATAACGAGATAAGATGAGATTAAAATGAGATTCGTTCACAATCAAACCATTTTTAAAGTCGGGTTGCAATTCTCTAATTTCTGTATCTGTTCCGCGCGATGCTGTATCCGTATCAATTGTATCAAAAATGAGCTTAATCAAAATGTCAGGATCAGCAATAGGATGCAGGGCAAACACTCGCATGAACAATGCCAGATTCGCATCATTGATTTTCCCATCAGAGCTCATCAGGGTATTAATATTGAGATGGCTATAGGGCGATGAAAGTTGTGCTTTGAGACTAAAGTCCCCTTTTTTATTTTCCAGTTGCAACGGCAGACGCATGGCTAAATCCAACTCCTCAGCTCCGGTAATGGGACTAAGCAACGAAGGAAGCTGTTGTTCTAAATCATTGACAGCACGTAACGACGCACTTTGAAAAAATGCATTATTTCCCAACCGTGACAATCGGTCACTTTGCGTAAGCACTAAAGTAACGATGCCCATCATTAGTGTTATCAATACCAAGGTCATCATTAAAACAATTCCGCGTTTTTTCATATCAGTTAAGTTATCTTTTGTTTAATATTTAAAGAAGAAGTATAGCGTTCATATATGAACTTTTAATGAATAAAAACGGATTGTACAAAATTTAAATGTCAATGGCACAATATGATTAAAATAATTGTTTTGCTAATTAACAATTATTTCTGCACATTTTTTAATATGAGGAAGTTTTTCACGTATTACCATTTCTATGATAGGAAGATTGATGCCTTCATAATCGTGAGCTACGAAATTTCGAATATCATACGAACCCTTAAGATCTTCACGATCAAAATGGGATAATAGTTCAAATGCTGAATCGTTTTTAAGTTTTTCAAATTGCTCTGCCATGGCTACAAGGTGCATTAAGATTGCAGGACGCTTGAGTTTTGGATCCGATAATGCCGCAACGATACCACTGCTCTCTTCAACTATTTCTAAAATCAAATTTATTTTTTCGATGATGGTTTCAACACGGGAAATATCTTTGGCATTAAACATAAATGGCACTTTTTAGAAGTTTCTCTTTTTTCGTTTCACTAAGACCGGATAAATCACATATATCTACACGAACACCACCAAAATGGCGTGAAAGAGATGAACGAAAATCTTCAATGGTTTGAAGTGCTTCCCATCCCGGGTGCACCTCTAAAAAACGAGGCGTAGTATTCATAACAATATCAATATCGCTTCCCCATACGGCACTGTCATCAGCATAGCTTCCAAATAGCCCGAGCTTTTCGATCCCGTCTTGAGCCAGCTTTGCGCGAATAGTAGAGAGGTAACTTAATATTTCTTCTTTTTTAGTCATGTTTAAATTATAGCGGAAAGTTTGAACATTGTAATAATGAAATGATTTAAAAGACGTATTGAAGTCCAATGGAGAGACCAAGGGCTGAAGCTTTTTCAAGATTTACATTATTGGTTTGAAACCCTACGTAAGCATATTTTGACATAAGTTTAATTTTCTAAAACTTTAAAAACTGATAATAACATATTTAATATTTTTTGTGTTTAAATTAATAAAAAATAGTATAATTATTTTTTAATGTTGTCTATTTGCATTGATTTTTTACACATTGTTCATAAAATAATCTTTTTTTCATGTTAGAATACAATAATAATTACAAGTTAATAGGAGTTATAGAATGAAATTTTCCAGTAAAAGAAAAGCGTTTACTCTAATAGAAATTATGGTTGTTATCATTATCTTAGGGCTTTTAGCCGCGTTTGTTATCCCTAATATTACAGGGAAAAGTGGTGAAGCCAAGCAAAAATTGGTCTGTATTCAGATGAAAAGTTTAAATGAGAGCCTTAAAATGTTCAAAATCGACAATGGCTCTTATCCTACGAGCGAAGAGGGGCTTCAAGCTCTCATGGTCAATCCTAATCCCAGTGAATATACATCGTATGCACCAAGTGCCTACATTGAGGGAAAAAATCTTCCTAAAGATCCGTGGAATAAACCGTATTTGTATCTCAATCTCGATGGTTCTGTTGACCTTATCTCTCTAGGTGCTAATGGCAAAGAGGGCGGGAAAGATGAAGATAAGGATCAAAAACTCTCCGAGTGCCGCTAAGTGAAAACATTTCGTAGAGGGATGACTCTTTTTGAATTACTGGTCGTTATGACGATTGTGGGAATTATCTATTCGATCGGTATATTTACGTTAAAAAAAGAGAAAGTCACCGCTACAACAATGAGTATATCAACGCTAAAAACTACTCTATTATCTCTTTCTCAATCAAGTGAAATCCGTATGTTCTGTGATACCTCCTGTACCCAGTGCCGTGTATTTTCGAATGAAGGGAAAGCCATTACGGTATTGCATCTGCATTCGAATGAGACAATACAGCGTTATGGTTTTGATCGTTTTGGCGAACTTAAATTACTAGGGAATACTGTTGCACGTACGGAAGAAGGATTAGAACAAGGCTGTTTTGAAATGTCGCTTCGTCCCGATGGATCGGTAACTCCAGTGATTCTAAAGAGCAATAATAAATTTTATGCCTATACACCGATTGGAGGAGATAAACCTTACATCGCGGGAAGTGAAGAAGCTCTACGAAATATTCTCTTTAATGAATCTTACTATCCTCTGAGAGGAGATGACGTGTATGGCACTTTCTAAAGGTTTTTCACTTGTCGAAACACTGGTTGCCATAACCATTGCTTCCATTGCGACGATGGCATTGATGAAGGTGATCTCCAACTCTTCGAGCGTCTCTGCAAAAGCTATTGGGCGTTTTGATTCGTCGATTATGATGGGTTTAGTTGCTGGAGAAGCGAATGAGGAGTTCGATGGCAGAGTTATGAATGTGGAGGAGGTTTTGCGTACACGTTACACCATCGATCATCCTGTGATTTTAGAGTCACTGAAATCAACCTCGTATGAGATACGGGTTTTACCTAAAGAGATACTCAACTCTCTCATGACAACCAACATAAATGGTATGGATTCTACAACTGCTTCGATTGCTATCCAAAAGGTGATTCTCCGAAATCCCCAAGAACAAAAATCTTTTTTTCATATTACATCGGGTTCTCAATGAGACGCAATGCTTTTACCCTGATCGAGTTAGTGGTTTCGATTGCTCTGTTTGGACTTATCACGGTTTTTTTATTCGGGGCGATTGATGAGCTACGAAAGCAACAAACATTTTTTCAAAAAAAAGAAGTTGTGATTGAGCGAAAAAATCAAATTTTGTCGCTTCTTAGAACCGATTTAGATCGCGCACAGTCGGTTACTGTTTCGACGAGTATGAGTAAAGATTTTGACAGCGTCTCGATCGCAGGTTCAAACCGCTCGTTGTATGGAATTGATCGTCCATACGTTGTATGGCTGGTACTTAAATCGGATAATACGTTGGTTCGGCTAGAATCCTCTTCGCTCATCACGGTACCTATTGCACCTGAAGCACTGTACTCGATCCACAGTGATCGTATCGCAAAGCAGTGTGAACTGTTTCGTATGTACGATTCTCCCAAGCATCGACTGCTCTATCTAAAATTTGAAAATCAAGCGCCCTTGATCGTTGAAACAACCAAATAATTAGAAAAAAGTCTTAAAGACGTTTTATTTTACTGTTTGCAAAATCAGCGACCAATTCTTCGAGTCGCATGGCTGAATACATCGCATCGATTTCATTACGCCAAATCTCCCACTGAGCATGAAGGGCGCACGGCTTTTCGGCTTCACATTCCCCTATACCTAACAAGCACGTATCAAATAAAACCGTACCATCCACAGCATGGATGATCGAGATGAGGGTTATTTCTGAAGCGTCTCGAGAGAGCTTTACCCCTCCGGAAGCTCCTCGATGTGAGGTTAAAATGTCTGCATGAACGAGTTTCTGGAGTGATTTTGCTAAAAAATGATAGGGAAGGTTAAGGGCTTCACTGATGATTTGAATACGGTGATATTCATTTAGTGGTTTGGTGGCGAGCCAAACAGCCGCTCGAATGGTATCTTGGCAGGCAGAGGAGAGCATTATTCTTTTTCCGTTTTACGAATGATGTAGACAAACACGGCAAATACGAGCAGCAAAAAGGAGAGTGCTGCAACCAATGTAGAAGCATACGGTAAATCTTTGTAGTTGTGGAGTGAAATTTTAAAGACTACTAAGAGCGCTTCGATGAGCAAAGCTATGATGATGGAGACGGAAAAATTAAGTAATGTTTTTGGGTTAAAGACATCACTGACATGCTGAGTTCTTGGGAGTACCTCTTGTTCCACGATGGTTTTTCCCAAATCATATACAGCAAGACCGAGAGTTAGGGCAATGATGGGCTTAAATACTGCGTCAATCGAGAGGGGTTCAATACCAACTAAATACCCTATAAAGGTATAAAATCCATACAGTACGACAAAGACACCAAAAAATAGCAGTCCTCCGCCGATGAGAGCATAGGAGGTGCGGTTTAGGAATTTGAATACGTCGTTTTTTTCGATGAGGTCAAATCGTTCCAAGAGTTTTCGAAGCCGAAAATCCAAAAAGAGATACCCTTGACCTACAGCATAGACCACCGTAATACATAAATAACCCGTTGCGGTTGAGATATAGGGATCGCTGATGTAGTGCCCTTTTTGAATTTGAACTTCATCGATAAGGTAAGATCGATCAATTCCAATATGATGATGTTCTTCACGATTAACATAAATATTCGGTGAATTTTGGACAAATCCCTCATCGGACATATAAAGCAGTTCCAAGCTTGGAAAGGTTTTATAAAGTCGCTCGATTAACTGCACATTGAGGGTTTTTAAACTGACATTTCCCAATGTAGAGAGAATAAATTTTTGGATAAGCGGAGCATTCGCTGCATAGCTTCGTACTAGATCTTGCATAGAGTCTCCTTGGGTAAAATTGATGGGAAAATTATAGTCTAAATAATAGCTATAAGATGATTATAAAATCATCAATTTTACAGAAGTCTCTTATAAGCTCGAAGCGTTAAAATACGCCAATGCAAAAAATTATTATTAATCAAAAGTTTTATGGCTCGCTCGAGCTCGACAATACAGAAGACGCACGACGTGTTTTTTCCAAAGTAAAAAGTGCTTTTGGAACTCAAAAAAAGATGGAAATCGGTTTGATTTTCCCCAGTTATAAGCTCAAAGCTCTTGAAAGTTATCAAAAAGGGGGAGCACGGCAGGAATTGGAAGACATCGAGCTTTACATCGAGCTGGGTAAAATATTACGATTTGATACACAAGATGCGTTAAAACTTAAAAACAGTATTGAGCTTACCAACGACATTGCGCATAATCATTACAATATTTCCAAGCGTCTAACCCTCATCAATAAACCTAAAGCGACCCAAAACAATGGTCATTATCTGTTTTGGGACATCGAAAATTTTTCCAATATCGGTTCAATGTTTAATGACGTTATCGAAAAAAATACTATCCCAGATAACCACATTTACGTAGCGGCTAATCCTGATTCGCTTTATTTATTTAGAAGCGAATGGGAGGCAGATTTATATGATTATAAAAAAACGCTCAATTCATTTAATTTTACCAAGTGCGATCATGGAAAAAATGTCGCGGATGATGTATTGTTATCAAACTTTCAAGCGCTAACTTTGCACAATACCAATGTCTATTTGATGACATTCGACCGTGAGCTGAAAGAGCGATTTACGGCAATAACTCATCCGAGTAATAATCTTTATATTCTTGAAAAATAAATTCCTTACAGGAGCCGTATGAACATGCTTATCGATATTCTTGCCAAAAAAACAAAAATTTCTAAAAACAATGTAGAAGCCATTTTGAAACTCCTTGAAGAAGGTTCAACTATTCCCTTTATCGCCCGATACCGTAAAGAGATGACGGGGGGTGCCAGTGATGAGCAGCTGCGTGATTTTGAAACCATTTATGCTTATTCTAAAAAACTGTTGGAGCGTAAAGAGGAGATAAGTAGGCTGATTCAAGAGCGTGGGACGTTGAGTGTTGAGCTTCGGACTCTTATCGATGCTGCTCAAACCCTTCAAGTCCTCGAAGACATTTATCGTCCGTTCAAAGAAAAGAAAAATACTCGTGCCGCATCAGCGATAGCCGCAGGACTTCAACCATTGGCAAATATTCTGCAAAGCGGTCGATTGGAGTTGGCAGAATTCAAAAAGAAAGCGGGGGAGTTTGTCAAAGGCACCATAAAAACAGTTGATGAATCTGTACAGGGGGCAAAAGATATTTTAGCGGAAGTCTACAGTGATGATCCACGTGAACGGGAGCACTGGAGAAAACAACTTCTTGACTATTCTTCTTTCGAGATAAAAGGGACAAAAACACTTAAAGAAGAGGGATTGTTCGCAAAATTGGCGGGAAAAACCGAGCGTATTTCTTCTATCCCTTCCCACCGTTATCTAGCTTTAATGCGAGGAGTATCCGAAAAAGAGCTAAGCGTTAAAATCTCGAACGATATGGAACGTGTTGAAAATTCCATCAAACAATTCAGGCTTCCTAGAAATGCTAATGGAAGTAAAGAGATAGTGCTTGAAGCCTATTTGGATGGATTTAAACGGCTGCTATTCCCTTCATTAGAACGGGAGATTCACAGTACGATAAAAGAACGTTCGGACATTCAAGCCATCACAACATTTGGTAAAAATCTTACACAGCTTCTCAATACTCCTCCTGTAACCAAGCGCGTAATTTTGGGGGCAGACCCTGCGTATCGTACCGGATGTAAACTAGCCGTAGTGGATGAACACGGAACCTATTTAGCGCATGCCGTGATCTATCCCACCCCTCCTGTGAACGATTATGCGGCTTCGGCAAAAGTGATCAAAGAGCTGGCGGAAAAGTACAACATCACAGGGGTAGCCATCGGAAACGGTACGGGCTCACGCGAAACGCAGGAATTTTTTGCCCGAGTCAATCACGAAGAGGGACTTAACCTCTCATATACGGTTGTTTCTGAGGCCGGTGCATCAGTCTATTCAGCATCCAAAATTGCGCAAGAGGAATATCCGAGTCTCGACGTGACGATACGCGGAGCCATCTCGATTGCTCAGCGATTACGTGATCCGATGGCAGCATTGGTAAAAATCGATCCGAAGTCGTTGGGTATTGGGCAATATCAGCACGATGTGGATCAAAAGCTTTTAGAAAAAAAGCTGGGCGAAGTGACGGAAGATTTGGTAAATCGTATCGGTGTGGATCCTAACAGTGCATCCGTGTCGCTTCTGTCATACGTTGCGGGAGTTGGGGCAAAACTTGCTCGTGCGATTGTCGAACACCGTGAGAGTCAAGGGACATATAAAAGTAAAAGTGACCTTTTAAAGGTCAAAGGATTGGGAGCAAGAGCGTATGAACAGTGCGCTGGATTCTTTCGTATTCGTGAGGGGAAAAGTATTCTCGATAATACGGGCGTTCATCCTGAGAGTTACGCAGTGGCGCAAACATTGAGTGCGCGATATGATGTCCATGCTCTTACAAAAGAACAAATTCCGAAGCTGGCGCTAGAGATGGGTATTGGAGAATTAACCCTCCAAGACATCATAGCCGAGCTCAAAAAACCGGGATTCGATCCCCGTGAGACATTGCCTCCGATTATGTTTCGAGAGGGACTCACCGACATTAAAGAGCTTCAAGAAGGATCTATTGTCTCCGGAGTTGTTCGAAACATCGCTGATTTCGGAGCCTTTGTCGATATCGGTCTCAAAAATGACGGCTTGATTCATATTTCTCAGATGTCGGAAAAACGTATTGCTCATCCACTGGAGGTACTGAGTGTCAATCAGCAGTTAAGCCATATCCGTGTACTTGAAGTAGATCAGCAAAAAGGGAAAGTATCGCTTAGTTTACGTGATTTATAAAAATGTCGTATTTTAAGTTTTTTATACCTGTGATTAATAAGAATATATTAATGCAGCATTAAAAATATTGAAATTCGATTCAGAACGAGGCTCATACCAGCCATCTGAATGTACAGTTGAATGTTCAATATCCCATGTTTGATAGGTATAGATAAATTTTATAGCCCATGATGGGGTAATCGTATGTACCCATGGAACTGAAATGCTATACCCATCTGTACTACCTAAATCAAATGTTCCATACTGATTAGATTCCATCTTCGGTGAAAAAGCTCTGTGGTATTCAGCTGAAATCCCAATGTTGTCATCAGGAAAAATATTCCCATTGATTCCAGTAGAAAGAGATCCATACGACCATGAATACTGTTCATTATGACCGCCAGCTAAATCTCTCTCCCATAATCGATATCCCATTCCAAGTCGTATAGACCAGAGTGCTTGATCGAACTTTTTAGTCTCACTATAGCCAATACTACTATCGGTAATTGTATTTTTCGTTGTTAGATTATTAGCAGGTCCGGTAACTTGACCTAAAGCACCAAGATAAAATCCATCATATCTGCTATTACCCTGATATCGAGAAAAATCAATGTCAATAAAGCCACCATCTCCATCAAGTCCATCACTTATTCGAGTAATATAATTCAGACCAAATCCTGCTAATGCATCTGTTCTTTCAGAATCAGCAAATGATCCAGCTAGAGTAAACTCTGTGTAATCCATGGACATTGTGTTAACACTGAGACTGAGTTGATTGTCTTTTGCCAAGGCTGGAAGCGCTATTGATAAAATCAAAATTAGTAAATGGTACTTTTTCATCGTTAAAATTCCCTGTTTTGGTTTAGGGTATAAGGAGATTACTTTGTTCATCATAATGATCGCACGTGTAGTTTTCAAATCCACCAATCATTCGTATGATATTTTTGATGGAGGTAGGATTGCTTAATCTGCGACTATTATTATACTGGATACAATCTTCACACCGTAGAACAATACATTTATCAGCGTCGCTGACAACCAGTATAGCTTGTTTAGGATCAAGTTCAAGGATGTATTCAGCACATTTTTGACACGCTTCTGTCGTAGGATCGAGAATTACCAAATCATAGCTTTTTATTTGAAACATGTTTTTCACTTCTTCGGAAGTAAACGCAATATCAATCGTACATGCTACGGCTTCTTCAATCAGCATTTTTCGAGTTTGGACTTGCAGTCCACTATGATCTATCATTAATATTTTCATAATTTTATTATAATTTATAGAGAATTAAAATTTAATAATAACAGAGCTATTTTGAAATATAAAGTACAAATGTGAGAACTTCAAGGAAGAACATAATCAAAAAAGCAATTTTATAAAAGGTAACGGGAGAACGTTCTATCAACGGTATTCCTTTGGAAAAATAGGGCTTTACTTTTTCAGGTGATTTGAGCTCATAAAAAAATTCTGAGTAGTGTGTGTATCGCTCGTTTAAATCAAGTGCAATAGCATGCATAATGATGGAGTCGAGCCATCCCGGAATATTTTTATTGAGCTTGATAGGGCGTTTTGGCGTTTTAAACGTAGGTGTTTGAAACGGCTCGATTTCACCATAAGGCATAATACCGGTGAGGGCCCAGTATAGGGTTACTCCGATGGAGAATATTTCACTTGATTCGTTGATTATTCCCCCTGTAAAACGCTCAGGGGCGAGATAGCTTGGGGTTCCTGCGCGGGAATTAGACGAAAAAATTTCGACTATGGATCCAAAATCAACCATTTTAAAAGTAACTCCTGCTTCACCGAGCTTTTTGGTAACGATGATATTTTCAGGTTTGATATCTCCGTGAACTAATCCTAAGTGGAGAAGATGAGCTTCGGATTTGTGTAAAAATTTCCCCAATTCAATCGCAGTATCAATCGAAACGGTGCGATTTTTGAGATAGTCACGCAGGTTTATCCCCTCAATCAGTTCCATAAGGTAATAACGCATACTTCGTTCCTTTGGAACCCATGCCTGGCCGAATGCTTTGTGTGTGATTTGTTTAGCATACCATGCTTCGCGGACAAATTCATCAAGAGCTTGAGGATCATCGGCGGACATCGGAAATTTCATAACAAGAGTATCATTATCTTTAAAAATTTTCCAAATACGGCGGTGCTCCATCATTGGTTCCATGAGTGTAAAACCGTCAATAATTTGCCCTTCAAAAAGTGTTTCAGGGATGGGTAGTGGTGCATGTTTGATGGCGAAGAGTGGATCGAGTGCATCGATGCGAAAAATTTGTAAACTCATGTCATCGCGATCTTGAGGTTTAGCATTTTCTGAAATATGATGAATAATACTCTTAGCCCCGAGTCCTTTTTGGAGGAGCTGTGAAAAAGAGGTATTATCTATCAGGTTGTAAACACCGTCACTGCAAAGAATGAGTGTATCACCAACTGCGATGGAAGTGGATAGAATAGGAACATCGATATTTTCAGACAGTCCGCACGCTTGAGTGAGTACATGGGACATATACTCATCGTCCATGGTATGGTCGGTGCTGAGTTGTCGTAATTCTCCTTCTGGTGAGAGAAGATAAATACGTGAATCACCTAGATTAAGGGTATAGAGAGTTTCTCCTTCGATAACTGCAAGACATAAGGTGGTTAAAAGTTCGATTTTCTCATATTGAGACATGGACTCTTTAAATAAAAGATTGTTGATATGATGGGTAAACACTTCCATTGTTTTGGGAGTATCCCATGCTTTTGGACGGGTTTTAAATTGGTCGATAAAAAACTTAACGCATTGTCGCGCCGCACTTCCACCCCGCTTCGCACTTCCGACACCATCACATAAGACACTAATAAATAAGGTATTGTCGATGATGCTAAAAGCACAGGCATCATCCCCCACGCAATCGGGTTTTGGAAGGATGACTTGCGAAGATTGGAGTTGTAACATTTATATTTTCGCTCCTGAAACTGCACCCCACGTTGTTCTCCAACGCGTTTTAACCAGACTGATACCGCTCATTGCGATAAGAACCATCACACCGAAGATTAAAAATCCGGCTGTATACCCCTCGAACATCCCTTGCGACCATCCGAATGTTTTGATAAGTGCCGTACCGCCCAAACCGCCTGCTGCACCGATAAGACCCGTCATAACGCCGATGTCTTTACCAAAACGTTGTGGAACGAGCTGAAATACCGAACCGTTCGCCATTCCGAGGTTTGCCATGATAAGAAACATCACCACAATCGCCGCCCAAAACGGAAGCTTGATAAAGGCACTGATAAATGAGAGAACGACAATCATACCAAAAAAGATATAAAGTGATTTGATTCCCCCCATTTTATCGGCAACTGCACCGCCTACTGGACGAAGCATTGCCCCTGCAAAGATACAAAGCGCTCCGAAATATCCAGCGATGACTTTGACGTTTTCCTCATTCATCACATCAATTCCAAATGCACTCATATCGGCTTGGTAGGTGTTCATCAAATAGACTTTCATGTAGTTGGCAAATCCGATAAATCCACCGAAAGAGACCGCATAAAAGAGATTAAACCACCATGTGTCTTTATCACGTAACAATTTCATGTAATCAGCGAATTTTTTAGGATTGGGTTTGTACACACTTGCCGGAGCATCTTTTGCCAAGAATATATAGGCAACAAAAATAATAGTCGATAATACAGCACCTACGAGAAATACTGACGGCCATCCCCATACCTGGGCGATTTTAGGAGCAAATAAAAAGTCGATTACCACCCCGATATTCCCAGCACCAGCGATCCCCAAAACGACTCCTTGAAGACGCGGCGGGTACCATTGACCCGCTTGCGGAAGCGCAACAGCAAACGACGCACCGCCGAAACCAAGACCGAGAGCAACTAACAGCAATTGATTATAGGTAATTGCATCTGATTGTACGAAAGCATAGAACAGCGTTGCAATAACAATCAATTGAGAAGCAAGGGCAGTCTTTTTCGGGCCGAACTTATCGACAAAGAAGCCAAGGAGAATACGCAATAGCGCACCTGATAATATCGGCAGTGCCAGCAGGGATGCAAGCTGCGAATCGTTGAGAGCATTTCCAGCTTTTGTGAGTGTTTCATTAATCTCTGTTGCCAATGGACCAAGCATAGTCCACATCATAAAACTAAAGTCAAAGTACAAGAAGGCTGCTAGCAGTGACGGCCAGTGTCCCTCTTTTTTTAATTCACCGAATTTCATACATCCTCCTAATTAGGATTTTTTTATCTCAAAAGTGTACACCATGATGCAATGCTTTATATTCAGTTCATTGTTTATTTTTTAATCAGTTAGTTTTATTTACGCTGTTTAGGTTAGAACAAAAGAGTTTTAATTTAAAAATATGTTACTATAGCGCCTTATAGATAAATAGTTTTGTGAGGAAAATGGAATGATGATTAGACGAGTAGGTGGATTAATTACTCTTGCCTTTGCATTGCACGCACAGCCTTATACGTTGGGGCAGGGGTTGTATATTAATCCAATGCTTAATGTCGGCGGTTATTTTTCCAGCGAATTTCAATCAAAAAAGAGCGAAGAAACACTTACATTTGATGATGTAGCAGTCATGGCGTACGGGGACATTAACCCGATGATCTCGTATTTAGCAGAGTTTGAAGCAGTTGGTTTTTATCGTAAAAATCTTTCAACAGGAGAAGAGAGCGGAAATCAAAAGTTTCATTCAGAGCGATTTTATGCGGATCTTTGGCTTGCAGATACGTATAATTTTCGTTTTGGTAAGATGATTACTCCGATTGGCTATTGGAACACAGAACCTATCAATGTTCTGCGAGACACTTCTTCCAATCCTCTCTATAGCATGCTGCTTTTTCCAAAGTTTTTGACGGGTATTGATATGAATGGGTATTTTCCTGGTTGTAATAATACCAAATATCATCTTTTTGCTCAAAATAATCATGATTTGGACGAAGAATATACAAATATTCCCAACACCCATTTTTATGGATTTTCAGCTGAAAAAGAGGTAAGCAGTGACTTAAGCAGTGGAGGGAGTTTTGGCGAGTATCTGACGCTTACAAACCAGCGTACACGCTTTGTTCAAGCCAATGCAAAGTATGATGATATACGATGGCAAGTGCTGGCTGAAATGATGTTTGCCAAAAATGAATTTGCTAATAATGATCAAGCAACAACTTTCTCTGGATATGTGCAGGGGATGTATCGCTATTCACAAGAGCATGCGTTAGTCGGTCGATACGAATACTATAACGATCAGCATACAAACTACGTTGATAATATTGCAGTGGTAGGATACAGTTATCGTCCATTGAACCCTATATCGTTAAAGGGTGAATATCAGTGGCATTCATTAAAGGATGAAAATACACTTTTATTTTCATTGTCGGTACTGTTCTGATGAAAGTGCTAGCTCTTATTTTTGGGTTATCAATCATAGTTTCTGGGGCAAATTACAGTGTAATTGTTTCTAAAAAACTCTCTTTGTCGACAGTAAGTGCTCAAGAAATTCGTGATATTTATTTACAAAAACGGCATACAATCGGAAATCAACAAATTATACCTATTAATTTAGTGGGGCAGGATGAGGTAAGAAGCGAATTTGAAGCCGTTGTATTAGGAATGGATCGAAATCGTCTTAATATGTATTGGGTAAAACAGCACTTTCAGGGAAATACTCCGCCTATAACTCAGTCTTCGTTTGAGTCAATCAAAGTATTTGTACAAAACGTTGAAGGTTCCATGGGATATATCCCTTCAAAGATGGTTGATAGCAGTGTAAAGGTGATTTATGAGTTTTAAACTTAAAACGATTTTATTGTTTTTAGGAATTAGTTTAATACCGTATGCTTTAACCATGTTATTGATGGGAAGTTCATTTCGTCAAGAACAATACAGTGCAGTGACGCAGGATATGAACACGCAATTACGCATAACCGGTGAGCATATCGATCAGAATCTTGAAACACTGAAAAAAGATATCTCTTTTATTGCTAAGTCAGATGTAATGAATGATATTTATACGCAAGATTTGGATCACCGAATCAGCGATACTCTTTTGGCAAAAAAAAATGATACTAATTTAGATGGCGATTTGTACGTTATTGACCAAAAAAATATGATTGTAGCATCGAGTGATTTTGGATCAATCGGAAGTACGATGAAGCAGAAATCATTTTTTAGTGTACCTATTATTTCGACTTTTACCAAACAGCCTATTGCTACAATAGCAGTTACCTATTCTTTGAAAAATTTTAAACAATTTTTTTCTAATGCTCCACAGCGACACTATTATGTTCGAAACAGTGACGGAAAAATTGATCTTCGTCCGAGTATCTTTGAAGAATCTCTTGAAGTTTCATATACATTATTGATGAAACCTGAGATTACAATTGTTCTTGAAGAAAAGAAAGAGCTTGCCTATCGATTGTTATACAAATATGAACAATGGTTTATATTACTTTTGATCGCTGGGGCAGTATTTATTGCAAGTGCTGCTTATTATGTGGCAACTACACTTATTCGTCCCGTTATTACGCTCGCGGATGTTGCAAAAAAAGTCACTAAGACACAAGACTATACCCAGCAAGTAAAAATTGACCGTGATGATGAGATCGGACAACTCTCCGATGCTTTTAATACGATGATTGGCGGAATGGATACGGCTCTTGAAGAGATTACAGCGCTTAATAAAGAGATCGAAGATACTCAGCGCGAAGTTGTCTTTACGATGGGTTCTATCGGAGAGAGTCGTTCCAAAGAGACCGGTAATCATGTAAGAAGAGTCGCTGAATATTCTAAACTTCTTGCACTTTATTCAGGTCTGAATGAAAATGAAGCTGAAATGCTCAGACAAGCTTCACCGATGCATGATATAGGGAAAGTAGCTATTCCTGATGCAGTTTTAAATAAACCAGGGCGTTTTGATGAAGAAGAACGTCGTATTATGGATACGCATGCAGCTCTTGGATACGAGATGCTCAAACATTCTCAGCGTGAGTTGCTTTTGATGGCAGCAACAGTTGCGTATGAACATCATGAAAAATGGGATGGCAGCGGTTATCCCAGAGGCTTAAGTGGAGAAGCTATTCACATTTATGGTCGGATTACGGCATTAGCGGATGTTTTTGATGCATTGGGAAGTGATCGTGTTTATAAAAGTGCGTGGGAAGATGAGCGAATTTTCAACCTTTTTCGAGAAGAGAGAGGGAAACATTTTGACCCGTCTCTTATTGATATTTTCTTTGACCATTTAGATGAATTTTTAACAATTCGTGGACATTTGCGTGATAAAATATAAAATAGTTCAAAAAAAAGGGATTTGCATGTTCGCTGAATTCAAAAAATTTTTAATCGGTGGCAATGTCATTGATATGGCCGTAGGATTTATTTTTGGTGCTGCATTTGCAACGGTTGTTAAATCATTGGTCGCCAATATCATTATGCCACCCATTGGTTTACTCATGGGTGGAGCCGATTTTTCGTCCTTATTTATTGCTTTGGACGGTAAAGAGTATATTTCTTTAGCCGCTTTGGATGCAGCAGGGGCTCCGGCAATCAAGCTTGGATTGTTTATTAATGATGTTATTTCGTTTACGATTTTAGGATTTGTGATGTTTATGATGGTAAAAGCCTATAATAAACTCAAAGCCGCAGAGCCTGAAGCCCAAGTAGCTGCACCTACGACTAAAGTATGTCCTGAATGTGCGATGGAAATTCCATTGGCAGCACATGTTTGTCCCCATTGCCGAAGTGCGCAATAAGTTTTATTAACGACTCGCTCTAAAAGCTTCAAACGCTTCGGCGGGAAGAGGTTTAGAGTAAAAATATCCTTGTATTTCATCGCATCCTTCTGATTGAAGGTATTCGAGTTGCCCAATTGTTTCAACTCCCTCAGCAATAGTTTGTAATCCTAAACGTTTTGCCATACTAATAATCGCGCTGACGATTGCTTTATCCTCTTTATCGATGTTTATGTCCCGAATAAAAGATTGATCAATCTTGAGTTTATAGATTTTAAATTTCTTGAGGTAACTTAAGCTTGAATATCCTGTCCCAAAGTCATCTATGGACATATGTACCCCAAGGTCATATAAATCATTCATTACATTGATGGCTTTTTGCGGGTCATGCATTGCTATGCTTTCGGTGAGTTCGAGTTCCAAGTAGTGAGGAGGTAATCCGATTTCTTCGAGTATTGTAGAAACTGTGTTTAGCAGCGATAGGTGTCGAAATTGTACCGCGGATAGATTGACAGCAATAATAATTGGTTTATTCCCTTGGTCCATCCAAATTTTTGCTTGAGATATGGCAGTACGCAGCACCCATTCCCCAATGGGCAAGATGAGACCATTCTCTTCTAAAATAGGGATAAATTCCGCAGGTGATATGGTTCCATGGTCTGGATGATACCAGCGTAAAAGAGCTTCTGCTCCAATGATTTCACCATCTTTAGTAGAAATTTGAGGTTGATAGTGGAGCTGGAATTGATTTTTTTCCAGTGCATAACGCAAGGCATTGCTCAACTCAAGATTTCGAACTGAATGTTCTTGCATCTCATTGGTAAAGAAACTGTAGCCGTTACGCCCTTCTTGTTTGGCGCGATACATTGCGGTATCGGCATTTTTGTAGAGAGTTTCGAAGTCCGTTCCGTCATTAGGATATAAAGCAATTCCAATAGAAGCGCTGATACTAAGTTCATGGTGATCGATTTGGAAAGGAGTGTTAAAGATGTCTAAAAGTTTTTGAGCCACTTTACTAGCACCATTCATTTGTATGTTTGGGAGAAGGATGATGAACTCATCGCCTCCCAATCGTGCTACAGTGTCTTCTTCACGTAATAATGATCGCATACGTTCAGAAGACTGAATCAGCAGGGTATCACCTACGCTGTGACCTAAAGTATCATTGATCTCTTTGAATCGATCAAGATCAAGGAACATGACCGTAATCTCTTTATCATTACGTTTTGCCAAACTTAATAAGTGTTTTATCTGCAGGTTGAGTTGTGTACGATTTGGCAAGCCGGTAAGAGAATCAAAATTTGCCAGATAGCGAATCTTTTCTTCATTATGTTTACGTTCCGTAGTATCTCTTGTAATACCTAGTAACATAATAATATTTCCGTTGACATCACGCAAAGGTGTTGCATGTATTTCAAGCCAACGCCGTGTCCCTTTTATCCCTTGAATTTGAAATTCCAATATAGCATTTTCACCGTTCATTACACGTTTGTGCAACTCGATAAAAGGAACTCGCCATTGAGGAAGTAGATAGTGAGTCAAAGTATATTTTTGTGCTTCTTCCAGTGTATCAGCTTCTAACATTGCAAGCCCTGCAGGATTAATTTCGATCAATTTTCCTCTTGCATCTACCAATTTGACACATTCGGGTTCCGTTTCAATAATAGTTGATAGATGTTTTTGGCTTTGGTACAATGCATCTTCCATCTCTTTTCGGATAGTATCATGCTTGAAACTCTCTAGTGCAAAGCTGATGTCCATTGCCATCTCTTCGAGCAATCTTTGCGCTGCTTCATCAAAGGCTTCTTTTTCTTGCGCATAGAGGGTAAATACTCCCACCATCTTGCTGTCACGATAAAGTGGAAATTCGGTACTGTAATCGGTACTTTCACCATAAAATGCAACTAATTCCATTTGCTGATTTTGTTCATTTAGCATGGAAATGGATGCCATTTCCATGCCACCAAAATTGACGGCATCACGACAAATGATGGGAAAAAGTTCTTCTTGATTTTTTGAGCGGACGATGGCTTGATTGCATTGACTAAGAGCAGCATAGAGCTGTCTTAGACGTGTATTAGCAATAGTAGTCTCTTTGAGTTGGGTCTGTGTTTCTCTGAGCCAACTCATGATGCTCTCTTCCATCCCTTCGTTTAGGATGATAGGATTGCTAAAATCACCTTTACCGATCAAGGAAATGTGATGATGAACATTATCAATGGAATCTCCTAACATCCTATGGATTGTTTTATAAAGTCGCCAAAGCATGAAGAAAAAATAGATTCCAATCAAAATAAAGAGTATTCGAAAATAAAAAGCAATCATTTCAGCTTGATAAACTGCATCATTCGTCCGTTTATTCATCATGATATAAAATTCATCAATAGGATGCATAATAGAAGCTTTTGCATGATGATAGGTTTCATCATGCAAGAGTTCGAGTGCTTTTTGTTTTTGAAGAGCCATCTGTGATTGGGAGCCTTTGGATTGGATCAGCTCCATTGCGGCAAATTCAGTTTGGGTGAGTGTATCGGAATTATTTTTTGCTTCTGTAAGTTTGGCAAATTCATCGTGTGTGAAACCAGCCTGTGTCATCATCTCTATTAATGATATCGATAGGTTGTTGGATGGACGTGGACGTTTATCATCCAGTCCAACCAAATCCCAGTAAATATTTTGATAATAGAGGGGACGAGGTTTTTTGCCATTACGAATATCGAGAATTTCTTGATAATGTTCTTTGTAGAGGGGATTTCCTGTAGCTACATAGGTTCTGACCATTCGTGTTAAATCATCGGAGGAATGGCGTAGCTCATCCGCGAGTAAAAAAGAGGTTAGACGTATCTCATTAATATGATCAATTCGTTTCTCAGAATAAACATAGATATTAAATGAAATTAAAAATAGTATTAGGACAGAAATTGTTTGCCAGAGATTCCGTACGAAAGGAGATGAATTTTTTTTTGAAGGCATTATTATTCCTAAAGTATGATGATATAATTTTATATTATCATACTTTAAAGGAAATATAACTGACGTTTCCTGTATTAGAATTTAGGCTGTGGCGTTTAGAATATTTCCGCCTAATGCAGTGATTTTTTCATCGATTTTAGCTAAGGCTTTATCGAGTGTCTGATAAGAAATATCGGGAAGTTTTCCACCCCATAACTTTTCTGCTTCATTAAATCCGCGAACGATTCCCTCACGACCTGCTTTGAGTTTATCGACATTGTCTCCACCGCCACTGAGGACAAAATCGGCAAGACGATTGGATGTTTGAGATACTCCGAAAAATCCCTCTTCACTTACGAGTGCTTTGGCTTCTTCGGGTTTCATGTCCGCGATAGGTTTGCCTGTGTACCCAATGGCAGTAAAATCAATGGATTTCAAAATATCTTTAACTTTATTAATATCAAAAGGTGCACTTTGTGCTTCTAAATTACCAGATGAGTAACTCTCAACACTTTGG
>JAPLGN010000028.1 GCA_026390135.1 Campylobacterales bacterium | reverse complement strand
GCTGCATACGGTGCAAACTCTGCTGAAATATTTCCACCAGCACTAAAAAGGGCAATTTCAATGTTTTCTTCATCAAAAATTGTCTTTGTTAATTCTTGAATGGGGAGTTCTACATCATTAAAAGTGACGGTTTTTCCAACGCTTCGTGCGCTGGCAAGAGGAATTATTTTTGCAAAAGGAAAGTCAATTTCCTCAAAAACACGTAAGATTTCTTCACCGACGGCACCGCTGGCACCAACAATTGCAACATTATAACGTTTCATGGACAAGTTCCTAAAAGTGGATAATAATTTTGCAATTATAGCGTCTTAGGGCTTGAAAAAAACTGTATCCTTATTCCCACGCAGGCGGGAATGACGGAGTTTAAACTCTACCAAACCCTCGGGCTTCTAAAAAAAGATCATTCACACCGATGCAATCTCCATCGCTGAGTATGGCAGCACGTTCAACAACAGAGATAAGTTCGCGGATATTTCCTGGCCAGGTATAGAGCTGTAAGGCAGCTTTCGCCTCATCATTAAAGCTTTTCGAGCAAAAATTATATTGGGTACAGTTTTGTTCTAATATAGAAATTGCAATCGGGAGTATCTCTTCACAACGTTCACGTAAGGGAGGGATAATCAAAGGGATAGTGTTGAGCCGGTAATAAAGATCTTCTCTAAACTTTCCATCTTGAATATTTTGTTGCAGGTTTGCATTGGTGGCGCAAATGATACGAACGTCAATTTTAATACTTTTAGAGGAGCCAAGCCTTCTGATTTCACGTTCTTGCAATACTCGTAACAGTTTTGCTTGGAGAGAATAGGGCATTTCTGCTATTTCATCCAAAAAGAGGGTCCCTCCACTGGCAAGCTCGAATTGTCCTATTTTGGTTTCTATGGCATCGGTAAAAGAACCTTTTTCAAATCCGAAGAGTTCACTTTCAATCAAATTTTCAGGAATGGCAGCCATGTTGATGGCAATAAATGGTTTGTCAAATCGAGATGATTGTTCGTGAATGTGACACGCAAAAACTTCTTTTCCTACACCGCTTTCACCCAGTAACAGTATGCTGGCATCCGTTCGTGCTGCTTTATGGATATAGGAGAGAAGTTTTTCAAGGGCAGGGGAAGTTCCTAAAAATGAGCCTGATTTCAGTGTACATTTTGGGGCAGTTTTTTTTGCCTTTTTTTGCACCGTAGCGCTTCGTTCGATGGCAGCTACGAGGGTTTCAATTTCGAAAGGTTTAAGAAGAAAATCTTTGACCCCAAGTTGAATGGATTCTATGGCTTTGGAAAGAGTTGCATTACCCGTAATAAAGATAATTTCATATTTACCAGCTAATGTTTTGGCAAACTCAATGCCGTCCATTCCAGGCATGTTGATGTCACTAATAATAAGTTCAAATGATTCATCCAATTTTTTGAGAGCGTCTTTTGGGTTTTTAAAAGTATGTACCTCGAAATGAGGATACTCTGTCATCGCAATTTCGAGTGATTTACGCATATTAATATCGTCTTCAACGATGGCAATTTTCATGGCAGATAAATCCCTTATTGTAATAAGGTTATTGTAGCAGTGTCATCATTAAACTCGACTGCATAGCAGTGTGTTGGAAGGGTGAGAGTTTCAGTGGAGTTGTGAGATTGTTCTTCAATGACTTGATGGCTTTGCAGATGGAATGTTTGCTGTGTTACGAATGTGAAAAAGTCTTCTTCATTATTTTTAAGCGTTGTTACTAAAAGATCGTTTAATTTGCGAGGAAGGATTAAAGTATTTTTTTTTACTCCATTACACGGAGTCATAGATTTTGATACAGAGAGTTTTTCAGTTTGAACAGCAGAGTTTTTCGTTGTAACACGGTAACCGATAAGAAAATCATCTCCTATCAGTGTACACGTAATAATTATTTGGAAAGCTGTGAGTAGGAGAGGACGATTTCGAGTTCGATTTCGCATAAACCGTCTTTAAAAGTGGTATCCATGACATTTGCACCGCGTACCATTGCTTCAACGGAAGTACGAACGGTTGAGCGCTGAAGCATCATATTTTTGACAAAGTCTTGACCTTCAACATGAACACCTTGAACACGCTCAGCAATCTGACGGTATCCATCAGCCATTGCGGCACGTTTTGCCAATGCGTATGCTTGCGCAGGTGAAGCGGTTACTGTAGGTGCTACACCTTGACCAAAGACAGTAATGACAAGTTCATGCGTTGCTGTTAGAGAAGGCTCTACACAATTACCATCTGTTCCGCTGTAAACGCATCGAACTTTTACATCATTGGCTGCGAAGAGACCAGTTTGCAAGGCAGATACGCTTAGAAGAAATGCCAAAGCTGCTGAATATTTCATGGTTAGATTCCTTTAATAGGCTAAATAGTATCTGACTTAAGCAAATACTATTCCAAGCCTAATGTTCCTTCTTCGATTTCTCCCTCTTCACCCTCTTCATCATCGTCTTCTTTTTTCGGACAACGGGAAATACTTTTGACATCATCACCTTTGATGATATAAACACCGCTGGTATTTCGGCCTGATTTGGCAATGGTTTGCATATCGACACGGATCATTTTCCCGGCTTTAGTAAGTGCCATCATATCCATTGTTTCATCGACCATGAGACATCCTACAACCGTTGTTCCGGTTTTAGCATTGAGTTTCATTGCGATGACACCTGTTCCTGCACGATTAGTGAGGCGGTATTCTTCAGCAGTTGTACGTTTCCCGATCCCTTTTTCACTCACCATCAAAATTTCTTGCTCGTCATTTTTAATGATATTTGCATCAACAACAACGTCGCCTTCAATTTTAAATTTGATACCGCGAACACCACGAGTGCTGCGTCCTTGATCTCTTGTTTTTTCAATTTCAAATTTGATACATTGTGCGTATTTTGTAACGATAAAGAGGTATTTAGTCTCTTCGGTTGCAATATAGGCAGTAATAAGAGCATCATCATCGTCAAGGACAATCGCACGAACCCCATTGCTTCTAACATTTGAAAACTCACTAAGAGCCGTACGTTTTACGACTCCGTTTTGAGTAAAGAATACGAGAGATTTGTTTTCATCAAAATCGCTTGTAGGAATAATAGAACGAATTTTCTCATCCGCTTCGAGGTTGATAAGATTGACAACCGCTTTACCTTTGGCGGTACGTGATCCTTCAGGAATTTTGTATACTTTGAGCCAGTGGAGTTGTCCGCGATCGGTGACGAACATCAAGGTATCATGAGTATTACACGTAAAGAATTTTTCGATAAAGTCATCATCGTAGGTGGTGACGGCGATTTTGCCTTTTCCGCCGCGACGTTGTTTTTCATACGCTACGAGAGGAACACGCTTGATGTATCCACGGTGAGAGATGGTAACAACCATTGGCTCATTCGGGATCAAGTCTTCAATGTTAATATCGTCGTAGTTGTCTTCGATTTCGGTGACGCGATCGATATTAAACTGCTCTAAGAGTTCAACAAATTCACCTTTGATAATATCTTTTAGGACCTCTTCGCTTCGAAGAATGCTCTCTAAATATTCGACGTGTGCCAAAATTTCTTTGAGCTCATTCTCGATTTTTTCACGCTCAAGTCCCGTCAGACGTTGAAGACGCATATCCAAAATCGCTTGGGCTTGTATAGGGGAGAAACCAAACTCTTCAATCAGTCCATTTTTAGCATTTTCGCCATCTTTACTCGCACGAATAAGTTTGATAATCGCTTCAATATGATCAAGCGCTTTTTTCAAACCTTCTAAGATATGAGCACGTGCTTTTGCTTTTTCAAGGTCAAAAATCGTTCGACGGATAATGACGGTTTTACGATGATTGACAAAATGACCCAGCATTTCAAGGAGCGAAAATATACGAGGCTCTTGGTTGAAAACCGAAAGCATAATAATTCCGAATGTTGTTTCCATATTAGTGGATTTGTAAAGATTATTAAGAACGATTTCACTCATCGCATCGCGTTTGAGTTCGATAACGACACGAATTCCTTCGCGATCCGATTCATCACGAATTTCGCTGATTCCCTCGATGTATTTATCTTTAACTAAATCAGCGATGGTTTCGATAAGACGCGCTTTATTGACTTGATACGGAAGCTCATCGATGACGATAACGTCTTTATTGGATTTTTTCTCGATGTGGGTTTTAGCACGGACACGGATACGTCCGCGGCCGGTTTCGTAGGCATCTAAAATCCCTTTTTTACCGTAAATTGTTCCGCCGGTAGGAAAGTCAGGAGCTTTGATAAACTGCATGATTTCAATCAGTGTTGCATTAGGATTGTCCATAAGATGCACCAATGCACTGAGAACTTCTTTTGGATTGTGAGGAGGAATATTAGTAGCCATACCAACAGCAATACCGCTGGAACCGTTAATAAGAAGATTAGGGACACGGGCAGGAAGAACGACAGGTTCAACGGTTGTGCCATCGTAGTTTTCTACCATATTGACCGTATCTTTTTCAAGATCTTTGAGTAGTTCTCCTGCATAGCGGGTCATACGTGCTTCGGTATAACGCATGGCTGCCGCGTTGTCTCCATCGACGGAACCAAAGTTTCCTTGACCATCCACAAGCGGCATACGCATCGCAAACGGTTGTGCCATACGGACAAGCGCATCATAAACAGATGTGTCACCATGCGGATGGTATTGACCGATTACGTCACCGACGATACGGGCTGATTTTTTGTATTTAGCACCCGCAGAGAGGCTGAGTTTGTCCATTGCATACAAAATACGTCGATGAACCGGTTTGAGTCCATCGCGTACGTCCGGCAATGCCCGTCCGATGATAACGCTCATAGAGTAGTCAAGATAACTACTTTTGAGTGTGTCTTCTATGTTAATATCGTGAATTTCGCTGTTGTCTAGCAAATCGTTCATGCAGTCCCCGAAAAAGTGAAGATTAAGTTTTCGATTATAGCTCAATGAGGCTTAAATTCTAAAAGTCTACTTTTTTGCTCGCTGCATACTAAAGTTTTTGAATACTATATATATCTCATTTTTGGATGCTATCATGATTGATCGTTCGTTTTAATCTTTGATGTAAAAATCTAAAAAGAGTTATAAATGGTTGAAATTAAAATCGTATTTATTCGGATTGCAATGCTTATGCTTGTTGAATTCGGAGAGATGCACGCTTCATCTGACAAGATGTTACCTCCTCCTAGTCTAAATAGCGACAATGGTATAGCTCAATCAAACGAGAAAAATGTAATTTTTTATCGATTAAGTGGAGATGAAGATTATACGGTCAATATCAAAATAGATAATAAAACTGTAGGTTCATTATTGCCAAATCATTACATTCAAACAAAAGTATGCACAAATAAAATTATGGTAGGCGTAGTTGAACGAGATGCTGTCATCTATGAAACTTCTTATGATTTACCCATAATTAGCAGCGCGGAAAGTATTTATTTTAGAGTTTATGAAACATCCAAAGGCAGATTTGTCCTGATTTTATTTAATCCAGAAACGGCTAGAAGTGAAATTTCATCTCTGCATTTACAATCCAGTGTTGTCAACCAGTATGCTTCAAAATTCACTCCGCATGAGATCAAACCCCCAATCATTCTTTCTGCTGTACATAAAAGTATTACTGTTAACGCCGATGCGTTGTTCCCATTGAACAGTTCTTATTTTAAACGAGAAAGTATTGCAAAAATCAATACATTAATTGATAATATAGGCAAGCGTGATGTTAATGTGAGTGCTTTACGCATCACTGGGTATACGGATATTGTTGGAGATGATAATTACAATTTATGGTTATCTCAAAGAAGAGCACATAAAGTAGCGGATTATTTACAGGCTCACGGTCTGAATATGCCTATGAAAATCATTGGTCTTGGGGACGCTAATCCTATTAGCGAGGGGTGTGAAAGATTGACATCGTCAAGATTGTATGAATGTTTACAAAGTGATAGAAGAGTTGTTATTGATTTAATCGGTCAAAAATAATTTTTAAAAGTAAAAAATTGACTGTGCCGGCAATAAGGCGAAGATTAAGCCATCTATTGTGTTTTTAATAAGGCTTAGCTTTTGTTAGAGAGGACAGTGATTAAATTTTAAGCACTTATTTGCAGATGACTGCTATGTTTTATCTGTAGAATGGTGGTTGAGTTTTAATAACACAATTTAAAAGGAGTAAAGATGAAGAAATTCATTTGGTCATTATCGCTTGCACCGATTATGGCATTCGCAGACGAAGCAGTAGCAGCAGCAACAGATGCTGTAGCAACAACAACAGATGCAGTAGCAGCAACTGCAACCGCAGCGGCTGATACAGTTGCAGCTGCAGCAGCACCGGTTCTTAGTTCAGGTGATACTGCATGGATGATGATATCAACAGCACTTGTGTTATTGATGACACCGGCTGGTTTGGCATTGTTTTACAGTGGAATGACACGTTCTAAAAACGTTTTGAATACATATGCTATGGTATTTGGTGCGTTTGTCATCGCATTTATTGCTTGGATCGTTGCAGGTTTCTCTGTAGGATTCGGTACAGCTGATGGTTCAATGAATCAAGTAATCGGTGGATTTAGTAATGTGATGCTTAACGGTATTAAATGGGATGATCTTCAAGATCCAAAATTGGGTTTATTATTTCCTAAGTTTGTGTTTGTTGCGTTCCAAGGGACATTTGCGGCGATTACGATTGCAATCGTTGCAGGTTCAGTTATCGAGCGTATGAAGTTTTCCACTTGGATGGTATTTGCGGCGATTTGGACTGTCGTGGTTTATGCTCCGATTGCTCACATGGTATGGGGTGGCGGTTATCTCTTTAACCTAGGTGCTCTTGACTTCGCAGGTGGTACGGTTGTTCACATGAACGGCGGTTTGGCTGGTTTAGTTCTTGCAGTATTGCTTGGTAAACGTGCTGGTTATCCAAAAGTAGCGATGAAACCTGCGAGTGTTATCTTGACAGCTCTTGGTGCTTCTCTCCTATGGTTTGGTTGGTACGGATTTAATGCTGGATCAGCATTTGGTGCAAATGCTATCGCTGGTGTAGCATTTTTATCAACAACAATTGCGGCTTCTATTGCAACTATCACATGGATTTCATTGGAATACATGGTATTCAAGAAAGCAACATTATTGGGTGCGGCTACAGGTGCTATTGCAGGACTGGTTGCGATTACTCCGGCTGCTGGTTTTGTTTTGGTTCAAGGTGCTTTCATCATCGGTATCACAGGAGCATTGGTTGCGTTCTTCGGAGTAATGGTATTGAAGAAAAAGTTGGGTTACGATGATTCATTGGATGCATTTGGGGTTCACTTCCTTGCAGGTCTTTGGGGCGCGATTGCAACAGGTATCTTCGCGGTAAATGATAAAGCACTTCTTTGGGCAGGACCGCTTAAAGATGCAGGCGATCGTATGGGACAAATCATGGTTCAGCTTGAATCGGTTGCCATTGTTGGTACATTTACCTTGATTGGAACGGTTGTAGTGTATTATATCGCTATGGCAATTACGGGCGGATCACGTGTTAATGATGAAGAAGAGAGCATGGGTCTTGATGAATCAGTACACGGCGAACGAGGGTTCAACCTTTGATTTGAACGCCAAAGGAATGCATCCCTTTGGCTACGCTAGCCGCTATGGCACTAAAGCTTGCCTCTTAAGAGGCAGATTTTTACCCACAGCCTTGAGTTTTCTAAAATTATGATAAGGAAATTAAAATGAAAAAAATTGAAGCGGTTATCAAACCATTTAAACTTGAAGATGTAAAAGACGCGCTTGCTGAAATCGGCATTACCGGTATGACGGTAAGTGAAGTAAAAGGTTATGGTCGTCAAAAAGGACACAGTGAATTGTATCGCGGTGCTGAGTATGTGGTTGATTTCCTTCCGAAAATCAAAATGGAAATGGTTGTTGATGACGCAATGGTCGATCAAGTAGTCAATACCGTTGTTGAAGCAGCGCGCACAGGTAAAATTGGAGATGGTAAAATCTTCGTAAGCGATATCAATCAAATCATTCGTATTCGTACTGGTGAGACGGATATAGAAGCCATTTAATAACACGCAATCGGAACACGTCCCTGCCTTCAGCGGGATGAACCTTCGCTTTCGGTTCCGAACCTATCAGAGTGAGGTTTCTCACTCTGATGACGGTTCTCATGTTAACACTGGGTTCACTTCGGCAGTGAGCCCGCGCACCATTTATGTGCTTTTATTCCTTACTGATTAAAATTTAATCAGTTTTTCTTCTCCAACCCTTGCGATTGGATATATAATGCACACCTTTATCTCAAATTAAAGGTGTTGCATGGATACTGCGTACGTTATTGATACTCTCTTTACTCTTTTCTCTATTACTCTTATTATTTTAATGGTTCCAGGTTTCGCGATGCTCGAAGCAGGTTTGGTTCGGACAAAAAACGTTTCCAGTGTTTTGACAGTCAACGTGATGATTTATGCCGTGGCTTCTATGGCGTTTATTTTGGTCGGATATGCATTGGCTTTTGGTGAATTGCAAAGTGCGACGATGAGTAAATGGGCATTTTTTATGTTCCAAATGGCGTTTGTAGGTAAAGCGATTAACATTATGAGCGGTGGTGTTGGTGAACGGGCAAAACTTTTCCCGCTTACTATTTTTACGATTATCATGGGCGCATTTATTTATCCAACAGCCGTTAATATTAGCTGGGGAAGTGACTGGATCAAAGATACGATTTTTGATTTGAATATGGTCGATTTGGCGGGTTCTACTGTGATTCACTCTACGGGCGGATGGGCGTTGCTTGCGGCGATTTTAGTCATCGGATCACGTAAGGGTCGATACGTTCATGGTCAAATGCGTGTGATCCCTGCATCCAACATTCCTCTCGTCGTTTTGGGAGCAATGCTATTATGGATTGGATGGTTCGGATTTAATGGTGGCTCTGTCGGCGGTATTTCGACCAAAGAGTTGGCAGACAGTGTTGCATTGACGATTTTCAATACCAATGTTGCAGGTCTTGCAGGGGCAATATCTGCAGGGATTTTGATTTATGCCCGTTACAAACTTTTTGATATTACGATGATTCTAAACGGTGCTCTTGGCGGATTGGTTGCGGTAACGGCAGGGGCGCATTTATTTAACCTTTATGATGCGTTAGCCGTAGGTTTAATTGGCGGTATTTTGGTTGTTCTTGCAATTCCATTGTTTGACAAAATACGTATTGATGATCCTGTTGGGGCGCTATCGGTTCACCTTGTCAATGGTATTTGGGGGACACTTGCGGTGGGAATTTTCGCAAGCGATGCCGCCAAAAATATCACCTTTATGAATCAACTCAAAGGGGTTACTGAAATTGCGATTTTCGTATTCACCGTCTCTTTTGTCATTATCTATCTTATTAATAAAGTCTTTCCTTTCCGTGCAACAGATGAGGAACAGCAGCAAGGGCTCGACGTCAGCGAATGCGGGCTTGAAGCATATCCTGAATTTAAACGCGCAATTTGATTTAACCTTTTTCATCGTCATTCCCGCGAAAGCGGGAATCCAGCTCTTCTTTTGGGGATGGATCCCCGGATCAAGTCCGAGGATGACGAGATACTTAACACTTCTGTAACACTTGTCTACTATTCTTCCATGAGGCTTTTTGCCTCGTAAAAGACTCTTTTAACCACCGCGTTGTATAATTTGTTAATATTGATTTAAAAGGGAAACTATGAGCATTTATCGTGAATATGACATTCGAGGAATTTTTGAAGAAGAACTCAATGAAGAGACTATTACCCGTTTAGGATATGCACTTGCTGATGAGATGCGTCCGTACGGTGAATACGTTGCGGTAGGCTATGATGCCCGTTCACATTCTCCTATTTTGTTTGAATATCTCACCGCAGGGCTCAATGCTGGAGGAATGAAAGTATTGGGTATGGGGATGGTTCCTACTCCGGTTAATTATTTCTGTAATTATCAAGAGTTCGATGGAAAAACGGCGTGCGCTTCGGTGATGATTACCGGCTCTCACAATCCGAGCGAATACAACGGGTTTAAAATTACCATTAACAAACTTCCTTTTTTCGGTGAATCGATTTATGCTCTTGGTCGGACAATTGACATCCTTCCGTTCCCTCTTAAAACACCTCGTGATGTTGTCGAAATCGATGCATTAGTACGCTATAAAGCCTATATGATTAAAGAATTTTCGCATTTGCGCGGGATGAAAGAGCGTATTGTATACGATTGCGGTAACGGTGTGGCCGGGCTTGGTTTGGTGGATATTTTTAGCGCATTGGAACTTGATACCTTTGGTATTTACGTCGATCCGGACGGAACATTCCCAAATCATCACCCAGATCCTAGTGAAGAACATAATCTTCATGATATTAAGAAAGTTCTAGCCGAGCGTGGCGATATTGCTTTTGCGTACGATGGCGACAGTGACCGTATCGCGGTATTGACCCATAAAAACAATATTAAAGGCGACATGATGGCGCTGTTGTTTGCGCTGAAGATGAAAAACCCGATCGTCATTGGTGAAGTAAAATGTTCGCAAGTGATGTATGACACATTACGTGAGCGGGGTGCAACGGCAGTAATGTATAAAACAGGGCACTCGAATCTCAAAGTCAAAATGAAAGAACTTCATGCTGATTTGGCGTGTGAAGTAAGTGGGCACATTTTCTTTGCTGATCGTTATTTTGGTTACGATGATGCAATTTACGCAACTCTTCGGATGCTTGAACTGATTCATGACGGGATTGATCTTGATGCTGAACTTGCAAAACTTCCAAAAGTGTTTTCTACCGAAGAGATCAAAGTCAAAACGACAGAGCACGAAAAATTTGCTCTCATCGATAAACTCAAAGAACTGTTAAAAAATCCTCCTGCGAATTTCCCTAACATACGAGAAATTATCGAAGTCGATGGTGTTCGAGTGATATTTGATAAAGGATGGGGCTTGGTACGTGCGAGTAATACGACTCCTGTACTTGTAACGCGTTTTGAATCAACCGAAGAGTCCGAAGCGGTACATTATGAAAATGCGCTCAATGCGCTTATCCAAGAAGCACAAAACCAACTTAAGGTCTAAAATGCAAACTGTAACCCTCACAATGCCACTGGACATGCACGTTCATCTTCGGGATGGCGATATGCTAAACATTGTTGCACCTCTTACGTCGTATACCTTCAGCGGTGCGTTGGTGATGCCCAACCTTGTTCCTCCAGTGACAACGCTTGAAGCGGTAAAAGCGTATCGCCATCGCATTAAAGTAGCGATGGAGTCAGATGATTTTGAACCCTATATGACCCTCTTTTACCAAAACTACAGCCGAGAATTTTTGGAGAGCGTTCAAGACCATATTACGGCAATCAAAATATATCCCAGTGGCGCAACGACAAATTCTGAAGGCGGAGTGGTCAGCTTCGATATCGAGCCGATGCGCGAGACATTGGAAGCGATGGCGGAGTTAGGGATTGTCCTCTCTGTACATGGTGAGACAAACGGATTTGTGATGGATCGCGAAGCAGAATTTATGAGTGTATATGAGAAACTTGCTCTTAATTTTCCAAAACTCAAAATCGTTATGGAGCACATTACGACACGTGCAGCGGTAGAGATGCTCGATAAATATGATAATCTATATGCGACGATCACCGTACATCACTTGATGATTACGCTTGATGATGTTGCAGGCGGGATGTTACGTCCTCATCTCTTTTGCAAACCGATTGCCAAACGTCCGGAGGATCGTGCTGCATTACTCAAAGTAGCCCTTGAAGCCCATTCGAAAGTGATGTTCGGCTCTGATTCCGCACCGCATCCGAAATTAGCGAAAGAGTCTTGCGGATGCGGTGCAGGAGTCTTTACCGCTCCGATTGCATTGCAGCTGCTGTGTGAGATTTTTGAGGCACACAATAAGCTGGATAATCTACAAGCCTTTATCAGTGATAACGCGCAAAGAATTTATGGAATCTGTGCTGAATACAAAGAAGTTGTCCTCGCTAAAAGAGATTTTGTGGTACCCCAGATGTACGGTGAGGTTGTCCCTATGAGAGCGGGAGAAACATTAACATGGTCGATTGAGCGTGTCGATTAAACTTCTCCTTCTTGAAGATGATCTTCTCTTTGGTGAATCCATTCAAGATTTTCTCGAAGAAGAGGGGTTTGCAGTACAGTTATGCCGTAACGGTCAAGAAGCCCTCAATGCAACATTCGAATCACGCTATGATCTCTATCTTCTTGATATTAATGTCCCTTTGATCGATGGTCTCTCATTACTCAAAGAACTTCGGGGATCGTTGGATGAAACACCGGCTATTTATCTAACGTCTCATAAAGATGCAACTGTGTTGCGCGAAGCGTATGAGAACGGAGCGGATGATTATCTGAAAAAACCGTTTGATACGGATGAGTTGCTTTTACGTATTCATGCACTATTACGTCGTAGAGGATCCGTAAATAATCGTTATTGTGCAGGTGAATTGTGTTTGGATACGTACCATAAATCGATTCTTTTGGACGGGAATGAGATCATTTTTTCTCCTAAAGAATATCTGTTGATGGCATTGCTGATTCAAAATGCAGGCGAAGTGGTGACCAAAGAGATGATGATGGATGCACTATGGAGTGCATCCGAGTCAATAAGCGAAGGGGCAATTCGCGTCTACATCAACCGGCTAAAACAAGAGATAGGAAATGAACGGATTCTTAATGTTCGCGGCATGGGGTATCGACTTGTTTCGTAGTGTTGAAATTGCTCTTATATCCCTGTTTGTGATGGGTGTTGCGGTTATTGTTGCGGTTATTTATGCCTTGCATGAAATTGCCCATGTCAATCAATGGGGCGTAATTGCTTTTGGCAGTTTAGTGGGTTCGATCGGTTTGGGTAAAATTTTATCAAAAATAGCAATTGAACCGCTCAAAGAACATTTTTATCATCTTGATCGTTTTTCCAAAGAGACCTTACATGAGCTCAATCTTCCTATCAATACTATCACTGCCAACGTGGCAATGTTACGAAAAACTCATGAAGATGAAAAAAGTCAAAAACGGCTTGAGCGGATTGAGTTGGCTGCTAAGATGTTAAAAGAACGGTATAATGAGCTTGATTATTTGATAAAAAAACAGATGGAGAGAGAAGTTATAGAGCGCTTTGATCTTTGTGAATTGATTGAAGAGCGCGTCTCTTTTTTAAGCGGACTTTATCCCTCTGCCCATTGGCAACGTGAGTGTGAACCGCTTGAGGTTGAGCTTGATAGAATAGGGTTAGCAAAAGTCATTGATAATTTGGTGGATAATGGGGTGAAATACTCATCCGGCCTTCCAGAAATCACCATTATGTTAACGAAAAATACGTTGCGTATTTGTGATACCGGTGATGGGATGGATGAGGTGACGCTTATGCGTATATTTGATCGATATTATCAAAGTGATAAGACGATGGCGGGATACGGTATTGGGCTTGGGCTCGTTAAAAAATACTGTGATCGATATCGTATTGCATTAAGCGTTCAGTCCCGATTAGGTGAGGGGACGTGTATTACATTAGAATTTAATAGGGGTAAAAATGGAAAATAGCAACATGTTGGAATATGCACGCATGGCAGTGGATTATGGGATTATTGGTATTTTGGTGCTGATGAGTATTGCATCATTGACGTTATTTATCGAGCGATTGATGAGTTATGGTTCAGTTCGGATTGAGGATTATGAGAACAAAGAAGAGCTTGAGCTTGATTTGGGAGATAATGTTTCTACGATAGCTACTATTGGTTCAAATGCTCCGTATGTAGGCTTGCTTGGTACTGTTTTAGGGATTATGATTACATTTTATTCTCTTGGAGATGTGGGTGCAGTTGATCCCAAAAAAATCATGACCGGTCTTGCTTTGGCACTAAAAGCTACGGCGATGGGTCTTGTCGTTGCCATTCCGGCTATTGTTTTCTACAATATTTTACTTCGTAAAATGGAACGTCTTTTGACAATGTGGGAAATAAATTCTCAAAAGAAACAAGGGTAATTCTATGAAAATGAAACGAATCGACTCAATTAATGTCATTCCCTTCATTGATATTATGCTTGTATTGCTTGTGATGGTCTTAACCACAGCAACCTTTATCAAAACGGGAGTAATCCCTGTTGATCTTCCTGATGCAAAAGGCTCGGCGGTAGAGCATAAACCAAGCGAACTCAAACTCACCATTCAAAAAGATGGCACACTTTTGATGGGTGAGGAAAAAGCACCGATAAGCTTGGAGGTGTTTGAGCAAAATGTCGTTAAAGGCGGTAAAGAGATGACGGTCGTTCTCTACAGTGATAAAGATGCAGCATTTCAAAATTTCGTCGGAGTGATGGACGTACTCAAGCGTTTGGGTCATGAACAGCTTTACATTGTGACCGATAAGCAAAAATAGCCGTGCATCAAATCAGTAATTACGTTTATGCTCGCGATGAATTACTGGAATTTGATATTCCTACTAAACGTTTTCCTAACCCCTATCACGATTTTCCCTATATGATTATTGAAGGGGTATTAAGCCCCTCTGAGTGTCGTGCCATCACTGGCGCTGCACTGGATGATAAGGAATCAGTGAGAGCAGAACTTCGTGGTCGTTCTCTGGATACAGCTATTCGTAAAACTGACATTCATTCGCTTTCTCCCCAACACCGTGCAATTTATGACAGTCGTTATGCGAATATCAAAGCAGAGATAGAAGATTTTTTTGCTCTTTCCCTCTCAAGCTCGACAGATGTTCAAGTATTGGGATACGAGAGCGGAAGTTTTTATCTAAGACACAGTGATGATGCGAGTGAATTGCGTGACGCACAGGGAAAAACAATTGGCTTTCGCACCGTTGCAGCTGAGCGTAAACTTACAACTGTTTTATTTACCACCTCTTATACTCCAAACCCCACTGACAGTGATCATTTTAGTGGCGGAGAGCTGTTGTTTAATTACTTATGCGATATTCACGGCAATACCATAACGCTTCGCCCAGAAGCGGGGGATATGGTTGTATTTTTAAGTAACCCTTGTTTTTCACATGAAGTTCTCCCCGTACAAAAAGGATTTCGACTTTCTCTCGTTCAATGGCATAACGCACTTCTTTAAAACGTCATTCCCGCGAAGGCGGGAATCTAGCTACAAAATTAACTCATTATCCAATTTTTCTGTATATTTTTTAAAATCATATTTATTTTTATGAAGCTAGATTCCCGCCTTCACGGGAATGAGGAGATTTAAAATCATACGTAAAACTGTATAAATAACGATTAATATAGTATATAAAAACTATTTAAATAGATATTAAAACAGTTTATTTGTATTTTAATGCATATATAATACGCTTAATAATTATTATTAAGTATACAAAGTTATATTTAATACTTATTTAATACAATAAAACGTATACTAGTGAAATGGAAACAAACGATCTTTTTAATCTCTTGCACAATGCTCTTGAGGCGCAACGTAATGGGAAAAAAATATCGCAAAAAGAGATGGCAAATACACTGGGTATTTCCATGCGCTCGTATCAAGACTGGCGATTGGGAAATGCAAAACCGCAAGCCGCTGTTGCCATTCTGGAGATGTTAGGGATGCTGGAGGATGATGAAATCATCCGTGTAGTACGAAAGATCAATACGTTAAAAGGTTAAAGATGAGTTGTTTAACAGAGCGAGAAAGAATGGCCTTAGATGATATTTTTTTATCCATTTCGGTGAATGAATCACCTTATGAAAAGTGTAAAAATATTTATGACAGCTTTAGCCCTTTATTAAAAGAAAAGGCTAAACAATTAACCGGCTTTGCCCAATCTCGAAAACATCTAAAATCGTATGTTCAGATAAAATTATTTTTGCGAAGTAAAAAAAATAAACTGAGAAAGCATCTTCGCCTTTCACGTCATTGATGAACTCTTTATAGGCTAAATTGTCTATAATAGTGCATCTTATTTCTAAGGTGTGCTATGCGCTACTTTTACTCTTCATTTGTTATTATGGTTTTTGGCTTGATAGCAGCTTATTTTTTGGGCGGACTTACCGCTATTTATATCACTTTATTGTTAATTATTTTAGAAGTCTCATTGTCATTTGATAATGCTGTCGTTAATGCCAAGGTTCTTGAAACCATGGATCCGATTTGGCAAAAGCGCTTTATTGTTTTTGGTATTCCTATTGCCGTTTTTGGCATGCGGCTCCTTTTCCCTCTCGCTATTGTTGCTATTGTTACGGGCATGGGGCTTATGGAGACGTTGCAAGTCGCTATAAATCAACCAGACGTGTATGAACAAGCTCTGCAAGGTGCTGAAAAAATTATTTTTGCTTTTGGTGGAGCATTCTTACTTATGGTCTTTTTGGACTTCTTTTTTGGTGATCATGATGTCAAATGGGTGACGTTTGTAGAAGGCTCGAAGACAATGAAACACTTTTCAGGGGTAGCGAATATTGAGCTTATCACTGCGATTATGATAGGAATCGGTTTGGGACATATTACGCAAGATTTTGGCGTAGTATTGGCGTTTATGTATGGAGTATTATTGCATTCATTACTTGGAATGCTGGATCATTTTCTCTCATCTGATACGGTTAAAAGTGGAATAGCAGGATTTATTTATCTGGAAATTTTGGATGCCAGCTTCAGTTTTGATGGTGTTATTGGAGCATTTGCGCTGACAAGTAATATCTTTATCATTATGATTGGACTTGGAGTAGGGGCTATGTTTGTTCGGAGTATTACGCTGTATTTCGTAGAGCATAAAACGTTGTCACAATTTCGTTATCTTGAGCATGGCGCCCATTATGCGATCGGTATTTTAGCCATCATCATGTTACTCAAAATCACTACTCATGTTAGTGAAATGGTGACAGGGACAATCGGGATTGGGCTTATTGGGATTGCGTTTGCTCACTCACTTTGGGAAAATAAAGAGTTGAATAAAATTTAACCTTTAGCTTTTTAGCTTTTTATATCCTCGGATCGTTCCGTAAAAACTAAGAGTAAGCCAGATTACTTCCATGACAAAGGATGCAAGATTCCAGTCATAAAGGAGTGATATAAGGATGAAAATCGCACCTATGGTATTTAAAAGGGAAAATAAAAACCCTTTAGCATCCATCCGGTCGATTTGCATCAAGATATATGCCAGAACAATGATGAGAACACCGGTTATACCGATGATATCTCCGATAATAGGGTTTTCTAACATCATTGTAGCTTTAAACTTACATCATCCCAGGCATTCCGCCCATTCCACCCATATCCGGCATTGCGCCAGCTTTATCGTCTTTGATCTCATGGATCGTTGCTTCGGTCGTGAGAAGCATACTTGAAACCGATGTTGCATTGGTCAATGCGACACGTTCTACTTTGAGAGGATCAATGATACCTGCTTCGTACATGTCGACGTATTCGCCGGTTGCTGCATTGAATCCGATGTTTTCATTCGTTGAAGATACGATGGTATTTACAACAACTCCTGCATCATACCCTGCATTTTCAGCGATTTGTTTGACTGGGGCTGTGATCGCACGAAGGATGATTTCCCATCCGATTTTTTGATCGCCGCTAAGGTCATGTTTCACTTTTGCTGCTGCACGGATGAGTGCTGCACCGCCACCGATAACAATACCTTCTTCAACTGCTGCTTTGGTTGCAGAGAGTGCATCGTCTACGCGGTCTTTTTTCTCTTTCATCTCGGTTTCAGTTGCAGCGCCTACTTTGATAACGGCAACACCGCCACTAAGTTTTGCAAGACGCTCTTGTAGTTTTTCTTTATCGTATTCACTTGTTGTGCTTTCGATTTGAGTACGGATTTCTTTGATGCGTGAGTTTACTGCATCTTTTTCTCCAGCGCCATCTACGATGGTCGTGTTGTCTTTGGTAATAACAACGCGTGAAGCTTGACCGAGGTCTGCAACGGTTGCGCTATCAAGTGTACGACCGATTTCTTCAGAGATAAGCTGTGCACGAGTAAGAACTGCGATGTCTTGAAGCATTGCTTTACGGCGATCACCGAATCCTGGAGCTTTTACCGCTGTGATGTTCAATACACCGCGAAGTTTGTTGACAACCAAGGTTGCTAACGCTTCACCGTCTACGTCTTCAGCGATGATGAGAAGAGGGCGTGAACTTTTTTGTACTTGCTCTAGTACGGGGAGCAAATCTTTGAGATTCGAGATTTTTTGATCGAAGAGGAGGATAAATGGATGATCGAGTTCAACGGTCATTTTTTCAGAGTTGTTGATAAAATACGGACTGAGGTAACCACGGTCAAACTGCATCCCCTCAACTACGTCAAGTTCGTCATTGATCCCTTTGGCTTCTTCGACGGTGATAACACCGTCACGTCCAACTTTGTCCATTGCTTCAGCGATCATTGCACCGATACGTTCATCGGAGTTTGCTGAAATTGTAGCAACTTGAGCGATCTCTTTTTTATCGTTGATAACACGTGAAGCTGCTTTTAGCTCTGCTAAAATTGCTTCCGTTGCTTTGTCCATACCGCGTTTTACTTCGATAGGATTTGCTCCTGCCGTGATATTACGAAGACCTTCTTTGAAAATCGCATTGGCAAGAATCGTTGCCGTTGTTGTACCATCTCCTGCCTCATCCGCTGTGTTGGATGCAACTTCTTTTACGAGTTGTGCTCCCATGTTTTCCAATGGATCTTTGAGCTCTACTTCTTTGGCTACTGATACACCGTCTTTGGTAATCATCGGTGCACCGTAGCTGCGTTGGATGAGAACATTACGACCACGTGGCCCCATTGTTACTTTGACTGCGTCAGTGAGTTTTTGTACTCCTGCGGCTAACTTGTTTCGTGCATCGTCTGAATAATGAATTTCTTTTGCCATGATTTGTCCTTAAGTGATTAAATTATTTTACGATTCCGAGTAAGTCGCTTGTAGCGATGACGAGGTAAGTTTTTCCATCAAGAACTAACTCTGTCCCTGAGTATTTACCAAAAACAACAACATTACCAACTTCTACTGTAGTTACCTTGTCGCTTACTGCGACAACGGTACCTGATGAAGGTTTTTCTTTTGCATTGTCAGGAATAATGATGCCTGATGCAGTTGTAGTTGCCTCTTCAAGACGTTGAACCAATACACGTTTTCCAAGTGGTTGAAAATTCATTGTTTTTCCTTTTGTATTTTATGACGGGATTGTACACGAGTTTGGATTAATAGTCAACACCTTTAGTCCTGCTGACTCAATACTATTTAGCCAAAAAATATAATTGAGAAAAGTTATTACTTTTAGCTAATAATAAGCAATGAGTTACTATAATTCCAGCCTTGTTCAATTATACACAAGATGTCAGGGTAGCTCAGCTGGTTAGAGCACTGGTCTCATAAGCCGGGGGTCGGGGGTTCGAGTCCCCCCTCTGACACCATCTTACAATTCAACGCACCATAATAATACCTAATTAACCTCTTTAAGCCCCATGCAATACCACTTTTTCCACTTTTTAGCGTCTAGTAGCCTATTACACCATGTAGCAATATCTATATTATTGATGACGATACCGAGCGTCAGACACGTAGTGTTACCGCTTCACGATATGAAAGAGATCATAGACACCATCCATCAAGGGAAATGGATGAACAGCAAACAGCGCAAAGTACTCGAAGCCAAAGCGCAAAAGAAAATTAAAGAGATAGTAACTGACCTTACGCAGTAAGTTTATTTCTCGTCATCCTCGGGCTTGACCCGGGGATCCATCCCCAATAAAGCAAAGCTGGATTCCCGTCTTCACGGGAATGACGAAAGTAAAATGCAACTTTTAAGCACCTAAGGCAATAAAGTGCGTCGTCAGATAGTAAAAAAAAGTTCATTATTAAAAGATGCGGATATAAGGATTATATTCAAGCCAAGAGAATATTAGATGCAATACTACATAGGGAGCAGAGTTATGATTCCTAAATACAATTTTGACCAAATTCTTAAAGTTTTATGCTGAGATTTGAATGTAGCTCTTGGGTAAGTATTTTTCGATTTTTGAGATTCTATCGGTTAAGTTTAGCTTTTCTTCTGGCGTGAGTTCTTCCCATACGTCAAGCAAGTGTTCCCTCGCATCAAGAAAAGATAGTTGCAGTTCTAAACTACTTTTTAGCTCGACAGCTGCTTCTATTAAGTCAAGTTTATGTTTTAAATTATTAATCATAAGTGGAATTATAAGCATAAAAGCTTATGATTTGCTAAATGTGCAAGCAATGATTTTAAAATAATGTCAAGCGACAGATAAAAATAACTCTTTATACCCAACAATAGTTCTTCAGATTATTTACTTACATATTATATTTATCTCATTTTGGTTTTCTACAATGCTGTTTACCCAAACTCAAGAGGTTTATCATGCTATTAACTAAATTCGCCGTTCAAAGAAATTGAGCGACAGTTCAGTGGATATGTACCCTCAGAATGGAAAGAGAAAATGAATCTTTTAGGTTTTAGTCCTGCTGTAAAATAATCTCATACGATTCAAACGGCCTATAAAAATAACCATCTTCTAAAGATAAAAAAGGTGGTAAAAATGCTGCAAATTTTGTAGTTAGAAGGTGAAAGTATGTTAACAAAGTTAATAATTGTGACGGATTTAGACCACTTTAAGCTCTTTACGAGAAAAGTAGATCCAAAAGGGAAAATATCTCTTAATCTGAGGATGAGTAAAAACAGTCTCAATCTACATAAAAAGATGGGTGAAGAGTTTTTTGATGGTGAAGGAAGCTCTCATGGGATTCGAGGAAGCGAAACAGGTGAAAGGCATAATATTAGACTCGAAAAAGAACGACGCAAAATTAAAGAAATTTCAGAACAGATTATAACTGTTTTAGAAAATAACCCTCATCAGAAATGGTCTTTATCCGCCCCTAAAGCCATTAATGACCATATCGTCGCGTTACTCCCCGAATCGATTAAAAATAGATTGAGAGAGAATCTTTATGCCGATTTGACCATAATTCCGAGCGATGAAATATTGGCCCATTTTTCAAAATAGGCTTTTACTTAAGGATTTTGTATGTCATTCATCGCATGGCGGTCTTGTCGTAATGGTCAATGTTAATCATGTTGAAAAGAAACCGTTGCTTAATGTTCCCGCCCCATTCCAACGACATTAGAATTAAGCTGTAGCAGCTTTACTCTTCTTTATTATGGGTAAGTCACCGATACATATCCAGTTTCAGGTTGAACCGTAATGATTGCTGTACCATCGTTGTGAGTTAATGTGACGTTAGTCTCGGCTGTAATTATGTCTGTGTAAACATCCGTCGTAAAGCCGTTATATGGTCGTCCCATGTTATCGAATGCAAGTGTTTTGGCAGTGATCGTTGTAATTCCATATTTAGCTGCTAAATCAACAGCAGAGATAGGAGTTTTAGTGAGTGGATCAACAGCGGCTTCACCTGCGTCAAATCCTCCATTTTCATTTATATCTGAATACACATTATAAGAAGTTCCCGCGATTGTTAACTGCCATTTTCTTTGCCACCAGTTTGCATTCGATGGATCAAATTTATCATCCACCATGGCTAAATGCTGCGTGTATCGGATATGACTTGCTACTTGCTCTGCCGCTTCTTGCAAGGGATGACGATTAAAGTTTGGCATTGCAAATACTGCCAAAATTCCTATAACTATGATAACAAAGATTAATTCTAGCATTGTAAAAGCAGATCGTTTCATTTGTAATTACCTTTGTATAAATATTATTGGATAATCTGCACTTCCACTTGGATAATTGGAACGAGAGATGTCTCTGAATATTATTTTATTTTATTTCACTTTTATATTGATGAAATTATACAATATTGTATAATTTTAGACTGAAGTTATTTTAGAAAAAATTAAAGTATAGATACTGGCTTGTATAAATTTTAGTAAAATGTTATTTCTATACAACGTTTTTCATGCAAACTTTATTTCGTCCGCTTTCTTTGGCTTTATAGAGTTCTACGTCTGCTTGTGAATAAAGCGTTTCTGCCGTGCTTGACCCATCGCATATAGCAATACCGATGGATGCTGTTATGTAATTAGAAACACTATTATGAAGATGTTCAATATGTAAGTTTTCAATATCAATACGTAGTTGCTCCGCCTGATGATAAACTTCGTTAAGTGTGTTTACACTACAAATAATACCAAACTCTTCACCGCCTAAACGAAAGCAAAAATCACTTGCACGATTAAAATGTTTTTGAATGGTACTTGCTATGGAAATTAAAACATCATCCCCCCGTAAATGTCCATAGGTGTCATTGTAAAGTTTAAAAAAATCAACATCCAACATGATGAATGCAAGCTGTGCATTATTACGTTTTGTACGGTTTATTTCTCTTAATAAAATTTTATTAAAATATCGTCGATTGAAGAGGGATGTCATACTATCGGTAATAGTTAAATGTTCTAATTTGCTTTTGTAATTTTCTGCATGGGTTATGTCTGTAAACGTAACAACAAATCTATTCTTGTCAAATGGTGACGCTCTAACTAAAAAAATATGATCTTCATCGGTAGAGGGATTCTTTATTTTTGCTTTTGCATTTCCATTACGGTATTTTAGAGCTCTATTTATCCATGTAGGTTGATTAGTAAGAAATCCGTTTTCTTCAATAAAAAACTCAGAAATACATTTATGTTGGCTTATAAAAGTCAAAAAATCTGAAAAACCAAAGAAATTAAGCATTTTTTTATTTGCCATAATAAGTTTAATACCGTCTGTCAAAATAAAAAAACCATCTTGCGTGTCTAAGAGTTTTTGGATGTAGTTTTCGTCTTCAATAACACCAATATTGTAAATCTGATTTTCATATTCAATACAGTTTGTATGCACTAGAACAGGGTAAAGACTACCATTTTTAGCTTTGTGAATAGTACGAAATTGGAGTGTTTTTTTATGAGTAGATTCTTTCCAAGCAGTATCGTTCAGCAAAGAACTGTCAAAATGGATATCAATGTCACCTATGGTCATTTTTAAAAGCGCTTCTCTTGAATAATGGTATTTATGTACAAAGGAATCATTAACATAAACAAAACGATTATGTTGATCTACTACAAAAATGAGGTTGTTGATGTGATTGATTATATAGTCAACAAATTGCACCTTTTCTGCTTGTAAGCCTGCATCCATGGAGTCTGAAGCGAAATTTGATTTTAATGCTAGATCTAAAATATTGTTAAAATTCATTTGCTTTTTCCTTCTTACTCTATTATCATAATTAGTATACAAGTACTGTCACTTAATCCAAATGATGATTGTCTGAATCAAATTTAGCAGTATTTTAAAAATATTTTAACCTAGAATAATGACTTTTTTATGGATGTTTGCAGCACTTAACTTTATAAGATTAAGAGTATACGAAGAGGAGAGCATCACAGTTAAAACGAGATTTTAACGAGGATAAAGGGTGAGGGAACTCAATGCTATTTCTTTACAGGCATGTTTCTAAAAGCTCTGGGCTGACACCGTATGATTTTAGCAGTAAAGCAGCAGTGGATACTTCGTTATTTTCAAGTTTTAATACCGCAATGTAAACTCTTCCGAGTAGACCTGAGTGGACTAGGAGGGCATCTTTGATTTCATTGTTTGGGTTAAGTGAGCGGACGATTTGCTCTATGGGAAGATTCATGATTCCTTGCAATAAAGAATATATGGCAATCAATCGTGCGCTTTCAATCAGTTCATCAGAGGGATTTGGGAAAGCATAGTCGAGTAGCTTTAACATTAAATCAACCCGTTTTTGAGTAAAAAAGGTGTAATTGTTGATTGTTCCCGTTGAACTTGTCCCTGATTTGGAATAAATGATGAGTAAAAGCCATTGTGTCAGAGCATTTTTACCCATTCTCTCTATCATCTCTTTGATTGAGGATGCTTGGTAGGTATATTCAGGATGAGCTGAGGTCAAAAACTGAATGAGCTGTAAAGAGAGGGCGCTTTGGCGTTTGAATGCGGTGTAAATTTCCTCCAGTGAGGCATCTGTTTGCAAAAGTGAAAACAGCGAGAGAACATCCCCGTTTTTAGGATCAATGCGAGGATGGGTGATGAGATGCGATTTGGCGAAATAAAACCCTTGGAAGTAGTCAAATCCCAGTAATTGATATGCTTCGAAAAGTTCATAAAATTCGATTCGTTGTGCAATGAGTTTTATCTGTCCAAAAGGGTTTGGAAAAAAGTGTAACTGCTCTATATCGGTTTGGTTGACGTCAAATTTTGCAAAAGAGATACAAGAAAAAAGAGGACCAAAATCTTCGAGATATTGGGGATGGAAGGAGGCGTTATCAAGCGCGAATTGATACCCATTAGAATGATAATAGCGGATGGCATCATGAATCTGAGCGTTATGTTTCATGGTTTCGGAGAGTTCAAAAACAAATTTTTCTTTAGGAAGGGTGCGAATAATGTCGGTTAACAGTAGTGGTCCATCGGTGTTGATAAACGCCAGAGAATCCCCAAAACTTGCAGTTGTCCCGATTTGATTAAGAAGAT
>JAPLGN010000014.1 GCA_026390135.1 Campylobacterales bacterium | reverse complement strand
ATTACTTTTTAGCGTAACGTTTACGATCCGCTGGATCCAACCATTTTTTACGGATACGGATAGTAAGAGGAGTTACTTCAAGAAGTTCATCATCTTCGATCCATTCAAGTGCACGCTCAAGGTTCATATCACGTGGTGGTACAAGTTTGATCGCTTCGTCTGCTCCTGATGAACGGACGTTTGATTGCGCTTTTCCTTTGATCGGATTAACGTCAAGGTCATTGGTTCGGCTATGCTCACCAACGATCATCCCTTTGTATACTTTTGTTTGAGGATTAACAAACAATACTCCACGCTCTTGCAAGTTTGCAAGGGAGAACGCCAAGGTAACACCGTCTTCCATAGAAGTCAATGCTCCGTACTGACGGCTCTCAACGCCACTTGCCGTGTATGGGCGGAACTCCATAAAAGAGTGGTTCATAACACCCTCTCCTTTGGTTTCAGTCAAGAATTGTCCACGGAAACCAATAAGTCCACGCGCAGGGATAACGAACTCAACACGAGTAAAGCCCTCACCCATTGGAACCATCGCTGTCATTTCTGCTTTACGACGACCAAGACGCTCGATGATACTTCCTGCAAACTCTTGAGGAAGGTCAACTACGAGGTGCTCGAATGGCTCACATTTGACCCCTTCGATTTCACGTATGATAACTTCCGGACGCCCGATACCGAACTCGAAGCCCTCACGACGCATATTTTCTGCAAGAATAGTGATTTGAAGTTCTCCACGTCCTGAAACTTGGAATTTACCCTCACCGATTACTTCACAACGCATTGCAACGTTGGTATTCATTTCTGATTCCAAACGCTCACGAATTTTGTTTGAAGTAATATGTTTCCCTTCTTGACCCGCAAGTGGAGAGTCATTAACCGAGAAGAATACGTTCAACGTAGGCTCTTCAACGTGCATAGGATCCAAAGGCATAGGATTGTTAGGATCACAAATGGTATCCCCAACGTCTACGGTTTCGATACCTGCAAGGGCAACGATGTCGCCCGCTTCTGCGGTTTGGATTTCTGTACGGTTAAGACCCATAAATCCAATAAGTTTAGAGATTTTACCCTTAACCATTTCGCCGTCTGCTTTTGCAAGGAGGATATTATCCCCTTTTGAAATGCGTCCGTTGAAAATACGAGCAATACCGATTTTACCAACATAATTATCGTAGTCCAATGTGAAAACTTGTAATTGTGTTGGGTTCTCAGCATCACCAGTAGGCTCAGGAATTTTTTCAAGAATGGTGTTAAACAAACACGTGAAATCGCCATCAGGGTCAGACATATTGAGTTTTGCAATACCATCACGAGCTGCTGCATAGATGATTGGGAAATCAAGTTGATCTTCCGTTGCGTCCATTGCTACGAAAAGGTCAAATACTTCATCAACTACGCGCTCAGGATCAGCGGAAGGTTTGTCGATTTTGTTAATAACAACGATTGGCTTGAGTCCAAGCGCAAGCATCTTCTTAACAACAAACTTAGTCTGAGGCATAACCCCTTCGTAAGCGTCAACGAGGATCAACGCACCGTCAACCATTTTCAATACGCGCTCAACTTCTCCACCGAAATCGGCGTGGCCCGGAGTATCGATAACGTTGATCTTGTGATCACCATAACGAATTGCGGTATTTTTAGAAAGAATGGTAATTCCGCGTTCTTTCTCAAGGACGTTAGAGTCCATTGCTCTTTCGTTGACTTGCTCGTGGCTGCCATACGTTCCAGATTGCTTGAGCAATCCGTCAACTAAAGTGGTTTTACCGTGGTCAACGTGTGCGATGACGGCGATATTACGAATTTTTTGCATTGAATGTCCTTGTGGGAAGCAAATATTTTCGCGAATTCTATCTAAAATAAAGTTAAGGTTGGTTTAAGTGACTTTTGTAGTAATTGGAATATTTTTTGCTTTATAGTCTTTAATTATTTCTACAAAGGATGTTGTATGGTCGTTCAAAGCAAAGATAACAAAACGCCATCATCACTTATTGATTTACTAGGCGGTTCGTCGAAGGGCAAAAACACGAAGTCTAATGACGTGTTTGCGCAGCTTTTATCCTCGCTCAATACTCCAGTAAAAAATGAAAAAAGTTTTGGGGTGGTAGTTGATCCTAAATTAGCCAAAAATACAGACGTTGTAAAATCTACTAAATCCACCGAGAGCATAAAGAGCAATCCGAAAGATTTGGCAAACTTACTCGCAATCGAAGAGAAAAAAGTACTCCCTAAAGAGCTCGTAGAAGTGCTGAGTAACGATCAGGTACATTCTCTTATTTATAAAGCTAAAGAGTATCTCAAAAATACTATCATGGAAAAAGCTCCTGAGTACAAAACGGAGGGGAAAACCCTTCCTAAAACACTTATGGGACTTGTCGAGCTGGCGGATAAGCTGGGCATCAATATGAGCGAGATTACTCTTTCAACGTTGGAGGATAAAGAGAAGCCAACGTTCAAAGGATTAAGCGATTCATTGCTCTCTAAGCGTGTTATTGAAGTGAAAGAACCCGCTAAAAGTGCTGTACCTGCGGATTTAAAAACACTGGAATCACTTATTGGGACATTGAATGATACTAAAACGGTTCAGGTTGAGGCTAAGCCGACTAAAGGCAATGACAAAACAACCTCTAAAGAGAGTGATAAAGCAAACAGCCAACCACTCCAATCCCTACTTAAAGGATTGAAAGCAACACCAGCTCCTGAGGTAGAAAAGCAAGTATCGGCAGAGCTTCCAAAAGAAGGAATAAAAGAGACACTTAAACCTCTTACTGTGAGTCATGCCGATCCCTTGAGCGCGTTGCTGCGTGGCGGGAATGAGAGCGAGAAGGCAGAGGTCAAAAAAAGTGAAAAAATACTCGAGGAACCGGTAAAAGCTGCAACAGTCCTTAAATCAGATTCACTCGAGGTGAAATCAAAAGAAGCTGTGCAAAGCATGCGTCACTTCGCAAGCGATCTCAAAGAAGCAGCGGAAAACTATAAATCGCCTTTTACGCGTGTTACTATGAAGCTTAATCCTGAAAAACTGGGAGAAGTTGAGGTGACGCTCGTACAGAGGGGAAATAACGTTCATGTCAATATTCAGTCTAATAATGCAAGCAGTGTTGCCTTCCTCGCACACAATGCAACTGAGCTTAAATCGCAATTGGCTGGGCAGGGGATTACGAATGCAACGATGAACTTTATGTCGGGCGGAGAGAATCAACAGCAAAATCAAAATGGGCAGCAACAGCAACAGCAGCCTAACCGTTTTCAATCGTATCAATCGCTCGCAGAGCTTGAATCCAACGAGGAGCAGTTAAGTGCTCTTGAAATCATCTTACCGCATTACGCGTAATTAAAGGAGTTTATTATGGCAATTGACGCATACGGCAAACAAGTAACAGCAGCATCTACGGCAGCGGCTGCATCATCAACTACAACCAATCCAAACAGTGTTTTGGGGAAAGATGACTTTTTAAAGCTTCTTTTGCTGGAGCTTAAATACCAAGACCCTACGGCTCCGATGGACAGTGAGAAGATTCTCTCTCAAACCTCTCAGCTTGCGACGTTGGAATCGGCTGAGAATACCAATAAATCATTGGCAACATTAGCTACGTCACTTGCTGCATCGGCGCAATATTCCGGTATCTCTGCTATCGGGAAAATAGCAGATACAGGCAGTAACGCGATTACGCTCGCAACCGGAAAAACTTCTGATTTTGAACTTTATTTTCCAACTGACGTTACAAGCGGCAATGTCAATATTATGGATGTTAACGGCAAAGTTATCAAAGCAATGCCGATTGGAGCAACAAGCGCAGGAGTGGCAAAATACAGCTGGGACGGCACCAATAGTGCCAATGCGAAAGTGGATGCCGGGACCTATTATGCCGAATCGACCTACACTAAAGCGGATGGCACCTCTGGTACATCACGCGTCGGACTCTATCCGATTGAATCCATTAAGTTTGACAGTGGTAAAACGTATGCCAAACTGGGCTCAAGCTATATTGATTTCAGTATGATCAAAGAGATAACGGCTCAATAAAAGGAAATCATAATGACACAGGGTTATTACGCAGGAATATCGGGACTTCAGAGTAATCAATACGCTTTAGATGTAGTTTCAAATAATTTGGCCAATATCTCGACGACTGCTTATAAGGGTTCGACAGCTGAGTTCGCCGATATTTTTAGTAAAGTAATATCCAGCGGTAATACTCCAACGGCAAACGATATCGGTTATGGCGCAAGACTGCAAACTACAAGCATTCAATTCAAGCAAGGCTCAATGCTCTCCTCTGATCGATTTACTGATCTTGCTCTTGAAGGCAATGGATGGTTTGGTGTCACGTCTAAGAATCAAACCTCTTTTACTAGAGATGGGACTTTTGCATTCGATACTGCACAAACAGTGAACGGTAATGTCAATTCTTCTGTCTCTAGATTGGTAACGGGCGATGGCCAATACGTTAATGGAACGATGCTCACTAACTTTGCCTATAACGGTGCGTTTGATTATGGTGATACGGCGACCAATGGTACCAGTGGTGCCTATGTTGTCAGTAATCCAACAACCGATGTTCCGTTGGCAGGTATCGATAAACAAGGCATTCTTGAGTTCCCAACACGGCTTGCTTATCCGGTAGTACCTACTACTGTATCACAATTTTTTGGCAATCTTGGCACAACGAATGAAGCTCGAACCATCAGCTCTGACGTTATAAGCGGGAACAATGAAACCAATCGACTCAAGCTTACATTTACCCAAAGTGCTATTCAACCTACTGAAGGAAAATCATGGGACATAACTGCTACGGTCATGTCGACTGATGGCAGTATCGTTTACGATACGCAAAATGGTCAGGCACTTTTTGGTACATCTGGAGGATTAGTCAGTTCTACTCTTCCCTCTGTTAATAATAATGGCTCGCCAGTAAGCATCGATCTAGGAAGTAATTACAGCGGTATGATTTCAATTGATAGTCTCGGTCTCAGTGGCTCCTCAACATCGGATGGAATATCGGGAGGAACATTGACTAAATATGGAATCAATGCGGATGGAATTATTATCGCCGATTTTTCCAATGGACGCCAAAGTGCTATTGGGCGCGTGGCTGTCTATCACTTCCAAAATGATCAAGGTCTCAACAGTGAAGGCGGAACGTACTATTCACAGAGTTCAAACAGCGGAAAGCCACTCTTTTGGACAGATGCATCGGGAAATGCTATTTCTGGTGCGGGTATTAAAAGTGGTTATCTGGAAGGTTCCAACGTGGATATGTCTGTTGGGTTAACGGACATGATCGTAATGCAGCGTGCTTATCAGGCTAATTCTAAAACCATTACCACAGTAGATGAGATGATTCAAAAAGCGTTGCAGATGCATCGATAAATTATGGATCATTTTTTGCTTATTATTTTTACTTTGTGATTAAGAAGGACATATTATGCTAAAGTCACTTTACTCTGGCGTCTCCGGATTGCAATCTCATCAGATTGCAATGGACGTCGAATCTAATAACATTGCCAACGTTAATACGATTGGTTATAAATATTCTCGTGCCAATTTTTCGGATTTGCTGGCTCAGACCAACCAAATTGCAACTGCACCACAAGGGGCATTAGGCGGTAAAAATGCAGTTCAGGTTGGATTAGGAACTACGGTCAGCTCTATGACGCGTATCTTCTCACAAGGTTCGATACAAAATACGGATAAAAATACCGACGTTGCCATTCAGGGTGATGGATTTTTTGTCGTCTCTAGTGATGGCGGGAGTACCTATAAATACTCTCGTTCTGGAGACTTTAAATTTGATGGAGCAGGTAATTTTGTTGATAACAATGGTTTTATCGTCCAAGGGTGGTTACGAGATAAGAATACGGGTCTCGTTGATGCGACTGCACCGATTGCCAATATCAAGATCCCACCCGGATTAACAACACCCGCTAATGCTAGTAGTCAAGTTGTTGTAAAAGCCAATTTGAGCTCCAGTGAAACGGTAACCCAATATGGACCAACCTATGCGCTTGATTCTACTGCCGGGTTACAAGGGACAGAAAAGTCAGAAGATGTGGGTGTTATGTTTAATGCTAGTGGACAGGCATTTCAACTAACTCCCGATATAGCCGGAGTCGGTGGGCAAGGGCTTACTGTTTCATTTAATAACAATTCAACTACAAGAGAATTCCGATACACTACGAATGCTGCCTTAGAGGGGACGATTGTCGGCACACCAATAGCAGCTGTTGCGGCAAATCCGTTGGCTGTACCGCCAGTTCTTGCGAGCCCTGCCGTTCCGGATATTTATTATTTTCGTACCACTGAAGAGTTACGTGCAGGTTTACAGACCTTAGCGCAGGCGACATCGTCAACTGCAGCTATTATTATTAATGATCAAGGTAAAATTAATGTTAGTAATAGTGATGTTGCTGGAAATCCTTTAACAATAGCTGTTTCAGGTATTAAAGATGCTAATACGGTAGAAAATACGCGATTTACTGCCAACTTTGCTACCATGGCAGGTGCTCTTCCGGCTGGATCAACATCCCTTAAACAAGCTCAAGCAATGAATGCTGCTACCCATTCGGCCAGCATCGATGTCTATGATTCACTGGGGAGTAAGCACACAGTTAAGATGGATTTTCGTAAACAATACGTTAATACAAGCACTAATATTGCGGAGTGGGGATATACGATAACTGTACCTGTCCCTGGCTCCATCGGTGGAATTGCCCCTAATATTAATATTCTTGAGGGGGGTGTTGTCCAGTTTAACAGCAGTGGAGCGCTTGCGGGATACAATATCCCAGGAATTGATTTTTCACCCAATAATGGTGCGGCTGGAAATCAAGCTGTCAATCTAAATTTTGGAAGCATTGGCGGTTTTGACGGTATAACGAGTTTTGATAATCCATCAGGCACCAGCGGTATTTCTCAAGATGGTTTTCCGGGTGGAGATTTGGTTGGTATTCGAATCGACCAAAGCGGTACGTTAGTCGGGTCATTTTCAAACGGTCGTTCGTTCGGTCTAGCCCAAATTGGGATGGCAAAGTTTTCTAATAATGAAGGACTTGTAAGTGATGGCGGTAATGTTTACCTCCAATCTGCCAACTCAGGCGATCCGATCATCGGTACGGCCGCGACTGCTGGACGTGGATTTATGCAATCTTCTGCTCTTGAAGCTTCTAATGTCGATTTATCTAAATCACTTACGCAGCTTATTATTATTCAAAGAGGGTATCAGGCAAATGCCAAAACGATTACTACATCCGATACACTGTTAGAAACATTATTAGGGATCAAACGCTAATTTGAACGTCAAAGGAATAATATTCTTTTGGCAATACTAATTACTAAGATACAAAAATCATATCAAAAAAGTATTGTTTTATTTATTTTGCTGCATAAAAAGGTGAGAAATTGCTCAGGAGGACATTGTGCCCCTTGCGGGTAGTAGCCTGAGCGCTTTGATCTTAAGGAGTGTTGAATGAATGAAAATCTCCCCTTGATGTGCTGCCATCAATTGGGATAACAGAATTATGAAATAAAATAGTAAACAAACAGTAATCCAGATATAATTTCCGTATGCGTACCAAAACTCCTAAAAAAAATAGACAAAAAACTTTCCCAACCCCTATTATTCACTATGCTTCATTTTGGTCTCGAGCTCTTGGATTTTGTACCGATATTTTTATGATTGGTTTGCCCATCGCCCTTTTGATGATAATCTTGTTTGGCTACGATCAAATGCATACGGCGGGTGGAATGGATGTTATCGTCCATAATGAAAAGGCCCTTGCCCATCCTCCAAATCCGTTTGTTTCTCTTACGCAACTGAGTTTGTTTATGATTGTCACGGTTGTACTGTGGCATCGTGGAGGTCAAACTCCTGGGAAAAAACTTGCTCGTATTCGTGTTGTGGATGCCGTCACACTAAAGTCTGCCTCGTATGGGAAGCTAATCGTCCGTTTTATCGGATATTTTATTTCCCTTATCACTTTGGGAGGTTTTTTTGTCGGATTGATTCGTAAAGACAATAGAGCGCTGCACGATCTTATCAGCGGTACATGCGTCATTAGAGCCTCCTAGTTTGAGTATTCTCGTCGCCTTATTTTATTTCTTCTATTTTGCCCTTATCGGGGTCCATGTTATTTTTGTCCCTAAAATTCTCTCAATGAGCGGTATGAGTGCAATGGAGATCGGAATTATCTTCGCTTCCGCGCCATTAGTGCGCTTTGCCATCCCTTTTATGTTTTTACGAGGGTTTGTCCTCAATCAGCAAGTTTTTTATCTCTCGCTCATTCTAATGCTGCTTGGCGCTAGTGGTTTTTATCCCTCTTTGAGTCATTTTTGGGCGTTGTTAAGTGTGAATATCCTATTTGGAATCGGTATTGCCCTCATCCTCCCTTATGTGGAGGTGATTTCACTGGAGCATATTGGACGCGAAAAGTACGGGAAAATTCGGTTGTTTGGTTCAATCGGATTTATTGCAGTCGCTTTGGTGCTAGTGCGCTGGTTGACAACGCCTCAAATTGGTATTGGATTTTTGATTGCCATGGCGATGGGAACATTGATTTTAGGGGCAATAATCGGAAGAGAGAACACAAAGGGTAAGAGTACAGAAAGTGACCGTGAAGAGGGTGTTTTTAACCCTTTGACGCATCTCTATTTGTGGATCGGCTTTTTCTTGATGCAAGTGAGTTTTGGTCCTTTTTACAATTTTTTTACCATTTATGTCACCGATCACGGACTTTCGCTCAATACGACCGTATGGCTTTGGAGTTTTGGGGTTATTGCTGAGATCGTGATGTTTTATTTTCAAGGGGCACTGCTTCGTCGTAATTTATATGTTATTCTCTGGGCTACCGCTTTTATCACGGCACTTAGGTGGCTTATGGTTGCTTTTTTTCCAAACTCATTGGTACTCTTGGCCATTTCCCAAAGCTTGCATGCATTTAGTTTTGCACTGTTTCATACGGCATCCATCAGTACGTTGTTCGCTCTTTACAGCGCGCGTCGACTTTCACAGCAATTTTTCTTTGGAGTTTCATATGGATTGGGAGGTTTTGTAGGGGCATTGGGAGCAGGACTATTGTATCAGCATATTCCGACGTATTTGTTCATCGCAGCGGCAGCTGCCGCATTGGCAGCTGCCGGGGCATTTTACATCCACGCGTATCGATTTAAATAGCCTCTTTTCTGTGAACATGCAAGTCCATTTGCGGAAAAGGAATAGATATGTTGTTTTTGTCAAAGGCAAGTTTGACTTCTTCTATGATCTGAAATTTCGTATCCCAATACAGCTCAGCTGGAACCCAAGGCCGTGCGTAGAGCTGAACCGAGTTATCTCCTAATGCTCCGACAACAACAACGGGAAGTGGATCTTTAAGCACTTCCGGATGGGCATTTAGAACATCCATGATGACTTTTTTGGAGAGTTTTAGGTCATCTTTGTAATCAATAGCAAAGATCATATCGATTCGTCGATTTACATTGCCGGTATAGTTGATAATATTTCCGCTGATAAGGGTTCCGTTGGGGATGATAATGGAACGATTATCGACAGTCATCAGTGTCGTTGAGAAAAGGTTCATTGCATGTACTGTCCCTTGAACTCCGGAAGCTTCTATATAATCACCCACTTTAAAAGGGCGGAAAAAGATAATGAGTACAGCAGCGCCTACGTTTGCAAGAGTGTCTTTAAGGGCTAATCCAATGGCGAGACCTGCTGCTCCAAATATTGCGATAAAGGACGACGTATTTATACCTAAATTGCTCGCTGCTGCAATAACAATTACAGCAATGAGCGCTACGTTTATGACGTTGCTTGAAAACGAAATCAATGTTGCGTCGACTTGCGCGCGCTTCATCCCTCGACGCATGAGTTTTAAAAATTGATTGGCAATCCATTTTCCAATCAAAAAGATTGCAATGGCACCCAAAAGTTTTAGCCCATATTCGGTTGCAAAATTGAGGGCTAAATCACTGTAGTGTTCGGCTTTTGTAGTGAGATGTTCTACTTTTTGATCTACGTTTTGCAGCATTTATTTATATTCCACGATTGACTTCAGCGGAAGTCGCATTTGAGCACTTTGAAGGTTGATGCGGTATCCAAACGCACAGATAACCGCAACGCTGTGACCGTATTCTAAATCAAGAATGGCTTCAACCTCTTCTTTGTCGAATCCTTCGATCGGACAAGTGTCGATCTCAAGTGTTGCAGCATACGTCATTGCGTTTGCTAACGCGATATAGCACTGCTTGGCTGTCCAATTTTCGAGTAAAATTTCATCTTCTTCGATTGGGGCAAGATAGTTTTTATAGACGCCCATATAGGTATCTACCATCTCAGTTGGCATGCCTCGGCGTTCAAACATAGTGCGAACATAGGGTGAATCACTGCGAACGATATCATTGTCCGTGGTAAAAATTACCAATTCACTTGCCTCAGTGATTTGGTTTTGATTCCAGCAGGAAGCTTTTAGTGCTTTTCGGAGCTTTTCATTGCGTACTACAATCAGTCTCCATGGCTCCATCCCAAACGAAGAGGGTGAGGTTCGGCATACCTCTAAAATACTTTCAAATTGCTCGCTTGGTATTGCTTTTGTAGTATCGAAACGTTTACATGCATGACGAAACGACATTGCTTTTAAAAATTCGGACATTGTATACTCCTTGTAGTTTCTAATAATTGCACTATTTTAACGTAAGTTGGACAATGTTCGCTGTCACACACTTCTAACAAAAGACGATATTTAAGATAGGTATTCCACGCTATTTCGGATGGTTTTGGACGGCCTTTTTGAATCAGCTCAAAACAAACGGCCGCATTAATAAATCCTTTCCAAAGCTTCACTTCATCATCATCTTCAAAACGACGCGGAAACCAAAGTGCTTCCATGTCTTCATGCGCATCATAATAACGTTTTTCTTCTATCGAGAGGGCAAACGCTTCACACGCTGACGTTATACGCTCAAATTCCGTCTCCAATATCCTCTCCCCCCTCGTAAACTGATACAAACATGATTGGGAAACTTGGCGCGGAACTCTTTTAGCCGTGAATGAGTTCCCTTTCCACTATCGCAGTAAAAGACGAATACGCTTCCAGTAGGCATCTCGCGCAGTAACGGCGGGTTATACGTCGTAGTTTCTGCCCCATCGATAGGATTTAAAATCGTATCCACCAAAACGACATGTACCCCCTGAGCTTCTAACGCTTGTTTGTTAGTGAGGTAGTCACTTTGTGTCCACTCATCAACATTTAAATCAATCATAGTATTGTCCATCATTCTTATTTGTTCAAAGTTTATCAAAACTAGAAAAAGATACCCCTTAGAATTTTTAGCTACACTTACACTATGGCTAAGAAAAAGAAAAAAATGATAAAACTCAACCAATCTATCCGCTATTTTTTTGGCGATGAGGGGTTTGATGAGGGAATAGATCGGGTACCCAATGAAACGTTGGCCGCACTGGCTCATGCACTTGGAATTTTTGATGGGACGACTCAAAAGGAGATCCTTATTAAATCGCTGCGAAGAATTTGGTCGGAGGGCGAGAGCGATAATCGGCACCTCATTGTCGATTTCTTTACTCAAAACGGTAAAATCTACCCGAATCCAAAACCTCGTGAAAAACCGCATGAGCGGGAAGAAAAAATTGATGAACTTTTTGATGCATTTCAGATGAGTCGTGATGAACGTGTTGCTTTGCATGTGGCATTCGGTGATGTTCGTACGCGTAAAATAACCCCTGAGAAGATTGCTTCAAAGCTTGAGCATATCCGTTACGTGCACAAGCGCGAGATTCTCGAAAAAGCACTGGAAGGGAAGTTTGATTACAGCGATAGGCTCGAATTTTATGCTTCCATCGTTTATGACATAGGGGTGGAGCATTTTTCTAAGATTCATGTACTTAAAACTTCACCTTTGGATCACAAGCGACTTCATGAAGAAAATATCGAGGTGCTGGTTCCTGAAATTAATGCTCTCAAAGAAGAATTCATCATCCAAAAGCAAGCCCAAATCAGCTCATTTCTAAAGACATTAAAGCTCGATACTCATCGTTATCTTACACACGACGAGATCCTTTCTGCCCTCAAAGGTGCTCCTCCGTCCAATACAAACACCTTTTATCCTCTGACAATGGAGACATTAAAACGTGTCCTTCCATCACAGGCGATAGGGATTGAATTTGTAGGGGAAGAATTGCTTATCGAGTATCCTCAAGCGATTGTTCTTCCTTATCGCGATGAGCCGTTATTGCATACCACTCATGTACAGGTAAGCCATGCAGAGATAACCCGCCTCATTTGGAGCGAAGAAGACTTAGTATTCGATGCGCAGTTTGAGAAACAAGGAGGGGAGCTTCGCGCTGTATTTTTGACTGAACTCAAATCTTTGATTGATGAGTGCCAAGAGCACGCAAAGCTTTTAAATTTGGATGAGCCTACGCTGTACACGATGGTGTATGAGATTTTATTGCCGCATTTGAGTGATACGCTTCATATTAATGCCAAAGTGGTGCGTCGCGTCCTTTTCGCTTTTGATCGGCGTATTGCTGGAGAGCTTGTTAAAAAACAGCGTCAAGAGCTGCTGGCACGAACGGTACGGGATTTTAAAAATCTCTTTCCTCTTGCACGTTCGCTTCGTCGTAAGCTCATCTTACATATCGGACCAACTAACAGCGGTAAAACCTATACTGCTATGGAGCAATTACGCTCTAAAGGGACAGGATATTATCTTGCCCCCTTGCGTTTGTTAGCATTGGAAGGGTATGAAGATTTACGCGAACATGGCATAAGTGCTTCCCTTATTACAGGAGAAGAGCAGATTTTCGATGAGGATGCGACCCATATTAGTTCTACTATTGAGATGCTTAGCTTTGAATCTGAGGTGGATACGTGTGTGATCGATGAGGTGCAGATGATCGGCGATCGCGATCGTGGATGGGCATGGGCTAATGCCATTATCGGTGCCCCTGCTAATCGCGTGATTATGACCGGTTCTCCTAACTCACGCGAGGCGATTGTGGCGTTAGCCGAGTATTTGGGAGAACCGCTTGAAATAGTCGAATTTGAGCGTAAGAATCCACTGGAACTTCTCTCTCATGTCACACCTATTGATGCGATAGAACCCCAAACCGCTGTTATCGCATTTACCCGCGCTAACGCACTGCGTTTGAAGCAGCAGCTCTCAGCGACGTATAAGACCAGTGTTATTTATGGTAACCTTGGACCGGAAGTACGACGTGAGGAAGCACGACGATTTCGTGAGGGGGAGACTGAAATCCTTGTTGCGACCGATGCGATTGCGATGGGATTGAATTTACCCATTAAAACATTGTTATTTTCGAAAGCCGATAAATTCGATGGACAAAGCCAACGCGATTTAACTGTGAGTGAAATTCAGCAGATAGCAGGGCGTGCAGGTCGATATGGAATGAGTGAAAAAGGATTTGTAGGAGCCCTGAGTGCGGATGTCCTTCAAAAAATTACTCCACTTTTTGGTCGTGAAGCAGAAGCAATTAAAATCCCTTTTAACGTTATGGCAAATTTTGATCACATACAGCTTGTCTCGACGATTTTAGAAGAAAAATCTCTTGCGGCCATTATCGAATTTTTTGTAGAAAACATGAAGTTTGAAGGACCGTTCCGCGCGATAAATCTTGAATCTATGGCAGAAGCGTCGGTGATTGTAGATCGATATGATTTGGACATGCGCACCAAATATATTCTTTCCACCGCACCGTTGTCTACGAAATCACCTATCGTGATGGGCGCATACGAACGATACGTTCGTGCATTGGCTCAGGCAAAACCCATCGCTTATATCCCGCCGCGTCATCTAGGCTCACATGCTCAAACGACAGAAGAGCTTCAAGAAGCCGAAGATCAGATTAAAGAGATCAGTTTGTATTTATGGCTTTCGTATCGTTTGGGTGAGTTTTTTGTGGACAGCGAAAAAGCCCGTTCGTATCGGGGAGAACTAAATCGTTTTATCGAAAATTCGCTCAAACAAAGCCATTTTGTCCCACGCTGTAAAACGTGTGGAAAACCGCTTGCTCTAGGAAGCGAATTTAATATTTGTCAGAGCTGTTTTCACAATCTAAACAGGGAAAAGTCACGTCTTAGCGCCCCGCCAAGAGGTCAGCATACTCGTGCAGAGAAGGATTCAAGTAAATTTTCTCGCCGTGCTCGATAAAGCGTTCGTCGCCTTCCATGGCGGCAGCTTTAAATCGTCGCTTGATGTTCTTTTTAATGCTGTCGGCATAACGTTTGAGTTTTAAAAATGATTTAAGTGTTATCCATCCCTCGCCCAATTCAACATCAGGGACGATGTCCGCATTGATGGCATCTGCTTGTTCTATTTCTTCGCCCATAGCCTCTTGCATAACCAAATCTTCACTAACATGGGAGAGAAATTTTGTTGCAACGACATTCAAAATATTACGAAGCTGTGCATCACGCTCTTTGTAGATTTGTTCTACGTTGATTCGTTCATTAATCAGCATGAGTTCGCGCTGATCACGTAGCCTTACCGTCTCTTTTTCAAGACCATCTACTTTTTCGCGAAGCCGTTCATTTTCTTGCTCGATGTAGAGGGTATAACGATTGTCGTTTGCGCTGTTTGTAGCTGTGTTATTTTTTTCAGAGGCAACTGAAACGTATTTCACCCCGTTTTCAACAATAGAGGCAAGGGACCCACGGCGAATACGGTTGTGAATCGCTTCTTTGGACACCTTGAAGTACTCAGCTGCATCAGCGATGGTTAGTTTTTTCATTTTTGACTCTCCTTATTTCGTAGCATTTTGATAAACGCATCTACTAAGCTCATATCCAAGTGACCTTGCATTTCCTGTTTCATAAGACGCAGTGACTCAAAAGAACTCATAGGATCTTTATAGGAGCGTTTAGTCGAAAGAGCATCAAACACATCACAGATACCGATTATTCTGGCAAACTGACTGATTTTATCCTCTTTGATTCCATCTGGGTATCCTCTGCCATCCATTTTTTCATGATGATGACGAATACCGCTGAGTATCCGCTCGTCACTAATACCTAGCTTTAATGCTATAGTATGCCCCTCTGCAGGATGCGTTTTCATCTCATCGAACTCTACTTCGGTTAGTTTGCCATTTTTGTTAATGATATTGTAATCGACTTTACTTTTTCCGATGTCATGGAGTACGGCGGCCATCCCCAGTGTTTTAAGATCTTCCGCCTCAATTCCCAAAAATGAGCCCAAGCTCAGAGTGTAGATACTTACATTGATTGAATGGGTATGGGTATAGTAATCATGAGCCGTAATTTTCAAAAGCGATTCAACTGCTTTGGCATCATGCAAAATTATATTGACGAAACTGTCCACGACCGGTTTGACATTTTTGGCGGTTTCAAGTGACTCAGGGTTACGAAACATCTCATCAATAACACAACTGGCACGTTGATAAACGATTATGGCTTTATCATCAAGAGAAAGATCCTCAGAACGTGCAATAGTTTGAATGTGCTGCTGGACGTAAGTTTCGTAGTTCAGGGCATCTTTTTCATTGATATAGAGTTTTTCCACTTCACTTAAACGCACTTTGCTATTACCATCTATGACTGAATCACTTTGAAGAAATAGTCCCATAACACTTTTAGTCTCATTGGGAATATAGAGTTGAAAATTGAGATGCTCACCCTCGGTGAGAACCCGCTTGTCAATTGATTTATAGCGCGTGGTTTTGCCGCTCATGAACGAGACCCTTTATCTGAAGTTTTCGAAGACTAGAGGTGCTTCCCACTCCATAGATTTGATGTGCGCCATGATTTTTTGAAGTTCATCAATCTGTTTGGATTTTACGCGAATATACTCACCTTCAATGATAGCAGAAGCTTTGGTTTTGAGGTTTTTAATCTCTGCAATGATTTTTTTTGCTTCTTTTGACTCAATGGTATCAACGATTTTATAGGTTGCTTTACGGCTTCCACCGCTTGCGTCTTCGGTTTTGAGTTCTTCGAGCGCTTTAGAAGAGAGACCACGCTTGATGAGTTTACCGATAACAACGTCTTTAAGTGCGTCAAGTTTGTTATCGCTAGATGCTACAAGAACGAGTTGTTTCTCTTTTTCGCGATAATTGATTTCATAAGCGACTCCTTTGAAATCATAACGGCCGATAACCTCTTTTTCCGATTGGGCAATCGCGTCTTTAAACGCTTGGAGGTCAATTTTTGCGGAGATGTCGAGTGAGTGTTCTGATGCCATAGTATATCCCTAGCTGTTTTATAACAGTTAGTATAACACAAAATAATTCGTTCGTCATTCCCGCGTAGGCGGGAATCCAGCTTTTAGCTGTTTTAGTTAGCTAGATTCCCGCCTACGCGGGAATGACGGGGGGTTAAAACATCGGACTTCCAAAATCCAAACTTCCACCAAACATTGAGGCCATATTGGGATCTTGGTATCCCATCATTCCACTTTTTGTACGTAACATTCGTATATCTTGTGCAGGAGCAATGTTTTGAGGACAGACGGGGACGCACTCGCCGCACAATGTACAGTCCCAAATCCCATTGGTTTGAATGGCTGCCATTTTTGCATCGCTGGAAATTTCACGCGCATCACTTACATATCGCCAAATACGCGTAAGGGCAAACGGACCAATAAAATCAGGATTTACAGCATATACAGGGCAAGCACTGTAGCAAGATACACACAAGATACAATCGCTTTGAGTCTGAATGCTACTCATTTCCTCTTCGCTTACATTCTCCTCATGAGCCCCTTCGCTCCATGCGCTAGCTATGGTATTAAAACGTGCAATAGGAGAGCTGTCAACGACTAAATCACGTATAACACGCACATTTCGTATGGGTTCAATTCTGTCACCCTCGTTAGGTTTGTATTCGCACATGAGTTGTTCACGACCATTGACGCGAACGGCACAACTCCCGCACACACCGCTACGGCATCCATGGGAATACGTCAGTGTTGAGTCGATTTTTGTTTTGATGTGATTAAGAACTGTGAGTAACGTCAAGCCCTCTAACTCAACGTTATAGTTTTGAAATTCTTCTTGATTACTGCGTTGTATTGAAATATTCATCAGTCACACCACTCTTTCTCGTCTTCTTCATCATCGTCGTAAAAATCATCATTATCTTCATTCTCAATAATGGTATTTATTCCATAAAATCTGCGCATAACACACCTCCTTCTCTCCATGTAATCGTATGAGCTCCAAACATAACATCGTTTCGTGCAGGAATATCACCTCTATAATGTGCCCCTCGACTCTCGCTGCGACTGATAGCACATACCACGATAATCTCTGCCAGTTCTACTTTATTTCCAAACTCGATAAATTCGACTAAATTCGTATTGCAAACTTTCGACTTATCCTTCGGACCCATAAACGGTAACTCTTTTTGCATTTGGCGAATCGCCCCCAGTACCGCTTTGAGTCCCATATCCTCGCGTACCAAACCGACATTGTTATAAAAGATATTGGCTAACATCTCCTGTTTTTGGTAAAAATCGATTTGATTCGTAAAATACATTACGCCACGGACAAAATTGGCATCTTTGGCTAACTGCGGATTTTCAAGCGCAAGAACGGGAGATTTTGCTCCAAACTCCGCCGCATTTTTTCCGCAATGACGACCAAACACGACGAGCTCTAACAGCGAGTTACCTCCTAGCCGATTTGCCCCATGAGTTTTGTGATTGGCACATTCGCCCACGGCAAACAAACCACTAACACTGCTCATGCACTCCGAATCAACTTCGATCCCTCCCATGCTGTAGTGGGCAGAGGGTTTGATGGGGATGAGTTCATGCACGGGATCAATCCCCTCATAAATCTGAGCCAATTTTCGCTCTTGCGGAAGCTCATGATTGATAAACTCTTCTCCCAAATGGCGGATGTCGAGATACACTGCACCACTTTTGGTCATCTCTTCATGAATCGCACGGGCAACGACATCACGAGAAGCCAGTTCATCGGTAAAGCGCTCTTTATTCCGATTTAGCAAATATCCCCCCGCTCCGCGCGCGCTTTCTGAAATCAAAATAGAAGAGTTTTTCAATGCTGTAGGATGAAACTGGATAAACTCCAAATCTGCAAGTTTTGCCCCTGCTCGTATCGCTGCAGCCAACCCATCTCCCGTAGCTTGAACGGAGTTCGTCGAGTGTTTGCCATAAATCGCACCGTATCCACCCGTAGCCAGCACCACCGCATCGGCACGAATCTCTTCCACTTCTCCCGTGGCTATGTCCAAAAACGTTGCCCCTAACACGCGGTTAGTCTCTTCATCGACAATAAGGTTGAGTAAAAATCGCTCATTTACAAACTCAATTCCTGCTTTGAGGCATTGGTCGTAGAGCGTGTGCAAAAGTTTGAGTCCCGTATAATCCTGGGCATAGCACGCGCGAGGTGCGCTTGCCCCGCCCAAACGTCTGCGGGCAATTTCACCCGACTCATCACGGCTAAACGGAAGACCCATGCTATTGCACCAACGCACCGCATCTGGGGCATTTTCGCACATAAAAGCAATTTGTTTTTCATCTCCCAATCCTGCGCTGGAGCGAAGTGTGTCGTCGATATGATCTGCAATCGTGTCATCACCGCCCAAAACAGCATTCATTCCACCCTGTGCCATGGAAGTTTGAGATCGTGTTGGGAGTGTTTTAGAGACGACAATTACCTCTGCACCTGACTCATGCGCAGATAATGCACTCACCAAACCTGCACCGCCACTGCCGATAATTAATACTTTAGCCATAATAAAGACTCCTTGAATTGGGTGATTGTAGCGAAATGGGTTTTAGCGCCCACTCAAAAAGATTGACTAATTTTTAGATAAAATATAATATGCAAACTTTATTCTCAATTCTTGGTATTTATCTTTTTATTGCTGTCGGTTTTGGTGCCAAATGGACGTTCAAAGAAAAAATTGATGATCGTACTATCACGCTTCTTAGTGTTTATTTTTTACAAATTTTTCTCACTTTTTGGGGATTGCTCAAGCGTCCTATTGATACCGGGCTACTCTTTGCTCCTTCTCTTTATTTACTCATTACTTTAGTTTCTCTTTTATTGATGATTCCTCTGTCGAAGATGATTTTTAATGATCCTAAAGAGCGCTCCATAGCAACTGTTGCAGCTCTCATTGGCAATACTGGAAATTTAGGTATTCCATTAGGGATTGCACTGTTTGGGGAAGTTAGTGTTCCGTATCTCACGCTCATTAATCTCGTGAATGTGTTTGTCGTCTATACGATTGGGGTATTTTATTACTCACGCGGAGAGTTTAGCGTGCGCGAATCACTGCTGAACATTGTCAAACTTCCCGTCTTGTGGGCGGCAATGGGTGCGATAGCTTTAAATTTAGCAGGATATCATCCTAGTATTGCGGTGGATAAAACGCTGATGATGGGAGCGTATGCGTCGATGACGATGCAGTTGGTATTATTTGGTATTTATTTATATGGGATAAAACTGACGCAGATCAATATGCGACTTACTGCGTGGGTAAATGGGACAAAATTTATTCTGATACCCGCCATTGCGTTTGGTGTGTTAGGGGTGGTGGACATGACGCCTATGGTCAAGGGGCTTTTATTTTTGGAACTGATTGTCCCATTAGCGGTGGCGAATGTCAATCTCGCCTCGCTTTACAACTGTTCACCTCGCACCGTGACGGTGCAGGTGTTCATTACATCCGTGTTGTTTTTGGGAATAGCTCTTATTTTACCGACGATGCTAAAAATGTTTTAATATTCTCAACCGTTGCAGCAATGAGTCGTTGGCGTGCTTCGATGGACGTCCATGCGATATGAGGAGTGATATAGAGACGCTCATGGTGTTTTACACGTAGAAGCGGATGAGGTGTTTTCATAGGCTCCTTGACTAATACATCCAAGCCTACATATATCGGCTTGACATCGATAATAACCGATAGCGCATCTTCATCGACGATTCCACCACGACCAAGATTTAGCAGTACTGCACCGTCTTTCATCTGCAACAGTTCGGAGTGGGAGATGAGATTTTCTGTCGAGGGATTCAACGGTGCATGAATGGAAATGATGTCGCTGTTTTCGATCAAACGGCTGAGGGTTGTTTTTTCAAACTCGCTGTTCTCATTTTTCCCAGAAGTAGAGTAATAACAAACGTTAGCACCAAATGCCTTTGCAATGTTTGCCACGCTGCGCCCGATTTCACCCAGTCCGATAATACCCCACGTTTTCCCTCGTAATTCGCTAAAAGATGGACCGATATGGGTAAATACTGCTTCTTTTTGCCAGCTACCGCTTTTGACGTACTCATCGTAATAACGTGAATGCCCTAGCAGATAAAATAGCATACTAAAAGTATGTTGAACGACTGCATCGGTTGAGTACCCTGCGACGTTTTTGACAATTATTTCACGACGCTGTGCCGCTTCATGGTCGATGTTATTTGTCCCTGTCGCAGCTACACAGATGAGCTTGAGATTGGGAGAGGCTTCCATCACTGCATCACTGATAACCACTTTATTGGTCACGATTACTTCGGCATCACGCACTCGTTGGATTGTCTCTTCGGCAGAAGTAGTAGAGTATGCGCTAACCTCGCCTAATGCATCAAATCCAGCTAACGAGGTATCACCGTATGTTAGAATATCGAGTAATACTATCTTCATACGTCTTTAATCTTTTTGATCATTTTTTCGGCTTTTTTGAGCGCTTTTTTGACTTTGTCAAATACAAGCACTACTGCCATTCGTCGTCCAACATGAGATTCAGGTTTACCAAACACACGAACAAAACTCTTTTTATCAAAAAGGGAATCATCCACCTCGATCAGAGGCTCATGCGATTCGACAGTTGATTTAAATGCCGCGCTTGCTCCGTCTCCGTAAAAGGTAAATCCAAGAGGAAGTCCAAGCACTGCGCGAACGTGCAGAGCAAATTCACTTTGGCTTTGAGTAATCAATGTTACTAACCCTGTATCGTGAGGACGAGGGCTTACTTCACTAAAATAGACCTCATCACCTTTTACAAATAACTCAACACCAAACAATCCGCGACCGCCCAATCCGTCTGTAATGATTTGTGCAATTTGTTTTGAGCGTTTGAGTGCTTTTTTCGACATTTCCATCGGCTGCCAGCTGAAAATATAGTCGCCGTCTTTTTGGATATGCCCGATAGGTTCACAAAAGATTGTTTCTGTCCCGTTACGTGCTGTGAGCAAGGTGATCTCATAATCAAAATGGATAAACTCTTCAACAATCAGTTCACTTGCATCCCCGCGTGCCTCTTTGGCAATTTCCCACGAGTTTTCTAAATCAAAAGGGCTTCGAGCGATACTTTGACCATGTCCAGAAGAACTCATAACGGGTTTGATAACACATGGGAAACCGACATCTTCCGCTGCTGCACACATGTCTTCGTAGTTGCTCACAAAGTGATAACGGCTTGTTTGTATCCCAAGCTCTTCACTCGCAAATCGGCGAATGTTCTTACGGTTCATTGTTTTACTGACCGCTTCGGCATTAGGGATAACGCAGAATCCTTCCGCTTCCGCATCGAAAAGGGCATCAATGCTGATTGCCTCGATTTCAGGGAGAATATAATCGGGTTTTTCTTTACGGATAAGTTTTAATACCGCTTCTTTGTCTTGCATATTAATGACATAAGAACGATTCGCAACTAGATGCGCAGGCGCATGTTTATAGCGATCCACTGCGACCACTTCAATCCCTAAACGTTGTGCCTCAATAGCAACTTCTTTACCGAGTTCGCCTGAACCCAACAACATGATTTTTTTGGAATTATTTTTAAGAGGTGCGCTAAAGAGCATTGATGTAGCCTTGTGCAGAAATGTTTACACGAAGTTTATCATAGGGTTAGTAAAGGTTTTGTTACAGAGGAAAAATTGAGGAGGAGCTTAACGGCGTAAGCCAAAGCGCAGGGCGCTTTGGGATTACAGGCGAGATTCGTAACGTCGCATCATATAGAGACGTTTTAACATCTTCTTGCGAGCGCTGATTTTGAACTGTTTGCGTTTTTCCGTTTCCGTTATATGGTTACGGCGCGCACGAGCTTCAGTAACAACAAGATTACGATCTGTTTGTTTCTTGAAGCGTCGGTAAGCAGCGTCAAAGTTATCATCTTGGCGTAAGATAATTCCAGGCATTCACATCACCCACTTTCTATTTAAAATTTTCGAATTGGAATTTTAGCACAGATATACTTATTTTAACAATTTAGTGTTTGAAAGGATTTTTGGAATAATGATGTATGATAGCTCAAAGGGCTTAAGGAGTCTGCTATGGAGTATAAAAATAGGATAATTAAGTGTATTAAAGTCATAGTGTGTATTGCCAGCCCTTGTTTGGTGATGGCAAATGATTTAGTGGTAGATGACAATGTCAGCAGTGAAAAATATTTTAATGAAAAGCAGTATGAAAAAGCTTTTCCTTTGCTGGAAGATGAGGCGATAAAAGGTATAAAACCTTCTATCTATCGACTGGCGTATATGTATCAAAATGGGCTTGGAGTAAAGGTAAATTACCAAAAATCTGCCTTTTGGTTTGAGCAGGCAGCATCTGAATACAGTTATACATTGACCATGGATAGTGAGAAAAAGAAAGAAAGAAAAACATTTTTTGAGAGTCTAAAGGATCAGATGAATCCTGAAACCAATAAAGAGGGTAATGCTTATATTTTACGAAAAATGGATACGAATACTTCGGAAACACACAAATTAGTTGATTCAATTTTGGGCGGTGATTTTTTCGGGCTGCATCCGTATGAGACCAATTATCTTTTGCCCATCGGATATTCGACACATAAATATCCTCGAATATCACAAAGTACACACGTTAACAATTATACGCCTCAGGAAAAAGAGGCTTACAGTGATTATGATCAAAATATTGAAGCAGAGTTCCAAATCAGTCTAACAAAAATGTTGACGTATAATCTTTTCGGCTGGCATGAATATTTTAATTTTGCCTACACCCAAAAAGTGTGGTGGCAGATTTATGGTAATTCTGCGCCGTTTCGTGAAACAAACTATTCTCCGGAAATTTTTCTTGGTGTCCCCTTATCTGGCATAATCAATGATACTTATGGCTTAAAAGTTGCAAAAGTCGGTTTTTTACATGAGTCAAATGCTCAGGATGGATACCGTTCCCATTCGTGGAACCGTCTGTATTTGGCTGGTCTATGGCAGTGGGATAATCTTTTCCTTTCGACTAGGGTATGGACTAGAATTCCTGAAAAGAAAAAATACGATGGATATTATGATGGCGCTGTCAATCCTTCTACAGGCGACTATGAACCAAACTATCAAGGTGATGATAATCCTGACATTCAAAATTACCTTGGCTACGGTGATGTAAAGGTAAAGTATTTATACGGACAACATGAATTTGGCTCGCTGTTTCGTTATAACTTCGGGGCAGGGGGAATAAACAGAGGCGCTATAGATGCCCACTGGTCTTACCCATTTTTAAATTCAGAAAATACATTTTGGTATGTCAAACTCTTTAGTGGATATGGCGAGAGTTTGATTGATTATGATCGCTCTGTAACGAAAGCTGTATTTGGTTTTTCGTTCTCAAGAGACTTGTTTTAATCCTCAAAAGAGATCTTAATCCTTATCTCTTTTGGTTAAAATAGCGGTATGATAACCCAAGATTCCATCGAGGCTCTCAAAGCCCGTCTTGATATTGTCGACGTCGTCGGTTCATACATTGAGCTCAAGCGAGCAGGGGCCAATTTCAAAGCACCTTGTCCATTTCACGATGAAAAATCCCCCAGCTTTACCATCAATCCTGCTCGACAAAAGTACCATTGTTTCGGGTGCGGTGTCGGTGGTGACTCGATTAATTTTGTGATGGAATACGAAAAGCTCAATTATCCCGAAGCGATTGAAAAACTGGCTTCGTCGGTTAATTTTACTCTCCATTATACGGATAATAAAGAGCGAAAAGAACGCTCAAATCTGCTTGAAACACTCAGTGGATGGTATCAAAAGCTCTTAGGTGACCACCGTACTGCTTCTACGTATCTTCACGAGAGGGGGGTGTTTGCTTCGAGTATCGAGAAATTTGGTATCGGATATGCTCCCACCTCTCCTGAAACTCTCCGTTTTTTAGAACAGCATCACCTTAGCGTACCGGAAGCACTGGAGCAAGGAGCAATAGGAAAAGGGGATGACGGACGGCTTTTCGCCCGATTTATTGAGCGTATTACGTTTCCGATTCATGCCTCAGGTGGTGCGATCGTCGGTTTTGGTGGGCGCACCATCACGGGACATCAAGCCAAATACGTCAACTCCTCGCAAAGCGCACTTTTTAACAAATCACGTCTTTTGTACGCGTACCATTTGGCGCGTGATAGCGTATATAAGAACAAAGAGATTATTGTTACGGAAGGGTATTTGGATGTTGTCATGTTGCATCAAGCAGGATTTACCCACTCCGTAGCAACACTGGGAACAGCTCTTACGGCAGACCATCTACCGACATTGCGCAAGGGAGAACCGCGTGTTCTTGTAGCCTATGATGGGGATAAAGCAGGGCGTGCTGCGGCACTTAAAGCGGCTAGACTTCTCAGCGGTGGGGGATTTGATGGGGGGGTGATCTTGTTTGAGGGGGGATTGGATCCTGCGGATATGGTGCGCGATGGTCGTATTGAAGAGCTAAATGCCCTATTGCACCGACCGATACCGTTTATCGAATTTGTGATTACTGAAACCATTGCAACGTATAATTTGAGTGATCCTAGGGCAAAAGAGAGTGCTATGCATGAGAGCATTGCCTATCTCAAAACGCTCTCACCCTTGATGCAGGAGGAATATCGGGCGTTCGTTGCCTCTAGGTTAGGTATCTCTCCTTCACAAGTTCGTCTTAGCCAGCCCTCAACGACAGTTCAGCCTATGAATTTTTCGCATCACGATATTTGGGAACTAAGCCTCGTTAAAACTCTGCTGGAACGTCCCAATATTATTGATTCGCTCCTTGATTTTATCGATCCTTCTTTACTGCAATATCATGGAAGTGAGCTTGCAGCTGCGATTAATGGCGAAAATGATCCTAGACTTGGTGCGTTGCTGATGGATGATAGAATTCGTGTCTTCGAGGGAGATGCTGGGATTCGGGCAGAACTTATTACGTTCTTAACTCACTATTACAATCGAGAACTCAAAAAGATTGCCAGCGAAAATTCGATATCATTCGATCAAAAATCGTACAGTATACGTCAGATGCGGGATAAAATCGCACGGCTCAAAAAAGGCGAACTTGTACCACTTACCTAAGGAATTTTTATAAAATGAAAGCTATAGCACTTTTTAGCGGCGGACTTGACTCAACGTTGGCGATGAAACTTATCATCGATCAGGGGATTGAAGTTGTTGCCTGTAACATCAGCACAGGATTTGGTTCAACTAAAGACCGATATGCTCACATGCAAAATATGTGTGACCAAGTAGGCGCTACATTACGAATCATTGACATTCAAGATGAATATTTAGAACAAGTTCTTTTCACTCCAAAATACGGTTATGGAAAACATTTTAACCCATGTATTGACTGTCACGGTAAAATGTTCGAAGTGGCTAAGCGGATTATGGATTCTGAAGGTGCTAGTTTTCTGATTAGCGGTGAAGTACTTGGGCAACGTCCAATGAGCCAAAACGGTGAATCCCTTCAAAAAGTAATTGAAATAAGTGATTGTGAAGGTTTGATATTACGCCCTCTTAGTGCGCAAGCACTTAAACCTACCATTCCAGAGCTTGAGGGATGGGTAGATCGTGAGAAACTTGAAAATATTGTCGGACGAACCCGTGAGCGTCAGATGGAGCTTGTGAAAGAATTTGGACTCAAAGATTATGAAGGACCGGGTGGAGGGTGCTTACTTACTGATGAGCATTTTTCACGTAAGATTCGTGATGTTCTTGCGCATGAAGATGCTTTTATTAAAGCAGATATCCCTACACTTAAATACGGGCGACAGCTTCGTCTTCCTGATGGGGCAAAATTTATTATCGGACGCAATGAAGAGGAAAATATCAAACTTGAAGAACTTGAAAATCCTAAATACCTTCACATTAATACGGAGCTATTTGGACCTCATTGCCCTACTTTACACCCATAACCCGCTTTTTTTACCGCATCGCACATAGCTTCAGGCTTTACGCTCTCGGCACTTTTAACTTCTGCTTTTCCTTCTTTGAGATAAACAGTCGTTTCAGTTACTCCTTTAACGTCATTCAACGAACCTTTAACGTTTTTGACACAAGCAGGACACATCATCCCCTCAATTTTTAGGTTGGTTAATTGGTCTGCGCTAGCGATGGATACCATTGCTAATACCGTAAGTAGGATTTTTTTCATTTTTTTCCTTTTGGTTATTTTGTGCTATTGTTGCATACTAGTGTTAAAAAAGTGTTAAGACTTAATACGTTTGTAACAAATATTATTTAAAATATGAATAGTTATTAAAAGGAACAATTATGAGCAGTATAGACTGGTGGGTGATAATATCGATTGCTTTTGCGGGGAGTTTCGGTCACTGTATCGGGATGTGCGGAGGATTTATTGTCGCGTACAGTTCAACTAAAATCGACGCCACTATGAGCCGACCCGCACAACTCATTCGTCACAGTGCTTACAACGTGGGGCGTGTTAGCTCGTATGTTATGCTGGGGATGATTTTTGGAGGTCTTGGCTCGCTTTTTACTGTGACGATGGAGATGCATGGCGCGTTGTTTATTCTTGCAGGTGCCTTGATGATTATTACAGCACTCTCAATGCTTGGTCTTTCAAAACTTCTTCATGCGCTAGAGCACTCTTTTTCAAACTTCAAACTTTTTAAAATTCTTTTTTCTCGCCTTATCAAAAGTAAAAGCATCCGAAGTTTTTTTGCCCTTGGGATGATGAATGGATTCTTTCCGTGCGGTTTTGTCTTTTTCTTTGCCGCAAAAGCAGCATCATCTGCTTCGATTGTTGATGGAGGATTGATTATGGCAGCGTTCGGGCTCGCTACTGTCCCTACACTGCTCGCGCTTGGTCAATCGGTTAATTTTATGCGTGAAATTGCTTTTCGTCAAAGCATGAATCGAATTGCCGCACTGGCTATTGCTGTGTATGGTGTCTACAGTGTTTATTATGGATTAGCGTATTTTATTGATTTGCCAATGTAAGTGTTTTAGGAACTGAGAAGTAAAAGCAGCTTCCTTCCCCTACTGTACTTTCAACCCATATTTCTCCCCCGTGAAGTTCAATAATTTTTTTAACGATTGAGAGTCCCAGCCCTGTTCCTTTTATGGATCCCTGTTGGTGCTCTCGGATTTGAACGAAAGGATCGAAGAGAGTAGCTATTTTATCGGCAGGTATACCGTGTCCATGGTCAGTGACACCAAAGACATGATCTGTTTCATCCGAAGTGTAAATAAGTGAAATAGTTTCACCTTCGGGAGAAAATTTAATTGCATTACTAAGTAAATTGACCAATACCTGTTTAATTAATTGTCGATCGGCATTTATTACAGTCTCGTTGGGGAGTAATAACTTAAGCATTAGATTCTTTTTGTGTGCCATGGATTCAACGAGAACCTGTGCCTCTTTGGTGAGTTCATTTATGATAAAGTGAGAGTAATGAATCTCCATTTTTCCGGCTTCAATTTTAGAGAAATCTAAAATTGTGTTGACCAAAGAGAGGAGATTATTTCCTGAAAGATGAATTTTTTCAATAAACTTTTTCACACTTTCAGGGGTATCGGATTTGGCGAGCAGGATTTGTGAAAATCCATTGATAGCATTGAGGGGAGTACGTAATTCATGACTCATATTGGACAAAAAAATGTCTTTTGCACGATTGGCCGCTACTGCTATCTCTTTTTCAATAATCGCTTCATCCCGAGCATTCCGAAGTTCTTCACGCTCTAAAAGTTCTTCATACTGTTGCTTGAGTGAGTGGTTTGCCTCTTCGAGTTCTTTTGAGCTTACATCTGATTTGTTCGCTTTTCATTTTGTATCCTTGGTGATATTTGTTTTAACGATTTCAACCGCTTTTTCAAAGGCGGAACCGTCAAGACCAAACGTTTCAATCGCACGATAAGCACGTTCCAAAGAGTTTTCAGTTAAAACTTCGTGAACATTGATGGCGCAGGAAATGACATTGAGTATCTCTCCATTTTCTCCGTGACTTGGATTGTGAATACTGATTAGTGTTTCAATCAGAGATGTCTCAAAATGCCAATGTTTAAACATCATACCGGCAATTTCATAGCTCTCGTGTCCCGTGTAGCTTTTTTCAATATCGCTTAGACTCTTGCCCTCGGTCGTTTGGTGTAAAAAAGCCTCTTTTTCACCAGACTTAATTATTTTTTTGGCAACAACAAGTTTCCCAAGTTCCATCAAAAATGACGCGCTAACTAGCTGTGGAAGTCGTTGTTTATCGACGATTCCATACCACTCTCGTAATAAGGCCAATTGGAAGGTGGATGTCTCAGTGAGTTTTTCGATGGTAATATTGTAGGGTGAAAGATCAAGAGGAAGTGTTTTTTTGATAGCATTGGCTGCGGCAAAACCTCGTATCATGGAGACGCCAAAGAGCATAACAGCCTGATGAACAGAGGAGACTTCTTTGCTCATCCCGTACAAAGGGGAATTGACGGATTTTAGGATATTAGCACTGAGCATGGGGTCGTTTTCGATTACTTTGGTAAGCGCACTTATGTTGACATCCTGTGCCATACAAAGTTCTTGAATAGCTGCTATGGATGCAGGGAGCGGGGGAAAGTTTTTAATCTCTTCGAACATTATTAACCTTTATTCTTGATCTGAAATGTGAGAAAATCACATATTTCATTGATATGTGATTTATTAAAAATTCCCTCAACATTTTGAGCATCTGGGAAATGAGCGATGAGCTTTGAGTCGTTCGAGGGTTTCAAATCCATTAAGAACAGGCATTGCAAGATCGAGTAAAATAACGTGAAAATGGGGATCACTTTCTAATACATTGAGCGCTTCTTGACCATTTACAGCTCGAATCACCTGAACATGCTCGTGCTCCATAAACGCAAGCTCAATTAAATCTAAATTAAACTCCTGATCGTCAACTGCCAATATTCGTATCCTTTGCATTGAGACCCTTTTATATCATTTAATTCAAGAAGATTGTTATAATCGAATAGTTTACTCTTAGATATTTTAATTTCGGTTGAGCCGGATTACTTCTTTATGCTATACTGCTTTTAAGATGATTTTAAAAGAGGATGTGGGCTATGGCTGGGGTTACTTTTTCGTTTGCTAATTTTATGGCATTGATTGATCTTAACATCGGAATCGCAAGCCGATTGGATGAAAACAGATCGGAGAGTTTTACCATACTGTTTTGTGATTTTACAGGGGTTGCCCAAAATGTGATCGATGATAATCTCCTCACATTGCTTCGAACTTCAGATTCTATTGTTCATTATGAGCAGTATTACTTTTTTGTTATGCCGTATACAGACCGTTATGGTACGGGAATCGTTAAGCGAATGTTTGATGAGGTATTTGCATATAATATCCCATCTGCAGCAGTTTGCTATCCTGTGAATGGAGAAAATCCAACAGAATTGTTAGAGTCCCTTCATTTAGAAGCCAAAAAGGTGAACCGAATAAATCTCGATTGCCTCTATGACATGCTTAGCTCTTCAAAGAGCTAATATCAAGGGCTATTGGCGTAGGACTACAGGCTCAAATCGATAATAAGGTGATGTTTTATAGTAGTTAATTGCTTCAGCAAAGGCGTCTTTGCGCAGTTCTTTTTTATCGCATTCAGGCATAGCTGCTGCAACAGCAGCAGGCTGTTTAACCTCTTGAACGATGACAAGAGCAACGGGCGCTTCATGCTTAGCTACTTCAACCTCTTTAGGTGTTTCAGCAACCGCGACAACCGCTGGATGCTCTTGGGTATTTGTATGCGCGATAGGCTGTATTGAGCAGTTATGAGCCACTGCGGTATGATCACGATTGACGGGACGGATGAAGGCATCTTTGGTGACCACAAGACGAGCTTTTTTAAGAGCAGGTTTCGCACTTTTTTCAGCCGGATAAGCTCCAAGAGTTACCACATAACGACCATTTTCAATCTTTTTATGAATATCAAGCCCCGTTTTTTTCAACTTTGCATCAAATGCATGCGTTATAGATTTTTCGTATACGGCATTGATAACCTGTACGGTCACCTCTTCAGAACCCCATACGAGACTCATCATTCCCATCATCATTAAAAATGCTAATTTTTTCATTGTTTATATACCTTTTTTGTGATAATTATGAAATAGTATATCGACATTCGTGTTCAAAACTTTAAACACACTTTCAAACAAATCTTAAGGAGTGAGTGTCTATAATTCTAGCTCCCATCCAAAAGAACTCTTTTGGGCCCTTAGCTCAGCTGGGAGAGCGCGTCGCTGGCAGCGACGAGGTCAGCGGTTCGATCCCGCTAGGGTCCACCATTCATAAATCCTCTTAAGTGCGAATCAAATTTTTTTATAAAATACTAAAGTTTCTAAAACCTTTAAACTTATTCCAGCTCATAAAGAACCCCTATAAATTAATATTAATCCAAATATTCAAAAGATCTATTGACACACTGCAAAATATAATCCCCCTTATTCGTATTAATCAGAATGAAATAAGGGGTATCAATGTACTCTACTTTCATAATGTCTGAATAAAGGATGGAAATGTCGTATTTTATGTGGCTGATTTTTGCGGTGATCGCAGTTGTTATTGAAATGCTACTCCCTACTTTTTTTGCACTGTTTGCCGGAATGGGATTTTTAATTGCTGGTGCGGTCGCATTTTTCGCTCCTGATGCACTTTTCTGGCAGTTGATAGTTGCTGCTGTTTTTATGGTTATCGGTGCGATTGTTTTTAAAAACAAACATATCGCTGATAGCAGTACCGCAGGTGTCGGAACACACAACGAGTTTGTGGGAATTTTAGGAAAAGCGGTAACCCCTTTATCGGTACATGAAGAGGGAGATGTTGAGCTGTACGAAAGTGTCATTAGTAATCGTCACTGGAAAGCGCTTGCGCAAAGTTCAGAAATAAAAGCAGGTGAAGAAATTGAAATCGTAGAAGTACGCGGCAATACACTCATTGTCGAAAAACATATTTAAGGATAAATACTATGGATGCAGGAATACTTTTTTCGTTAATTTTAGTCGGCGGAGTCATATACGCTCTTACTCGTATGGTGCGTATCGTCCCACAAGGTGAAGAATGGGTCGTAGAGAGATTAGGTAAATACAATACTACGCTTCTTCCTGGACTACATTTACTGATTCCGTTTGTGGATATTGTCGCGTATAAAATCATCACTAAAGAGCTGATTCAGCAAACCAGAGAGCAAGAGGTCATTACCAAAGACAATGCCGTTGTTATCATCAGTGCGGTCGTCTTTTATCGTGTTACCGACCCTAGTAAGGCATCGTATTCGATCAGCGATTTTGAAAGTGCTGTGGGTAATATGACAACGACAACATTGCGTGCCGTAATCGGTGGGATGACGCTGAATGAATCTCTTTCTCAACGAGATCACATTAAAGCCGATGTTGCCATGAAAATTCGAGATTCTCTGAGCGGTTGGGGACTAACTTTGGGTAACTTAGAAGTCCAAGATATCCGTCCAAGCCAAAACCTCCAAGAAGCTATGGAGCGTCAAGCCGCTGCCGATCGTCAAAGAGAAGCTACCATCATGATCGCTGATGGTGAGAAAAAAGCAGCCATTGCAAAAGCAGAAGGACAAAAAGAGGCGGCTGTTCTAGAAGCACAAGGGAGACTCGAAGCCTCCAAGCTCGATGCACAAGCTAAGGCAGAACTTGCTGATGGAGATCGTAAAGCGATGATTATTGTTAGCCAAGGATTGGCAGGCGGAGAAACGGCACCTCATTATCTTTTGGCCCAACGTTATATTGACAGTGTCCAAAACCTCAGTAAATCAGGTAATGCTAAAGTGGTCTTTATGCCAGCAGATTGGCAACAAAGCCTTGCTGGTGCAGTAGGATCGTTGGGATATTTGGGAACCGCATTGGGTGAAAAGAAATAGTTATAGTGTCTTCAAAAGTTAAAATTCAAATACATCGATGTATATCTGCATCTTATGCTGTTTAAACATTTTTTGCAGTTTGTATTTTAGTTCTTTAATGTCCTGCTCGATTGCATGACCTGATGCGTCGTCTTGTACATTCATCGAAATGATCAGCAGCACTTCGTTAGAACCGATAAACATACTTCTTACCGCATTGATATGAACCATTACATTCGACTCATCTCTGATAAGATTTTTTATTTTCTTTGTAGTTTCACGATCAAGACTTTCGCCGATCAGTAGTTTTTTGAGTTCAATAAACAATACCGTCGATAGCCCGATTAAAAGCATCCCGATCATCAATGCTGCGATACCATCGAATATTGGATCTACGAATTCGGATAATGCTAATCCTAAAGAGAGAATAACCAGTCCCAGCAATGCGCCTGAATCTTCGATTAAAACGACTAAAATATGAGAAGATGAACTTTCTCTAATCGTCGAAAAAAGATCTTTTAATTTTGAATTACTCTCTTTGAGGGCTATTCTTAATGCACTTCCTTCAAGAATGACTGCAAAAACAATGATCCCAATAATGAGTAGAGGATTTTCGATGGGTTTAGGATCGCTTATTCTGTGAATTCCTTCATAGATAGAGAAAAGCCCTCCTAATAAAAAGAGAACAACAGCGACAACAAAAGACCAAAAAAAGTTTGCTTTTCCTTGACCAAAGGCATGGAATTCAGATCTGCCTCTGGCTGCTTGTTTTTGACCCACCATGACCAATACTTGATTACCGCAATCGGCTGTACTGTGGATAGCTTCTGCTAGCATGGAGGCAGAACCGGTAAAAAATGCCGCTAGACCTTTTGCTATAGCAATAGATCCATTTGCAAGTAACGCGGCTTTTACGCTTTTTGACATTTATAATAACCTTGTTTTTAAAAATGATACCCAAATAGATTTAATAGTTTGCTCATCATAAGAGCACGGCCGTCGATTATAACGGTTCGACATCAAAAAAATAGCCAGATAAGCAATGCCGTACCTATTACAAGATTGGTCCAGCTTCCACCGTCTTCAAAAAGCATTATCAGCAGTTTGTAATATTGTTGCTCAAGCATAGAAGTGGCAATTAATAGCTCGCTGTTAGCGTAAGATGTGATATTTACGCCCCAGATGAAGGCGATGATTTCAGGCACGATGAAAAAAAGGATAATTCCAAAGAACCCCCACAGCGATTTTTCAGGTTTCATGGATAGAAATGCTTTTTTTGTTTTAGGATTCTGAACGATTTTTTGTATTTTGGCTTTAAGTTTATGTTTCATGATGTTTGAGGACTTTTTATGGATTTAAAATAGGTATTTTTAGGAGAATGTGGCGGACAGCTAGAGATTCGAACTCTAGAAAGGTTGCCCTTTACACGCGTTCCAGGCGTGCGCCTTCGACCACTCGGCCAGCTGTCCATTGTCGGAAGGATGAAACTATACCGTTTACATCTGAAATTCTCACTTAATCTTTGAGTGTTTTGGCTGGAAACATTTTAACTTTGTACTGCATTAATTGCTACTTTGGGTGCTTTTATTATTACTTGACATCGGTGTTTTCGCATTGTTGATAGGGAATTGGTAGATATTATCAAATCCACATTTGCAAAAAAATAATAGATAACGAGCCGAGACTAATTCTCAAAGCTAAATTTTGTCCCGTGTCGGAGCGTATGGTGATAGAGTCGTTTTGCGGCGATGAGATTAAAAAGAAGCAGGGCAAACATTGCGGTGCTTGTAAGACCGCAGAGGATTAGAATATTGGTATAAAAAGGTGCAAGAAGGGCAAATATTACCGTGGTGGAAAAAAGCCAAAAGAGGATTTTTGATCTTTTTTGAGGAATGATATTGGACATAATCGGGGTATCCATAAAGCCCGATGAACTGAGATGAAACCAAACTAGAAAAGGAACTATTTTCCCCATCATCCCCAAAATAATTGACAATGCAAATAAGGCAAAGGCTATAAGGCTTACCGTCTCTAGCGAGGCATAATCACTAAGGACGTAACCAGTGTATGACATAAGAGCGATTCCAAGTAAAGCAATTCCTCCCCTCCAAAACCAGATACTAACATCACTAACACGTCGTTTGCGCATCTGTAATCGCTTCATCGTTGTTACAACAAATCCAAGCAGCAGTGATATTACAATCATATCCGTTACCCAGGGGAAAGGGAGATTTAAAAAGAGCCAAAGAACTTTTAGGGCAAGAACGCCCACGAGTATCCGTCCGACGTTGTGTTTACACCAAGCGCTGTAAGGGGTGGTGACATAGAACATTTCTACCACTTGAAACGCAACATGAACAATCAGCATCGCAATCCAGCCGATAAGTCCCAGTGAGTAGTGAGTGGTACGGATGAGAGCGTGGTATTCTCCAAATACTCCTGAGGCATACGACGTTGCCATAACGATTCCTAACGTGGCGGTTAGCAGTAGCGCTATTACTGCCAAGCGCATCCCTTTGAGGGTATCATGGGTGATGCTTCCAAATAGTAAGGGTAGGAGGATTTGAGCAAAATAGACAATGGCACTTCCTAAAAATACTCCTGCAACGATAAAAAGTTCACTGATTCCAAAGGCAAAGGCACATACTAGAGAGAGGGTTCCAAGTGTGAACAATGTGTGTATGATCAGAGAGCTTCCCTGCGGTTGAGGGATGGGTTTACCGCCTAAGACACTTTGCATCTGAAAAAGTGCACCCAGCATTCCCATTGATATAATTCCTAAAAAGAGCAAATGGATACTCGCCAGTGAGAGCGGATGACTGAGGGTGAGAACGTCATGCGGGGCAAAAATCATAAGAAGGCTTAAGAATAATCCAAATACGGGAACGGTGAGAAAGAAGCGCATCACCACCGAAAGAGGAGGAGCTTGATCGAGGGAAAGCCCCTCAAACATGGATGGCTTCCAAGTCGAGATTCGGGTCACGGGTAATGTGAATGTGCCATACTCCCTCACTGTTTTGACGTGAGAGATAAAACCCGCCGTTTTTGGTGAGTATTTCAAACAGTGGTATGGGTTCGCGGCGGTTGATGAAATGGATCACTTCTGAGCCTTTTAGATTTTTAAACGCATCGACTGTCATTTCCAGCGGGATGGGGTGTTCCAGTTCTCGCGCATCGATTAAAATCACTGGGGCATCTCTTTTAGCGTTTGGATCATAATCTCAGCATCATCGGCTAAGGCGCGGTCGATCATAGGATAGAGCATTTGCTCCTCTTTCATGTTGTGTTGCTGGAGCATGATCATAAAGGATTCGCCGATACCGAAAAAATCATCATACTTGCCCTCGGTGAGTGCTTTGAGCATAGATTCCAACTGAGCACGTAACTGCTGATGTTCGTAGCGCATCATTTGCGTCGGTCCGCCCATCATCCCTGTTCGCTTTTCAAATGTGATAAAAAGTTCGCGTTCTTCCATGTCGAAATGGTGATTGGTGGCACGATAAAACTGGTCAAAAAGAGTTTTGGCTTCATCTATTTTTTTATCGGCAAGGGCATTTTCAGCTTCGGTGTAGAGGTGGTCACAGGCTCGATGGTCGTCTCGCATAAATTCTAAAATCATTGGTTATCTCCACTTTTTTTCAAAGTATAGCGTTTGAAGTAATGCAAAACATTGACGGATATCAAGGTTTTGCTTTTTGGACACTATTGTGGGGGAGAAAATCATGGAAGTCTTTGATGTAAATGGCATTTATTCCCTGCCCTAACTCATGAATATCAGCATCGAGACGCAACCAGCGATTGACTGTATATTGCACTAAAACACTCGAAATGGCATCATTTTTATAAACAACACGGAAATCTTTGTTGAGGCGTGCTCCCACTTCAAAACCCATTCCGCCTTCTTTTGTGGTGAGGATATTCATGGTGTCAATTTGAAGTTTGGTGGCTCCGCCGATGAGCCCTTTAAGTCCTGCTCCAAGCATGAAATTGGTGGCATCAGCTCGTGCACTGATATTGCTGCCATTGCCAGAGTTGAATGTGGCATCGGATGACGCACCAAAGAGGATATAGCTCATAATGTCATTTTGACTCATGACGGGATCAGAACTGAATAAGAAGATAGGAGAGTCCAGTCTGTGTGTAATGTAGATTTGGATTTTTTTATAATCAACTTCATGGTTGAGCGTGATATCAAGATATGGATTATTGGGAATTTCACCGCCAAAATAAACATAACTGGGACGAAGGGTAAAGGTTTTTCCACTGGTGGTAATCGTGCCGTTTGTAAGGGTGACCATTCCCAAAATTTGCATATCATTTTTTGGATCTTTCCAGAGAGTGAAGTCTGGAATTAGATCAATATCGAGCTCTTTGGTGAGGTAATGTATGGGTTTTAGCGCAGCTATTTTTATTTCAACGGCGAGAGAAGATTTGCTGGGTGCAGTTACGTCTTGGATAATAATGACATCCTCATCCATCACTTTGAACTGTTGAAGCGGAAGATAGGTGATTTGTCCATCTAAAACAGTGATGTTACCGGCAAGTTTTTGGGTCGCATTGGTGTCTCGGGTGTAATGCAAATCAAGAGCAAGATGTGCTTCCCCCTCCGGCCCGTTGTAGGTGAATTTGTCCGATTTTAGATTGAGCACAGTACTCAAGGTACTTGTATCGACCGTTCCATCTAAATGTAGAGCATCGAATATCCAAATTTCATCAATAATGAGATTTCCAGAGGGATCAATGTGTAAATAGGACTTACGCGTGGATGTGATAGAGTGATTGGCAATATCGAGATTGTATTGGTCAATAAGAATTTGATTGGCATTGTAGCTAAGAGAAAGCGTGCTATTGGTTCCGCTGTATTGATGTCTGGAATCGACAACGGCAGCGTACCATGGTATCTCAATATTAGTATAGATATGAAGTGAAGTATCGTAAGTAATATGGGTAGAGGTGCGTATTTCGGCATCATAATAACCCGTTTCTGGGAGTGTTATGGCGGAATTCAGAGTCAGTGTCTTATTGAGGGAGGGAGTGAGGGTGGTGATAATCATAACCGTAGAAGTATCACTTTGGTTCCCGCTAATATCAAAAAAACTTGCCATATAGTTCCCAGAACCTTGAATCATCTCATTATGACGTTGCAGCGAGAGAGCAAAGTTCTCACCATTAAGAGAGAGATGAGTTATATCTGTTTTTTGGGTAAGGGAAAAGTCCAGTTCGGACGGCGGTTTCATACTCCATTCTTTCCATGTCGGAGCATTTGGCGGAAGGAACATTTTTCCGTTTAGCTGAAGTTTGTCATCGTGAAAAAGAATCGTACCGTTGATGTCAGCGTGATTGTGCTGAGCGTCAAAAGTTCCATTTAGCGTTTTGCTGCTGCGATGATAATTACCATTGGCTGATCCTGTAAAGCGTGAGTTTTTAACTGTTTCTGGAAGCATCGGGAGAAAGTTAAGGCTATCATTGAGAGTAGTAAAATGCCATTTGAAATCTTCATAATCACCGCTTTGAAGAAGAAGAGAAGTTTCCGCCATGGAGAGTTTACCTGCAACTCCTTCGGTATCATCACGGAAACTTCCCGTAATGATTTTAGCCGGGAGTGGAACCGAAGAGGCGAGAAGTTCCCCTGTAAAAGTAGTGGTAGTTACCCCATCAAGAGTATAGCGGAGCTTTTGGGAGGTTTGCATCCGATTGGTATCTCGAAGAAGGGTATAAAGAGCATTAAAATCGAGGTAATGATCTTTATAGCGATAATCCATACCTAGCGTTATCGCGTTAAGTGATATTTTGGGATCAAAATTGGCATTTAGGGTATTAAAATGGGTAGATAATCGTACGTTAGAATCAGAAAGTTCCAAAATATCAACCGATTGTGAAGTAGGGAGCGTGACGAAATCGGCAAGATAGGGGTCAAGCTGGGATGCATGGGGATAGACGATTCCCTTTCCTGTGATGGCATTGTTTTTTAGCGTTCCACTTAATGCCCCGCTTGCGTATTGGGTTCTTATTGAGGCTGTGATGGTCTTGAAGTTAAGATTTTTACCGTTAAATGAGCCATCTTTGCCATGAATATCAAGTTCGATCGGGTAGGTACTGATAAGTTGAAGATTGGTTAATGTTACCTCTTTGATGGCAAATATCGGCAGAGGAAGAGAATGGGTATCATCGTCGCTGATGAAATCCTCCAAATGAATTTGCAATCCATCAATATTTATCGAATCAATTACATGCTTTCCCTTCAAAATAGCCGTGAGATTGTAATCCAGAGTAAGGGTTTTGGCATCAATACTCTCAGAATGGAGATTGTGCAGTGTTATCCCTTGCGAGAGTGAACCCTCAGCAGAGGTGTACCCAATTCCCATAGGAGTTAGGATATTCGTGTTAAGCAGAGCAAGCCCATCGGGACGAAAAGCGATGTAAAAAAGTGCAGATGCGAGAAGTATCGCTATGACGGTAAGAGCATGAAGAGCAACAAATAGATGTTTGAGGGCTCTTAAAAGCCGTTTTAGATGGATTTTTTTTGGAGTCATTTTTATCAAAACAGTTCCCCAATTCGAAAGTGAAATGCATATTGCCCAAAATCATTGGGATCAAATCCTACGTCAATTGCGATAGGACCAATGGGCGTAACATAGCGTAACCCTCCCCCTACTCCCCAGTACGGAGTGGAGTAGTCAGGGAGATAGTTGTCAGAGCCATAAGTAAGGTCACTGAACAAAACTCCACGGATAGCGTCATAAATAGGAAATCGGTATTCGAGTGTCCCTTCAAGAAGGGAATTGAACCCCAGCGGATTACCATGGAGATCTTTTGGACCTAAATCACGATAACTGTAGGCTCGGTTGGAGTTCATCCCCCCTGCGTAAAACCGATATGCACTGGGGACATCTCCTTCGTACGTTCGCAATACTCCCCATTGTGCCCGTACACCAATGATATGTTCGCCGAAACTTTCTATGTGTGCTCCTGCAAGAAGTGTTTTAAAATAAGTAGCATCGGAGATTCCAGAGTAGAGTGAGCCTTGAGCTTTGGCATTGATCCAGTTGCCTTTTGTCGGTTCGAGGAGTTTGTCTCGTGTGTCAAAATTGATTTCCGCCATAGGAGAGGGGATAAAAAGATTGGAATTGGGAAATGCGGCGATATTACTGCTTTCATACGTTTTGGCTTGATCAAATAGCAAAGACATTAGAATGGAGGTTGGGTAGGCTTGGTGTTTTAGAGTTAGTTTTTCAAAAACACTTTCAGATTTGTATCCGTCAAACAGTTCATCTGAATATCCAACTTCACCGTAGCTAAAAAGATGATTATAGAGCGGAACAGAGAGGATGCTGGCAGCTGTTTTTTTGATTTCTGTGAATTTTGCTTCCAGAGAGAGGGTTTTAAGATTACCAAAAAAGTTACGGTGTTTTAAGCCGATTTGTCCACCTAGACCTTGGTCGCTGCTGATACCCAAACCAGCGCTGAATCGAATTGGCTTGTCTACTTCTTCAATTCCTATGCTAATGGGAACGACACTGCCATTGCGATCGGTATCATTGATAGAAACGCGCGCAATAGACTCTTGGGCATAGAGAGCTTCGTAGCTTTTTTGTATTGCCTCAAGACTGTAGGTATCACCCTCATCAAATCGAAGCATAGATGCTGCGAGTGTACCATCAATATTGGGGGTAGATTCGACAAGGATCGGTCCAAAGGTGCATTGTTCATTGGGCGTTGCTTCAAACAGCAGATGCGCTTCGTGGGTTTCGATATCGACCCATGCTTTGGAATTGAATGTCCCATTACAATACCCTTCATCGTGATAACGTTTTTTAATTTGTATTTTTGAGGTAGTAAATTTATCTTGATCAAAGAGTGCATTTGGACGAAGCTCAATGGCGTTAGCAATATTGAGAATGCTGTTGACTTGAATGTCGATAACTACGATAGGATCGTTTTCTTGGATACCAAAGGTGATAGAAGTATCGGAGATAACGGGAGTTATTTTAGCTCCAAAATAGCCTTTGGCTCGATAATAGCTAGTCAGAGCAGTGACGCTTTGAGCTGAAATAGAGGGTTCTATAGAGGGTTTATTCTCCCATATTTCAATAGCATAGGGAAGCCTGAGTCCAAGAACATCGTATAAATCACGTGAGGAAATTTTTTCATTGCCCGAAAAAAGCAATGGAATCGGTTTGGCAAAAAGTAAAAATGGTAATGTGAATAATATGAAAACAAGACGCATTTATACCCTCGCAAATATATTTGCCTATTTTACCCTATTTCTATAATCCATCTCCTTACTTGGGTTTTTACGTGTTATAATAAATAAATATTTGTAATTAAGAGGTAAAAATGTTTTATAAGAAAAGATATATAAATCAAGTTCATGAATATGAAATATTAAAAAGTAAAATGGCAGAGATTGAATTTTCTATGGCAAAAATGTCTGAAGAAAATAAACAACTTAATGAGCAAAACACTACAGCGCGTCACGATAAGGTCATGTATACTCTTATTCATGAACTCACAGAGAACCTCGTTGCTGGTTCTGAGAATGATCTCTCTGTATTGCAAAAAGATCTTGGACTTAATGTTGATGAACTTGGTGAAATTGCGGAGCTAAATCGTCTCAATCGTGCGTCTTCCGTTGAAATCAATGATGAGATTACAGAGCTTCTAAATACGCAACAAGCATTAGCCGACAACATCTCCAATAATTACAATTCAGCCGCTCAGCTTAGTAGCAGTGTAGGATCGATTAGCTCTATTATAAACCTCATTAAAGATATCTCAGATCAAACTAACCTGTTAGCACTAAACGCTGCGATTGAAGCAGCACGCGCAGGAGAACATGGACGAGGATTTGCCGTAGTTGCCGATGAGGTACGAAAGCTCGCAGAACGAACGCAAAAGGCAACGCAAGAAGTTGAAATGAGCGTCCAGAGTCTTAAACAAAATGCCACAGAGATTGATGAACGTTCTGGCTCCATGGAGACAATATCTTCTGAATCCAACAAGAAGCTTAATCATTTCCAATCTTCACTATCTGAGTTAAATCATCGTACAATGGAGATCGACAACTGCTCGCGTGATGTGTTGTACTCAACCTTCATTTCACTTGTCAAGCTGGATCATCTTCTGTTTAAATCCAGAGGATACAAAACGGTATTTTTAAATAGTGTGGATAATGAATTTGCGGATCATCATGGATGCCGTTTGGGTAAATGGTATGAGGCTGGACTTGGAAAAGAAGTATTTGGCTCGGTCCCAAGTTTTCCTAAGCTTGAAGCGCCTCATAAAGTGGTACATGATCGTATTCATGATGCCATTCATTGTGTAAAAGCGGGAACATGCGGAGAAAATTCGAAAAATGTCATGAGCTATTTTAAAGATGCAGAATCAGCAAGTCGAGAAGTATCTAATCTCTTAAGTGCGCTATTAGATGAAGAACAGAAAAAAAGAAAAGGAAAATAATACGCGTTAACAGCAGTTAGGATTTAGCAGGGTGCTTTTTCCATGGTTGTACGCCAGTCTCGGTTAAAATCTTTTTATCTTTTTATCTATTAATAGGGTTTAAGACTCTGATTAGCTTAATAAATGGGTGAATTGATTTTGAGGCATCGGTTTAAAGTAAAAATATCCTTGAATCGAATCGACACCATTTTGTCGCATAAATTCTAGCTCATCGGCTGTTTCTACACCCTCTGCGATAACGCTCATTTGCAACCCTTTTGCCAATGCGATAATGGTTTTTACGATGGTCTGATTTTTTGGTTCATTGGTAATGTTTCGGACGAATGAGATATCAATTTTGAGTTTATCGATAGGGAGATTTTTTAAGTAAGAGAGGGAGGAATATCCAGTTCCGAAATCGTCAATAGATATATTAAATCCTTTTGCTTTGATAATATTCAAAAGAGCGATCATTTTTTCAGGATTTCCAAGGATAGAGCTTTCGGTGATTTCAAGTTCGATTAATGAAGGATTGCAACCCGTCTCTTGGATAATACGATCAAGAGTTGAAAGAAAATCGATATGGGTAAGCTGGCGCGCAGAAACATTGATAGCTATTCTTCCGAATGAGATTCCTTTTTTCAACCATTGTGAAGCAAGCTGAAACCCTTGCGATAGAACGAATTCGCCTATTTGGAGAATTAGACCGCTCTCTTCGGCGATCGGGATAAAGAGTGCGGGTGAAATCATTTCTTCTGATGAGGGCCACCGTATGAGTGCTTCAGTACCGATGATATTTTCAGTGATAACATCGACTTGAGGTTGAAAATAGAGCTCTAGTTGATTGTTGTGCAATGCTTTTTTAAGATGAGTAGTGAGGGTGGTTCTGAAGAGTGTTTTTTCCGTAAATTGTGTATCGTAAAAACTGTAAGTATTTTTCCCCATGTTTTTTGCATTGTACATTGCCGAATCAGCTTTTTGTAAGAGCTCTTCGGTATTGATTGCATCATTTGGATACATAGCGATACCGATACTGGCAGTGATGTAGACATCTATCTCTTCGATGTGAAGTGGATTGCTGAGTGTATCGATGAGATAGGTTAGTGTGCTATGAATTATATTCTTATCTTTTTGGCACGATATAAGTATGACAAATTCATCTCCTCCCGTCCGGGAGATAAATGTATCTGATGGAAAAAGTTCCTGTAACAAGTGTGCAACGCGAAACAAAAGTTGATCTCCGAATGGGTGACCGAACGAATCATTGATCTCTTTAAATCCATCCAAATCAAGGTACAAAAGGGCAAAAGGGTGGTATTCGCCAGAGGATGTCCTAAGATTCAATAGTTCAATTAAACTAAGTCGATTTGGAAGATTGGTCAGAGGATCATTGTGAGCCAAATGAGTCAACTTTTTGTTAGTCTCGATTGTTTTGGCAATAGAGTGTTTAAACTCCGTTACATCACGTCCAAACAAGAAAATGCTATCAATGGTCATATTATCAGAAGCCAATAACGGCGTGATGCTGATTTGATGATACTCATTGACCGGTGGTATAAAAAGCTCTATTGTGCGAGGTTTGCCATCTTTGAGTGTTTGGTCGATATTGATTTCAATCGGTTTATAACGACCATCCGGCCATATTTCATAAGGCTTTTTGCCAATTATAGATTCATAAGTGAGATCAAAAAATTGCTGCATTTTTTTATTGAGATAGATAATCCGCCCTTCATTATCGTATCGAATGATGTAATCGGGTGAATTTTCGGCAAGTGATACGTAACTGTGAAAACTTTCAATGCTTTGATTTTGAACCGATAAATTCAATAACATCTTGCACTCCTGTTTTACATCTTAATGTAAGTATATCAAAAAAAAATGCATATGTTAGTTGCGCAGTGCTTTTTCCATTGTTACCCGCCAGTCACGGTTAAAAGCTTTTTTTAGGGTGTTTTCTTGGTGGGGAATCAAACAGCTCGTACAGTCATGATGGATAGATGTATCACTGATAAAACGTTTTCCCTCTTTGCAATCGATAGAGCAGGTACTGTAAAGTATTTTTCCTTCTTGCGTTGAAAACCCTTTATCATTAAAACGAAAATAGGGGCATGCACACCAGTAGCAGTTGAGATGTTTCGTCTCATGGCACTTTTTATTTTCAGCGTACAAGAGACAAAAATCGGGTTCATTCACAACCATATTTTCAAATCGAAAATACTCAATTACCTCTGACTCACTCAAAGAAGTAAGTTTTTCCATGATAACAGCGTGTTTGGAAGCGTGTGCGTTAAACCATTCTTGGTAGGTCATTGAGATTTGAATCCTTTTCTTAATAACACAATAATAACAATTTCAAGCGGCAGTAAAAGAGTATGAAGCCAATACACTTGAATCGTGGCTTGCGTGATACCGTAAAATTCAAGACTTTTATAAAATCCATAGGATAGTAATAGCCCCGCAAGATAGCCTTGCTGCTTGACCACATCAATCCATCCCATAATCCGAGCATGACGAGCAAAATGGGTCTCAGCTCGCACCAAATAGCCTCCAAACATAAAGGAAAGCTGATAGGCTCCATAGACGATTAGCGCCGTAAGTATATGCGAGGGAAAAGCTAAAAAATAAACGATCATAACGAACATAATAAGTTCCGCAGCGAGTGAAAAGCGAAAGAAATGCTCTATCTTCATAAAGTAGTGATAAAAATACGCCATCACCATCAGCCCAAGCGCAAGAAGTATCCCGCCGATAGAAAAGGTACTGGGATTGAGTGATCCATAAACAGTGAACACCGATCCGCCAACCGCCCCAGTAAAGAAGGAGTTGAAGAATTTATAGCGCAGGTAGGGGTGAAATAGGAGTTTCATTAGAATCGAGCGTTTAATCCAACATAAGCACTGCGTCCGGCGGTTCCATAGCCATTTACTTCTTGGTAAAGTTTATCGGTCAAATTGTCCCCTTTGAGATAAAGAGTAATATTTTCAGTTATATCGTAATTTGCTGCGGCACTCCAAAGGGTATAACGTCCTGTTTGGTTCGTTTGTGCGAGATCATCATAGCGTGTTCCTACATAATTTGCCGTAGTTCCCAGTGAAAATTTAGGCATTGGATAGTAGGTCGCAGAAACTAATGTACTCTGGAAAGGGCGTCTTTGGAGATAGTCTCCCGCTTGATTTTTGGCAGAAAGTTTGTTGTACGATACTCCAATGTCGAGAATGTCTGCAATCGTATTGTTATAACGAACTTTATATCCTTTTAGTCGCGATTTTCCACTTACTTGGGTATTGATACCGCTCCATGTGAGTGGATCATAAACATATTGGATGAGATTATCGACAAGATTATTGTAATACGTAAGAGTTAAGTGTTTCAATGAGACAGTTGCATCAAAACTTTTGGTCGTTTCCGGTTGAAGATTTGGATTTCCTCCCCATGGGCTGTTGAGTTCATCCAGTGATGGTGTACGATAGGCGGTTCCATAATTTGAACTTAGAGTAATGTCATTGGTAAAAAAGTATTTAGCTCCGATTTTGCCCGTTGTTTTATTGTTGAATGAATCATAAGCGTCGTGGCGAATGGACTCTGTGAGAATAAGGCTATCTAAGCTGTTTATGTTGGTAAGGAATATTCCTTTTGAATCAAGCTCTTTTGCAATGATAGTGTCTTTGGAATTAAGCGTATTGACACCAGCAACGATAAACGAATTGTTGGTGTAGTGGTACGAGCCTTGAAGGGTTAATTCTTTATTGGTTCCGTTATAAGCAAGAGCATTTTTTGGGTAGTGTCTATCAAAAGTGGATACAGCATAAGTGGCAGTGATGGAATCGTTCGCGTTTAATTTATGGTTATAGCTGATGTTTCCTAGTCGGTTAATTTGTTTGGCTTCGTAACCTTCTGAGTTAGGTGCTGGGAGATAAGTTAGTGGATCGTAGCCATCATATTGACCATTTGCATTAATAAAAGTAAATCGTCCTTCAATGCTATCTGATGGAGTGAGTTCGTAGCCGATTTTTGCATTGACGGTTTGATTTGTATAGCTGTCTGCTTCATAATTATTAGGATTTTGCCCTTTGGGAGTTAGCGCTGAAAAACTATTGCTTTTGAGTTGATTGACTCCGAGATAATACGATAATGCTCCGATTTTTTGAGAAACATCTGCCGCGATTTTGCTAGTGGCATAACTGCCATCTTCGAGATTTACTCCAATACTAAGTTTTTCAGTTGCTTTTTTTGTAATAATATTGATAACACCCGCCACCGCGTTTGCACCCCATATGCCACTTTGTGCACCATTGATAATTTCAATGCGCTCAATATTATTAACCATTAAATGTTCAAATTGCCCTTGTCCTTTAGTTGTAGAAGGGTCATTGTAGCGGATACCATCAATCATGATGACGGTATTTTCAGAGCTAAATCCTCGTTGGAAAAAAGAGCTTCCTTGCCCTATTCCACCATTTTGAGTTACAGCTATATTGGTAGTGAAGCGCAACGCGTCCAGTACCGAGGTAATATGTTTTTCCTCAAGTTCTTCGTGTGTAATGATTTGTACATCAGAGGTGGTGTTTTTCACTGTTTGTTCGGTTTTAGTGGCACTGACGACGATGGGATCGAGTGTTAAATCTTTAGCCCCCAACGAGGCAACAAGTGTCGCAGAAGCAACGATAGAAAGTGTGTGTTTGAACATAAATATCCTTAACGATGATAATAATTTTTGTTTTGACGAAAAAGTAAAATTAATCGTTGTAGGGAGGTGAAATAGTGGAATACGTGTGGATAGGGTGCGTAGGACAAACCCATGCAATACGGGTAATATTTTGAAGAAGGCGAATTTCAGATGCATACGCTTGGATGGCAGTCAGAGAAAAATAATTCTTACCAAATCCACGAGGTGCATGCATGCTAGTTTAATCCGCCTTTTATTTAATTTGGCGGATTATAGCAAAATGAGCTTAGGACTTAAACTGTCCAAGCTTCGCATTGAGATCAGTTGCGGCTCCATATAGTTCACCTGCAATGTGAGAAATTTGTTTAATATCATCTTGATTTTTTTGAGAGAGATTTGACATTTCAGAAACTTTTGCAATGATTTCATTGATTTTGTTTGCCATCACTTCCGAGTCTTCGACACTTTGACGACTTGTATTAACATTGTTGTGTAAAACTTTAGAAGTAGAATCGATTTTTATATCGATTCTAGTGCTTTTTTCAGCGAGACGTTCAATGTTTTCGCTATTTGTGCTCATCATGTCTGATGAATCGGAGATGGATTGAATAACAACGGAGATGATGGCATTGATTTCTGTGAGGCTTTTTTGCGTTCGTTCTGCGAGCTTTCGTACTTCATCGGCAACTACCGCAAATCCACGTCCGTGTTCGCCCGCGCGCGCTGCTTCGATTGCAGCATTGAGTGCGAGAAGATTAGTTTGATCGGCAATATCTGAAATGATGCTAAGCACTCCGTTGACACTGGATGCCTCTTGTGTGAGTTGTGCAAAGCGCTCTTCTAAGTCGTTATTCATTTGGGTTGTATTGTGAACCTCGCGGGTAATGTCGTGAGCAATAGAACGAACCTCTTCGAGTTCCTGCGCACTGTTCTGATTGTTTTCAAGAGAATCTCGTGCAGTGGAAACACTTTGTTCTATAGAATGGTGTACCTCAGATGCGGTTGTACTCGTGTTTTGCGCAATGGTATTGGTTTTTTGAGATTGCTCGGCTAAGTTGCTTGCAGCTGTATTAAGTGTTGCAGTAGATTCCACGGCAGAAGAGGTAATTTGTTTCGTGTCATTGATGGTAAGTTGAATTTTATCAATAAAAGTATTGACGTAAGAACTTGCAATCCCAATTTCATCGTTCGCGTTTAGAATAGGGAGACGTTTCGTCAAATCCCCGTTTCCATGAGCTAAATCAGAGGAAACTTTATCAAGTTCTTCAATGGGACGGATAATACTGGTCCCTGTAATGTAGTTAATCGCGATTAAAATACTTACTAAAACACTTCCTAAAAAAGCAAACCATTTTAAGAAACTCATTTGAAGTGCATCAAAATAATCAGCTTTGTTAATACCGGGAATAACCCACATATCCCACTCTTTGATGTATCGATAAGCTGCGATTTTGTGTTGACCTGTAGTAGCAGAGACGTATTCGTAAATCCCTCCTGCTTTATCGGCGCGGATGTGGTCAATATAGTCGTGTCCTGCTTTATTTTTCCCCTCATCTTCGGGTTTTGGATGGATGGTCATAACCCCATCGGAATTGATAAAATAGACGTAACCGCTGCTGCCGATTTTAATACTTTTGATGTCATTTTTAAATGATTCATCTTTATACGCATCCGGTTTGACTTGAGCGATGTAATTAACATTTTTTTCCAACACATCGGCAACGGTATTAAGGTCATTGGTCATAATCTCTTTGATGGAGGAGGTGGCGATGAAATATGCTACAATGACGCTGAATAACACTGCGCCAACTGCGGCTACGAGATTAAAAATAAACTTTGATTTGATTGTTGTAAAGAGACTCACGTAAACCCGCTTTCTGTTTGGTTCATCTATTCTAATTCTTTTTTGATAAAGCGCTTCTGAAATAAGGAAATATAATCCATATGAAACATTCCCATTTACAACAAATCGTTGAAACGATGCAAAAATTTAAACAAATAGAGCGGGCCTATCGTGTAAGTGATACCCAAGTGAGCCTTGAATTTGATCGAGAGTCGGTGTGGACATTTGATATGCGACGCGATAATGCAACCATTTTTATCTCACCTAATTCAAAGCGGTCAAAAGTGTATCAGGCTCCTTTTGATGTATTACTCGCGAAACGATTTAATCGCTCAGTCATTCAATCAATCACCCTCCATAATAATGATAAAATAGTGCGTATTGCAGTGACACAAAGCGGGTCTTATAAGAGTGAAGCTACCCTATTGCAATTTGAATTTACAGGGAAATATACGAATGCTATTTTGCTTGACAAAGAGGAAATCGTTTTAGAAGCATTACGTCATATCGATGAAAATGTTTCCGTTCGAAGTGTCCGAGTAGGGGAAATTCTCCTTAATCCTCCACGTCCCGACTTTACCCCAATATTTTATCCACTGGAAAATGTAGAAGATTTTTTGCGCAACACGTACGAGGCGTATGCGCAAGGTCAGCTGGATAAATTAAAAAAAGAAAAAAGTACACTCATTGAAAAGCGTTTAGGACAACTTCGTGCTCATTTAGCAGCGCTTGTTGATGAAGAGGAACTGTTAAGTGAATCGGCATACTCACAACATGCAGGACATTTGATCTTGGCAAACCTCCACCGTATTCAAGGGTATGAAACTGAGGTGGTTTTAAATGATTTTAATGGAGATGAGATAACGATAGCGGTACCAGAAGGGTATCATACGGGCGCTCGGATGGCAGAAATGTTTTTTAGGCGTTCCAAAAAAGCTAAACAAAAAGCACTTGGACTTTTCAAAGAACGTGAAAATCTTGAGGAAAAAATCCATCATCTGGAGCTGTTCCTTCATACAATACACGAAGCGTTGCATCCTGAAGAGATTGCGATGCTTTTTCCTGCAAAACTTCGAGGCGTGAAGAATCAACAGCCTGAATCTATTGCCTTGTTTTGGGTAGAGGGGATAAAAATTTCACTGGGTAAAAGTGAGCGAGGGAACATTGAACTGCTACGCAATGCCCGTGCCCGTGATGTTTGGCTCCACCTAAAAGACCGCCCATCCGCCCACGTCATCATTACCACCGATAAGCAAGAGCTTCCCCGAAATATTCTTGAAGCTGCGGCAAAGTTGTGCGTCGATTTTTCTGTATTTGAAAAAGGGTCCTATTTGGTCGATTATACTCCAAGAAGAGAAGTGCGGGTTCAAGAGGGGGCAAATGTCCTCTATACGAACTTTAAAACATTGGTGATTGAGAAGCGATAAAGGATTTTTAATGGCAATTTCTCCTGTTGGTGGCGTTATTTATGCAAATCAGCAAATGGCAGGTATTGCTGGTGAGGTAGGTGCTGTACAAAACCGGCTTGAACTACAAGCGCTTGCTGCACAGGCTCTTTCGAAAGAGCAAAAAAAAGAGGTGCAAGAAGTCCGCCCTACAGAAGAGAATAAAGGGATTGACCCCAATCGAGAACATACGAAAGAACAAGCTGAGCAAGAAGAGCGTCGTTCAAGTGATGAAGAACATCCTCAAAGTGAAGAGCCTCCTGAAAAATCGCTCCATATTTTAGATGTTAAAGTGTAAAATCATATAAACCGCATTTAAAAATGGTATAATCGCGACATTTAAACACCTCCATCAGGAAACCCGATGCAACCTTCCTCAAATGCGCTACAAACACGCATTATTACCGCTGCTTTTTTAGGATTAGGGGTTCTCGCCATTGGACTTATTAACAACTTTTGGCTTATATGGCTTGTTTTAGGCGCTGTTTATATGCTTGCATTCCACGAAGCAACACGTCTTTTTGGGATTAACAATAATTCCCTTTATGCGTACGCGGCAATTATGTGGATTGTAGCGTCAATTTATCCTTACAGCGAAGATTTACTGGTGATCTCGGGATTGATATTTGTAGGGGCAATAGCGTATACTCAAAACATCCCTTTTCGAAATTTTCTTCCCTTCTTGTACCCAACAGCAGGGATGCTTTATATTTTAAGCTTGTACGAGGAGTACGGTATTAGCGCGCTGTTATGGCTTGTCGTCGTGGTGGCTTCTGCTGATATTGGTGCTTATTTCGTAGGAAAAAGTATCGGTCGTACCCCTTTTTCGATTTCAAGTCCGAGTAAAACACGTGAAGGTGTGTATGGCGGAATAGCCGTTGCCACAGTGGCTGGTTTCTTTGTCGGTATTGGTATCGTCGAAGACATGACGCAAGCCATTCTTATCTCGATGCTTACAGCCATGGCTGCAGTATTTGGGGATTTATTTGAGAGCTATCTTAAGCGTCAAGCGGGCGTAAAAGACAGCGGAAATATTCTACCTGGACATGGCGGGATACTTGATCGTATTGATGGATATCTTTTCGGAGCAATTGTTATGCTTATCTTCTTGCGGGGACTTGCTTGATCCTTTTGGGATCGACGGGTTCTATCGGTGTCAATGCGCTTGCTATTGCTGAGCGCTTTGGTTTGAGTATTGATACCCTCGTTGCCGGGCGAAATATTATCCTTCTTAATCAACAAATTCAAAAATTTTCTCCCAAGCGCGTTGTCGTTTTAAATCCTGAAGACATTGCGCGCGTCAATCATCCAAACGTTCATGCCGGAGAAGAAGCGATTTTAGAGGCGATAGAAGCATCGACCTCCGATTTTGTTGTAAATGCACTTGTTGGATTCGCAGGATTTCGTCCGACGTTAAAAGCACTGGAGTGTGGCAAACGAATCGCGTTAGCCAACAAAGAGTCACTTGTTGTAGGGGGAGCATTCGTGGATACCTCGCGTATTATCCCCATCGACAGTGAACATTTTGGATTGTGGTATCTTAATCAAACATCGCGTTCCATCTCTCGCATGCTCATTACTGCCAGCGGCGGTGCGTTTAGAGACTGGCCAATTGAGAAAATTCAAGAAGCTACCTTAAAAGATGCCCTTAATCATCCCAATTGGTCAATGGGACAAAAAATTACCATTGACAGTGCTTCTATGATGAATAAAATGTTTGAGCTTTTAGAAGCTCGCTGGCTATTTGGTGTGGGTGAATACGATGCTATTATTGAAACAAAATCCATTATACATGCCCTGATTGACTATCAAGACGGCTCAACTACGGCGCATTTGGCGAATGCAAATATGCAGCTGCCTATTGCTTATGCATTGATGGGGAAGAGTGATGAAAAGATTTTACAATCGGTTAACTTGCTTGAAGTAGGGTCTTTAGAATTTCGAGAGATTACGAGTGATCGCTACCCAATTTGGGATATTCGACAAGAGCTATTAGCAAATCCTGCACGAGGTGTTATCGTCAATGCTGCCAATGAAGTGGCAATAGAACAGTTTGTTGAGGGTAAAATAACCTTTTTGGAGATATCAAAGCGGGTTATGGATGCTTTTAAACGCTTTGAGCAAGAGCCAAATTGCATTGAAGATATTTTTTATCTCAATAATGAAGTCCGTCAGTATGTTAGGAAACTCACATGAGACAAAAAACTCTTTTATTGCACGGTTGGGGAGGAAGCGATGATCCCCACTGGCAAGCATGGCTCGCAGGCGAAATAGCCAAAGATTACGGAACAGTTGCATTTCCCCTTTTGGATAACCCCCATTTTCCGAGTAAAAATAGATGGATAAAACAGGTAAAAGCACTTTTAGATGAATTTCAGCCGGAGGTTGTTATTTGTCATTCGCTGGCAAATACCTTGTGGTTTCATCTGTGTCATGAGGGTGAGATTATTCCTGTCAAACGACTCCTTTTAGTCGCTCCTCCTCGTTTGTCCTGCGAGCTTGAAACTCTCAAGAGCTTTTTTCCCCTTGAAGCCCCGATTTCTTTATATGCCGATGAAGCAATGTTGGTAACATCTGATAATGATCCTTATATGAGCCAAGAAGAAGCTTTAACGCTTCAAATGGCACTTGGTATAGAGATGAAGGTGATAAGTAAAGCAGGACATCTTAATGCTGATTCAGGCTATGGAGAATGGCCGTGGGTAAAAGAATGGGTGATGCAATGATTTTGAGTATCGAAAGCTCATGTGATGACAGCTCAATCGCGATTACAGAAATAGCAACGAAAAAACTCATCTACCATAAAAAAATATCCCAAGAGCTTGAACATTCTCAGTATGGAGGTGTCGTTCCTGAGCTAGCCAGTCGGCTTCATGCCATTGCTCTTCCGGCTATTTTGAGCGAATGCGAGCCATGGTTTAGTGGGTTGAAAGCCATTGCCGTAACCAGCGAACCAGGATTAGGGGTAACGCTTATTGAAGGTGTTGTGATGGCAAAAGCTCTCTCAATAGCGCTTAATATTCCAATCCTGCCCATTAATCATCTAAAAGGGCATATATACTCCCTCTTTATTGAAAAAGAGTCTCAATTGCCACTGACTGTACTTCTGGTCTCCGGAGGACATACGCAGCTCATTGAGGTGAAATCATACTCCCAGATGGAAACGGTTGCAACGACGATGGATGACAGCTACGGCGAAAGCTTCGATAAAGTAGCCAAAATGATGAAACTTGGTTACCCAGGTGGGCCAGTGATCGAGCAATTAGCTCTCAGTGGTGATGCGTCAAAACTTTCATTTACCGTTCCGCTGTGGCAGTCCCCATTGATTGCTTTTAGTTATTCGGGGCTTAAAAATCAAGTTCGTTTAGCGGTTGAATCTGCATCGTTTGAAACATACCCTGATATAGCCGCCGCATTTCAAAAAACCGCCACGGATCATTTGATCCAAAAGCTCAAAAAATATTTCAAAATCAATCCTCCTATACGCTTTGCCATCGTGGGTGGAGCAAGTGCGAATCTTTATTTACGTGCAGAGGTTGAGCATGTCCTCGCAGTGTATAAAGCTCCGTTACTCTTAGCTCCATTAGAGTACTGCTCGGATAATGCGGCAATGATAGGACGATGTGCGCTGGAAGCGTATACTCTTGAACTCTTTGTGAATCATAGGGATGTGACGATTAATCCTCGTTGCAAACTGTGATTCAGCTTAAATCAAAATATATATTTTAGAATTCAGAGTAAAATTGTCTGATTTTTGTACAATTCCTCACATAAATAAAAACAGGAGCCCAAAATGGCAACAACAAAATTCAAAGGTACAGACGTAGAACTTTTAGGAAACACTATTAACGTTGGCGATAAAGCACCAGCAATTACTGTAGTAAACTCAGCAGGACTTGGTGACGTTGTTGTAGGTGGCGCAACTGGCAAAAAACAACTTATTATTGTTGTTCCTTCTTTGGATACAGGTGTATGTGCTACTGAAACTCGTAACTTCAATGCAAAAGCGGCAGGTCTATCGGATGTTACTGTAACTATCGTATCTCTTGACCTTCCATTCGCTGCTGGCCGTTTTTGCCAAGCTGAAGGTATCGATAACTTAACTGTATGTTCTGACTTCCGTAACAAAGAATTTGCAAATGCTTATGGTGTATTGCTTGGTGGTTCAGTTCTTGCAGGTGTAACTTGCCGCGCAATCTTCGCTGTTGATGCTGACGGTATTGTTACTTATAAAGAGATCGTTCCTGAAATCACTGAAGAGCCTAACTACGACGCTGCTTTGGCTGCTGTAGCATAATCATTTTCTACTCGTCATTCCCGTGGAAACGGGAATCCAGCTCTATCCTCTTTACTTAATCATTGACTTTTCTATTATTTACAAATAACACTAGCGCCTTGGTCTGTTTTAGAAACGTTGCATATATGAGGTCCATCAAGGGTAAGAATTACTCGAGCAAAACTGCCATGATTGGTTACTTTTACTTTTGTATAGGGAAGCGAAGATAGTTCTTTTTGATATAACTCAAATACCCCATTATGTTTAAAATCTACAACAATACTATCTGGATCACAGAGCGTAAAGTGGCGCAACATTGGCTCTTTTGCAATAATTGACATTCGATTACCAGAACCAATAAATTGCATAAAACTGATATTTGAAGAAGAAGTTTTTCCTTCAGTTGTTGACGGATGTATGCGGGAATTTGATTGTGAGAGAATGAGGGGGGATCGCCAGTCAATACTTTGATCAATTTCAAGTTTTCGAGTTTCGAAGCTTCCATCAAGATTTTGAAGAGTAAAGCTTACGTCTTTGAGGAGGCGTGAATTGTTGGGAAAATTATAGGTCATTGAGGTAAGTGCTGGCTTATGATCATTTATTTCAGATGATACGGGAAGATCAGCCCCTTCTGAAAGAGAGAAAAAAGGATTTTCTCGTGAAAAGAGGGTTGTAATTAAAAGAGATGAGAGAAGAAGTATTTTTTTCATGGCTGCTCACCTCGTTGTGTTGATGCGGAATCTGCATCCAATTCTTTTAGTTCAAAATATTGCTTTTGTAATGAGGCATTTTCACTTTTTAGACGTTCAATATCTTCAGTGAGAAAGGTTTGATACTCTTCGAGATTGATTAAAACTAAAATAGAGTTATTTCCAAAAACAAGAACACTAAGGTAGAATAATATCGCTATAATTAATCCGATTACAAGGAAAAATTTTGGAGTTGAGAGCCCAAAACGACGCTCGCTAAAACTCTGTTTGGAGATGCTTGAGTCGAGTATTTGGTTATGCTCTTGATAGTTCATTATTTAAACAATGCACTCCCGAGGTATTCACCGTACATAACTTCGTTTTCGATTTCGAGTAAACGATTGTATTTAGCGGTACGTTCTCCTCGTGCAGTAGAACCAGTTTTGATCTCACCGCAGTTAAGTGCAACGGCAAAGTCAGCAATAAATGCGTCTTCACTTTCGCCTGAACGGTGAGACATAACACATTTATAGCCATTACGTTGAGCCAAACGAACAGTTAGCATTGTCTCAGAAACGGAACCAATTTGGTTGGGTTTTATAAGAATTGAATTGGCAATCCCTTTTTCAATTCCTTCTGCCAAAATATTGGCATTGGTTACAAATAAATCATCTCCAACGAGCTGAATTTTCGAACCAAGTTTTTCAGTCAGAATTTTCCATCCGGCCCAATCGTCTTCACTCAAACCATCTTCAATGGATACGATAGGATATTTAGAGCAAAGATCAACATAGTAATCGACCAGCTCAGCCGACGTCACTGTTCTGTTTTCTGAATCAAGTTTATAACCACCTTGGGTTACAAGCTCAGAGGCAGCTACATCGAGCGCGATTGCTATTTGAGATCCTGCTTTGTAGCCAGCTTTTTCTATTGCTTCCATAAGGACTTGAATAGGCTCTTCATTTGAGCTTAAATCCGGCGCAAATCCGCCCTCATCACCCAGTGCTGTATTAGCGCCACGATCTTTGAGAATTTTTTTGAGGGTATGATACACTTCAGCGGATGCGCGTAGCCCTTCGCTGAAATCTTCAAAACCAATCGGCATGATCATGTATTCTTGAAAATCTACACTGTTATCTGCATGGCTTCCACCATTGATGATATTAAGCATTGGAACAGGGATAACCATTGCATTCGCACCACCAAGATAGCGATACAAAGGGATGTTTAAACTTTTAGCCGCAGCACGAGCAACGGCCATAGAGACACCCAAAACTGCATTTGCACCAAGGTTACCGTAGTTTTCGGTGCCATCAATCTCTTTCATTACGGCATCTACCATTGCTTGATTGTAGGGACTAAGACCCATAATAGCGTCTGCGATTTCATTGTTCACGTGAGCTACTGCTTTGAGTACACCTTTACCCAGATAGCGGCTATCGCCATCTCGTAGTTCCAGTGCTTCACGTTTGCCTGTACTTGCTCCACTTGGTACGATTGCGCTTTCGCGTGTTCCATCACTTAACTGTACTGTTGCTTTTACGGTTGGATTGCCACGAGAATCCATTACTTCAATAGCACTTACTTCATCAATAAAAATCATTCATCCACCTCATTCATTTCAGATTCACCCATAATCATGATGTTGTTAACACCCATTGCGGCTTTAATTTTTTCTTCGATTTTTTTCGCTAACTCAGGTTCATCTTTGAACTTTTGCTTAACGTTTTCACGACCTTGACCGAGTTTCGTATCTTCAAAGCTGAACCATGCTCCGCTTTTGTCTATTATATCGAGTTTGACGCCGTAATCAACAAGTTCGCCCTCTTTAGAAATTCCTTCTCCAAACATAATGTCAAATTCTGCTTGACGAAACGGTGGAGCCACTTTATTTTTAATAACTTTGGCTTTAACACGATTACCAATTTGGCTTTCACCTTGTTTCAAGGTTGCAATTTTACGAATATCTATACGGACGGATGCGTAAAATTTCAGAGCATTTCCACCAGTAGTTGTTTCAGGTGAGCCGTATCCCATGGTTCCAATCTTCATTCGAATTTGGTTGATGAAGATAATAGTACAGTTCATCTTGTGTAAAACGCCGGTAAGTTTACGTAATGCTTTTGACATTAGACGTGCTTGTACACCTACTTGTTGATCACCCATCTCTCCTTCGATTTCCACTTTTGGAGTCAGCGCTGCAACAGAATCGATAACGATCAAATCGACAGCACCGCTGCGAGCAATGGTTTCAACGATGTCGAGTGCTTGCTCACCGTAGTCAGGCTGAGAGATGAGAAGGTTCTCAACATCAACTCCCAGATTTTTAGCGTATCCAACGTCCAAGGCGTGCTCTGCATCAATAAAAGCACACACACCGCCTTTTCTCTGAGATTCGGCAATGATATGAAGAGTGAGTGTTGTTTTACCTGAACTTTCAGGTCCATAAATCTCAACCACACGACCTTCAGGTATTCCACCGATTCCTAATGCCAAGTCAAGCCCAAGTGAGCCAGTGCTAATAGATCCTATTGGTTCAATTACCTTGTCTCCAAGACGCATAAGCGTCCCTTTACCAAATGTTTTATCGATTTGCTTCATAGCTAATTCGAGTGATTTTAGTTTGTTTGGATCCATCATTGTCGTGTTCTCCTGAAAGGGTAAAATATAAAGTTAGACAATAATATGACAAATTGAAAGTATTTGTTAAAAATATGACAAATTGCAATACAATATATTCATTCGAATATTTATAGAGATATTTTAGCGTTATTTCGTTAAAATTTACATAGATTTGTAAACTTAGAGGTATTTTTAGTGAAAAAAATGGTAATTGCTCACTCTCCTGATGCGGATGATATCTTCATGTATTATGCCATTAAGTTTGGATGGGTAGGTCGTGACAATACCGTTTTTGAAAATATAGCACTTGATATCGAAACACTCAACGTGGAAGCCCTCAAAGGGACATATGATATAAGCGCTATCAGCTTTGGTTTGTATCCCCATATTGCCCAAGAATACGCGCTTCTTCGTACCGCGGTAAGTTTTGGAAGCGGGTACGGCCCCAAGCTTATTCGCAAACGTGATACCATACTAAAACGTAAATTCAAAGTAGCGCTCAGTGGAAAATATACGACCAATGCACTTCTTTTTCGTGTAGCGTATCCTGATGCTAAGATCATGTATATGAATTTTCTTGATATTGAGCAAGCTGTAATAGATGGTACGGTCGATGCCGGCGTGTTGATTCATGAAAGTATTTTAGGATACGATGATTCTTTGGTTGTCGAGAGAGAATTATGGGATATATGGTGTGAGTTAAGCGGTGGTTCTCTTCCGTTGCCGTTGGGTGGGATGGCTATTCGACGTTCACTGCCGCTTAGCTCGGCTATTTCGTATGAAAATCTTCTCACTAAAGCGGTGCAAGTAGCACGAGATCACAAAGAGCTCCTTTCAAAGATGCTTATTGAGCGATCTTTGGTGCGCATTGATGCAGCAACATTGGAAAAATATCTTGAATTGTATGCGAATGATGAATCCATTAGTCTAAGCGATATACAATTTGAAGCGATTAACAAGCTCTTTGAGATAGGAAATAAACACAACTTTTTTGATCAAAAAATGGATGCACGAGATTTTTGTATCCCACAAGAATATACATCATTGAGGAACAGCTAACATGATGCAAGAAGAACTTGTTGGTTTGGGAATTGAAACCTTTAAAGTTGCGTTAATTTTATCACTGCCTGCATTGCTTGTAGGGATGTTTTTGGGACTTGCCGTGAGTATCTTCCAAGCCACTACTCAAATTAATGAGATGACGTTGAGTTTTATTCCTAAGATTGTAGGAATTATTATAGTTATCATTTTGACAATGCCATGGATGATGAATGAGATGCAAGACTTCACCATTCGGATGTTTAATATGATTCCGACTTTTATGCAATGAAGTCCAAAGTAATTGATTTTTCAAAATTCAGTTCCATACGCATCGGTCCGATTGTCGATGTAATGCTTATTGAAAATGATGTTGTTCCCTCAGGGCATGTCATTGTTGGAAGTGCAAACAACTTACTCGTTTCTCCCACTCCACCACCGCTGATGATCCTTTCAAAACAATATGATTTTATCCGAATAGATGGTAATCATCTGAATATAGGTGCGGCTACTCCTGGGGGGCGAGTCGTGTCATTTTGTAAAAAAAATAATATTGCTAATTTTGAATATCTTTCTAAGCTTCCAGGGACATTAGGGGGGATGATTAAAATGAATGCAGGTCTTAAAGAGTATGAAATATTTAATTATCTTATCGCTGTGCGCACGTCAGCTGGCTGGATTCCTAAAGAGCAAATTGAGCATGGTTATCGTAAAACGTCGATAAGTGAGGTGATCTTTGAGGCAGTATTTGAGCTTAAATCAGGATTTTCATTCGAACAGCTTGAGATGTTTGCTCAAATGCGCTCCAATCAGCCAAATGTTCCTAGTGCAGGGAGTTGTTTTAAAAATCCTCCAAATGATTATGCGGGACGGCTTATTGAAGCAGTCGGATTAAAAGGAAAACAAGTAGGCGCAATGGCATTTAGTGACGTTCATGCTAATTTTCTCGTCAATTATGGTGGTGGAGAGTATACGGATGCCCTTTTTCTGATAAAAGAAGCCCAGAACAAGGTATTTGAACAGTTCGCAATCGAGTTACAATGTGAAGTTGTCATCATGAGTGATACGATTGTGACGAAATAAATAGATTCTTTATTGACTTAAGTCGTCGAAATAGGTTATTATGACGATTAAATTCAACTTTGAGAGGAATTTAACCGCAATGACTGTGAGCTATATTCGTCCTGATAAAGATTTTGATAACGTTTATGAGCAATTAAAATTGATTAATGCTTATAGCGATCAAATGAAACTCCCCATTGATAGAGAGTTGATTGACCAGATTTCCCAAAATAAACGGATAAGTGAACGAAATAATGTAGTGGAGCTCTTTCGTTCATTAAGGGCAGACACTTTATTGATCTATGACGTCTGGGTACTGAGTGTTAATATCGAAGATGTGGTGCAGGTAATGAGTTGTCTTCTAAAAAATGCCAATACAATTCATTGTGTAAAACAAGGGATTATAATCAACGCACAGAGTGATATAATGGTCGTTTTAGGACTTATTGATCAGCTTCGTCAAATGGTTCAAAATGATGATAAAAAAGGTATTGGTCGACCACGTGGGTCTAAATCAGTATCAAAATTTGATTTAAAGTTAGATCAAATTATTTCCCTGCTAAAACAGGGCAATAGCGTCAGTGAAATAGCGCGTCAAATGAAAGTGAGTCGCAGCTCATTAAAAGATTATGTCGAATCGCGAGAGTTAAAAGCCTTGGTTCAAGGGGTTGTTCTTTCGAATAACGAGTCAGATGCCCGAGCGATTATGATCGAAACCATTCAATGCCCAAGCATTGAACCAATCAAAAAGGAGAGTGAATGAGTACAGAAGAAGTATCCCTTACGGGAAAAGCTTATTTGAGCAAGTGGGTTCCATGGAGAATTAAGCGGTATTGGTTTTATGGATTTGTGACCATTTTGTCCTTGATTATTCCATGGATACGCATTGATGGAAATCATCTCTTCTTGTTGAGTTTTGATAAGTTAAAACTCCACCTGATGTTTATTCAGTTTGATATGCAAGAACTTTATTTGATGCCATTTCTATTAATGCTCTTGTTTATAGGCGTTTTTGGTATTACCGTCTTGGGTGGTCGTGTCTTCTGCGGATGGATATGTCCTCAAACTATTTTTAGGGTTGTTTACCGTGATTTGATCGAGACAAAACTCCTTGGGCTTCGCAAGCGGATTAAAAATAAGCAGCAAGAGCCTGATTATTCAAAGACAGAGAATAAAATCAAGCGTTTGGTGGCAATTTTAATTTGGACGGGATTGGCGTTTATTGCTGCGGCGGATTTGATGTGGTATTTTGTCCCTCCTGAAGATTTCTTGGCGTACATCCAAAATCCTAATGAGCATCTCGTTCTTATAGGTGCAATCCTCGGTATTGTTGCTTTCTTGGTTTATGATGTCATTTTCTTGCAAGAAAATTTTTGTGTTTACGTATGTCCTTATTCACGTATTCAATCGGTTCTCTATGATGATGATACTATCATGGCAATTTATAACCCTAATCGCGGCGGTGAGATTTATAATGAGCAAAAAGAGAAGTTGTATACTAAGCAAAAAGATTTATTGAGTGTGAATGCGAAGGCAGAGTGTACTACCTGTGAGAGCTGTGTAACGGTATGTCCTACTCACATTGACATCCGTAAAGGACTACAACTTGAGTGTATCAACTGTCTTGAGTGTGTCGATGCGTGTACGGAAGTCATGGGCAAGCTTGGAAAACCAAGTTTGATTGAATGGTCGAGTGAAAAAGAAACTCTCTTTATGAAGGGGAAAACACACTATTTCCGTCCTAAAATTTTGGGTTACATTGGTATTTTGATTATTGTCAGTATTATTTTGGGGATGATGGGAAGTAAAAAAGAGTATATGCTCCTTAATATTAACAAAGAAAATCGCCTTTATTCGATCAATCATACGGATGAAGGGAAAGTACGAGTTGATAACGCCTATACGTTCTTGTTGCAAAATACGCTCAATGAGGAGCATAGTTATTACTTTGATGTTATTGCCCCCAAAGGTATGGAAGGCAAAATAAAAATAGGGACACCTACTGAGCCGTTTAAAGTTAAGCCGGGTGTTGTCAAGAAAAAAGTGATTGTTTTGTATGCAGATGAGATGCTTGTCAAAGATGATCGTAAAGATACCGTTATTCCTATTACGATTAAAGCGTATGCTATGGATGATAAAATGAAGGTAATGGTTGTACGTCAGTCAACGTTTACCTTCCCTAGAGAAGATTTATTAGAAGATGACAAGGATAAAAAAGAAGAGGATTAAACCTCTTCTCTACTTAAAAGAAGTGAAGATTTAATTATTTTTCTTCTTCCACTTTTTCTTTCCCAAATGTTTTTTCCAAACCACTTATAAGTTCTTGTTTCTGAGTATCCGTAAGCTTGGCTTCTGGGTGAGTAGGAAGATAAAACCATGGTGGCATTTCCCCTTCTCGTACTTCTTTTGCGGCATCTTTACCCTTATTCTTTTTCTGCGCACCCCATACTGAAACGTTGAAGTGTTCACGGCCTTCGTCTATATCGCGCTGAAGAAGCCATGAAACAGGGGCAACATTGCTATACCAAGGGTACTTGGTTTCATGGGAATGGCAGTTGGCGCAGGCATTATTGAAAAGTTCTTTTGTTCGAGGGGAATCCCATTTTGGTTCGCTGATAATGGGAGGATTAATGTGATTTTTGCCATAAGGGACGAACTGTATGGCTACAGCGGCCACCACTACGCCCGCGAGAATTTTACCGATCATGATTACATCCTTTTAAAATGGAGTTTACATGATGATTATACCAGTATTGCTTCTTTAACACCAGCTTCAAGATGTCCGATAACGTATCCATCGGTTGCGCTTAAAACATCATCTACATTTTCTGATTTGACAACGAGAATCATCCCGACACCCATATTGAATGCGCGGAACATTTCACTACGCTCTACATGTTGACCGATAAGTTCAAAAATCGGCAATACGCGAATAGACGATTCGGTAATAACCGCACGCATCTCCTCTGGAAGAATCCGTGGAAGGTTTTCAACAATTCCCCCACCGGTGATGTGAGCGAGTGCTTGAATTTTATCTTTGAGCGCTTTAAAAGTTTTAACGTAGATACGCGTAGGCGTGAGTAGTGTATCAATAAGAGGTTTTCCGTTGAAATCATCCTCAAATTTCATTCCCATTTTTTCAAACAACACTTTACGTGCTAATGAAAAACCGTTGGAATGAAGTCCTGAGCTAGGAAGTGCGATAAGAATGTCTCCTGCGTTTACATGAGATGTTCGGTCAAGTTCACTTTTTTCTCCGACACCTACGGCAAA
>JAPLGN010000037.1 GCA_026390135.1 Campylobacterales bacterium | reverse complement strand
TCATGGTTTCGGAGAGTTCAAAAACAAATTTTTCTTTAGGAAGGGTGCGAATAATGTCGGTTAACAGTAGTGGTCCATCGGTGTTGATAAACGCCAGAGAATCCCCAAAACTTGCAGTTGTCCCGATTTGATTAAGAAGATTGACCAATACTGAGCTTGTAGCATGTCTTGGGTCATCGATGCTGCATTTTCCTTCTTCATCGCGATAAAAAAATTCATATCCGACTATTTGCTCGTCACGATTCATGATGGGTTGACGAGCAAGGCTAAGGGTATTATTCATTATGAACACTTTATAACTAATAGATACAGGAAGTGTAGCGTATTTTGCTTTTGAAATAGTAGAATCATGTATTCAAAGAAACTATACCTTAGTAAAACACTATGTTTACTAGACAATAAAAAATACTTTCGTTAGAATGCCATCAAATATTACTGAATGAACGTTCAGTTATGTTGTTTTAATCAAGCGATTTTAGGTGTGAGTTACATCACGAGGAGTCTTTACTAAAGAAGGAGGGAACAATGAAAATAGCGGCCAATATTACAGAGTTAATCGGTAATACACCATTGGTGAAACTGAAATTTGAAGAAAATGAAACCATACTGTTAGGTAAATGCGAATTTATGAACCCGTCCGGATCGGTTAAAGATCGAATCGGAAGCAACATGATTCTCAAAGCAATAGCGCGAGGTGAGATTACACAGGAGAGTGTTATCGTCGAACCTACGAGTGGAAATACCGGGATAGCTCTTGCGAGTGTGGCGGCAAACCTTGGATTGAAATTGATTCTTACAATGCCCAGTTCCATGAGTCTTGAACGTAGACGGCTTTTAGTGGCGTTGGGGGCTCAAATCGTTTTGACTGAACCTGCAAAGGGGATGGGGGGAGCAGTTGCAAAAGCATTGGAACTCTCACAAACTGTGCCAAATGCTGTTTTGTTACAGCAGTTTAACAATCCGGATAACTCCGAAATTCATAGAGTAACAACGGCAGAAGAGATATGGAGTGATACAGACGGTAAAGTAGATATTTTTGTCGCTGCTGTCGGTACTGGCGGAACGATTACAGGAGTGGGGGAAGTGTTAAAACGCTATAACCCTGATATTCAAGTGATCGCCGTAGAACCGGATACATCACCCGTTTTGTCGGGAGAGCCAGCCGGAGCGCACAAAATTCAAGGAATCGGAGCCGGATTTATTCCGCAAGTGCTCAATACGAAAGTTTATGATGAAATTATTCGGATCACGAATGAGGAAGCTTTTGAGACTTCGAGAGAAATAGCAAAAAAAGAGGGGCTTCTGGTGGGAATTTCCTCAGGTGCCAATGTCGCCGCTGCACGGAAAATCGCGGCTCGCCCTGAGAATAAAGGGAAAACAATCGTAACGATTTTGTGCGATACCGGTGAGCGGTATTTGAGTACGGAGCTTTACGAGTTTCCAGTGGAGAGTCATTGAGATGAGAGACAAACATTATCGCAGTGTACTCAAAGCCGTCTCCTGGAGAACGGTAGGGACGATTGATACGATGGTTATTGCTTTTTTTATTACGGGCAATTTGATTTGGGCATTGTCCATCGGATCGATTGAAGTTTTTACGAAGATGGTTTTATATTATTTTCATGAGCGGGCTTGGGAGAAAACAAATTTTGGACGAATAAAGGTGGTCAAAAACGACTATCAAATTTAGGAGTGACGATGAAACATACGATTGAGGTATTGAACAGAGAGTTTGAAAATGAACCGATTGAGAAAATATTGGAATATTTTACCCAAACCTATAAAGAGAAGATCGCTTTAGCTACGAGCTTTGGAGCGGAAGATCAGGTCCTGACCGATTTGCTGCTGCGACAAAATCCAAAGGCTAAAATTTTTACCCTTGATACGGGACGATTACCCGAAGAGACGTATACCGTGATGGATCAGACAAATAAAAAATATGGCATCAAGATTGATGTCTATTTTCCCAATACTGCGGATATTGAAATTCTTTATCAGCGTCAAGGGATCAATGGATTTCGTGAGAGTATTGAAAATAGAAAAATGTGCTGCCATGTCCGTAAAATCGCTCCGCTGCAAAGGGCATTAAAAGGATTGGATGTCTGGATAACCGGATTGCGACGTGCTCAGTCTCCGACGCGTGAAACGATGCGGCTGGTGCAATGGGATCAAGTAAACGGATTGATTAAACTCAATTTGTTAATCGAGTGGAGCGAAGAAGACGTTTGGAACGCTATCAAAGAAAATAAGCTCCCTTATAACGCATTGCATGATCTTGGGTATCCGAGTATCGGCTGTGCCCCATGTACGCGCGCAGTAAAAGAGGGAGAAGATATACGTGCCGGGCGATGGTGGTGGGAAAACCCTGAACATAAAGAGTGCGGATTGCACCGAAACGGAGGCTGATTATGACTGTTTTATTGGCGATTTTGCGTCAAATATGCGGAGACGACTGTGCGTCGCAACGTGAGGACTTGGCCGACTGGGCCTTATTTGTATGAATATTAATAAAAAAATCTGCCTCGTAATGAGGCAAGCTTTAGTAGCCCAAGCGGCTAGCGTAGCTAAAGGGATTTTATTCCTTTGGCGTTTATATAAGGAAATACTATGACTGAAGAACGACTGACCCATCTTAAAGTATTGGAAGCGGAATCGATCCATATTATGCGTGAAGTCATTGCTGAATTTGAAAATCCGGCGATGCTTTATTCTATCGGGAAAGATTCCTCTGTGATGCTTCATTTGGCATTGAAGGCATTTTATCCTTCAAAGTTACCGTTTCCACTTTTGCACGTTGATACGACATGGAAATTTAAAGAGATGATCGAGTTTCGTGATCGACGTATCGAAGAACTCGGGTTGACGCTGTTGACGCATGTGAATCCTGAGGGAGTTGCCAAAGGGGTTACCCCGTTTACACACGGGAGTTCTGTTTACACGGATATCATGAAAACAGAGGGGCTTAAACAGGCGTTGAATGAGCATAAATTTGATGCTGTTTTCGGTGGAGCGCGACGGGATGAAGAAAAAAGTCGTGCCAAAGAGCGGATTTATTCGTTCCGTGACAAAAACCATCGTGGATCCTAAGAAACAGCGTCCCGAATTGTGGAATATTTACAATGGGCGGATTCATAAAGGGGAGAGTATACGGGTGTTTCCGTTGTCCAACTGGACAGAGCTTGATATTTGGCAATACATTTATCTCGAAGGGATCCCTCTTGTTCCTCTTTATTTTGCTGCGCCGAGACCTGTGGTCGAACGTGACGGGGTTAAAATAATGGTGGATGACGAACGGTTTCCTCTGGAAGAGGGCGAGATCCCTGTTATCGAGAATGTCCGTTTTCGAACGCTGGGATGTTATCCGTTGACGGGTGCAGTTGCAAGTGATGCAGTGACGCTTCCTGACATTATTCAAGAGATGCTGTTGACCAAAACGAGCGAGAGACAAGGTCGTTTGATCGATGCCGATCAAGCAGGCTCTATGGAGAAGAAAAAAATTGAAGGATATTTTTAATGGCACATCAGTCGGATTTGATAGCTTCAAATATTCAAAGCTATCTGCAAGAACACGAACACAAAGAGCTGTTGCGTTTTATAACGTGCGGCAGTGTCGATGATGGTAAAAGCACCTTAATCGGGAGACTTTTGCACGATTCCAAAATGATTTTCGAGGATCAGCTCGAAAGCATTAAAAATGACAGTAAAAAATCGGGGACGACGGGTGATAGAATCGATCTGGCACTCCTCGTGGACGGGTTGCAAAGCGAACGGGAACAAGGGATTACGATCGACGTAGCGTATCGTTATTTTTCGACCGATAAGCGCAAATTCATCATTGCGGATACCCCTGGGCATGAGCAGTATACGCGCAACATGGCGACGGGAGCCTCGACGGCAGATTTGGCGATAATCTTGATCGATGCCCGATACGGGATTGTGACGCAAACGCGCCGCCACTCGTTTATTGTTCGTCTTTTGGGGATTCGCAATGTTGTTGTCGCGATTAACAAAATGGATCTTTTGAAGTATGATCGGGATGTGTTTGAGAAAATTGATACACAGTATCGTGCATTTGCAAAAGAACTTGGGATAGAGAAAATTTATTCGGTACCGATGTCTGCGCTGGAGGGGGATAACGTTGTTACACGCAGTGTTCATACCCCTTGGTATGAGGGTAAGACATTAATAGAGCTTTTAGAAGAGGTTCCTTTGTCTGCACCATCGCCGGATGCACCGTTTCGAATGGCAGTACAGTATGTCAACCGTCCTAATCTTGATTTTCGAGGATTTGCCGGGACGATTGCTTCGGGAAGTATCGGTGTCGGTGAGAGTATAACGGTATTGCCATCGGGGAAAAATGCTACGATCAAAGCGATTGTGACGTATGACGGTGATTTGGAATCAGCGTCCACTGCGCAAGCGATAACGTTGACCCTGAATGAAGAGATCGACATCAGCCGTGGAAATATAATCATCAAAACGGGTGAACCAATCAGTGTCTCGGATGCAATTACGGCAAATCTCGTTTGGATGGATGAAGAGCCTTTTCATTTAGGGAAAAGCTATCTGTTTAAAAGAGGCTCAACGGTTACCTCCGCTGCAGGTGAGGGGATTGATTATCGTGTCGATGTCAATACGCAGGTCCGACATGTTGCTCATGAATTTGGACTCAATGACATTGGTTCAGTTCGTTTAGTGTTGGGCTCATCTTTGGTATTTGATACGTATGAAGAAAATCGTCAAACGGGAGGATTTATCCTGATTGACAAAATTACCAACAATACGGTTGCTGCGGGAATGATTACCGGCAGTACCCAAAAAGAGGCTAAAAAAGTAGGTGGAGCGTCCGAGTTCGAGGTAGAATTCAACGCCCTTGTTCGACGTCATTTCCCTCATTGGAATGCACAAATAGTTACATAAGGAGTAACGAATGGCTTCAGAAACAAAAGCCCAGCGTGTTGAGCGAATCAAAAGCGAAAAAGATGGATTGGATGTTTTGGACGATATTGCCCGTTATGCCCAAAACGGGGAGACAATCGACCCAGACGATATTGACCGTTTTAAATGGTATGGTTTGTATACGCAGAATAAAAACCTTCAAGGTCCTGAAGATGAGACTCTTTATTTTATGCTTCGTATTAAAGTAGAAGGTGGCTATCTCAATCGCGAGCAGTTAGCAGAGATCGGGAAAATATCCAAAGAGTTGGCACGGGATACGGCGGATTTGACAACACGCCAAGACATCCAATTTCACTGGATCAAAGTGACGGATCTTCCACAAATTTTCGCCCGCTTGGCTGCCGTTGGACTTAGTACCATCGAGGCCGCAGGAGATTGTCCGCGTAATATCGTCTGCTGTCCGGTAAACGGTATTGATAAAGATCAAGTCGATGATGTCCGTGATCTGGTCGATGCATTGAATGATTTGTACCGAGAGAATAGAGCGTTTTCCAATCTTCCTCGAAAGTTCAAGGTTGGGGTGAGCGGGTGCAGTAAGCATTGTCTTTCGCATGAAGTTCAAGATTTGACCTTTACGGCGGTTAAACGCCAAAATGGTGAGATTGCATTCAGTATCAGCGTCGGAGGCGGGCAGGCAAGCAATCGCCGTATCGCGGATCATATCGGATATATTCAGCGTAAAGATGTAGTTGCAATCGCCCAGTCGGTGGCTAAAATTTACCGTGATTATGGACGACGTGATAACCGATTAAAAGCACGATTAGGACATCTGATAGAGGATTGGGGTGTTGAGCGTTTTGTGAACGAACTTGAAAAAGATTCGGGCGTGACGTTCGATGTATATGACAATACAGCGTTTACCCCGTATCCTCGTCGGAGTCATTTTGGAATATTTGAGAGTACAAAAGAGGGATACAACACTATCGGATATGCGATTACCAGCGGATGTATCGGCGGTGAAAAATTACTTTCATTGGGGAATATCCTCGAATTTTACGGTGCAGAGGGAATTTCACTGACAACGACGCAAAACATTGTTGTGCAAGGAGTTCCAGCAGAGGCGACCAAAGCCTTTACGGAGACACTGGAAGCAGCATTGGGATTGGAGGCAAATCCGTCGGTTTTTGAAGCACGGACTCTGGCTTGTACGGGACTAAATTTTTGTAAGTTTGCGGTGAGTGAAACCAAAAATCTTGCGATTGAGGTTGTGGCGCATTTGAAAAGTCGATTTAAAGGTTTTAACGAGCCTGTCAGTATTAGTATTAACGGATGTCCCAATGCCTGTGCCCATCCGCACATCGTCGATCTCGGATTTGTCGGATCGATTGTCAAACGTGATGAAGAAAAATTCAAAGGGTTTGATCTGATCGTCGGAGGGCATCTCGAAGGAGAACAAAGCCGTTTTGCCGTGAAAACCGGTGTCAAGGTCACTTCGGAGGAGGTCGCACCTCTGATTGAATCCTTGATTCAGGAGTATGAGTCCAGTCAAAGCCGTGATTTTGGAAATTTTTTATTGGAGAAGTATCGTCATGAGCCAACTATTCCGACCGCTTCTTGAGGCCGGCGACAAATATTCCCAGATAATCGGCAAGACGATTGGGACACATAAAAAACATTATTTTGATTATACGGCGTCGGGTCTAGCATACGAGCCTATCGAAGAGCGTATTCGCGAAGTCCTTGAAACGTATGCAAACACCCATTCCAAAGAGGCGTCAATGGCGGCCAAAACGGACAGTTATTACCGTCAGGCACGCGAACATTTGAAAACGCTGTTAGAATTGGATGACGGATTCGCTATTATTCCTAGTGGTTGCGGTGCGACGGCTGCGGTAAAGCGGTTGCAAGAAATTTTGGGATTGTATATTCCTCCTGCAACACGGGCACGTTATCTTGGGTTAGATACGGCGAAGTTACCGCTAGTCATCGTAGGACCGTATGAACATCATTCCAATGAAATCAGTTATCGCGAAGCCTTGTGTGAAACGGTACGTATTGGTCTGAACGAGAATGGATTGGTGGATTTAGAAGAATTAGAATGGATATTACGAGCCAATAAAGATCGTGAAATCATCGGTACGTTTTGCATCGCCTCAAATGTGACGGGAACGATTACGCCATATACAGAAATTTCGGCATTGTTACGACGTTACGGAGCAACGGTTTGTTTTGACGCCGCCGCATCGTCACCGTATAGAAATATACCGTGCGAACTGTATGATGCGATGGTCTTTTCACCACATAAACTTCTAGGCGGCCCTGGATCATGTGGATTGCTTGCTATTCGAAAAAATCTGTTTGACGCAGAGAATTCTCCTACGTTTGCAGGGGGAGGAACGGTAAGCTATGTAAGCCGTAAGAGCCATACATTTGTCGATGAAATCGAGGACCGTGAGGATGCTGGAACCCCTGGGATTTTACAATTGATTCGTGCTGCATTGGCGTATCAGCTGCGTAATGAATTGGGATTTGAATGGATCGCATCGACTAAAAAAATATTGTATTCACATCTCGTAAAAGAGCTTCGAACGATTCCGGGATCTGAGTGTTATGGATGTCGAAATGCAGAAAATATCGGTATCGTATCGTTTAATATTCATAATGTTGACCCTTACGTATTGTGCGCGTTCTTATCGGATGAAGAGGGATTTCAAACACGCGCTGGGTGTTCGTGTGCGGGACCTTATGGACACGACCTATTAGGGTTGGGTGATGATGAGTTGCTGGCTTTTAAACCGGGTTGGCTTCGTATCACTATCCATTATTCACAGACGATTGAGGATGTAGATGCCTTAATCGCTGCAATTAAAAAATTAACAAGGAGGCTCGAATGAAAATAAATGACAAAACGTTAGTAGACGAGTCTGCTGATGAAGTTACACATAAAAAAGGAAAAGTATATCTTGTAGGCTGCGGACTAGGCGACGTCGAACTGCTGACACTCAAAGCTGCAAGGATTATTACCGAAGCATCGGTTATCTTGTATGATCATCTTATCAGTGCAGAGATTTTACAATTGATTCCAGAAAAGAGTCATAAAATTTACGTGGGAAAAGTAAAAAGCTGTCACAGTATCTCCCAAGAAGAGATCAATGCGTTGATTGCCACATATGCCAACCAAGGTTTGGATGTCGCCAGACTCAAAAGCGGCGATCCCTATATCTTCGGACGGGGAACAGAAGAGGCGCTTTATCTGATCGAACGAGGGTACGAAGTCGATGTGATTCCCGGAATATCTTCTTCGGTGGCAGGGAGCGCCTGTGCAGGTATTCCACCGACCGCACGAGGATACGCAGCAAGTTTTTCGGTGGTATCGGCACATTTAAAAGATTCAAAGTTTAACAATGACTGGCTTCCGCTCTTGCTACTGCCCAATCATACGACTGTTATCCTCATGGGGCTGAGTGTTGCAAGAGAGATCAAAGAAGCTGCTTTGGCACTGGGCGTCAATGGTGATTTACCCGCCGCTATTGTTTCGAATGCATCGCGTCCGAATCAAAGGACGATCGTGACGACTCTGCAAAATTTTGATGAAGCTGCGAGTGGGGCACAAAGCCCTGCGGTAATCGTATTTGGAGATGTTGTTCATCTTCAGGGACACTTGCCTTCTTATATCAAATCTTATTAGCTCAATATACTCTCGTCATACCCGCGAAGGCAGGTATCCAGCTAGATTCACCCACAGGGCACTTTGCCCGTCTTCACGGGAATGACGAAATAGGCATGCACTATTAAAGGTTGACGGTATGATGTAAACAGCCTATGACTCGATGTAGTAACCAAGCCCCATGGCATTTTTAACGATGGGAATCGGTAGTTTTTTATTCAGTCTCCACATCAGCGTCCGTACATCGTTGTGCGACTGATATTCATTTCCCCACACAAAGCGGATAATCTGATCAAAGTTAACAATACTTCCTACCTGAGCGATTAAAAGAGACATAAGTGCCCGCTCTTTTCTCGTCATTTTAATTTCAGTATTTTTGTACAAAAGGGTAAAGTCTTTGACTTTGAATTGATAACAATTACACAGATCGACCGTAGAACTGTTGGAGTGCAAATTAAAAACTTTCATCTTTAATTCGTCATATTCCAAATGAAGCTGCTGCATGATGCTGTTAGAAACTTTATGCTTTTTAAAACAGTGCAACGCACATTGAAGAGACGTATGCAAATTAATAGGCTCAAAAGGTTGGACTAGATAGCAATAAGGATGAGTCTTTTGTGCTTTAAAAAGAGTTGCATCATCTCCACCACTGCTAAGATAGATAAAAGGTACCTTTCCCTGCTTATCCAAAAAACGTCCTAACGATAAACTCTCATTAAGAGAAAGTGGATCAATTTGAATCAGTACAACATCGGGATTGTAGTCTCTAAGTGAGTTTTCCAGATTCTTCGTTGTAGCTGAACTAAAAAAAAGCTGATAATCATAGGAATCAAGAGAATGCTGTAACGATAAAACCTCTGTTTCGTCGTTCCCTAGTACAAGAACGTTCGTGATGCTTAAAATATCCATACGGCTATAACCTTGAAAATTGTATTACTAAATCTGATATGAAATTATAATGAACGATCATTCATGTGATAGAAAGCAGACATTGAAAATGAAGAATATTCCAGAAAAACCCGCCACGACAAAAAAAGAAGATCGTAAAACGTCTATTATGCAAACAGCATTAAAGCTTTTCTCGACAGAAGGGTTTTATACGACAACGATGCCGGCTATTGCTCTAAAATTGGGGATGAGTGTCGGAAATTTCTATAATTATTTTTCGTCAAAAGATCAACTGGCAAAAGAGTTAATGCTGTACATTTCAACTATTTTAGGTGAGAAACTAAAAGAAATTAACATGTCGGATGCATCGGTAAAAGAAAAAGTTACTATGATTGTCCACATGTATTTTAGCATCGCACGTGAGCGCCCTGAGCTCATTGAATATTTTTTACGTGTTTTTCTTTCCAATCGTGAAATATTTACAAAAGAGTGTACCGGAATGGTATGCGTCTCCGGTTTTGTAACAGAATTGATGCTCTTTTTCGATGAGGGGGTGCAAAGCGGAGAGTTAAAAGATCAAGATTTCTTTAGCGCATTGGGTCTTTTTATGGGTTATTTAGGAGGAATGGTGTTTTTAAATGGAGAAGAGGTCCTCACGAAACCATTGAATGAATACGAAACCGCTATAGCAGAGAACATCTACAATGCTCTGCGAAAACAATGAAACCACGCTTAAAAGTTTTATGGCTCCAAGGGGTGACTTGTAACGGTAACACCCACTCTTTTCTAAATTACCCTCATCTCCTTTACGTCTTAGAAACCTTTGAATTTCTCTACCATTCTCTTTTGCCCTCTACCTATACACTCGAAGAGATTTCGACCTGTGTGCATGAATGTGATATTCTCATTTTTGAGGGAGCATATGACCCTCGTATGGAGCGTGTCGGGACGAGTTTGGAAACATTGGTTGGCCATTATGGCAGCCATGCGAAGTATGTGATCGCCGCCGGAAGCTGTGCGAGTTTCGGGGGAATGTTTAAGCACAGCGATCCCGAACATATTACGGGGCTTGGATTTGATGAAAAAGAGCCAAAAGGTCCTTTCGCCAGCAGTCCAAAGCTCATTAATCTTTCAGGCTGTCCGATGCATCCGGAGTGGATGGGATATACCCTTCGTATGATTGCTGATAACAAACCCATAGCAGTGGATGAGCTACATCGTCCTAAAGAGCTTTATTCCTATTTGGCGCATCATGGGTGTACTCGAAATGAATATTTTGAGTGGAAAGTCGATTCGGATCATTTCGGAACCAAAGAGGGGTGTTTGTTTTACAAGCAAGGGTGTCGGGGACCTATGACCCATGCCTCCTGCAACAAGATATTATGGAACGATGTCAGTTCTAAAACGAGAGCGGGATCGCCATGTTTTGGATGTACGGAACCTGATTTTCCCCGAACCAATATGTTTGAAACCAAAACCAATATGTCAATTCCTCAGGATGTTCCGGTAGGGATTTCCAAGCGAAGTTATTTAACCATGGCGGGTATTGCAAAATCATTTCACATACCGCGCTTAGAGAAGAGGCTGATTGATGATAACACGTAAATGGATCGAACGAATCGAAGGGGAAGCCTCGGTACAGTTTACTTTTGAACAAAACAAAGTCTCTTTCGCAACGATTGCTTTTCCCCATTTTCGAGGGATGGAGGCGATTTTATACTTAAAACCTGCGATGGATGCATTGGTCATTACCCCGCGTGTCTGTGGAATATGTGGACATTCGCATCTGTTCGCAGCAGTTCGAGCCATCGAATCAGTGTATGCCAACAGCGGTTTCCCCCTCGAAATTTCCCCTAAAGCTGAAATGATTCGAGAGTTGACCCTCTCGCTGGAGCTGATACAAAATCACTTTAAATGGCTTTATATGGTGATTTATCCGGAATTGTCTCATTTGCTTCAACGTCCAATTGCCGATTCGTGTCGGCTTAAGGGGGCGTATGCGGCATCACTTGCAACAAAAGTTCTGGCTATTTTCGCTGGACAATGGCCTCATTCCTCGTACATGATACCCGGTGGTGTGACATGTGATCCAACCTATGTCGATACCGTACGTGCAATGGGAATTCTGGATGAGTTGATTCGATGGTTTGAAAAAGAACTGACCGGTATTTCACTGGAGGACTATCTCAATTTATCCTCTGCTAAAGATCTTTCATATGTAAGCGGCGATATGCGTGACATTGATAAAATGCTCCGTACTGCCAAAATGCATAAACAAGGGTTTTCGTATGATCGCTATATGGTGTTAGGAAATCATGGATTTTCAAATCCTTCAAAATATATAAACCGACGGATAGCAAAAGTAAATCCTAAATTGGTCATGTTGGAAGATCCTTATACTGTGGATGAAAAAACCTACGCTAAAAATGCTCTCTATCAAAATAACGCGTTTGAAACCGGTCCATTAGCGCGTGCTGTTACCAATGGTGTCCCGTTCATTAAGCATCTTCATCGAAGTTTTCGCGACAGCACCTATACACGTATCATGGCAAGAAGTTACGAAACAGCGCTGCTCTTGGAACATTGCAAAACTCTTTTACAATCTCTGCATCTGGATGAGCCATCATTTATTGAACCCAACAAGAAAATCACTTCTATCAGCGGTGAAGGGATTGGCATCGTCGAAGCGCCACGAGGTCCATTGATCCATAAAGTGACGCTAAACAAAGGGATAATCGATAGTTACACGCTTATAACACCGACACAGTGGAATCTTTCATGCGGTTCACCTCAGACACCAGGCCCTGCTCAAAAAGCGATGATAGGAGCTGATTCTATCGAAACAGCAACGTTTACTTTTAGATCATTTGATGTCTGTTCAGTGTGTACAACGCATTAACGAGTGATCAAATAAATGACATTTGAGATAGAATGCTTTTATAAAATATTCTAAAGGATAGAGGTGTGAGATTAACGATTATCGCCGGTGCAAACGGTAGCGGTAAAACGACTTTTGCCCTTTCTTATGCAGAATTTAGCGGTTTGGAATTTATCAATGCCGATGAAATCGCCAAAGAACTCAACCCCGAAGCAATGGATCATGAAAAGTTCAATGCGGGGAAAATTTTTCTACGTCGGATCGAAGAACTGCTCAACCAAAAACAAGATTTGATTCTCGAAACGACGATGAGCGGTAAATATCTGATCAAAATTATCCAAAAAGCCAAAGAAAGCGGTTATTTCATCGATATTTTTTATCTCTATCTCGAAGATGTCATTGATAATGTTGCACGTGTTCAAAATCGGGTTTATAACGGCGGTCATGATATTCCCAAAGAGGATATAATCCGCCGATATTACCGAAGTAGAAAACTGTTTTTTGAACAGTACAAAGCAATGGCGGATCGGTGGTTTCTCTTTTTTAACGCCGATGATGAGTTCGAAGAGGTTGCCAACTTCGCCGATGGTGAGCTTACCGTACTGCATGAACCGTATTACAATACTTTTGTGGGAGGACTACAATGAAGACCATCGAAAATTACAAATTCCGTGACATGATCCTAAAAATCGGAAAAAAAGCGATCAAAGAGGCACAAGAACGGAGCCTTGCTAACGGTGTACCAAATGTATATCGTCGCGATGGAGTACCCTATTTCCAAATGCCAGATGGTGAAATCACCTCAAAAGTTCCGAAAGAGTACGAAGGGATTTATAAATAATAAATATTTTTTAAAATGAGAAGAATATGGCAACAAAATTTGAAGAATTAAACCATGAAATTATAGATTTCATAGAAAAACAAAAAATCTACTTTGTTGCGACAGCAACGGAAGAAAGTTTCATTAATTTATCACCTAAAGGTATGGATTCATTTAAAATTATTGACAACAAGAGGGTTGTATGGATAAATGCAACTGGTAGTACAAATGAAAGTTCAGCCCATATTCAAAGAAATAAAAGAATGACAATTATGTTTTGTTCCTTTGAAAAAGATCCTTTAATTGTCAAGTTAATAGGTAATGCAAAAGTAATACATAAAAATGACAAAGAATGGGATGAATTATCAAATCTTCTGCCAAACCTTTCAGGGTGTCGTCAGATTTTCGATGTAAGGCTTGAAATGGTTCTGACTGTTTGTGGAATGGCTGTTCCATATTTTGAGTATAAAGGCGAAAGAAATGATCTTAGAGAATGGGCAATCAATCAAGGGGATGAAGGCTTAATTGATTATTGGGGTAAAAAGAATCAGGTAAGTTTAAATGGTGAAGCAACACATATTTTAGAGAAGAATACTTGAATGGTATTCGCATGACCCCCATTACCAACAACATGGACGTATTCGCCGAAAAATTTGAGGGCGTTGAACTGCACGGAAAAAAGATCACCAAGACCGAATTCGATGACTGCTCCTTCGTCTCCTGCGATTTCAGCGAAACCTTTTTGATCTTTGTTCTGCGTGTACACAACGCGCTAAATAATCTCTGTTCGTGGTGAGCTTGTCGAACCATTAACTTCTCACTTTAGTCCTAAAAATAAACAAGAAATAAAAAATTTCAAATAAATTTTATGTTTTAAATATTCGTTTAAGTTATTCCGCCGTACTATATGAATGATTATTCATTAATAAGGGGGAAAGGATTATGTCCGATAGAATAGAAGCGGTTAAAAAACTGTTTACGTCGAAAAGCTCACGTATTGAAACGAACAAAGGCGATACCTATTATCAGGAGTTGTTTGTTAGATGTGAAGCACGGTTGAACGAGCTGCGTGCAAATGCACCTGCAAATAGACTTGATTTCTCGGATCTTTTAGAAGAGAACGGAATTGATAGACGGGAATTTATGAAATGGGCGAGTGCAACGACGGCGATGTTGATGCTTCCTCCTATGTTTACTCCTCTTATTGCCGATGCCGCAGTGATGATGAATCGTGCGCCTGTTATTTGGCTTGAACTTCAAGACTGTGCAGGTAATTCTGAAGCGCTTTTACGTTCAGATGGACCAAAAATCGATGAGATCGTACTTGATATTATTTCTTTGGAATACCAGAAACCTTGCAAGCAGCATCCGGTTTTCAGGCTGAAAAACAGCTCGATGAAGCGATGGAACATTTCAAAGGGAAATATCTTCTTTTTGTAGAGGGTTCTATTCCGATGGGAATGAATGGCCAGTACGGAACGATCGGAGCGGCCGGTGAAACCTTCCATGATCATCTTGTCCGTTGTGCCGAAAATGCTGCGGCCGTTGTTGCCGTAGGAGCTTGTGCTACCTTTGGCGGTATCCCTGCCGCTTCTCCAAATCCTACTGGTGCAGTAGGGGTAATGGACGTAATTAAAAACAAACCGCTTATTAATATTCCTGCATGTCCTGCTAATCCTGCCAATATGGTTGGAGTAATATTGCATTATCTTTTGACGGGGCAAGTTCCGGAACTTGATTCACTTCTTCGTCCTAAATTTGCATTCGGATACCGTATCCATGACAACTGTGAACGCCGCGCTCACTTTGACGCGGGTGAATATGTAGAAGAATGGGGTGACCAAGGAGCACAAAACAATTTCTGTCTCTACAAAATGGGATGTAAAGGTCCTATGACCTTTAACAACTGTTCCATTATACGTTATAACGAAGCGGTCAACTGGCCAATCGGAGTAGGACGCGGTTGTATCGGCTGTTCAGAGCCCGATTTTTGGGACAAATACGCATACGAGCGCCCTATGGCCAATGCGAAAATCAAAGCACCTACCGGTGGTGTTGAAAAAACCGTTGATGAATTTGGTTTGGGCATGTTAACTGCAGCGGGAATCGGTATTGCGATCCATGCAGCAGCAAGCGCCGTAGCCGGTAAACGAGAAAAATCAGGAGAGAGCCATGAGTAAGCATATTGTAGTTGACCCTATTACACGTATCGAAGGGCATTTGCGTATCGAAGCAGTTATTGATGATAATAATACGATCATAGATGCGTACAGCTCTTCGACGATGTTTCGCGGAATTGAGACCATTTTACAAGGACGTGATCCGCGTGACTGTGGATTATTGGCAATGCGTATTTGTGGTGTGTGTACCGGTACCCACTATCAACGTTCAATCGAAGCAGTAGAAGATGCGTTCAAAATCACCATCCCTAAAAATGCACGTCTTGTACGGAACTTAATTCAAGGTGCGTTGTATCTTCATGACCACGTGGTTCACTTTTATCACCTTCATGCGCTTGATTTCGTGGATGTTGTTTCAGCTCTTTCCGCAGATCCTGCAAAAACAGCAGTAGAAGCTCGTAAATGGGCTACGGTTGCAGGTGAATCACCTTTTATTGACGGTGAAGGCGAATTTAAAGCGATTCAAGATCGTGTTGCTAAATTTGTAAAACAAGGTCGTTTGGGAATTTTCGGAAATGGTTATTGGGGCAATCCTCACTATAAATTGACTCCTGAACAAAATCTAATCGGTGTTGCTCACTATTTGCAAGCGTTGGATATTCAACGTAATATGGCAAAAATGCAAGCAATCTTAGGCGGTAAAAATCCTCATCCACAAAGTATCGTAGTTGGTGGTGTGACGTGTGTCCAAGACATCCAAAATCCGGCACGTCTTGCACTCTTTAAATCATTGCTTTTAGATGGGCGTAAATTTATTAAGCAAGCTTATCTTCCGGATGTCTATATGGCAGGTACGATGTATGCAGGCGAAGCAACTGATTCAAAAGCTACCTTTACTGAGCTTATGGCGGGCAAAGGTGTTGGCGGAACAGGCGGCGGTTTATTGAACTATATGAGTTACGGTGATTTCCGTCTTGATGATACCGGTTTTTACAAATCTGCACTTCTCTTCCCAAGCGGAGTAGTTTATGGTGGAGATATCAGCAAAGTAGCGGATATTGATCCGGATAAAATCGCTGAGGACGTTACGCACTCATGGTATAAAGGGGACAAACCTCTTCATCCGTATGATGGACAAACGATTCCTGAATACACCGGTTTTGATAAACGTGAAGACGGAATCGCCTATCTCAAAACCAAAGAAAAATACAGCTGGATCAAATCACCGATCTACAACGACACTCGTGTTGAAGTAGGGCCATTGGCACGTATGGTTATTGGTGTTGCACGAAAAGATGAACGTATTACTAAATATGTCACTGAGTTTTTACAACGCGGGAATCTACCGATTGCAGTGTTGTTCAGCACTGTTGGACGTACTGCGGCGCGTGCTATTGAGACATCATTGATGTCAGATGTGATGATCGACTGGATCGATGAACTTGCACATAACGTTGCGGCTGGTGATAAAAGCACATGGACTGAGTTTGACTTTGATGCAGTGAGTGTTAGCACCAAAGGTCGTGGTATGGCAGAAGCTCCTCGTGGCGCACTGGGTCACTGGGTTCGTATTGAGAATGGAAAAGTAGCCAACTACCAAGCCGTTGTCCCATCAACATGGAACGCGGCTCCGCGTGACCACAAAGGGCGTTTAGGTGCGTATGAAGCAAGTTTGATCGGAACCAAAGTTGCCAATCCAGAGCAGCCTCTTGAGATTATTCGAACCATTCACAGTTTTGACCCTTGTATTGCTTGTGCGGTACACGTTGTCGATACCAAAGGTAAAGAGCTTGCTGTTTACAAAGTAGATACTGTTTGCAGTATCTAAGGAGCCAATCATGAAACAGGGGTACAAACAAGTTAAACGTATGACACCTGCTATGCGCATTATCCATTGGGTGAATGCGTTTAGTATGGTTGGAGCCGTCATCACAGGTCTTTATATTGGGCATCCGTATTATCAAACGTTTATTGCGGATGGTGCGGTCGATAAATATGTGATGGCATGGAATCGTTACGGGCACTTTATGATCGCGATTATTTTTGATGTAACATCGGTATTAATCGCTTATCTTTATTTTTTCAGTCGATTTGATAAGCCGTATAAAAAACTGATTCCGAATGGGAAAAATATCACCGAGTTTGGTGCAGTACTGGTGAACCTGTTAACGTTGAATCGTACTAAAAAGTTTGATTCAACGCATTCAGACAGTTTCAATACGGTTTATTTTACGATTTTTCATCTGCTTCTCGTGTGGATGCTGTTTACCGGTCTTCAGCTGTATGTACACGGATTGGAATCAGGGATCAGTTCTATTGGAGCATGGTGGCCGTGGATGCTTCATATTGCAACCGATTGGACAATTCCTGTTACGGGCGGAAGTTTGATGGATGTCCGTATTGCTCACCATATGAGCATGTGGTTTATTGTCTGCTGGGTAGTCTTTCATATCTACTATCAAGTGTGGAGAACGATTTTCTGGAAAGAAGCAGATATTGCCATCGTTATTGGCGGATCTAAGTTTGTCAAAGACGATACATTGGATTAGAACGCCAAAGGAATAAAATCCCTTTGGCTACGCTTGCCGCTATGGCACTAAAGCTTGCCTCTTCGAGGCAGAATATTTCATGACGAACATGATAGTTTTTTTATAATTCTCCGATGGGAGAGCTATAAAAGAACTATAGATTTTAGTTTACAAAGGGCAACTATGGCATTTACGTTAGAGGTGATGACCTCTTTTTCTCAACCTACGATTAAAAATTATTTGATCTCTATTATCCGTACATTCGGGATTAAAGCCGTTGTCCATCAACAAAAGACAAAAATTATTTGTGCTTTTGACAGTGGTGATGATAAGCTCCAAGAGTGTCTTGAATCGATCGGAACCAATCTTCCTGCTTCGTGTTTTATGACAAAAAGTGACTATTATGACATTGAGGGAGAGCCTGAGACGGTTCCTGATTTTGATATCGAGTATCCGATTGCGTTGGGATTATGTCCCGGTTGTCAAAAAGAGATGTTTGATCCTGGATCAAAGCGTTATTATTACCCCTTTACCCAGTGTACTCATTGCGGGGGGCAATATGCCTTTTTCGATCATTATCCTTATACGCGCAGTAATACAGCACTTTCCTATGTGAAGCCCTGTCCTACGTGTGAAAAAGAATCAGTAAGTTTTGGACGACGTGAAAAACAAGTATTAAACTCCTGCCATGAATGCGGAATCCCTGTCAAACTTACCCATAAAGGCAATGAACGTTATGCCAACGATCCGGGAAGTTTTCGAACCATGTTTGAAGTTGCCGCGAAAGCATTGCGTGATGGTAAAACACTTTTGATGAAAACGACGATGGGATATCGGCTCTTTTATCGTACGGATAAACTTGAGCAGAGTTCGGTTTTAATGCTGACCAATGCGATGAAAATCACGGAGTATTGTTCACTGATTAATGATGAATTTAACGCACTGCTAAGTATCGAGCGTCCGATTATCCATGTGGCCCTTAAAGATGAAGCCATGCGAAGTACTTTTGGCTCAACCATCGATGTGAAATATCCGGATGATGGCTTTTCTATTTTACTGGGAAAAGAGTTGAGTCTTTTGGGTCTTGATTTTATTGCGTATAAGGCATTGGAGTCTGCTGTTGAGGCTGATTTTAGTATGGATTTTGATTTAAACATCCATTCGCAAAGTGATATGCGTCTCTTTATCAACAAAGATGTTAAATTTATCACTTCCGGTGAGCGTGTTTCATTTCCTGCACGGCTTCCGTTTGGTACGGATACGCTTAGTATTGCCAATGGATTAGTAGGAATTAAAGATGAAAAAGGGATGCTCTTTGATCAAATGGAACGTTTTACCTCGGCATCCACGCTGAAAGTCAATCAGCTCGAAACCGAAGACCGTGCCGTTGAATCTGCCAATTTTCACACGATGGCAGAAGATGAAGCGTCCTTTATGTCAGTCATTGCAGAGCATAACAAATTTGGAATAAAAGTTGTCGGAGCCTATTTCGAAGGTGAACCGTCATTTTTGTATTATGATGGGAAAAAAGTGATTCGTGTTGTTCCTCCTAAACCGTTTAGCCCTGAGGGACTGTTGGAAAAAATGGCGACGTTGCGAGAGGGATCGGATCGTTTGGTAGAGAATATGCGAACAAAACTCCCTGCAATGGCAGAAGCGCTGTCAGCACTAAAAGAGGGTACTTCCCTTTTTGAAGCGACGGCTATCATTTTGGATTTGGAAGAGAAAAGTTACGAAGGGGTAATGAAAGAGGCATTGAAGTTCGTCGGAAAAGGCGGGCTTCAAATCGATACGAAAGTAGAAGATAACCGATTTAACCATATCGCTTTTTTATCCAGCATCATCAGTTATAAAATAGCGGGTGTTGATTCAGTCTATTTAAGCTATTCTATTTTTGAATCATTTGGCGATTATTTTAGTGAACTTCTTACCGAAATAAAGGGAAAAACTAAAGCATCGGATGTGGTGTTGTGCGGGTCGTATTTCGCGGGGCAATCGCTCTTTAGCCGTTTACAGAGGAATTTAAAAACAACTCCTCCGTTGATGAATATAAATTACCCCATTGGGAAGGAAAACTGCGTTGTTGGCGGAGTCTACTTATAAACTAACGTTACACACTTTCCGAGCAATACCCAAGGGGCACACTGAGCCCGCAAAGTGGCAGGGACAAATGTCCCTACAACCCCCTAAAGCTACCCGTATCGCTCACGATACGGGAGAAGAACTATTTATGATCAGTTATAAAATTACGATCAAAGGTTTAGTGCAAGGGGTCGGGTTTCGCCCTTTTGTTTACCGTGAAGCCAAGACTCACGGGATTGTGGGTTTTGTCATCAACACTGCTGATGGAGTCGTTATCGAAGCTGAAGGACTAAACTCTGAGGCGTTTATCAAGGCTATACGTGAAAATCTTCCCAAACGTGCCCGTATCGATTCGATGGAAATTGTTGAGCATGAAGTCTGCGGTTATGCTGATTTTGAAATCCGAGAGAGCACTTTGGGAGTTGGGAGCGTAGCCATTCCTCTCGATTCTGCCCTTTGTCCTGCGTGTGAAGCCGAGATGGATGACCCCTCTAACCGCCGATACCACTATCCTTTTATCAACTGCACCGATTGCGGTCCTCGTTACACTATCCTTCAAATCCCCCCGTATGACCGTGTCCGAACGTCGATGAAACAGTTTACAATGTGTGATGCCTGTCATGCTGAATATACTGATCCGACCTCGCGCCGTTACCATGCCGAACCGATCAGCTGTCTTGATTGCGGACCGACGTTGACGTTTTTGGATAACAAAGGGTTAGAGATAGAGGGTGACCCTATAAAATTAGCGGTCGAAATGCTCAAAGCAGGAAAAATCATCGCGTTAAAAGGGCTTGGGGGATTTCATCTGATGTGTGATGCGACTTCCGATACCGCCGTGAGTGAATTGCGCCGTCGTAAACACCGAAAAGCCAAACCCTTAGCCGTGATGTTCCGCTCATTTGAACAACTCAAAGAGTATGCCGTGATCAATGAGGAAGAGAGAGCTCATATTACCGGAGCCATCAAACCGATTGTGATCGTCCGTGCCAAAAGCGGGACAAAGCTTTCTAAATTTGTAGCCCCTTCGATTGACCGATTGGGAGTATTTTTACCCTATACCCCCCTTCATCGACTGTTGTTTGAGGCTATCGATTTTCCGTTGATTGCCACTAGTGCCAACATCAGTGATGAGCCCATCATCGTCAGAACCGATGAGATTGTCCACAGACTGGGAAATGTTGTGGACGGGATTTTGAGTCATAATCGCACCATCGTCAATGCGCTCGATGACTCCGTAATTCAAATCGCACAAGGACGCGTTGTTATGTTACGTATGGGGCGTGGATTTGCACCGCATACGCTTCTTTTGACAAACTCCATTGAGAAAAATATTTTAGCCCTCGGAGCACACCAAAAAAGTGCAATAGCCCTCGGAGTACGGAAAAACATGGTATTGAGCGGGCATATCGGTGATTTGGGAAGCATTGAAGCCGATGGCTATTTTGAAAAGACGATTCAAACGTTTAAACGGTTTTACGAGTCTGAACCAACACTTCTGATTACCGATTTGCACCCGCATTACTCCTCAACACGCTATGCCCAAGCGCAAAAAAAAGAGCATTACGGAATCCAACACCACTACGCGCATATACTTGCTTGTATGGGAGAATATGGTTTGGATGAAAAAGTGCTGGGCTTTGCGTTTGACGGTACGGGATACGGCGACGATGGAAAACTTTGGGGGGGAGAGGTGATGATCGCCGATACGCACGGGTTTAAACGGATCGGATTTTTAAAACCGTTTGCCCTTCTAGGAGGTGACAAAGCGATTAAAGAACCTCGCCGTATTGCGCTGTCGCTGTTGTTTGAGAGTTATAGCCTCGATGAAGTATTGGTATTGAAGTCACCCGTAACCGAAGCCTTTTTAGAGTATGAAATCCGTCAGCTTCACCACATGTGGACTAAAAAACTTAATTCTCCGTTGAGCAGTTCGATGGGTCGGCTGTTTGATGCAGTAGCCTCGTTGGGCGGATTTATCCAAACGCTTGACTATGAGGGGCAGGGGGGAATGATTATGGAAAGTTTTGTGGATGATTCGATTACGGAATCTTTTGATTTTACCGTGACAGACCGGGAAGTTGTTTTATCTCCGATGGTCGAGCAAATAGTCGCGTTAAGCACTCAAAGTGATGCAAAACGAATCATTGCCAGCCGATTCATTGCTACGGTTGAGGCAATGATGCGCTACTTTGTTACTCTATATCCTGAATTACCAATCGCTATCGGAGGCGGGGTCTTTCAAAACCATGCACTCATGTCCCACCTTTACCGACGTTTTGGAAATGGTCGGTTTTACGCGCAACAGCAAACTCCGATTAATGACGGATCGATTGCATTGGGGCAGCTATACTATGCTTTGAATAATAATTGTTGATAGATAAGTGAGGAAAATCTGATTAGATTTCAGCAAAATAAATATTATTTTTAGTTAAAATAAAATAGTTTAGATTTGTTAAATTATAGAAAGTGGATACTATGAGTGAAAAAGAAAAAGATAAACGAGGCTAAATCAAAAATGAGCAAACGATTTGATGAATGGAACGAAAACAAAAAACTTACAGAGTCAAGCGATAGAAAAGTAGGTATCAAACCAAGAGAACTTTTTTGGGTTAAGATCGGGCAAAATATAGGTTCAGAAGAATATGGCAAAGGTGAGAATTTTACACGACCTGTTATCATTATCCGAAAGCTTACGCATGATTTATTTTTAGGAGTACCTACCACTACGACTGCAAAACATGACGATTACTTTCATACATTTGAGTACAACTATGAATCTAAGGGTATCGTTAAATCATCTGCTATGATACTTCAAGTAAAAGTTTTTAGTATTAAACGATTAATGAATAGAATTGGAATAGTTGACAAAGAAAACTTTAAAATGATTCAGGAAAAGATAAAGGGCTTGATTGGCCCCACTTAAAAAGTGGGTGTGCCCGAAGGCGAATTGTAAAAGCATTATAGCACAATATACACAAAACGTTATAAAAATTCAGATGATAAAGGAAAAAAATGAACGCTAAAGTTGCATTGATAGGATCAGGGAACGCATTTTTTATGGATGAGGGGATTGGGCTTTATGCGGGTAAATACCTCAAAGAAAATTTTACGTTTGAACCTGCATTGGATATTGTCGATGGGGGGACGCTTGGGTTTGGTTTGATGCCTTTGTTGCAAGAATATGAGGTTGTGTTGATCGTCAATACCAGTTCTGATGATGGTAAAATCGTAGGAAGTATCGATGTCCTCAGCGGTGACGAACTCATTGCCAACCAAGGGATTAAAAAAACCGCCAATGAAGTGGAAATTACCGAAATGCTCCAAATTTGTTCGATGGCAAACCATTGTGCGCAAACGACGATGGTGAGTATTGTCCCTGAAGACATTATCAGCGTTCATGTTGGGGTCACTCCTGCCTTGCGCGAAAAATGGCTGGAGTATATCGATGTTATTGTGAGTGAACTGGCAAAAAGCGGGATCAACAGTATCCGTAAAGAGGAGATAATGGAATTGGATGAGATACTCGATCAGTTTGCCAACCCCAGTATCGAACACGGTAAAGGATTTTAATCTATGTCGATTGTTATTCTAGGTGTCGGAAATGTGCTCGAAGAAGATGACGGAATCGCTATCTATGCGGCAGCGTACTTGCGTGCTAATTATACATTGAGTCATCACGTTTCGATCATCGACGGAGGAGTCGAGGGAATTAATCTTCTCAATCTTTTTTTGGAGAACGATCATATCATTATTCTCGATACGATCAATCTCGACGACACTCCAGGGAGTATCTACAATATTCCGTCCTACGAGCTTAGCGGGTATGGACTTAACAGCGGCGGTGCGCATGAAGTGGGGGTTATGCAGTGTCTGGACATGATCGAGCTGATGGGAAAACCGCTTCCAAAATCAAACGTATTAGGAATTGTCCCTGCAACTATTTCGTTTCGTATGGGACTAAGTCCAGAGCTTACCCGTCTGTTTGATAGCTATATTGGAGCGATTATAAACTATCTCAAAAGCTGTGAGGTCGAGATCATTTCCAAAGAGACGGCGAGTACGCTCCAAGAAATTATTGACACGTTTAAATATCCTACTAGTCTTGATCCTTCTTCAAAAACTCCTCCTATCTGAGAAAATCTTTGGTCGTATTATCTTTGCTCAGTAAGTTTATTTCGACACCAATCTTACAATGGTATTCTACGCCATTGAGATTAAAAGGTTTTTTCATTGCCTCGAGCAGTTTTTCTCTCAGCTGTTGTGCCATAGTAGCAGCTTCTGTCATCTCGCTGCTTAGATTGTCTAACAGGATAACGAATTCATCCTCTCCGTGACGTCCTACGGTATCGGACTGACGGACATTGGCGCGTAGGCGCTGTGCAATATCTACGAGCAATAAATCGCCCACACTGTGACCGCAAGTGTCGTTAAGTGTATTAAAATGGTCCACATCGACAAAAAGGACAGCGCCATATTCCCCACTTCGAGCTGAAGCACCGATGGCTTGAGTAATCCTGTCTTGCAATAAGCGACGATTAGGCAATCCTGTGAGGGAGTCATAGTAGGCGAGAAGCTGAATGGTGGCTTCAGCTTCTTTGTCTTCGGTGATGTCCGAAAAATTACCGACATAATGGGTTACTTCAGCTCCTTCACTTCTTACGGCTGTAATGCTTAAAAGCTCAGCATAATTTTCCCCATTTTTACGTTTATTCCATATCTCACCCTGCCATCTTTCATTCTGATTTAATTTTGACCACAGACGAGCAAAAAACGATTCAGGATAACGGTCTGATTTCAGAATCGAAACGGATTGACCTATGGCCTCTTGTGCAGTGTAGCCTGTTATCCGTGTAAAGGATTTGTTGACACGCAGTATGATTCCCTTGGGATCAGTAATAAGGACTCCATTTTGGCATTCGAAGGCAATGGCGGCAATGGCTAGGTCTCTTTGTGCATTTTTACGCTGGGTGATATCGTGAAGCACAACATTTAAGACTAATCCGTTCTTACCATTTTTTGAATGTTGTGAGTCTAATTGCGCCCAAAATTGTGACCCATCGCTCTTCACCATCCGTACCTCGCACGATTGTGTCTGACGAGTTGAAAGGAGCTTTTTACGGTGAAAATAGAAGATATCTTTATCTTTATTGAGGATAAATTTCTCTAGCGAATAATGGATAAGAGAACTTTTCGGGGTGCCGAGCAAGATGGTGGCTGTGAGGTTCACTTGGAGAATCTCACCCTCTTGATTAAGCGTAAAATATCCTACCGGTGCCAGCTCATAGATGTCGAAATAGCGTTCTTTTTCCGCGGCAAGTTCAGCTTGTCTGTGGCGCAATTCCTCATTTTGCATCTCAAGCTCGATTTGATGAATGTGAAATTCTTGTAATAGGTCCTGCATCTTTTCAGGTGAAAGATCTTTGGTGAAAACAGGGATATTCTCAGGTGTCAAGAGTTCAGCTTTTTCACGTAAAATTTGCGCCTGAGTCTCTTCCTTTTTGAGATCTATTTTACTTTTTTTACGTTTCATTTGATAGAACCGTCGGATGATTCATTTAGGCGTTCCGTTGTCGTGATCGCATACATCTTGCCATTATCATCGACCAATGCAGTTGCCGTAATCCAAGCCTCTTTGATCGTGCCGTCTTTGCAAAGTCGTTGTGCGAGATAGGGTTTTAGGATTTCGTCATGGCTGAGCTGATATATCTTTTCTAATTCGTTTGCTCGAATCTCTTCGGGAATTCGAGCACGTATATTCATCATTATGGCTTCTGCTTCACTCCATCCGTACATGCGTACGGCACTTCGGTTCCATGCGATGATATTTCCCTGTAAATCCTGTACCGTGATAGCATCGTACGCATCACGGACAATGGTTGCCATATGACGCAAGGATTCTTGTGCTTTCATGATTTCGGTAATATCGACAAAGGTGATAACTGCACCTTTTACAATGTTTTCAAGGGTTCGGTAGGGGATAATGTGCATCATGTACCACCGACCTGTCGTTGTGTATACTTTGATCTCTTTTGGAATCAGTGTCTCTAGTACGGTTTGTATATCTGATTGCAGAGAGTGATATCCGCTCAAAGTGGATGTTATGTGTCCGACGGGTCGACCGATATCACTTGGAATAAGGTTGATGAGGAGACTGGCCGAGGGGGTATAGCGCAAAATGCAAAGATTTTGATCTACAAACAGCGTTGCAATACCGGTACCTGAGAGAAGATTATTCATGTCATTGTTGGCTTGTGATAATGCTATTACTTTCGTTTGCAGTTCAGCGTTGACTGTGGAGAGTTCTTCGTTGAGCGACTGCATCTCTTCTTTGGAGGTTTCGAGTTCTTCGTTGGTTGATTGTAACTCTTCATTGGTTGATTGCAGCTCTTCGTTGACGAGCTGTATCCCATCCACGGTATTGACGGGTATTTCACCAATATTTAGAGGAAAGTTCGCATCTCCATACAAATACAGCATATCACCATTGGCGCTTACCAGTACGCCGGTAGGATTGTGTTGAGGCAGAGTGTTATCGATAATGGATGATTTTGGTGACACGTGAGTTCCTTTGTATACAGGGGGGATGATGGGAATAACATTATTTATAAATCCGCGTCGTTCGTGTTTGAGAGCTTCATTGCATGTATACAGTTTTGATTTTTCATCCAAACAGCTAAAGAGATTATTAAACTCACCAATCCCCTCAGAAGTTCCTAAAAACAGTACGCCTCTATCATTGAGAGCATAATGGAACAAGGGGATAACTTTTTTTTGCAATACAGAACCCATATAGATCAGCAGATTTCGGCAACTGATCAGATCAAGATTGGAAAAAGGGGGATCTTTGATCACGTCTTGCTCTGAAAAGATGATCATGTCGCGAATCTTTTTAGCAATACGGTAGTGCTTTCCATCCGGTTCCAGGGTAAAAAATTTCTCAAGCCGTTGAGGAGCGATATCGGCGGCAATGCTAATAGGATAGAGTCCTGCACGGCCAGTAGCAATAGCCCTGGTATCGATATCGGTGGCAAAGATTTGTACAAGATAAGGTATTTGAAGTTCCTCAATTCGCTCTTGCAATAAAATAGCCAAAGAATACGGCTCTTCACCGCTGGAACAACCGCACGACCAAACGCGAATAGCACGATTAGCAGTTTTCCCCTCGAAGAGTTTGGGGATGACTCTCTTTTCCAATACTTCAAAAGCTTTGGGGTCGCGAAAGAAATTGGTCACCCCGATCAACAAATCGCGAAATAAAGCGTCTATTTCAGCAGGTAAAATTAACAGATATTTGACATACTCTTCTATATCATCAATCTGATGAATCGTCATACGCCGAGTAATACGGCGATCAATGCTGCTGGGTTTGTAGTGTGAAAAATCATGTCCTGTCTGATCACGAAGGAGACAAAAAATCTTTTGCAGGCTATTTTCGTGCTTGGGGAGGATGGCAGGGATTGGAATAGGTGAAAGAGTCCCCCATGAGCGTGTGATATAGTCCATAAGCACTGGAGCCATCTCTTCAGGCAACAATTCATAATCGACTAAACCCGTAGAAATGGCACTTGTCGGCATTCCGTCAAATTGGGCAGAATCGATGTTCTGCACCATTACCATCCCGCCTTCTTTTTTGATCGCCATTATCCCTTGCTTGCCGTCACTGCCAGTGCCTGAGAGGATAATACCGATTGAATGCTCATGCAAATCCACTGCTAAAGAACGAAAAAAGAAATCGATGGGAAGACGCTGACCTCGTGCTTGAGTAGGTTCCAACAACTGTAACGTTCCATTCATCAGTGCAATATCATGGTTTGGAGGGATGACATAGACGCAATTTGGCTGTACAATCATCCCGTCCTCGGCCTCGAAAACGTGCATTATCGTATAGCGACCGATGATCTCAGAGAGGATACTTTTATGATCAGGTGAGAGATGCTGAATCAATACAAAGGAACAATCGGGATGCAGGCCCATGGGCATATTTGAAAAAAAGGATTCAAACGCCGCTAATCCACCCGCAGAAGCACCGATTCCGATGATAGGGAAAGAGGTGTTTTTCAGAGGTTGCTCTGCATTCTGTGACGTAACAGTGTCGGTTTTTTTTATATTTTTCAAGAATATTTCCTCTTCAAAAGTCATCTTTATTTTTAAATAATAACTGATTTTATGCACTTTTTGTTTCCCGTCATCCTCGGGCTTCACGTGCCCTTTAGGGTAGACCCGGGGATCCATCACCATAAGGCAAAGCTGGATTCACCCAAAGGGCACTTCGCCCGCTTTCGCGGGAATGACGAAAAAAAAATACGACTTTTTAAAAAATAGCTTGCTATCAGATTATAACATTTATCTATTAAAGATTTTCAATGGAAGGTCGAAAATAAAGTTGTTCAAGAACCTCGCTGCGCTTCATCATAGGTGTGTTGAATTTGAATTCCGCCTCTTTGAGATAATAGGGAAAAAACTCATCACTAACCCCTTTAAAGGTCATGATGAAGTTTTCAAAATAGTACCAAAAACGCTTTATCGCGTTATCGTGTTCGGATATTTTAATGATTTTACTGCTTCGCATGAATTTCGAAAACTCTTTCGTATAAACGTCTTCGAGATTGTCCTCTAAAAACTGTTGTTTATAGACTCCTAACGAGGGCATTAGAATCGTGTACACATGTTCACCATATGCAAATGTCAAAAAATTATGGGAGTCGAAAATAGCTTTTTTGTCATGACGTTTTGACTTTTCGAGATAGAGATATTCTTCGTATTGGGATTCTTGGGTGCGATGTAAATGGTATTGCTCTTCACACTGCTGTGCGATGAGTTTACGAAAATTCTGATAATAGGTGAGGGCAGTAGCATAGCTTATCTCGGTAATTTTAGACGCACTCAACGCATTTTCATCTGTACAAAACAATTCGATAAGCCGAAGTATTTTAGTGACTTTCGACGGACTGTACTTTTTTTTGCATGCCGAGCATTTGACCATTCCATCGTTGAGTGAATAGAGTGCATGCTGGCAATAAATACAGTGATGAGGTTGTTTCATAAAGTATATTGTAGCCAAAGATGCAACGGTAAAGAATGCGTTAAAAAGTCCAGAGCAAACTTGTTATATAGGCGGTATCCTCTTTTTTAATTCCTAGTGCCGGATTACTGTCATAGCCGTATTTTGCAGTCAAACTCAAATTTAATGTGCCGTAGATCGGTATGATAAGCTCTGCTGTCTGCGATGAAACATAATCGGAGGGGTCATTGAATTTTGGTTGGAAATAGCCTAAATAATTTAGTTTGGAGGAGTTCATAAAGCTCTTGGTGTAGGCCAGATAGCTGTTGAGACGATAATTTTCTTCATTTGGATTGAGTTCAGGATGGGAATAGTTAATCTTTTCGATTAAACCGCCCATTGCGATATACCCTTTTCCCCATTCATCGGAATTAAGAAATCGCCAACGCAGACCGGTTCCCGCAAGTGAACGGGCATTAATATCTTTGATCTTGTCTTGCTCGGACTGCACAAAGAATTCACCTATCCAGTTTTTACTCTCGTCTATGGCGTGTATGTAGCGCAAGTGGGCATAACTTTTGTCTTCGTTCTTTGTACCGCTGGATTTTCCATAATCGTAGGTAAATATTCCCCACGCTAAATAATCGATTCCTTGATCGTATTGCAATCGTAGCCCAAGTGAGTATTCATCTTTTTGGGTATTGCCGCTCTTGGAGCTTAGTGCCCCTGAAACATTTCCGCTCAAGCCGCTATTGGAACCAATATCAACGGGTGCAATACTGACAAGAGCAAATAGAGAAGTAGAAGTGCATACGAGTAATAAAAATGAGAAGATGCAACGCAATGGATACCTTTGATTAAAATAGTAATCGAATTATAGCGATTAGAAGGGGAGCGGGGAAAGATGTGTAACGCTAGTGAAGTAAAAAAATAAAACATGTCCTAAAATTATATAAGAAAGTGAAAATTTTAGTTTGCTTTTATCCTATTCTCCTATAATCTTTAAATCTGAATGATTATTCATAATGAATGAGGATGCTATGGAACTGGGTTTAATTGTAATTTTTTGGTACGGTATTTTACACGCGTTCGGTCCCGACCATTTGACTGCTATTGCTGATTTTTCAATCGGTAAAGAGGCCAAAAAAACATTTTTGATTGTTGGTGCTTTTGCGGTAGGGCATGGGATAATGCTTTTTATGTTTGCAAAAATTCTGCAACATTACACACTGAGCGAAGCATTCTTGTCTTATGGAGATGTGATTGCATCGAGTGTGATTCTTTCCATTGGAATCTATCTGCTTTACATGGTTTTTGCCAATAAAATCCATTTAAAAACTCATACCCATGAACACAAAAAACACGTACATATCTGGTTTGGGAATGAACACCAACATGAATCTTCTACGACTACATCCGCATTCGGGGTAGGTGTTTTGATGGGAATTGGCGGTGTACGTGGTATGCTGGTCACACTTGGTGTGCTCCATGGACAAGTTGTTGATTTTACGATGATACTCGCATTTATTGCGGGAGTTATGGTGGTGTTCTTTAGTTTTGGTTTGGTTATTTCGTGGATCAATAAAGATATTTTGACCAATATAAAAAACGTGCGACGAGTTTTCGCTACGGTGGGTGTTATTTCTGTCTTAGTGGGCGGGAATATGCTTTTGGCGTAACTTTAATTCCGTCATTCCCGTGAAGACGGGCGAAGTGCCCGTAAGGGTGAATCTAGCTGGATACCCGCCTTCGCGGGTATGACGAGAACATATTTTAGAATGAGATTTGGTATTATCACCACGAACGAAAAAATAAAATAATAGTAAGGATTTTAAAAATGTGTAAAGACTGCGGATGTTCAATTACGGATCACGACCATCATCACGACCACGACGCTCATCACCACGATCACGGAGACCATCACTCCCATAATCACCATGCGGCGCATGAAACATTGCACCATAATCCACAGCTCAACGACACCAAAACGATTGCGGTGATTAAAAAGATTTTGGATAAAAATGATCAGGAAGCGCACCATAACCGTGAGCATTTTAATGAGTACGGCGTTTTGGCTATCAACCTGATGAGCTCTCCGGGAAGCGGAAAAACAGCATTGTTAGAAGCAATGGCAGGAAAATCACCGTTTAAATTTGCCGTAATAGAAGGAGACTTGGAAACGTCTCGTGATGCGGATCGTCTGATTGCAAAAGGGATCAATGCTGTACAGATTCAAACAGGAAGTGCGTGCCATTTGGACGCATTTATGGTTCATAAAGGGCTGCATGATTTGCCGATTGCCGATTTGGATGTCTGTTTCATCGAAAATGTCGGAAATCTTGTCTGTCCTGCGAGCTACGATGTGGGTTCACATCTGAATATCGTTTTGGTTTCCATCCCTGAGGGAGAAGACAAAATCGCGAAATATCCGGTGATGTTTCGAACTGCCGATCTGATTTTGATCACCAAAACCGATTTGCTCCCGTATTTCAAATACGACATGGAACGTGAAAAAGCGGAAGCCCGTAAAATCAAACCGAATGTCGATATTTTAGAGGTCAATATTAACGATGAAGCTTCTGTCGGACGAGTGATTGAATGGATTGAATTTAAACGAAAGATGAGAGCTTAACTATGTGTTTATCCATACCTTCACAAGTAGTAAAAATTGATACAGAATTCAATATCGCAACCGTCGATACGATGGGTGTACAGCGAACCGCAAGTCTGGAACTGATGGAGGAGGGGTCAGTTGTGATCGGCGATTATGTCCTTTTACACATCGGTTTTATTATGAACAAAATCGATGAAGAGGATGCCATGGAGTCATTGCGGGTTTATCGGGAGATTCTCGAAGCGTTGGATGAAGAAGAACGTCGAGCATTGGTCCTAGAAGGGGATAATTGTGCCAATCGAGAAGCTCCATGAGTTCATTAGAACTTAAAGACCTTTATGACGGATTTCGCGATCCGAATGTTATCAAAGGGTACCAAAAACTGATCGCAAAAGAGGCTCAAAAACTGCCTCGTACCATCAATATCATGGAAGTGTGCGGTGGACACACCCATACGATAATGAAGTACGGTTTGACCCAGCTTCTCCCGAAAAACATTAACTTTATACACGGTCCGGGATGCCCTGTCTGCATCATGCCCAAAGAGCGTATCGATCATGCCTACCGACTCGCACAGCAGAGCGATGTGATTTTACTCACGCTTGGGGATATGATCAAAGTTCCCGGAAGTCTGGGGACGCTCCAAGATGCGCGTGCCAAAGGTGCGGACGTCCGTTATGTCTATTCGCCGATGGATGCACTGAAAGTGGCGGAGGAAAATCCGGACAAAAAGATTATTTTCTTTGCCATTGGGTTTGAAACGACGACTCCGATGACGGCTGCACTGATCGATATCGTGATCAAGCGCAATATCAAAAATATCTTTTTTCACATCAACCATGTCACAGTGCCTGAAGCGATGGAGCTTTTAATAGAAGGGAGCGATAATGACCACTGCATCGATGCCTTTATCGGACCTTCTCATGTGAGTGTCATCAGCGGTGCGAAAATCTATGCGGTTTTCCCAGAAAAATATCATATTCCCGTTGTCGTATCAGGGTTCGAGCCGGTCGATGTGATGGAATCGATTTACATGATTGTCAAACAGTTCAACGAAGGGCGCAGTGATCTTGAAGTGCAGTACAAACGGTTGGTCAACTTTGAGGGAAATATCAAAGCACAGGCTTTCGTGGAACACTTTTTCGAAAAAGTAGATCTTTTCAAATGGCGCGGAATCGGACATATTCCCCGAAGCGCATTGAAACTGCGCTCAGAATTTGCAGCGTTGGATGCCGAAGTAATCTACAAAGAGTTGCTTCCGTATGAGGAGATAAACGATCATAAACTCTGTATTTGCGGAGATATTTTACGCGGACGTGCCAAGCCTCAAGATTGCAGTGTCTTTGGAACGGCGTGTAAGCCAACTTCGCCGTTAGGGAGCTGTATGGTAAGTTCAGAGGGGGCGTGTGCCGCCTATTACAAATACGGGAATTTGATATGACAAAAACGGTGACACTGGCACAAGGAAACGGCGGAGCAGAAAATGCAGAGCTGATTTCCAAAATATTTTACAAACAGTTTAAAAATGAGATATTGGAAAAGAGCGAAGATGCGGCGATTATTGATGGAGGACGTTTAGCCTTTACTACGGACAGTTTTACTGTCAGCCCACTCTTTTTTGACGGTGGCGACATCGGGAAACTGAGCATTTGCGGAACGTGCAACGATTTGGCGATGATGGGGGCAAAACCTACGTATATGACGTGTGCGGTGATTGTCGAAGAGGGCTTTTCGATAGAAGAGTTGGAGACGATTGTGGCTTCGATGAAAAAAGAGTTGGAGATCAACGGAGCCAATATCGTCTGCGGTGATACGAAAGTGGTTCCCAGAGGAGCCGTGGATAAAATCTTTATCAATACGACGGGAGTCGGCATAGTCCAAAAAAGGGGAATCTCATCCAACTGTGTGAGTACGGCGGATACGATCATTGTTTCAAACGAGATCGGCAAGCACGGTGCCACGATTTTTGCCAACCGTGAGGGGATGGAGTTCAGCAGTGATTTGAAAAGCGACTGTACCTCATTGTGGCCCTTGGTCGAAAAGTTGTTAGCTGAGGGGATTGAGATCACGGCGATGCGCGATGCAACGCGAGGCGGTGTTGCAGCAGTACTGAATGAATTAGCAAAGCAATCAAAAGTATGTATCGAAGTTCAAGAAGATGCCCTTCCCGTGAGTGATACGGTACGGGGAATTTGCGAGATTTTGGGCTTTGAAGCGTATAACCTTGCCAACGAGGGGACATTCATCCTTGCGGTTAAAAGTTCTGATGCTGATCGTGCCGTGGAGATTTTAAAAACGTTTGAAGCAGGTGAGAGAGCGGCCGTGATTGCCAATGTTACCCATCAATATGACGGTCGTGTCATCCTACTAAGTGCATGGGGATCAAAACGGTTTATGGATCTGCCGACGGGTGAATTACTCCCAAGGATTTGTTAATGCATGAATATTCGATAGTGCAGGCTTTGTTGACACAATGTGAAGATATAGCACGTGAAAATGAAGCCCAATCGGTTAAAAAAATTATTGTTAAAATCGGCAAGATGAGCGGAGTGGAACCACATCTGCTTGAAATGGCGTTCAACACGTTCAAAGAAAAAACAGTGTGTGACGGGGCTGATTTCGTGTTGAACGTCCAGCCTTTGGTGATCGAATGCAAAGAGTGTGGAGTACAGACAACCTTGGAAGAGATTTTTTACAAATGTCCAGCGTGTGAAAGTCTGGATGTCAAAGTGATCGACGGTGAAGATATGTATTTAATGACCTTGGAAATGGAGTAGAACATGCAAGAATATTGGGAATTGTACATGAAGACAATCGATGGCAACATCGCGTCGGTTTTAGTGAATGCAGGTGTTTCGGTAGAGCTCCCCAGTGATGATAAGCATTTTATGGGATTTATCAAAATAACGATGAAAAGTTCGAATGATAAAGGGCTTATTTCCGAAGATGAAGAGGCGCAACTGAGTTTCATCGAAGATAAAATCGAGATGGAATCTCTTCGTTACCGAATCGGAAATTATGTCGGTAAAATCGTTTCCAATGGTGAAATGACTTTTATTTATTATCTTAAACACGATTTTGAATGGCCGGACATGGTTCAAGCAGCGATGAAAGAGTTTTCGACTTACAGCTATGAATACGGCTCAAAAATGGACAGTGAATGGGAAATATACCATAAGCTTCTTTTTCCAACACCCATCGAGTGGCAAATTATTCAAAATCATAAAGTATGTGATAATCTAAAAGTTCAAGGTGACTCGCTTCATCTTCCTCGAGCGATTGAGCACAAAGCCTATTTTGAAACCCTAGAACAACAAGCCTCTTTTGAAAAACGCATTGAATCCGAATCGTTTAAAGTAAAAGAATATATAGAAGCAAATGAAAATACTCCGATGATCGGTGTAAGTTTTTACCGCCAGGATAAACCGTTTTACTACGATATTGATGCATTAACCTTGCATCTTATTGAACTTTCTCATCAATGCGGCGGTCAATATGACGGCTGGGAAACCAGTGTCGTAAAAATTTAGCACAAAAAACTGAAAATGTATTCACTTTTAAGAAGATTTAATGTAATCACGGGGATAATAGCTATATAAACGTCTAAACGTTAAGTTAACAAGGAGTTGATTATGGATCATCAGGATTTAATGAAAAAGTTACGAGCTCACGAAGGTCTTTCACGACGTGATGCCCTTAAAATGATGGCACTTTCTCCTGTTGCTGCATCCGTATTAGCCGGATCTGCTGCTCCAACGACATTATCGGCTTCTTCTTCGAATGCTGTGGGTAAAATCGTCATTGTCGGAGGGGGTTCAGGTGCCTTGATGGTTCTTTCTCGACTTCGTCGTGCTTTGTCAAAGTCTGATATTACGATTATAGCTCCAAATGATAAGCACGTCTATCAACCGGGGCAGATTTTTGTCGCTGCGGGCGAATATGCTCCTGAAGATATTATTTTTGACAACAAAGGCTACATTGGCGAGGATGTAACATGGATCAAAGACGAAGCCGCAACGTTTGACCCTGATAATAATAAATTGACAACGAAAGGCGGTACGGTTGTTGACTATGATTATCTCATTGTTGCAACGGGTGTGCAGTATCATTATGAACAAATTGAAGGCTTGACTGCTGATATGATCGGTAAAAATGGTATTTCAAGCGTTTATCTGAATGATCTAGCAGCAGGGACGGCAGAAGGAGGGACAATTACACATGAATGGTTTAAAGATCTTCATGAAGCAGCAAAAACTTCCAAACCGCGCGTTATTTGTACGCAGCCATCAACCCCGCTAAAATGCGGTGGAGCTCCTCAAAAAATCCTTTATCTCAGTGATGATTTCCTCAAACGTGATAAATTGACAGCAGACTTTACCTTTGCAACTGCGGGAGAGAAACTTTTTGGTCTTCCAGAGATTGATGCGGCACTTCATAAAGTTCAAGAAGGATATGGCAACATTACCAATAAATTCGGTCATGAGCTCATCGCCATCGATGCTGTGAAAAAAATAGCAACGTTTCATCATAAGTATGAAGTGAAAGGCGAATACGACAAAGAGCTCAAAGAGTATGATATGGTTTCCAAAGAAGAAGATGTCACGATGGGGTATGATTTTATCCATATTACTCCCCCAACAGCAGCAGTGGATGCGGTGGCTAACTCATTGCTCGGATGGCAAAAAGGGACGGCAAAAGGGTGGCTCGAAGTCGATCGTGAAACACTTCAGCACCGCCGTTATAAAAACGTCTTTGGAATCGGGGACGTATGCGGTATTCCTATCGGTAAAACAGGGGGAAGCGCACGCCATCAAGGACCGATTGTTGTCGGCAATCTAATTTCGGTAATGGAGAAAAAAGAACCGACGTTGAAATTTGACGGCTATACGGTCTGTCCTCTCAAAGTCTCCTACGGTGAGATCATTATGGCAGAGTTCAACTACGATGGTCTTGCTCCTTCTTTCCCTCTCGATCCTGCACAGCCACGATGGGTATGGTGGGCATTTGATTTGTACATGCTTCAACCGATGTATCGTTATTTGATGCTGAATGGGTTGATGTAAAAAGAAATATAATTCACTAAAATGCTCTCGTCATTCCCGTGACGACGGGAATCTAGCTGGATACCCGTCTGCGCGAGTATGACGGAATACGTATCCATTGCTAAAAGTAGACAGTATAACAAATTTTAGGCAGTCAATTTCATCCTCTTTGCGTTATGATTTCAAAAAGCCAAAAGAGAAACAATGAAATTGCCTGAACCTATTTATTTTAACGATTACCAACCCAGCGATTACACGATTACATCGTGCCTCCTAGAATTTATTATTGACAACGGTTCTACGCGTGTTGATAATGTTATGGAAATCAAACGTCAAAATCCTGATGCCAAAGAGCTACGCTTGGATGGCGAGATGATGGACATAGAGCTTTTATGGGTCAATGATGAACTCTTTAGCGAAGAGATGTACGTCAAAGAAGAAAATTTCATACTCCTCCCTCTCGATGCCAATGAAGCGCGAATCCGCGTTATTACCCGGCTCTATCCCGATGATAATACTGCGCTAGAGGGGTTGTATCGTTCAGGCGGTATTTGGTGCACTCAAAACGAGCCAGAAGGGTTCCGCCGTATCACCTATTTCATCGACCGACCCGACGTAATGACCCGTTTTACCACCAAAATCATTGCCAATCAAGCACTGTGTCCGATATTGTTGGGGAATGGAAACCTCGTAGGTACGGCAACACTGGAAAATGGAAAACATCTCGCCATTTGGGAAGATCCTATCCCGAAACCTTCGTATCTTTTTGCTCTTGTTGCCGGAGATTTGGGGAGCATCCACGATACGTTTATCACGATGAGCGGCAAAAAAGTCGATTTGGCGATCTATTGTGACCGCGGAAATGAAGAAAAATGCCATCATGCGATGCGCAGTTTGAAAAAATCAATGACATGGGATGAAGAGACGTACGGCCGAGAGTACGATTTAAGCGTCTATAACATTGTTGCCGTAGACAGTTTTAACATGGGGGCAATGGAGAACAAGGGGTTAAATATCTTTAACTCCCACTATGTTTTAGCCGATGAGAACAGTGCAACCGACGGGGATTTTATGGGAATTGAGAGTGTCATCGCTCATGAGTATTTTCACAACTGGACGGGAAACCGTATTACCTGCCGAAACTGGTTTGAGCTGACTCTTAAAGAAGGTCTTACCGTATTTAGGGATCAGTGTTTCAGTGCCGATATGAACTCGCAGCTTATAGGGCGTATTGATGATGTTCAATCACTTCGTGAACGGCAGTTTGTCGAAGATGCGGGTCCTACTGCTCATCCGATCAAGCCCGATCACTTTATCGAAATCAATAACTTTTACACGGCAACCATTTATGAAAAAGGTGCCGAAGTGATTCGGATGCTGTATACGCTGTTGGGTCGTGAGAAATTCCGTCTGGCTATGGACACCTATTTTGAACGCTTTGATGGTCAAGCCGTAGGAACCGAGGAATTCTTATGGGCGATGCAAACACAAAGCCCTTTTGATTTAACGCAGTTTAAACGATGGTATTCTCAAGAGCGTACACCAACTTTGAAGATTACAAGCCGTTACGATGCCACTGCACAAACCATGACATTGACGATCACTCAAAGCATCCCCAAAGATACGAAAGGTCGTGAGCAATTGCCGTATGCGTTTCCTTTGGCACTTGGGTTGCTAGATGGTTTAGGCGGGGATATTCCTCTCAAAAGTAGTAATGCAATGATGATTCATTCGGGCATTGTATGGATTGATCAAGCAAGTACGGTCATTGTTTTTGATGAGGTCTATGAAGCTCCAAAACTCTCTCTTAATCGTCATTTTAGCACTCCGGTGAAAATAGAGTGTGAAGAATTGGATTACCCCTTTTTGATGGCGATGGACAGTGATGGATTTAATCGTTATGAAGCGTCTCAGGTTTTTGGGATGGAGACCATCGAAAAAATGATGAAGGGCGAAGCTATCGATCCTCTGTTTGTAAAAGCATACGGAGTGATCTTGTCTGACTCGTCGTTGGAATTGATGTTTAAAGCACAACTCCTCGGATTACCCAGCATCAGTACGATGATGCAGCGTCAAGAGATTTTGGATATTGATGCGATTCACACCGCGCTTGAAACACTTAAAAAATATTTGGCATCGCACTACAAAGAGAAACTTATCCCTCTGATGGAAACATTATATGAACCTCTCAACGGTGAAATAGATGCACAAAGCATGGCATCACGCGCACTTAAAAATCGTTATCTTGGGCTTCTTATGAGTCTTGAAGATGAATCGATCTCTCAAATGGGTGCAACGCATTATAAAGAATCGGTCAATATGACGAGTCGTTTAGCCGCACTGGATTTACTTGAAAATTATGCTCCGCAGTTAGCAGGTGCGGCATTAAGTAATTTTTATCAAAAACATCGTCATGAAACCTTGATCATGAACAAATATTTTTCCCTTCTTTCTTCTTCTCGAAGAGAGGGGACGTTAGAGCGCGTTATTGCATTACAAAACGACGCTGCCTACGATATGAAAGTCCCCAATTTAGTACGTTCACTTATAGGAAGCTTTTCGCGCAATGCAGTTGCGTTTCATCATATAGGAGGAGAAGGATATATATTTGTCGCCGATAAGGTGATAGAAATAGATGCTTTCAATCCACAAATTGCTTCAGGACTTGCAGGAGCGTTTAAAAGTTATGGGAAACTCTCCCCATTGCAAAAAGCCAAAATGGGGATTGAACTGGAGCGGATTAAAAATCATCCGAATATTTCCAATAACGTTTATGAGATTATTGCAAAAATTTTAGAAGTAGCTTAAGTATCATACAGACTATTTTTGAGTCTGTGCAACTTGAGTTTCAAGTTCTTCAAGCCGTTCCATTTTTTGATAATGGCGAAGATTTAATGTCGTAAACTTGTATCCTAAAAAGACAACCAGCGGCCAAAGCCCCAGCCATAGAAATGCTTCGATGTATTCCATATTTTACTCCTAATAACTAAATGGATCGTTTTTGATCTCATCGTGGGTGAGCGGACGTGCCATCGCTTTCCAAACGACTACAATATACCCTAATACGACCGGAACGAATAAAGAGACATATCCCATGACAGTAAGCGTGTATCGGCTGCCTGAACTGTTCGCAGTAGTCAATGAGCTTTGGATATCGATGTACGAGGGATAAAATGGTGCTCCTCCGACTCCAGTAGAAAAGAGAAGAGCAAAAACCATAAACACCGTTCCAGCAGCTGCGCACCAGAATCCTGATTTTTTAGCTCTTAATCCTCCGAGAAGAAAAAGCCCTAATCCTATGATGAAAGGGGCTAGAACACTTACCGGATAGGCCACAAAGGTATGAAAATAGCGATTCATTTCGATTAGCACTCGATTGTTTTCTACCGTAAGCCCAGGAATAATAAAAATCCATGTAGCATACGAAGCTAAAAAAGTAACGGTGATGAGCATTTCAATACGGAGCTTTTTGACTGTATAGCGTGTAATTTTATCCTCTTCAACACTGTTTAGAATATACAACATACCCAAAATACGTGAGAGCATCATCACGCTAAGTCCGCCTAAAAGATTAAAAGGGACACTCAATGCTTCAAGACCTCGTGTTGCAATCATCCAGTGTGACAGGTTCTCATCATTCACAATAAATGCTCCGCCAGAAAAGAGAGTAGAAATAATGACGCCGATCAAAAAGGGAGCAAGATAGCCGTTGATACTCAAAAAAGTTTCATACAAGCGTGAACCGTAAACATTTCCTTTTTTAGTGCGGTACTCATACGAAACGGCTTGAATGATGAATGAAAACAAAAGTATCATCCACGCGAAATATGCTCCGCCGAAACTCACCGCATAAAAGAGAGGAAACGCGGCGAAAATAGCTCCGCCAAATAATACAAGTGTGGTAAATCCAAGTTCCCATTTACGTCCGAAAACATTGTAAAGCAAAGTTTTTTCAGCGTCATTTTTGGCAATGGCTGGGATTAACGCCTGACCGCCTTGAACGAAGAGCATCATCGCTAAAAAGCCACCCAAGAGAGAGACAATGCCCCACCAGTAATTTTGAAGCCACAGTAATTCCCATGTCTCAAACATGATCGTCTCCTTTTTGGGCGATGTGCGGTCCGTTGGCTATCGCTGACATCATAATCTTTATCTCTGCAATCAACAGCGTCGTAAAGAGGATGGCAAACGCCCAAAACGTAATTTTAACCGTCGTCGTACTCAGTGCACTTGCTCCTTTCATCGTGGGAAGAAGGTCTTGGATAACCCACGGTTGGCGTCCCACTTCAGCAACAATCCATCCTGCTTCACATGCAACAAATCCGAGAGGAATGGACATAAAGGTAATCCACAACGCCCAGCGGGTATTGATCAGTTCATTGGTCATTGAAAGATACAAAAGAACCATAAACAAAACAATAAAGAAAGAACCCAATGCCACCATCACGTGGAAACTGTAAAAGGTCAATGCAATAGGGGGAATCGTTTGAAGTGCATCGGTGACATGACCGTAGCCCATGTACGATTGGTTCGCATCAAACGCTTTTAGACTCATATCTGCGCTGACTGTGTCTCCCGCTTTTTTTGCTACATGATACGCATCTAAATCACCAAGGGCTGCGTGTCCACGTTCAATTTTTTCATCTGCGCTCATAATGCCGAATTTTTCATTTCCGCTGATGAGATCATTGATCCCCGGAACAAAAGCGTTGATGTCGTGGTATCCCAAGAGTGAGAGTGCGTAGGGGATTTGAATATCACCGTAAAACTCAGGAAGATCATCTCCCACTTTTTTATCAGGATTCAAAATCCCAAACGCGACGATTCCGGCACGTCCTTCACCCGAATAAAGGCCTTCCATGGCTGCAAGTTTCATTGGCTGTTTTTGAGCCACCTGATGCGCCGATTCGTCGCCGCTCAAGAGTAAAAACAGGGATGCAAAGAGTCCAAAGGAAGAAGCAACGATGATACTGCGGCGAGCAAATTGTGTTTCTCGTCCGCGGATCAAAAACCACGCAGAAACTCCGACGACGAAAACGGCGGCTGTTACGTATCCGCCGCCGATGGTATGGAGAAATTTGGCAACTGCAACAGGAGAAAAAAGTACATCCCAAAAATTTCCCATCTCATAGCGCATGGAATCGGGATTAAAATTCATCCCAACCGGATGTTGCATCCAGCCGTTAGCGACTAAAATCCACAATGCCGAGAGATTGGTTCCGATGGCAACCAGCCAGGCTGATGTGAGGTGAAATCCTTTTGAGACGCGGTTCCATCCGAAGAAAAGAACGACAAAAAAGGTCGATTCGAGGAAAAAAGCAAAAATCCCCTCAATGGCTAATGGTGCACCGAAAATGTCACCGACAATCCATGAATATGCTGCCCAGTTGGTTCCAAACTCAAATTCCATAATGAGCCCGGTAGCCACTCCAATAACAAAGTTGATTCCAAAAAGCTTAACCCAAAACTTGGTAGTAGAGAGCCATTTCTCATCACCCGTTTTGACGTAAATCGTTTCCATTATAGCAACAAGAAAAGAGAGTCCCAGCGTGAGAGGAACAAATAAAAAGTGATAAATTGCCGTCAACGCAAACTGCGCACGCGACCAGTCGATGAGATCCATAATACAGTTCCTTTTTTAAGGTTTCAAGGTTTCTGCAATTCGTGCAGGGGCCTCTTTTGGAGAATTTTCATAAGGGTTGTCTGAGAAAAATTGAAAAAGTCCCCAAATGATGACCAATTTGATGATAAGCACCATCATGAGTTTATTTCTAAAGTGCATTGCCCGCCATAAATCACGATACATTGACACGATAGAACGACGACTCATACTTATCTCCATTGCAGTTGTTTGATCAGATGATCGTAGACGTACTGAATTTTTTACGCATCAGGCTCACCTTTGTAATCCAATTGAGCACGTACGATTGTAGTGTTTCGTTCCTTTATCGTAATACGGATATATCCATCAAAGTCAGTTTCTAAGGAACGGCTTTGGGCATTGGTACAATGTGCGCAATAAATATAAACTTTTAAAGAGATGAGAGTATTAGGATCGTTCTTAAAATCGCTTTTGAGCATGCCGCTTAAATCGTCAATATGCAGGGAAGAGGGTGGATGCGATATGAAGTGAATTATATTTTTTAAGCTGATGACCTTAATTATATTTAGTTAAATTTTTAACCATTTGCTTAAAAATTATTTTATGAATAAAATGAAGACTGTACCAATAGAGGTATCCAAGCAACCCTTCCGGATCAAAATAGGGTCGCATAATAAACAGTGCTTCATCGGTTTGCTCTATTTGTTCGATTGAAAATTGAAGCCAAGCGTTCCCAGGTGTTTTCATATTTGCTTTGAGTCGCAAAACTTTGCGATTGGTTCGGTTGATATAGTACGTTACAACCCAAAAATCGATTCTATCCCCAACACGCATAAGTTTTGGAGATCTTCGCGCCCAATTGTTGAGTCCTGGACCTCCCAAAAAGGTATCGATACAACCACGTATTTTCCATAAATAGGATACAGAGTAATAGCCGTTTTTTCCTCCGATGCTTTTAACGCGGTTAAAAATTAAATCGGCTTTATCCAGAGGGATTTTTTGTGAGTATTCATCAAATATAAGACCATTTTTTTCTTGTGATGTTATAAAACCAAGTTGTTTTTTTCTTTTTTCATTGAGTACCGATATCTCATAGGGCGTATCCCATGCACTGTTTATATAACCTTCCTCGCTTCGTTTAGAAGCAATAATAATAGCTTCATCAAGTGATGTGATGCTGATTGGGGAGCGTTTGTCGATTTTTGAAACCGGAAACTCTTCAACGACGGCATCACAATATGCTCCAGCGATGAGTCGATAGATTAAAATATAGGGCATGCCCGACAAGCGAGCAGCAAACCAGCTGATCACCTCGGGAGTTAACCATAGGCTTGCAAACGGCATAGGAATGAGAAGCAATTTTTTTTCTAATGTTATCTTGACATAGCGCATAACAATGTCGCTGTATTGAAGGTCTTCGCCACACCCAATTTCGACGATTTGTCCATAATAAAGAGGGTTACGCAAGGCATGGATTAAATAGTCGATGACATCATTAACAAAGATAGGTTGGCAGTACCCTTCCTCCTTTCCTAAATCAGGAATAAAAGGTAGCTTGTCTCCCAGAGCACGAATCAGCTCAAAACTAGCCGATCCCTCACCTATGATGACACCGGCACGAAATTCTGTGACGCAATCATGGCGAAGACGCAAGTGTTGAGCGGTTTCCTGCCTACTTTTAAGATGTTTAGAAAGAGGTTTATCGGGTCTGTCTATCCCCAGCCCTCCGAGATAAATAATTTGTTTTACACCTGCTTCTTTGGATACAGATGCTACAAGTTCAGCTAAGTGATTGTCGAGATTTAAAAAGTTTTCTGTTTTAGTAGTTAACGAATGAATGAAGTAATATACTGCATCTACGCCGCTTAACAGTTCGCGAATATTGATATGTTCTTTCTCTTCAATATTGATAGAAGCAATGCATATTCTCGTATTTGTATGTTCAAACAAGGTGCATTCTTCATTAATAAAAGACATATTTCGTGACTCACGTACAAATATGGTTACATAGTGACCAAGGTTGTAAAGTTCTATTAATACTTTCGTACCAATGTACCCTGTAGCTCCAAAAATAGCTATGTGTTTAGGTTCGATAGGTTGTGATTTGTTTGGCATTATAAGATACCTCCTGACTTTTTAAACGCGTCAATATGTAATCATAGTCTTTTTTTAAAAACCATCCTAATGTGTATGAGATCGTTACGAAGATTTTAGAAGCGAACTGACCGTTACTTCCACCGTTTTTCCTTCCGGACTCAGTTCAGCAACGGTATAAAAGTTGGCTCTGCAGAAATGGGCATCTCACTTGGAGAGGAGCCCGTGCTGTTCACTAGGTAGAGATGGTGATGTATGGCAAGGAGATAGCACTTATCCGACAGCCCCATAACTTTACGCTTGTTTTTCCTACCGATGATCGTATCTCGGTACACCCTTATTTTTTAGTTGCCAAACTTTTTGCTTTTGCTAAAGTTGAAGAGGGGATAATTTCGTCGATTACGTATAAAGAGAATCCAATATATCGAGAACTTCTCCAAAATAAGGCAGAAATTGTGAACGATGAGAGTGCCAAAGGGTTGGCAGCGGGTCGGATTATCCCGCCACTTTTAGAAGAAGCGACTATTTTGGTGGCACGAGCGTTAGGAGACGGAATACGGCGAAATATTGAGGGGCTTGGGATTGCCATTGAGCTAACTCAAACCAGCAACCTTGATACGGCTATTGCTGAGTTGATGCATTAGGAATTAATAATTCCTTTAACCCACTCTTCCATCGTCTGATTAATCGCGTACATGGGTGCTTCTAAAAAAGTGATAACAAAGTTCTCGCCCATATCGCACACGCCGATAGAACGAGGGCGAGGTGCCATCATCTCAGGTCTTGGAAGTTTTTGCCCGAAACAAAATATGACCATCTTTGCTTCTTTCAAAGCGTATTTCCTTAATGATGTGATAGTTTAGATTGATAGAAGTATTACATCCCCGGAATACGAGGGATATAACCAATTTTTGACATTTTGTAATACCAGCCCCATCCGATTTTCATCCAATGTCCGATAATGGGCATAGGAATGAGGTATGCTTTTTTATCGTCACGGTAGACAAATCCTGCACCGTTACCCATATCCATTACGCAGAGGATATTGAGGTGATTTTTGTATCCTTTTTTTTCTCCCGTTTTTAGTCCAAACGCTAAGGCACTGTTGTGGGCGGCATTGCGGGCCATTACTTCGGCGATGTGACCTTGTTTGGCTTTCCAGTGGGGACCTTCAAGTGCGGCAGCATCACCAATGGCATACCAGCCCTTAACTCCTTCAATTTCACAAAAATCATTAATACGGATAAAGTCGGCATCGTTAAGGGGAAGATTGCTCTCTTTGATGAGCTGCTGTCCGTTTCCAGCGGGGATAAACATCGTTAAATCACTCGCAAGAGTGCTTCCGTCTTCGAAAATAACTTTATCTGACTCAAAACGGGTAATTTTTTTGCCATAACGTTCGCCAAAGTTATTTTTTTTGAACATCATCGCCATGAGCTTGAGCGCTTTTTCCCCCATTCGTGCACCGGGAGAGGGCATTGGGGCGAAAAATGTCATCTCGAAATTATCGCGAATTCCCAGTTTTTTGAGTTTATGATGAAGGTTAAAAAAGAGCTCAAATCCAGGACCGCCCCGTACACCACTTGGGTCATTTGGATTACCGCCAAATCCGAATGCGATTTTTCCAGATCCTTTTTTGATTAAGGCGTCAATTCTTTTTTTGAGCAGCAGTGATTGTTCCGGTGCACCACAAATGGAGAGAGTATGCTCAAGTCCTTCATGCTTCATTTTACCCGAACCCAGTGCTATAACGAGGTGATTGACGTGGTACTCACCCTCTTTTTCAAGCGTTATAGTTTTTGTGAGAGCATCGATAGCAATGACGCGATCAATTGTAAGGATAAAATTGTGACGTTCTGCAAATTTATTTAGGGGTAAAGCAACATCATCGAAGGTGTTTATACCCACAGGAATCCAAATCGAGATAGGAAAGTTATACAGATAGTCCCGATCACTGATCAGTTCGACATCAAATCCCTCTTTACGGTAAAAAATTGCCGCTTCGACGCCCGCTATACCTCCGCCAATGATGACGACTTCTTTAGATGACATAATAATACCTTTTGTAATCATAACTGCTATTGAGAATTAATTGATATAACAAGCAACTTAGATGCATTCTAGCCAATGGTTAATGATAACAATTACTAGATAAAAATAATATAAAGTTAATTAAAAGATTATAAAAAAGTATAATACTGAATTATTATGTGAAATAGTATTTAATTATAATTTATAAATAAACTGACATAGAGACGAAAAGAGTATAAATTTTTTAAAAGATATTGGGAAAAAAAGTAACATTCATTGTTGTAATTAAAATTATAGTCTAAATTATAAGGATTAAATTAAGGATGTGATAGCATTGTGACGTAATAGGATTATAATCGTCTTTTATGGAATTTGAGTAATAGGTAGGGAGAAAGTATGGCAAGATTAGTTGTTTTAGGCGGCGGTGTCGCTGGACACACAGCAGCAACATTCGCAGCAGATTGGCTTGGAAGTGATCATGAAGTAGTCGTGGTTACTCCAAACGCAAAATGGAATTGGATTCCTTCAAATATTTGGGTTGGCGTCGGTCAAATGTCTAAAGAAGAGGTCACTTTTGATCTTGACCCTGTTTACAAAAAAGCAGGGATTACGTATAAACAAGCCAAGGCAGTAAGCCTTAATCCTGAGGGAAATGCTTCAGGTGACAAGCCGTTTGTGACGATTGAGTACACAGGTCAAGGCAAAGCGGGTAAAAGCGAAGAAGTAACGTATGACTACCTTATTAATGCAACAGGACCAAAACTGAATTTTGGAGCAACTCCGGGATTGGGTGAAGGTTCGTCATTGGGTGAGCACACTGTTTCAGTATGTACAGCAGATCACGCAGAGCATGCATCGCATGAACTTATGAAGTGCATCGAAAAAATGAAAAAAGGGGAAACTCAAAAATTCCTCATCGGTACTGGTCACGGCATGTGTACGTGTCAGGGTGCAGCGTTCGAATACATCTTCAACATTGAACATGAGCTTAAGAAAGCCGGTGTCCGCGATATGGCTGATATCAAATGGATTTCAAATGAAGCATTCCTAGGCGACTTCGGTATGGGCGGATTGCACATGAAAGTGGGCGGTTACGTTGTAAGTTCACGTATTTTTACTGAGTCATTATTCGCTGAGCGCGGTGTCGATTATATTACCGGGGCGCACGTTAACAAAGTTGAAAAAGGGAAAGTTTCATACGAACTTCTTGACGGTACTATGGGCGAAGAGACGTTTGACTTTTCAATGTTGATTCCACCATTTGCGGGTGTTGGTCTTAAAGCATATAACAAAGCAGGTGATGATATTACCGATACGGTATTTGCTCCAAACGGCTTTATGAAAGTCGATGCGAATTATACTCCTAAACCATACGAAGAGTGGAAAGCATCAGATTGGCCTCGTACTTATCAAAATCCTACCTATAAAAATCTTTTTGCAGCGGGAATCGCATTTGCACCTCCGCACATCATCTCTAAACCTGCAAAATCACCAAACGGTACTGTGATTAATCCAACTCCTCCACGTACAGGTATGCCAAGTGGTATTATCGGTAAGGCAGTTGCTCACAGTGTTTGTGATTTGATTAAAAATGGAGAGAGCGCTCATTTACATGAAGCATCTATGGCAGAAATGGGTGCGGCATGTGTTGCATCAGCAGGTAAAGGCTGGTTAGACGGACAAGCGGCTGCAATGACCGTTTTCCCTGTTGTTCCTGACTTTGAAAAATATCCTGGAACGGGTCGCGATACGGATTATACCTTTGGTGAAATTGGTTTGGCTGGTCACTGGATCAAACATATTCTTCACTATTTGTTTATGTACAAAGCGAAGCTAAAACCGTTCTGGAAAGTAATTCCAGAATAAACCATCTATTTTAAAAATATTAAGGAGATAATTATGGCAGTAAAACCTGAAGAATTTAATTTTGCAAAAAACAATAAATTCAATAATGCAATGATTCCAGGAAAATTTGCTCGAGCTATGCGTACATGCAAGATTTGGCAGTTTATCCGTTTCGTTATCATCAATCTTAAGATGATTATAGTTGTGAGTAAAAGTCACTAACACTTTTTAGAAGAACCTTTTTGGTTCTCTAACTTTCCCCTTAAAGTATCCTCTAATGATTCAGCCTCTTATTCAATATCCTAATCCTGCAATCCGTCTTATATCAGCGAATGTCCGTTTCTTTAATGATGAACTCACTCAATGGATCACCGATATACGTGATACGATGATAGCGAACGATTTGGATGCCCTCAGTGCGATTTTAATCGGTATCCAGCAAAGCATTATCGTCATTAAAGAAGGGGAAAACTATATTCCTTACATCAACGCTCGTCTTATCAAGCATTCTGACGTTCAAACACAGACAGAACGAAGTATTTATTATCCGGGTATCAGTGCAGATGTTGATCGGTATGATAAAGTAACGGTTGTCTATGAAGATGAAAATGCCACTCCGTGTTATCGCGATTTAGAGGGAGAAGCTGCGCGTATTTTTCAGCAACATTTTGATTATTGTTTTGGAAGTACTTTTGTAGACCGAGTAGACCGTGATATGAAGCAGCGTATTCACGATCACCTTGAATTTGGATTGGTAAAAGATGGAGGATCATGCCCCACGATTTTTTATCGAGACTATTTTAAACGAGGGGCACGATACCTTATCCTTGGAATTGCTGCAACTTTTTTAGTTCCATTTTTCGCTTCTGGGCAGATACAGGAGTGGACATATTTAATGGATAAATATCTTATTGTTGGGGCATTGCTTTTGATGATTGGCTATTTTTTCTATGCACAGTATGAATCACAGCAATATAAGCAGTGTACCAGTTGCCAAACGGGGAATATTATTGGTACACTTGCACTTTTAATGGGGCAGCTGGCAGTGGTGGCTCTGGGTGTTTTTCTCTGGGTGGCACCTTAAACAACGGTAAATCAATAGCATCGAGGTAGAGTTTTATGGATTTTCCCAATTTTACGCAGCTTTATCACGCGAAAGAGGCCCTTGTCGATGCAAAAGAGACCATTTTAAACGAGTGGATTTCGCAGCAGCAGTGTTCTTTTATTTTAGATAAGCATTCAATAAATCCTGAATGGTTTAAAGCTTATTATGCAAGTGCCGTTTTTGATTACTTTATGGGGGTTGTTGCTGGAAATATGGAGCTTGGGCAATGTCCGGTTATGAAAGAGTTTATTGCTTATCTCAAAAATCAAGAGATTCGGGCAGATGAGCTGTTTATTTTGTGCAGCTATTTTAAACGCTCGGTTATCAATGCTACCTATTCCTTAGACATCAATTCGCAAAATTTATTTGAAGCTGTTAGTTATCTTTTTGATATGAATTTTGCCGGTGTTTTGACGCTCTACACCGATACAATTTACCAAAAAGAGCAAGAAGCTATTGAAGCGAATAAAGCAAAAGAATATTTTCTTTCCAACATATCACACGAAATACGAACTCCTCTGAATGCTATTTTAGGATTTGTTAATTTATTGAAAGGTGAAAATTTAGGTGAGCGTATAGAAAAATATCTTGATATTATTGCGCAAAGCGGTGAAAATCTACTCCATATTATCAACGATATTCTTGACTTTAGCAAACTGCGAAGTGGGGAATTTGCAATTGATCCCCATCCTTTTAATATCCACGATGAAATTAGCAATACTTTGGAACTTTTTATTCCCAGCGCCAATGTGAAATCAATTTCTATTCTCTACTCAATCAATCCGCAAATTCCACATTGCATTCGTGCAGATTCTTTTAGAATACAGCAAATACTTGGAAACCTCTTGAGTAATGCAATTAAGTTTAGTCCTCCTAAGTCTTCAATAGATGTGAGTGTTGACGTTAATCGTACCGACTCAACGCTTGTGATCTGTGTTCGTGATTACGGAACGGGAATTGATGTAAAAGATCAACCGCGTATTTTTGATCCCTTCTATCAAGCTGCCGAGGGAATGAAATTTGGCGGAGGCGGGAGCGGATTGGGGCTTTCAATTTGTAAACAGCTCGCGCTTCAGATGGGTGGAAAAATCACATTAGAATCGAATGTTGGCTGGGGAACACTTTTTGTGGTTACCCTTGCGGTTGAATTCCCTCCTGAAGAGTTTTGTGAAGTAAAAAGACTACCAAGTAATAGTGAATTTTTTATCGGAAAAGTTTTAGTTGCTGAAGATAATGAAGCAAATCAAGAGCTTATTCGAATCACTTTGGAGCGTTATGGTCTGGAAGTAACTGTGGTTCCAAATGGTCAAGAAGCATTCAAATATGCATCTATTAACCGATATGATCTGATCTTTATGGATGAACAAATGCCCATTATGAATGGGCATGAAACGGTTTCTAAAATTCGAAAGTATGAGAGCTTGCATCAGCTCCCCTCGACGCCGATTGTTGAATTGAGTGCTAATGTGCTTAAAGGTTCACGAGAAAAGGCGATACAGTGGGGATATGATGCTTTTGTTGGCAAACCATTTGGAAGCAGAGATATAGAAATTTTGTTGGAAAAGTATTTAAAAAAAAGTGAAGCAGTTCACCGAGACAGTATTGGTTTGTGCGAAAATGGCATATCAGACGAGATGAAACGTCTTGAGAAAGTACTAATGCTCTCTGGTGATCAGATTCGCCAATTATTGGATTTATTTCACAAAAATATGGCTAAATTATTGATAGAGCTAAAAAAGAATATCCAGCAATCCAATTATGAAGAGATTGCTCGTATCGCTCATACTATGAAGGGATCTAGTGCTAATTTTAGATTTGAAGAATTTTCGCACCGTGCAGCACTTTTGGAAGATACAGCGCTGCGTAATAGTGAGTTGTTTGATTTTAATGAGGCGTACAGTACTCTTGAAGACGAATATGAAAAACTTTATTCTTCGAGATAATAACCGATTCCAGACGCATTTTTGATAACATCTGTTGGAAGCTTATTTCGTAAGCGCCAGACAAGAGTTCGAACGCTATTGTCGCTCGCTCCCTCTTCTCCCCAAACGTAATCCGTTGCTTGTGCAAAATCGACAACACTTCCTAATTGCGCTATTAAAAGATGGATAAAAGCATTCTCTTTTTTGGTGAGCTTGATTTTTTGATCTTTGTAAAAAGTTTCCCCCAAAGAGATGTCATGGCGATAGCCATCTCCAAATTCAACAATGGGTTGAGTTGAGAGTTTTTTTGCATAAAGAAGTTTTTCGAGATGCTCTTTGTCTGTTTTGAGGATATCGGCGTTGACAAGCCGTTTTTTCTCTTCTTCAAAACGGTAGAGAGCCATTTGGATGGTTGTGTGAAGGTTAAGGGGATCAAACGGCTTTACAATATAGCCAAAAGGTTCAGTTTGCTTGGCTTTAGCAAGGATCTCACTGTCAGAATGAGCCGTTAAAAAGATAAAAGGTCGAGGCATTTTATCTCGAATAAAGTTGGCAACCTCAATCCCTCCATCATGTCGCTTAAGTCCTATATCAATAAGAACAATATCAGGATTGTAAATTTTTATTTTGTTTTGGGCACTGACCTCTTCATTGGCCAATGAAAGAACCTCGTAGCCGAATTTTTCAAGCGACATCTTGAGATTAAGAGCGGTTACATCATCATCTTCAATAATAAGAACTTTCGTAGTAGCCATCTGTACACTTCTTGATAATTTTTTAATTATTTTATCACAAATTTCGAAAATAAAATAAGATATTGTTATTATAACAACTTTATGCCTAATATGACTGCTTTAGGGCGGTTTCAATCCAAAAGAGTATAATCGCGACACTAAACCCTTTAATGGATAACTATAATGCTTGATTTTGATAAATTTACTCGATACTCCAAGCCGGGACCTCGATATACGAGCTACCCAACCGCGCTCGAATTCAATGATACGTTTGGTTACACTGAGTACATTGATAAGCTTCATTCACAAGATCCAAAGCGCCCTTTGTCGCTTTATTTTCATCTTCCCTTTTGTAAAAACGCCTGTTATTTTTGCGGCTGTAACGTTGTTTTTACGTCCAAAGAGGAGAAAAAAGAGCGTTACATTGATTATTTAACGCGTGAACTTCAAATTTTGAGTACCCATGTTGATGTAAACAGAAGTGTTATTCAGCTTCATTTTGGAGGAGGCACGCCAACATTTTTTGATGCCCGGCAGCTTGAACAGATTATTGCGACAATTAAAAGCACGTTTAAAAACTTTGCGGATGGTGCTGAAATCAGTTGCGAGATTGATCCTCGGCACATTGATGAAGCGCAGATGAAAGTGATGAGTGACGCAGGATTTAATCGTGTAAGTTTTGGGATTCAAGATTTTGATGAAAAAGTCCAAATCGCGGTTCACCGTGTTCAGCCGTATGACATTACCAAAGTGGCGATGGAATTGGCACGCAAATACAACATGGTGAGTGTTAATGTCGATCTCATCTACGGATTGCCGTATCAAAGTTTGGAAACATTTAAAAAGACGCTTGATTTGGCAATTTCTCTTGATCCGGATCGTTTTGCCGTATTCAATTATGCCCATGTTCCGTGGTTGAAAAAAACGATGCGTAAAATTGATGAGACAACATTGCCACACCCTGCAGAAAAACTTGCCATTATGCGCTATACGATTGATTATATGACCTCTAAAGGATATCGTTTAATCGGGATGGATCACTTCGCCAAACCTGCCGATGAACTCTTTAAAGCAATTGAAAAAGGGGAATTGCACCGTAATTTCCAAGGCTACACGACTAAAGGCGGAGCTGATTTGATTGGTGTCGGTTTAACCAGCATTGGTGAGGGAATGGATTATTACGCTCAAAATTTCAAAGAAATGGAATTATACGAAGAAGCGATTGATGCAGGAAAACTTCCTTATGAGCGCGGCGTGGCGCTCAATGCAGATGATCAAATTCGCCAATACGTTATTATGGAGTTGATGAGTAATTTTAAACTTGACATTAAACGTTTTGAGACGTTATACAAGGTCACTTTTTCCGAGTATTTTGCGGATGCTATAGAAGCACTGAAGCCATTCGAAGCGGATGATCTTCTCACTATTACGCCAACATCGATCGAGTGTTCACCTACAGGAACATTGCTTATTCGAAATATTGCAATGGGGTTTGATGCCTACATGAAGCGTCATGCCAGCAGTGACAAAGCGTTTAGTAAGACGGTATAAGGATGCGTGAACTTTTTAATTTTACGGAAACATCGGATGCGTGTATTAAATGCGGGAAGTGTATCCCCGTGTGTACGATTCATAACGTTAATGCCGACGAAGTCACTTCTCCTCGTGGATTTATTGATTTACTTGGTGCTTATCAGCGCGGACAATTGGAGCTTGACTTAAATGCCAAAGCGATTTTTGAGAGCTGTTTTTTATGTACTAACTGTACCGATGTTTGCCCTAAAGCACTTCCTACGGATATGATTATCGAACAAGTACGTGCGGATATTGCCGATAAATATGGGATTGCATGGTTTAAACGGGCATTTTTCTTTCTCTTACGCCACCGAACAACCATGGATATTCTCTTTAAGCTCGGATACGTATTTCAGACATGCGGATTTAAGATCAAGGCAGAGCTAAATTCTATGCAGCCTCGTTTTAATCTGCCCATCATTAAAAAAGATCGTCTTTTGCCATCAATGGGAAAAACTTCTTTTATGAACTCTTATCCCGAAAATATTCCCAATGGCGGTAAGCGCCGTGTTGCAATCTTTATTGGGTGCTTGGCCAATTATAACTATACCGAAATTGGGAAGGGTCTTCTGGAAATTTTGAAAGTTTTGGAAGTGGATGCCTTTATTCCAAAAAAACAGCTCTGCTGTGGAGCACCCGCCTATTTTACGGGTGATTTCGCAACTGTCGATCATAATGCTAAAAAGAACATCGAGTATTTCGAGAGTTTTATCGATGAAGTTGAAGCGATTATAATCCCGGAAGCAACGTGCAGTGCGATGATTAAAATCGATTATGAACACTTTTTTCACGATCAGCCTGAATGGTTAGAACGTGCTAAAAAACTTAAAAATAAAATCTTTATGGCAACAGAGTGGCTTGAGCAAAAAACTGAGCTTAACGCAATTTTGGCATCAAAGGGGCGCAGTGATTCTGTGGTAACATACCATGACCCGTGCCATGCGCGTAAAATGCAAGGTGTTTACCAAGAACCTCGCCGACTGGTAGCGCAAAACTACACCATCACCGAGATGAGTGATCCCAATGCGTGTTGCGGCTTTGGCGGTGTGACCATGCAGACGGAAAATTTCCATTTTGCCCAAGCAGCAGGACGTCCTAAAGCTGCCATGATTGCCAAAACCGGTGCTCAAATCGTCACCGCTGAGTGCAGTGCGTGCCGAATGCAGATCAATAACTCGATGCATGAAGCAAATGTAGATGTTGTCTTTAAAAATCCGATCGAATTGATTGCTGAAGCATTAAAGGATAATCGATGACGACAGACGAAGTAAAACTTTTTTTAGAAACATTTGAAACACTCGTGATGGCTTCGATCACTCCTACGGGTGAACCTCATGCGAGTACAGCACCCTATGTGCGAATGGGGAATGATTTTTATATCCTTATTAGCACCGTCGCCCAACATGGGCGTAATCTGTTGGAATCGGGAAAAGTATCATTGCTTTTTGCCGAAGATGAGTCGAAAACATTACAGCCATTTGCCCGCAAACGCGCTACCATTGAGGCTTCTATTTCGGAGATACATCGAGAGAACCCCATTTTTTTAGAGGCCATTGACCGTTTTAAAGCTCATTTTGATCCTGATCTTGTCCAAAGTCTGTCAGAGATGGGAGATTTTCATCTTTTTAAACTTTCTCCATTAAGCGGAAGTGTTGTGATGGGATTTGGGAAGGCGTACCGTTTGAATGAAAACCTTGAAGTGGTGACGCACATTAGTGCTGTCCATCAGCATTCGAAATAAAGGGACTGAATGGAATTTTGGAACCACATATACGAACATTTTAATCCTATAGCATTTAATTTATTTTCGATACCCGTTCATTGGTACGGATTGATGTACGTACTCGCTCTTTTATCAGCGCTTCTTATCGCTAAATGGATTGTTAAAAAAGATAATATTGCTATTACGAAAGAGCAATTGGATGATTATTTTATCTATGCCGAAATCGGTGTGATTTTAGGTGCACGATTAGGGTATGTCCTTTTTTATGATACGCACACGATGTATTATTTGACACAGCCATGGCAGATTTTTAATCCATTTATTGATGGACAGTTTGTCGGAATTCGAGGAATGAGCTTTCACGGAGCCATTGTTGGTTTTTTGATTGGATCGTATTTGTACTATCGAAAATATGGTATTCCTTTTGGGCTCTTGATGGATTTAGTGGCGGTATCGGTTCCCTTGGGATATGTATTCGGCCGGATTGGTAATTTTCTCAATCAGGAACTAGTCGGAAGAGCTACGGATGTGCCCTGGGGAATTTACGTGTATGATACACTTCGTCACCCTTCACAGCTTTATGAAGCATTTATCGAAGGATTCGTCGTATTTGCGATTATCTATCTTTATCGTAAGCGTAAAGCATTCGAGGGAGAATTGATCCTCCTCTATGGTGTTGCGTATGGTTTGGGTCGTGCATTTGTAGAGTTTTATCGTGCTCCTGATGCGCAGATTGGTTATATTCTAGGGGATTGGATGACACTTGGTATGGCACTAAGTCTGGGGATGGCAGCGGTATCGGTGATAATTTGGTTTGTATTACGAAAGCGAATGCTATAGGTTGTCATTCCCGCGTAGGCGGGAATCTAGCTGGATCCCCTGGTCAAGCCAGAGGATGACGTAATAATTCAAAACTCTATGCAAAAAGTGTGACTTCCATTTTCATACGTATAGTTTAGATGAAAATTATGCAATTCACACACCGATTGGGCAATGTAAAGCCCCAATCCCAATCCTCCTTCTCCTCGCTCTGTTACAAAAGCTTGCAGGGCTTCTTCCACGGGACGCTTGAGCGGTTCTCCGCTATTTTGTATGCAAATTTTTTCACTGCTGCACGTTATGATTATCGGAAACGTACTTGCATGACGATAGGCATTATCGATCAAATTTTGGAGTGCACTGGTGAAGAGGACCGGATCAACCATTACTATTTCTTCGCCTCCGCAAAGATGTATATTTTCATCCTCCAAAAGTAAGTTATCCATCGCTAAATCGAGAAGAGTTTTTAGTTTTACTGTTTGAGGTTTCAATGCAAAGGCATGCATTTTTTCAATCTGCGCCATTTGATGAATTAGATGTTCCATGCGTGAAAAAAGTTTACCAAGCAGTGTTGTATTGGTACTTGGTTCTTGAAGTTCCACAATCAACTTTCCTTTTGTAATAGGAGTCTTGAGTTCATGCATGATATTACGTAAAAAAAGCTCACGAGATTTTTTAAGGGCATTTTGTCGATGAAGTGCATCGTGCAAGGCGTTAGAGATGAGAGCAATTTCATCTTTTCCATTATTTGGGATATTTAGAATTTCTTCACCTGCTCCATAGTGCTGTATTTGTTGATATAAATATTTAAGCGGTCGAAGATTGCGCCATAATAGAAGATACATACTAACTAGCCCACCAAAAAGGGTAAAAAATAAAAGCCATACAAAATAATAGGTATTCTCTTCGACAGTATCGCGATAAAACATGGTGCAGTGACTGCGCATTAGGGCATAAATTATCCCTTGCCTATCTTGATAGATTTGAACATGAAGTTGATTGGATTGAAGCTTTTGTTCTAACGGTGTAGGGAGATATATTTGTTTTGCGTCGGATTTAAGATTGGATATCTCTTGGAAGCCAGCACGAGCAAGCTCTCGAGTTTGATTTTCACAACTGTGATTTTCTAGCATTTCCAATGTTTGAGCAAGTTCTATAGAACGATGGGTTAAAAGGCGAAACTTTTGATATTTTTGTTCACCTAATGCGGTGTTAAAGAGTAATATTAACACAATAAGTGCAATTAAAAAGAAGGCATGAAGTTTGAAAAAAACCGAGTGGTAACGTGAGATCATTTGCTAAACTGATATCCCATTCCACGGATGGAACGGATAAGGATCGGGTGCTTAGGATTAGGTTCAATTTTTTGACGGATTCGGCTGATAAGGACATCAATACTTCGCTCTGAGCTTTCCCATCCGATAGATTCAACATTGTTGGCAATAAAATCACGTGAGATAATTTGACCGCGATGTTTAAGCAGAAGGCTTAAGAGCTCAAATTCTGCTCGCGTGAGGACTAAAAGTTCTCCCTCTTTATAAATACCAGTATCCTCTACTCGAAAAGTTTCATTAGAGAATTGGAGAATTTTCCCATTAATACGACGAAGGAGGCTTTGAATGCGTGCGACTAATTCACGTGGCTCATAGGGCTTGGGAAGGTAATCATCAGCACCCAGTTCGAGTGCGACAACCTTATCTCCTAAATCACTCCGTGCAGAAGAAATAATGATGGGAATGCTGCTGCGTTCACGAAGAATTTTACATACTTCCAAGCCATCCATATCGGGAAGAGTCAGGTCAAGGAGTACAAGGTCATATGATTCGATAGAGAGAGAGTTTAGAGCTGATTTTGGATGAGTATAACTAATGACCTCCATCTGAAAACGGCTCAAATACTGCGTCAGTAAATCGGCAATTTCAAGATCGTCTTCAATAAGGAGGATTTTAATCATAAACTATTTTTTATCGCAGTTTTTGCATCCCATATCGTTTGCAGGCATTTTCATATTCCCTTTTTTTGGACACATTTTAGATGCGTTGGCTTCGAATTTTTTGAGCTGATCAGGAGTAAGAACCGCCATCATTTTTTCATGCTGTTGATTATGAAAGGCTTTTCCTTCTTCGCGAATTTTTTGAATATCCGCTTTTTGTGCATCACTTAAACCTAATACTTCTAATGGTTTTGGAAGTTTTGAGGTATCACATTGACACTTTTGCATCATACCTCCACCCATTGACCCATTATTCATACCACCTTGCATAGGGCAAGCCAATAGTGCAGTAGCTCCTAGAGCGAGTGCAAGTGCTAAAATCTTTTTCATTTGGAATCCTTTTGGTTTAGATTGTCACATCATAGATTAAATAAGTAAATTATGCAATAACTCAATGTTAACCGTGTTAACTAAAGCAGATGACTTGGCGGATTCCCAAATTTAAGTAAATCATATGTTTTCGCTGTGGCTATGCGTCCACGAGCCGTTCGCTCCAAATAGCCATTAGCAAGAAGATAGGGTTCAAGGACATCTTCAATTGTCCCTTCATCTTCACTGAGCGCTGCGGCAATAGTACTTAGTCCCATAGCTCGGCCATTGGCCTCCATGAGTAGTTTTAGTAGGCGTATGTCCATCTCATCAAATCCATACGCATTGATTCCAAGCTGATCGAGAGCGTATTGGGATCGGGAGTGTAAAATGGAAGTCTCATTCGCAACATCCGCAAAATCACGTACCCTTTTTAGCAAACGCAATGCAATACGTGGTGTTCCACGGGAACGTTTGGCAATTTCATGCGCTGCTTCTTTATCGATATTTTTTCCCAGTTTTTGGGAGGCTTGCGTGACGATGATACAGAGTTCTTCGGGGCTATAAAATTGCATCCGGAAATTCATACCGAAACGATCTCTCAGAGGATTAGACAGCATCCCGGCACGGGTTGTTGCGCCGATGAGGGTAAAGCGGGGAAGGTCGATTTTAACCGTTTGTGCTGCAGGGCCAGAGCCTATGATGATGTCAAGGCGAAAATCTTCCATCGAAGGGTAGAGAATCTCCTCGACCGCAGGTGAAAGGCGGTGGATTTCATCGATGAAGAGAATGTCCCCTTCTTCAAGATTGGTAAGGATGGCTGCAAGGTCTCCGCTTTTCTCGATCATCGGGGCGGCGGTAACTTTAATGTTGCTTCCCATCTCATTAGCGATGATGAGAGCAAGGGTAGTTTTGCCCAATCCAGGAGGCCCATAAAAAAGGACGTGATCAAGTGCTTCACGGCGCTTAGAACTCGCTTCAATGAAAACACCCAGATTTTTTTTGATTTGTTCCTGCCCAATATATCCGTCCCAATTGTTAGGACGTAAAGAAGTTTCTGTGACCTCTTCAGCAGTAAATTTCTCTATTTCGATTATGCGTTCCACGTTAGATATTTCTAGTAAACATAATTTTCATCTGGGAAAACGCGCGTTTGCACTTCTTGGGTATAGGTAGCAACAGCTTCTTTGACGGCTTCAGCACCATTCATATACTGTTTGACAAATTTTGGGACAAACGGCTCATACAATCCGAGCATATCGGAGAATACAAGAACCTGTCCGTCTACACCGCTACCTGCTCCGATACCGATAACAGGGATAGAAACACTTTGTGCAACACGAGTAGCGACGTCGGCTTTTACCCCTTCGATGACGAGGATAAAAGCTCCCGCATTTTCGATTGCCTGAGCATCAGCGATAAGAGAGAGGGCTTCGTCTTCGGTTTTACCTTTGACTTTATAGCCCCCCTCAGCTCGAACACTTTGAGGTAAGAGACCGATATGACCACATATGGCGATACCGTTGTCACTCAGATGTTTGACAAGGTACGCTTTATTGGCTCCACCTTCGATTTTAACGGCATCAGCATGAGTTTCACGGTAAACGCGTATGGCATTAGAGAGCGCAGAGGACTCATCCGTATAGGTACCAAAAGGCATATCACAAATGACAAACGTATTTGGAGCACCTTTGCATACGGCATTGGTGTGGTAAATCATTTGATCCATCGTGGCACTCAATGTATCCTGACGACCTGCAAAACTCATATTCAAGCTATCACCAACGAGTAAAATATCGGCACTCTCCTGAAACAGTCGGGCAAAGAGAGCATCGTATGCGGTTATCATCATAATGGGCAGAGTATTTTTGCGCTTCATAATGGCGCTAATGGTTAGTTTTTTCATGAATAGAAGTTTACCCTAAAATCGTAGTGGCATCTAAAATATGTCATTTTGTCAGATAAAAGTGGAGATGCTATTTATTTAAAACGCGGTATAATTATCCCAAATAGGAGAAAAGATTATGGGCATACGGACAGATCTAGAGAACAATTTCGATTTTGAAATTATCGATGAATTTTTAGATCACTATGCCATGATGATTGAAATTATGGAGTCATTGATTATTGATTTAGGCCATGATGAACGCTATGGACGTAGTGTTGAAGAACTGTTTCGTATTTTTCACAATATTAAATCAGCAACAAGTTATTTAAAAATTGAGCCGATGATTCGTCTAGCTACTTTTGTTGAAGATGCGCTCGAACAGCTGAGATTACGAGATACGTCCGCCAATGAAGAGACTATTTCCTGGCTCATTAGTGTTTCGGATATGTTTTTACAATGGCAAGAAGATTTCAAGATGGATAATGAACTCTCAAAAATCAATTTTTCTCTCCTAATATTACCCGATATGGAGAAAGCGTGAAGCAACTCGTAGCTTATATTACAGCAGGATATCCTGATAAAAATTTTACCATTGATTTGGCATTGGCATTGGGCGAAAATGGTGTTGATACCTTGGAGCTCGGTGTACCCTTTTCCGATCCTGTTGCAGATGGTCCTGTGATTGAAGCAGCAAATCAACATGCTTTAGAATTAGGATTTCGTTTTTCGGATATTTTAGAGATATCCGCTAGTGTTGCTCCTAAAATCGATACACTGTGGATGGGGTATTTTAACCCCTTTTATCAATACGGAATGGAAGCGCTATTAAACAGAGCTCAGACACTTGGCGTTAAAGGCCTCATTATTCCTGATGTCCCTTACGAAGAAGCAAGAACCTATCATAATCTCTTTGAAGACCGTCAGTTGGCAAACATTACTTTCGTAGCTCCAACCGATGGAGAAGAGCGAATCGCTATGATTACTGCTCAAGCTCGTAGGTTTATTTATCTCGTTGCCTATGCTGGAATTACGGGCAGCGGTAAGAGTGAAGATTTGGCTCCTGTGTTAGCAATGATCAAGCGTCATTCTCAAACTCCTGTTTATGTAGGATTTGGGGTGAATGAGCAGACTGCACGTGAAAAAGTCCAAGGAGCGGATGGTGTTATTGTCGGTTCCTCGATTGTAAGCGTCCTTTTGGATGATACTCTCAGCAGTACTCAAAAAATTGCCAAATGTTGTGAGATTACCCGAAATATTAAATCACTGATTAATGAATAACACTCATGGAGTGTTAGCCGGTTACTAATGACTCTTAGAATCATTTTTTTATTCTTAGCCGCAATAACCGTTTCTGCGGAGAGCACTCTGTATGATGAGTTGAAAACAAACCCGTCTCTAGAAGTTCAGCAACCGCATACTTCTGATTTTTCTCCTTTTTTTGTCGATGATCCGTACTTATATCCTATAGATGATCATCTCATTGAGGCGTTTCAGCGACTCAACGGAGATCAGGGGAAAGATTACCTCCCCCAAACGATTAACGTCAATGAAGAGCTCCCCTGGCGTTATCGAAAAGTGGTTGAGGATACACTCTATTTACAGCTTCTACTGCTTTCATCCGTTAGTTTTTTGACACTGCTTCCTCAGAGTATCACTAGCTGGGATGTTAAGGAACTTCAGAAAAAGTCGCTTTCAGAGCGTTGGTTTGAGCATGTTTCCACTCCGCCGGTATGGGATCATGATGACTGGGTCATCAACTACATTGGTCATCCCGTATCGGGTGCATGGTACTACACGATGGCCCGTAATGATGGAATGTCGATTTCAGAGTCAGCAGCTTTTTCAGCGCTGATGTCCACCTTTTTTTGGGAATACGGTTATGAAGCCGTTGCCGAAGTTCCCTCGATCCAGGATCTTATATTTACCCCTTTGCTCGGTTCGTTTTTGGGGGAAGGGATGTATGTTCTTGAGGGAAAACTCAATGCGAACGGAGGTCTGGTATTCGGTTCAAGAACTATCGGCGATATAAGCTACTTTTTTTTAGACCCTATAGGTAATATCGCCCATGGGATGAAAAATATACTAAATGCTTTTCATATTGATGCTGATGTGACCATGACAATACAAACGTACCCTCTGGCACAGTCTAGGGTTACTGCTCCGTACGAGGATTCGATGGATTATCGGGAACGTGAATACGGTTTTAGAATAATTTTTCAATAATGTTAAACAATCTTTTATTTACATAGCTTTGGATATAATATCGTCATAACTTCGGTTATCTTTGTGGGGGCGACATGGCTTCGACTGGATCAAGAAGGTTTAGGTTGCATCGTCGGACTGAGCAATTCCGTTACACGGCTCACACTTGCTTAAACGCAAACAACACTAATTACCGTCCTGCTTACGCTGTAGCGTAAGTTTAACTAAACTTTAGGACTGCGCTACCTTCCTATGCTATAACTGGAAGGGCTTGGCGTATAACCCCTGTGATAGCTATATTCTTGGAATGTCTCGGACTTGAATGAATTTAGAGAATTGAATGCCGTAACTTTGCTCGTTGTGTGAAGGTGTTTGAAACACAAACAACGAAACTAAGCATGTAGACGCCTTTACAATCTTGGTTTAGGACTCCGGTTCAATCCCGGACGCCTCCACCACATATAGAGCCTATTTCAGGCAAACTCTCACTTCTTTTTCTTCTTCTGTGTCCAAATTTAGCTCAAACGGATCGAAATCAATTACCAAATAGACGACCCACAGACTCTGTGGATACATGTTGATGAGCTAACTCTATTTTTACGCGAACTGTGCGAGAACTAAATGTTTTCCAAAATTGATCAGAATGAATTCAAAACTGTGATACTCTTGGGCATCCATTCGATGATAAAGATCTCATACATCTGGTAAGAAGGATGTTATAGTGACGGTATGCTATTCACTTATGATAGTTTCATGACCTTATTTTCTTATAATAACTCAACTTTCGCACATAGATTCAAGTAAAAATACTAGCTAAAATTCATCTACGAAAGCCCATAAATAGGCACTTTTAAGTATAATTAAGTCGACTAAAACACGATTATACGAGGCTTTTTTATGGGTATGGACAAT
>JAPLGN010000052.1 GCA_026390135.1 Campylobacterales bacterium | reverse complement strand
CTCGCTGGCAGAAATTCTTAAACTTGAGAAGGGTTCCGTCATTGATTTAGGAAAGCCAGCAGGTGAAAGTGTCGAATCCTATGTAAATCATCGTATTATCGGTAAGGGAGAAGTCATGGTTTATGAAAAAAATCTTGCTATCCGCATTAATGAAGTACTCGATTCGAGTGCTGTACTTTATTATCTATCAAAAGAGAGACTATGAAAAAAATTGTTCTACTTTTACTTTTAACTACCCTTGTGTGGGGGTCTAAAATCCTTAGTTATGATACCCCTCTCAATAAAAAAATCAATTCAACGTATCTTCAAAATATTACCATAACACCCATAGGTGATCAAATTCAGATAACTGCAAAAGTAAGTAATAATGTTATTTTGCAAGCATCGAAAACATCCGATTCGTATGGACTTCGCCTACGTTTTAGCACACCCGCTACTGTCCCGCTTACGGCAGAAGATACAACAGAAAAAGTCTCCTCGCTGCCCACAAAAAATGGAAGTGAATTTGAACAAAGCTACTACGTTGTTATCGGTATTTTAGTTATCGGTATTGGTATTTTATTTTGGTTGAAACAAAATATTGCAACTCGCGCAACTGCTATCCATGCAGCACCTAAAACCCCATGGGCTTTTAATGCATCAACTAAAAAAGTGCTACCAACACCTACACCTATAAGCAGCATTGAAGGGGGTGGAGTTCAAATAAGGTTTCAAAAATCGCTCGATCCCATACACTCTGTTGCAATGCTGGATTTTGGAACGCAAAGCTATTTAGTTTTATTGGGCAACAATACCATACTACTCGATAAATTTCAAGACAATATACCCATTACACAAAATGAATTTGAAACTCTCTTGCGTAGTAAACATCAGGAACTTGATGGTTTTTTTCAACTTGGAACGACCCAAGATGAATCATTTGATGCCTATAAAGAAAAAGCTTCTGGAGAGTATTAAGCGTTATTCAATTCATAGCGTGAATAAACGTCATAGGCTTCTTCTCCGCCTGTGGTCGCTAATACATCACGGATAAGTTCAGCTGCTTCTTTACGGCTTCCCCCTGCATATCCTTTAGCATAAATCTCTGCAAGGGTGATTTTTGCTGCAGGCTCACCCTGAGCAACTGCCATTTTGAGATAATATGCTGCTTTATCAAAATCTTCAGGAACGCCCATCGCATTTGCGTAAGCAAATCCTGCACTCACTTGCGCGGGTAATATCCCAGCTTCCGCTGCAATGGCATAATACTGGGTTGATTTAGTGAAACTACGCTCAACCCCTTGACCGTTATAATACATCGTTCCCAGTGCATATACACAACGAGGATCTTGCGGGGTTGAGGCTAAAATTTCAAATGCTTCTTTAAAACGACCCACTTCATAATATTTCATAGCTGTAACGTAAAAATCAACGATCATTATTGGAGCCTTTTTTTAGGGGAGATTGTAGCTAGAGTGGCTAAGGAGAGACTATAGGAAAAGATTTACTTCGAAAACTATATTTAGGATTCACAGCTCATTTCAAAAGGTTTAAAGCCCTCGCCGATTTGGATATGGGTTAGAAAGAAGTCATCTACAACATTACGGAATTCAGATGGATCATCTATACGATTTACCGCATCACGCATCGCTGAGGCCCCCTCATATCCCTTGGAATAAGTATGAACATGCTTACGGAACATGATTACCCCTCTGGGTCCATAAAAGTGGATCATGCCGTCTAAATGCTCCATGATAATGGCGTGCTTAAGCATGGGATCGACACTGCTGCTGCCAGATTTTAGTTGATGAAAAATCCACGGTGCACCTACTGCACCACGACCAATCATAACCCCATCGGCTTTCGTGTGCTTCAGCACCCATTGTGCTTTTTCAAATGAATCAATATCCCCATTGGCAATAACAGGAATAGAAATAGAAGCTTTGATCTCAGCTATTGCATCATAATCGACAGGAGCTTTAAATTTTCCCGCACGCGTTCGCCCATGGACAGCAAGGAAATCTGCTCCGCACGATTCGACTAATTTAGCAATTTCAATATGATTTTTAGTTTCAAATCCAAGGCGGATTTTGACACTCAAGGTTGGTCTTGTAGAGGTTTTTTTGATGGTTTCGATGATACGCGCCATGCGAGGAAGATCATTAAGAAGTGAGCTCCCCGACCCATGACATACAATTTTTGGCACAGGGCACCCACAATTTAAATCAATAATATCAATATAATCTTGGGTATTTAGAATTTCTACTGCCCGACGTACAACGTCTTCCTCAGAGCCTGCAATTTGCACCGAATAAGGATCTTCGTTTGGACTTCGTTCCAGCATTTTGAGTGTTTTAACGGAGCCATGAATCAGTGCATTAGAACTGAGCATCTCACTCACGGTCAAATCAGCACCAAATTTTTTTACTACATTACGAAAAGGCAAATCGGTATATCCCGCCAAAGGGGCGAGTGCATAGATGGGAGTATCAAAGGAGAGTTTAGAAGTCATTGTTAAAAGATTTATTTCCGTAAGAAAAGTGCAATATCATAATGTTTATTCGCACGTTTTAAATCACGATATGCTTTAAAAATTAAATAATCATCTTTTGATGTATTGTTAAGAATTTCATTCGCAGTATCTACCATTTGCAAGTCATACAGCGTATAAAAATACGCTTCCATTGCATCATCATTCATTTCACTAAGTGTTTCAAACAAACGAATACGTTGTTCTGGAACCATATTTTTTGCCATAGCAATCGAGAGATTAATATAATCCTCTGAAGTAAGCTTTAGTGATTTAAATAATGAAATCAATTCGTCATTACTCATTTCAATACCATTTTGAGCATTATTAATACGTTGGACGAAATCAATAAGTGAGGATAGTTTGAAAAATTGTTTGTATTTCAAAACAGACCCGAGCGAAGCGGTTTTCACATACGACTCATACGCTCTAGATGCAACAATACTACCATACGTATCAGCACGGGACAATACATCATCCGCACCCAATTCTCCACGCTCTAAACGATTCAAATTATTTTCAATGGCAATTGAAGTTGAATTTCCTAAATGGAATTTTTTTATATCAATTTTTTTCTTATCTTTGACATCACGTAATAAACTTAATGCTTCATCGATTTTTTCATTACCCACTTCTCTAAGCGATTCATACGGGAGGATCAAGGAATTATCCAATAATTTTCCCATAAGTTTGTATGCATCACTTTTGAAAACATAATTACGTTCGCTTACACCCAATAGGCCATCACGAAGTGCATCAATCATCTTCTCGTTATCCCGATCTAATTTACGTAGTTTTAAATTTCCCAATAGCGCATGAAATGCCATATGTAAAACACTTACAAAATACATAAGCGCAACCGGTACAGCTACCCAAAAAGCAATTGGCAGATTTGGAAAATGTATTCCTAACAAGTCAAACGATATAGCGTCATTATTAATGCTGTAAGTAGCAATACCAACTAAAAATATAAAAACAAATGAAGCAATAGTGTAACGTTTCAACTGCATTTGGCTCCCCTTTTAAACTCTATTTTTTTCAACTATCGGACGACATACAATACAGTAACGCGCATGTGGTTTTACTTTGAGTCGTTGAAACCCAATGTCATCTTCACACATCTCACAAATACCGTATTGCTTTGATTTAATTTTACCCAAAGCGGTCTCAATTTCACTCAGCTCTTGTGACTGCTGAGCCCCAATGGCACTCTCAACCATGTTATCATTACTAATCGATGCGTAATCACCTTCATCATTGAGCTCACACTCACGCAGTTGAATCATCTCAGCTTCAACGCCATTTAAATTTTTGATAATTTGCACTTTACGAGCAAGTAAAATTTCCTCAAAATAGTGCAGTTCATTCTCTCTCATACGGTTCCTTATTTGTGATAGGGGTGGTTACTTAATAAACTAAAAGCGCGATATATCTGCTCAAGTAAAACTGCTTTGGCAATTTTATGACTCATCGTCATTTCTGAGAGACTAATAATGCTATCGCATTTCATAACAAACGACTCTTCGAAGCCATACGCCCCGCCTATGAAAAATTGTATCGCGATTTTATCACTTATAAGCTTACTAAATGCCAAAGAATCCATCTTTTTTCCATCAGGATGTAACGCTATCGAATAAGTTTTTCCTATCATAGGCTCCAATACCTTTGTATAGGCACTTTTGGATGCTTCAGGACTGATCGTATGCGCTTTTACTATTTCTTTGGGAAACAGTTCAATATCATCCAACTTGGCGAAACGAGAGATCATTTTTATCTGTTCTTGATAAAGAGGATCGTAAAGTGAGCGTTCTTTTTTAGCAATTGATATAAGTGAAATGGTCATAATAGTCCTGAACCTATGACATGATACGTCACGTGTTTAAAAGTATCGCTAATTTTAACACCGCCAATTGCACCTACAGGATGTTTCGAATACGAAGCCAATTCATCAAGGCTCTCACCTAAAAGTTTTGCTTCACTTTTTGTCGAAGTTGCACGATAAGCACCCAAACCAACATAATTGATCTCCAAGTTGTTTGCAATATCAATTTCAGCTCTATTGTGGGTAGATAGTCCAATGATTTTATCATTACCAATAGCTGTTTTTAGTATTTTAATAGCACGAATCGGCTCACTATCAATTGCATACAAATCTTCTTGACCGATATGAACTCCATCACAAAAAGAGATGAGTTCATAATAATCATTAATGATCAAAAATCCATCCCACAATTGGCGTATAGTGATTAAATCATTTTTAATAAGGGCAATATCATCATGCTTGTTGCGGTATTGAAGGATTACAGCATTGTGTTCTTTTGCTTTTTGGATAAAATCTTCTAAAGAGATATTTCGTGTGCGCAAGGCATCACGATCACATAGTGCATAAAGTTGCATTAGGGGAGGAGAAGTTTAAGAAGATCAGCCAGTGTCTCTTTGAGCTCACTACGAGGAACAACCATATCTATAGAGCCTTTTTCAAGTAGGAACTCAGCACGCTGAAATCCTTCCGGAAGATCTGAGCCAATAGTCTGCTTGATAACACGTTGTCCCGCAAAACCAATCAAGGCACCAGGTTCGGCAATAATAATATCGCCCAATGTTGCGAAAGAAGCACTGACTCCACCCATCGTCGGATCGGTTAGAAGTGATATATAAGGGAGCTTCGCATCTGCCAAACGTGCTAGGGCTGCGGAGGTTTTTGACATCTGCATGAGCGAAAATGTACTCTCTTGCATACGCGCACCGCCACTGGCACTCACAATAATCAAACCTTGACGTTTTTCAAGAGCACGATTAATAGCACGAACAATTTTTTCGCCTTCAACCGATCCCAAAGATCCGCCCATAAAGTTAAAATCAAAAACCACTAGTTGTACGGGAGTATCCTCTATCGTACACTCTCCGCTTACTACCGATGAGTAACGTCCATTTTTCATAAACCCTTCTTCAATACGGGCAGCATAACTTTTTTTATCCACAAATTGGAGAGGATCTACCGGCTTCAATGAAGCATCATATTCAACAAAACTACCTTCATCTGCAATTAATGCAAGACGTTCATTGACACCAATACGAAGGTGAAACCCACATTTAGGACAAACATGATTTTGTTTTTCCATCTCTTTGTAATACATAAGAGACTGACACGAAGAACACTTTACCCAATGCGATGGAGCTTCACTTTTAGTGGGCTGTTTCTTTTTATCAGAATCTCCAAATAGATTAAATAGACTCAAAAATACTCCTTTTCTACAATCAAACGTATCCGCTCAAACACTTCTTCATCAGGACTTAACAGGATGTATCTCTCATCACTAAAGCCATAAAGGTGTTGGCTTAAATACAAGCCAGCTTGGATATCAAACTGTCTCATTGTACCTAAAAATAGCACATATTTCACTAAGGGCGCATAGGCAAGTGAGAGGGCTAATGCTCCTGGAGAACGAAATTTAAATTTTTCACCTATCAAAATCTTAATGAGATCAGGATGTTCATACGATTTTTCAAAGAGACCGATTTTGGGATTTTTCGAGGGAAGGACAGGTAATTTAAGAGTTGGATTATCTAAGTAGGTTTTGAAATATTCATCCGATGTACGAATAAAAATATCACCATTTACAAGATTACAAACAATCCCATCGGTTGTCTTACCACCCATTTCTCTTGCAATAGAAACACCATAATAGGGGAAAGAAGAGGAAAAGTTATCACTGCCATCGATAGGATCGGTGATAATATTCACATCACTTTTTGGAGACATCCAGCCACTCTCTTCGGAATAAAAAGATCCAAAAGTCTTGAGATGTTTAAAAAGAATAGTTTCAGCAGCAAGATCAAAACCACTGCTTATATCGCCACCTTCACCAAGAAAATATGAGTTGAAAAGAGTTTTATCTTTTGAGCCCATACACTCACGCACTTCGAGGAGTGAAAGAATCACTGCATCGATAAAAGCATTCATTAATTCAACAATGACTTTGCAATTGCGCGTGCTGCTTCTCGTCCATCGTATGCCGCTGTAACAACTAAATCAGCACCACGGTAACAGTCGCCACCAGCATAGATGCCTGCAGTTGTAGTTTGATACTCTGAATCGATCACAATACCGCCCCAGTTATTAACAGTTATACCATTTTCAGCCAAAAAGCTTGGAACCATAGGATCAAATCCAAGTGCCATAATGACAACATCTGCATTGATATTAAAATCTCCGCCTTTGATCTCTTCCATCTTTTGGCGACCGCTCTCGTCTTTTGCCCCTAAAACAGTTTTAATCATACGAACAGCGATTGCTTTTCCATTATCTCCCAAAATAACTTCTTTAGGAGACGCGTGAAAGACAAAGTCAACCCCTTCTTCAATCGCATTTTTGTACTCTTTTTGGGAACCTGGCATATTGTGTGCATCACGGCGATATAGACACGTTACGTTTTTAGCCCCTTCTCGCTTGGCAGTACGTACACAGTCCATTGCCGTGTCCCCTCCTCCGATGACAACCACTTCGAGATCTTTGAAATCAAATTGCTTATCATACGAAATAGCAAAGTTTTTACGCTGAATGGCCGTTAGATACTCTATTGCAGGGTAAACATTGGATGCGTTTTCGCCTGCTATTTTTGCACTTTTGGATTTGGTTGCACCGATACCGATAAATACCGCATCGTATTGATCCGCAATAACATCAAATTCTGTGTCTTTACCCACTTCACAATCAAAGACAATTTTCAGACCTGCTTCAACAAGAAATCCGACACGACGGTCAACGATTTTTTTATCGAGTTTGAATCCCGGAATACCATACGTCAACAATCCGCCTGCACGATCACTGCGTTCATACATTGTAACCGAAATACCAGAACGTAATAAATAGGTTGCTGCTGAAAGACCTGCAGGACCTGAACCGATAATAGCTACTTTTTTATCCGTTGTAATACCTGGAAAGAAAGGTTTAAGTCCATGCTTGAACCCTTCTTCGTTGATAAATGTCTCAACTGAACCAATCGTAATTGCTCCATGTCCGTCATTAAGAGTACAGTCACCCTCGCAAAGGCGATCATGAGGACAAATTCGTCCCATCACTTCTGGAAATGGAGAGGGTTCATTGGAAAGATTAAAAGCAAATTTCAAATCTTTTTCCGCAACCGCTTTGAGCCACTGAGGAATGTAGTTATGCAATGGGCATTTGTTAAGACAAAACGGATCACCGCATTGAATACAACGATCACTTTGAGGAGCTGCTTCATGCAACTCCACAGGCTCATAAATCTCACTAAAATCTTTGAGTCGTTGTACAACGCCGCGTTTAGTAGGGTCAATACGTTCAATAGTTAAAAATTCTCTCATAATAGTTAGTCCCCTTTATCAGGATTAAGTGGCAATTTGGTTAAGTTTTTAGGTCGTACAAGCCAAAAATTTCGAATCTCATTACGGAAATTATTGAGAAGAGTCTGTGCTTTTTCACTTTGCGTTTCTGCTGCATAATCTTTTAAAAGACGTTTGAGATAATGACGCGCCTCATCTCCATCATCGGTATCAATGCGCAATGCATCGACAAGCTCACGGTTGACATTTTCAACAAAACTATGATTTTCATCGTACACAAATGCAATACCGCCTGTCATACCAGCACCGAAGTTAATACCAGTCTGACCCAAGATAACAACGATTCCACCCGTCATGTACTCACATGCATTGTCACCTGTTCCCTCGACGATAGCCAGAGCGCCTGAGTTACGAACCGCAAAACGCTCTCCAACAGATCCTGCAATAAAGAGCTTACCGCCCGTTGCACCGTAAAGACACGTATTACCGCCTGCTGCAAAAGCTTCACCCTGGTTACGAGATTTAATAACGATTTTACCGCCATGCATCCCTTTACCGATGTAATCATTCGCTACACCCTCAAGACGGATGGTAACACCATGAATCAAGAATGCACCCAACGCTTGACCCGCGATACCTTTAAGATCGATTTTAATGGTATCAGTTTTGAGACCTTTATCACCATAATATTGAGCTATTTCACCACTCACACGTGCACCAAAACTACGATTTAAGTTACAAATATCACGTGTAATTCGGACAGGCCGCTCTGGATTTTTGATTGCGTCCATAGCTTCTGCCAAAACATCAATTTCAAAAGCATTATCATCAAATGGTTTGTTTGATGCTTCTTGACAGGTATTGACACCCTCTTCACGGTGCAAAATATTGCTAAAATCAAACTTGCGGGCAAAATCTGTATCAATAACTCGGAGTAAATCACTGCGACCCACGAGTTCTTCCATCGTTTTGTAACCCAGTTTTGCCATTATTTGGCGGACATCTTCTGCCATATAGGTGAAGTAGTTGATGAGTTGTTCAACAGTCCCTTTAAAATAATCGGCACGCAAACTCTCGTTTTGGGTTGCAATTCCGACCGAACATTTATTGACGTGACAAATACGAAGCATTTTACATCCGATAATTGTAAGCGCTCCCGTACCGAATGCGTAACTCTCAGCCCCTAATAATGCCGCTTTCACAACATCTTGACCACTTTTGAGTCCACCGTCTGTTTGAACATGAACAAGACCTCGAAGATTATTGACTTTGAGTGCATTATGCGCTTCTGAAAGTCCCAATTCCCACGGATTTCCTGCAAATTTAATCGAGGTAAGCGGAGCCGCACCCGTACCGCCATCACCGCCTGAAATAACAATTTTATCCGCGTATGCTTTGGCAACACCCGCTGCAATCGTCCCTACACCAGCTGCAGAAACGAGCTTAACCGCTACTTTTGCCGTTGGATTGACTTGCTTCATATCAAAAATAAGCTGTGCCAAATCCTCAATAGAATAAATATCATGATGAGGAGGAGGTGAAATCAGCGTTACCCCTGGAGTCGTATGACGCAAACGCGCGATTAGAGGGGAAACTTTATGGCCTGGAAGCTGTCCCCCCTCACCCGGTTTTGCCCCTTGTGCCACTTTGATCTGAATCTCTTGTGCACTACGAAGATACGCAGGTGTTACGCCAAAACGTCCTGATGCGACTTGCTTGATTTTAGAATTTTTCAATGTATCAAAACGGGCTGAATCTTCACCGCCTTCACCTGAGTTACTTTGAGCACCGATTGTGTTCATAGCAACTGCCATACATTCATGTGCTTCAGGTGAAATAGATCCCAAACTCATAGCAGCCGAAGCAAAGCGTTTAAAAATTTCCTCTTTTGGCTCAACTTCTGAAATATCAATACTGGGACGATCTGATTTAAACTCAAAGAAATCACGAATAAACTTTTGACCACGCTTATTAATAAGAGCAGTCAAATGATCAAAATCTTCACGTTTACCGCTTTTTGAAACACGATGAATAGCATGAATTACATCAGGATTGAAATCGTGATGTTCTTGTCCGTTGTAAAATTTGTAAAATCCACCAATTTTAAGAGGGAAAATACGGTTAAAACCATTTTTCTCGAATGCTTCTTTGTGGTTTTTATTTAAACGCTCATCAATGTCTTCGTATGTCAATCCAGGAATAAGAACATGAGAATCACCAAAACACTCATGCGCCATTTCACGACTCAATCCGATAATATCAAAAAGACCAGAGTTACGATACGACGCTATCGTTGCAATACCCATTTTCGACATAATCTTTAGTAATCCACTGCTAAGGGCATGATGTGCCATCTTAAATGCTTCAGCACAATTATCTTCATTTTCATTTGACTGTTTGATCCGTGCGGCAATGGTTGTAAACAGCAAACTAGGGTAAATCGCACTTGCACCGTACGCGATAAGAGTTGCAGCACCATGAGAATCGACAACTTCACCTGTTACCGCAACAATAGACCCAAGATGACGTATTTTAGCTTCCAACAATGCACTGCTGATACGCCCGACTGCCATTAGCATTGGAATAGATTTATGAACACTGTCCATACTGCTGTCATCGAGTATGATAATACGTACACCGTCTTTTTTTACTGCTTGGATTACTTGAGCAACCAGAGCATTTACAGCATCGCGCAAACTGCCTTTATAGGATGTAGAAAAAACAGCATTGGTATACGAAGGGTGATAGCGTGGTGATTTTTTATCCCCAAACGATTTTAACACTTCAAGTTTTTCTTTAAGCATGATCGGTGAAATTGCTTTCAAACGATTGGCATGTGTTGGAATTTCATCCAAAATATTATGTATTTCACCAAAACCGGTATTGAGACTCATCACTACTTTTTCACGGATAGGGTCAATTGGAGGATTCGTTACCTGTGCAAAACGTTGCTTGAAAAAATCGCTAAAATTACGTTGAACCGCACTAAATGCAGCGAGCGGAGTATCGTCACCCATTGATCCAACGGCTTCTTTTCCATCGCGCATCATCGGCTCAATCACTTGTTCAACGATCTCTTGGGTAATATTAAAGTAACGCTGACGTGCAACCAAATCTTCACCAAAACAATCGCATTTCGTTTCGTACTGATGCTCTACGTGCTCTTGCAAGTAGGTCATATGCTCATTGAGCCAATTCATATACGGATTGGATTTTTTAAGATACTCGTTAATATCTTCGTCTTTAAGTATTTTTCCGAACTTTAAATCCAAACCGATCATCTGACCTGATTGCAAACGCCCCCGCTCTTTGATATTTTCTTCTGCAATATCAATAACCCCATATTCACTTGCGATAAGCAATGTGTCATCATGAGTAATAATATACTTCGAAGGGCGTAATCCATTACGGTCAAGAACACATCCGATGTAACGGCCATCGGTAAGTGAAAACGCAGCAGGTCCATCCCATGCTTCAAAAACCGTTGAGTGATACTCATAGAATGCACGTAATTGTGGATCCATGTGAGGTGCGTTTTGCCACGGTGCAGGAATGATTGCACGCGCTGCTTTAAAGAAATCCATTCCGTTGGCAATCAAAAATTCAAAGAAGTTATCAGCACTTGCACTGTCCGAACCTCCCGGCTGCAAAATAGGCAAAAGACGAGCTATCTCTTCATCCGTAAATACTTCACTTTTAATGGACTCTGATTTTACCGCTACATTAAAACGGTTTGCTTCGACAGAGTTAATCTCACCATTGTGCGCAACAGAACGAAATGGTTGAGCCAAACGCCATTTAGGAAGGGTATTGGTCGAAAAACGTTGATGAAAAAGTGAAAAAGATATTTTGAAAGTCTCATTTTGAAAGTCAGTAAAAAATTCCTTGATATGCGTAGGCATAATCAAGCCCTTATAAGAAATGACTTTTGAACTCATGGACGGAATATAGAAGTCCTCATCCTTTACAAGCATATGTTCTGTCTCTTTACGACTTAAATACAACAATGCATCAAAACGTTGAGATGCCATTAATGAGTTGGGGGTAATAAAAATATGATAAATCTCAGGGAGACTCAACAATGCTTGCTCACCCAATGCATTCGTATCCAAAGGAACTGTACGTTTAAAAACAACTTTTAAATCGTTATTGGTACACTTTTTTTCTAACACATCAAGAGCAGAAGCATCGCGTGTAAATACTACAGCAATGGCGTACATTTCTGGTAATTCAATACCACCAGCCATTGCAGTTGCGCGCATAAACTCTTGAGGAATAGAAAGAAGCAATCCGCTACCATCTCCTGTTTTGCCATCAGCAGCTACTGCACCACGGTGCATCATTCTCTCAAGCGCGGTAATTGCGTTTTCAAGTGTCTCATGAGAAGGACGGTTTTTAATATTGGCGATCAAACCAAATCCGCAGTTATCTTTAAATGATCGTAATAAATCTTGGTATTCCACTGATATATCACCTTATGTCATCGGAAAATTCCGGAAATTATTTCTATTTAATCTCTTTTTAAACATAAGTAGTTTAAAGAGGATGGAAATTTCTTAATTTTACCAGTTATTAGGTTAAAAAGTTTTAAAATTAGAGAACTTTTAGAGAATAAAATAAACAAATGTGCGGTGAAGTAACAAAATATGCAGGGATTTATCATCAAACTAAGCCGGGTGAAAGACGAAGATATGATTGTTACTATCATATCCGAGGAAAACTTAACAACCCTTTATCGTTTCTATGGAGCTCGTCATAGTCCTATCAATCTTGGCTTTAAAATTGATTTTGAAGCCGAAATCTCACTCAAAAGTTCTATTCCTCGAATGCGTGATGTACTCCATCTGGGCTTTGGCTGGATGGGTGAATACAATCGTATTCGTATTTGGCAACAGTTTATTGCCCTTTTTCATCCACATCTGCAACATTCAGATGAGATTGGCAGCTTTTATTTTCAACTCTTAGAATCAGCTGCCCAGAATTGGAAAAACCAAAATCCTAAACGTCTCGCCATCGAAGCATACGTTCAGCTTCTCGAACACGAGGGAAGATTGCACCGTGAACTGAACTGCTTTTTTTGCGACAATCCTATCTACTCCGATATCTCCCTCATACGCGCATTTTTACCCGCCCATAAAGAGTGTTCTCATACCCTTTCCATCAATGCCAAGGGACTTTCATGGCTGTATGATCATTATTCGACACTTTTTTTAGATGATTTTGAGATTGAGCGTCTTTGGCATGTTATTAATGAGGGGCTTTAGATACAATCGGAACATTTTTTGCTTGTTGTTATATACCTATTATAAAGAGTATCATTATGAGCAAAAACAACATTAGAGAAGTACTTTTAGCGCAATTTATTGATCCGCCAGAAGTTAATCGTTATACTTTAAACAGAATACTCCCTGCAACACGAAAAGGGAAAACATTAGCTGATTTTTATACAGAAGTTTTTCAAAGCAGTAAGCCGCTCTATGAAACAAAAAGTGCCAAGGAGCTAGAAGTTATGATGATGCAAAATCGTCGTCTTATTGAATCAAAAAATAAAAGACTATAATATTTTAAATATCATAATGATGAGGCTGGTACGCGTGATCAGCTAATTTATAACCCCCGGATGCACCACGAATACTGATGACAAGGTTAGCTCTACGCAATATAGAAAGAAGTTGTTCTAAATATCCATGTGAAATTTGGGTCATTGCCGAAATTTCACGTACCTGCATGGATCTGCCATGGGGTGCATGTGAAAGAACGTGCATGGCAGCCAGTCCATAGACTGCTTTTGTTGAAAGAGCAGACATTACAGAAAACCTTTTGGATAGATTTTTTTAGCTGCACTGTAAATTTTACATGCAATACAATAATCAAAAAATAAATCTAAAAGGACACAGCTTATAAATATCCCGGCAACACTCCATACACCAAGAATTAAACCAGCTAAATCAGTAATCAGCATAGTAATCATAAAAATTAACCCAAAAAAAGCAGCCAACCGTTTCGCACCTGCATCCTCAAGATGGGTAGAAAGTTTAAAAATCTTTTGAAATCCACTGGCGAACTGAAAGACTGGACTAAATGTTTTGTAACCACTCAGTCGAATGATAAAATCAACTATCAAAAAGACTAAAATCCATTTTTGCATGGTAATCAAATAAACAATAACACTGCTCATTACAACTGCTGCACTTATTTTACTGATGGTTGAATCGATTTGTCGAAATAATAATGGGCACGTTTGTGACATAACAACTCCTCATAATTTATTGCCATTTTAAAACCATAGCAATAAATAGTCAAGTATTCATAGCGAATTACTACGGCATAGATACTATTTTTATTTTGTGATACAATTGTGTCAAATTTAAAATTACAGGATATTTTGATGAAAAAAAGCTTAGTTGGACTCTTTTTAGCCTTCTCATTAAACGCAGATGATATTTATGAAGGAGACTTGAGTGCGCCAGAAGCCCATGAAATGCAAAAAAAAGGGGAAGCTATTATCGTAGATGTTCGTACTACCCTCGAATTTCTTTATACAGGTCACGGTGAGGGTTTTGTCAATATTCCTGCGTATGAGTGGACATATATCCCAAAATCAATCGAAGAGCGGGTAAAAAGTTCAGAATTTGAACTCAAAACGGATAAAACAAAAGGGCATATCGATACCCAAAAACTTTACGATGCCAAAGAGGTCATCAACAAAAATTTTGTAACCGATGTCATGGCGGCGATGAAACTTCGTAAAGTGGACTCCGTTATCCTCGTATGCCGTAGCGGACCACGTTCTAAAGCTGCCGCAAATATACTCGCCAAAGAAGGAATCAAAGCCTACAATCTTGAAAACGGATTTATGTTCGGATGGAAAGAGGCAAAAATGCCTTACGATGGGTATTAAACCTATCGTTTGATAACGTCACTCTCTTTTACCCAATAGTCTTCATCTTTAACGATTTACTTTTACTGTTGGATTCTACCACTGCTTTCGGTTTGACTCCCTGTATCGTTCTCAGGACATACCCTTGCGAGTAAGTTTTATCCCCATCTCCAAATGGTGTGTATAAGGAAATTGATCAAACAGTGCCATAGCTTGTACATCATGCGTTTGACTTAAGATCTCTAAATCTCGTAACAAGGTTTCAGGATTACATGAAATATACAGTACATGATCAAATCGCGCAGCAAATCTGCAAGGTTCTTCACCTAAACCACTGCGAGGAGGATCCACAAAAAGGGATTTAAGAGTATAGTCGCTTACTTTTAACCCCTCTAAACGGCGAAATTCACGGTCTCCATCCAGTGCTTGTGTAAACTCTTCAGCGCTTAGACGGACGAAATCGATATTATCAACTCCGTTAAGCTCCATATTGCGCTTTGCTGCGATGATAGAGGCTTTAGAAATTTCCGTTGCAAGAACACGATCAAACTTGAGTGCAAACGGAATGGTAAAATTGCCCGCACCACAATAGAGTTCGAGCAAATCTCCGCCAATATTTTTTAGCTGTTCAAGTGACCATGACACCATTTTTTCATTGACAAGTGCATTGGGTTGGGTAAAACTGTTTTCGATATG
>JAPLGN010000049.1 GCA_026390135.1 Campylobacterales bacterium | reverse complement strand
ATATTAGGGTAGTTTGATTATAATAAATAGAATTAAATCTCATAAAGGTATGACATGGAAGCCAAGACAATACTATCGGATGTTTTGATTATCGGAGGAGGACCTGCAGGTTCAATCGCGGCCGCTTCGTTGGTTCAAAAAGGATATTCGGTCACTGTTGTTGAAAAAGTTCCTTTCCCCCGTTTCGTTATCGGAGAGTCATTATTGCCCCGATGCAATGAGCTTTTAGAGATGAACGGGATGCTTGAGATGGTGGACAATCATGGTTTCACGGTCAAGCGGGGAGCGGCTTTTGATATGAACGGTGTTCTGGAAGCGTATGATTTTAGTGAAAATATCGGTCAAAAATTTGGGACATCGTATCAAGTCAAACGTGAAGAGTTTGATGATTTACTCTTAAAACAAGCGGTTGGCTTTGGCGCAACACTGTTTGAAGAGACAGAAATTACCGCATTTGATGTGGAGACTACGACGGCAACGGCTGTTGATAAAGAGGGGAATATCCTGACTTTTAAAGCCAAATTTGCCCTTGATGCTTCAGGCTACGGGCGTGTCTTTCCCCGTCTTTTAGGACTGGATGAACCCAGTGAGCTTAAAATTAGAAGCGCAGTCTTTACCCGCATAATGGGTGATATTCGTCCGACGGATGAGACGGAGGGGTATATTTATATCTATGTACACGGAAACAATGATGCGTGGATTTGGTGTATCCCTTTCTCAGATGGGATAACATCGGTCGGGGTTGTGTGTACGGAGGAGTATTTTGCCTCTTTTGGACTTGAAAACGAAGCCTTTTGGGATGAGATTATTATGTCAACTGTAGGGGCACGTGAGCGATTCGCCAATGCAGTTAAAATCGTTCCCGTTGGTAAAATCGACGGGTACAGTGCCAATGTTAAATCGATGGTAGGAAAAAATTACTGCATGGCGGGAAATGCAACAGAATTTTTAGACCCTGTTTTTTCATCAGGGGTAACGTTGGCATTGGAATCGGGCAATCAAGCCGCACTTTTGATTGATAAGCAGCTCAAATGTGAAGTAGTTGACTGGGAGCGAGAATATGTCGCGTACATGATGAAGGGGATCAATGTGTTCCGTGAATTTGTGGGTGCATGGTACGATGGACGGCTTCAAAGTATCTTTTCCGTGGAGGAAAAACCTGAAAAAATCAAGCGTGCTATTGCTTCGATTTTGGGCGGATACGTTTGGGATGATAACAATATTTTTGTGAAAAATCCAAAAAGTGCGATGGCCGCCGTTATCTCGCAAATAACACCCAAAGGGCTTTAATGAATAATTTTTTCGATGTCTCTAAAATGTCAGCGGCCCAAGCACAGTATGAAGCCCAAAAAATCGCCTTTGCCCCCATCGTTTTTCAAGCAGTGAGAGTATTGCGCGAGAGCGGTATCCTCAAATTTCTCCATGAAAATAAATCAGGGATGAGTATTGATACAGTTGCCCAAAACCTCTCTATGACACCTTATGCCGTTACAGTATTGCTTGAATCGGGCTTCAGTGCAGGGGTGGTTTCCAAAGATGAAGAAATTTTTTCCCTCACAAAAATTGGCTATTTCCTCCTCAATGACCCCATGACCCGTATCAATATGGACTACAATCATTATGTCAATTATTTGGGATTGTATGAGTTGGATAAGGCGGTAGAGAGCGGTGAACCTGCGGGATTAAAAGTGTTTGGAGAGTGGGAGACGATTTATCCGGGTTTGACGTCACTCCCTGAGGATGCGAAAAAAGCGTGGTTTGATTTTGACCATTTTTATTCTGATTCGGCTTTTGGGGCTGCATTAAAAATTATAGGTCAAAAGTCTCCAAAACGGTTTCTCGATATAGGGGGAAATACGGGACGCTTTTCACGTCTTTGTGCGCAAACACTCTTGGAGTGTCACGTCACCATCGTTGATTTACCCCAACAGCTCGCTGTGGCATCGGTAGAAAATGAAGAGGCGGGATTATCGGAGCGAATCGATACCTATGCAGCAGATATGCTCAAAGAAGATACCCGTTTGCCCAGCGGTTATGATGCGGCATGGATGAGTCAGTTTTTGGACTGTTTTGGGGAAGAGGATATTGTGAAGATTCTCTCTAAAATAGAGTGTTCGATAGACGACAAGGGAAAAATTTACATCTTAGAACCGATGTGGGATCGACAAAAATACGAAACATCCGCCTACTGTCTCATCAATACCTCTCCCTATTTTACCGCTATGGCAAACGGTAAAAGCAAGATGTTTAATCTGGGTGAATTGACCCGCTGTATACTCAAAGCAGGGCTGGTCATTAGTGAAATCCATGATAATGTCGGCTTTTGCCATTCATTAATCGTGTGTGAAAAAAAATCAAAAGGTGAATAGATGAGAGTATGGCTGGTTTTAATTTTTTTAGTCGGGTCCTTATGGGCTAAGGGTGAGTTCACTGAAAAACGTTACATTTATGCGTTGGATAAAACGACAATTTTTAAAGGTTCGATTCTAATCACCGATGACTCAACCATTGTCCGTTATACCTCACCTGAGAAAAAAGTCTTGACACAAACAGGTAAAACACTCATTATCGAAGATGTAGAAGCTAAAACATCCCAAACGATTGATCTCTCCAAGCGTATTGATATGAGTTTATATTTTAGTTTTATGCGCTCAATCAATAAAAAAGATTTTACGGGACTTAAAACCTATTTTGAGGTCAATAAAGATGGCAATACCTATCATCTCTCTCCTAAATCCGATGTGAAGCGGGCAATTGCAAAGATGGAAATTACGATGCAAAATGATGAAATGAAGCGTATGGTGATCTATTTTACCAACGAGGATATTATTGAAATTGAAACACTTTGAACGTCTCCGTTTTCTTCTTGTCGCCCTTGTTTTTATAGCGATAGGCATTACCCTCTTTGTTAAATACCCGCTTCAAAGCGATATTTCAAAAGCACTTCCTGAAGATAAGACAACAGGGATTTTATCACTTTACAATCAGTTCGATTCGTCCAAAAAACTATTGGTGTTGGTAGAGGGATTTACCCCGCAGAGTCTGGAAAAAGCCAACACGATAAAAGAGAAATTGTCCCAACTAAGTCAAGTAGAGAGTGTCTATTTTGGAACATCCGATATTGACCCAAAAGTACGTGACTATCTGGCAAAGAACTGGTACTATTTATCGGACTTTAATGCGACAGTATTGAGTAGGGATGAGGTGAAACACAGACTCATGGCACTCTCGGCTAAAATGCTAGAAGGAGGTGCGTATACACCGTTGGATACGACCGATCCTTTGGGATTGTTTGAAAATCCGTCGTTTATGCAAGGGGCGCAAAAAGATGGGATGATGATCGTCCCAAACAAAGGATATTGTGTCATAGCCTCCATCCGTCCCTCAGTGGGAGATATGGAAGGTTCGCGAAAACTGTATGATGAGGTGAACACGGCATTGGCTCCTTACAAAGAGGGGATTGTCGTCTTTAGCCCTAATTTTTACAGCGTTGAAAACTCTGCATATATTCAAAGCGATGTGGAAAAGATTACCGCACTTACCATCGTGATGCTCCTTGGTGTCTATTTTTTCTTGCTTCGCAATAAAGTGATGCTGGTTTTTAGTCTAAGCACCCTTTTTCTCTCGGGGCTTATGGCTATTTTGGCAGTAAAGCTGATTTTTGTGGATGTGTCGATGTTAGTAGTGGCTTTTGGTGCGGGGATCGCCACGATTGCCGAAGATTATCTTTTTATGCTTTTTTTGAATGATGACTATAAAAAGCACCGTTTTAACTGGGCGGTTTTTTGGGGATTTGTAGCAACGGAAGTAGGGTTAGGCTCTTTGACTTTTATTGATTTTCCTCTTATTTCGCAGCTGGCCCTCTTTGCCTTTATCTCTTTGGCCCTTTCGTATCTCATCTTTGCCTTTATCTTTCCCCGATTGGCATTTTATCATGAGGATACCCCCCAGAAAAGTGATCTATTTTTTGAGAAATTACGCAACTTTCGCCGAATTCCTCCTAGTGTTTTTACGGTACTTTCGCTTCTTTTGGTAGCATTGTCGATGTCCCATTTGACGTTTGACTCCAACTTTCGCCATTTGGATTATCAAAACCGCCCCCTTTTGAAAGCAGAAAAACTGTTTGAAGAGACGTTGGGAGAAGACCGAATCCCTATCCTTATTGAAGCAAAAAACAGAGAGGAGTTGCTGAAGCGTGCGGAAATCTTAAAAGAACACGCCCCCAGCAGTTACTCTCTTGCTAATATGGCGCTAAGCGGTGCGAAAAGTACCCAACGATTAGCTCAAATTCGAAGTTATGATTTTGCTTCGCTCCGTCAAAATTTGGAAGAGACAAGTGTGGAAGCGGGTTTTAGAAACGGGATATTTAAAAACGCTTACTTACCGCTTCAAGAGCTTTCATCTTACACCCTTGATACCGGCGCTTTGCGTGTTTTAGGTTCTGAAATACTCACAACCCCTAAGGGTGTCATGAGTTTGGCGTACATCAAAACGGATGAGTTAAAAGCGCTTGCGTCGTACCCATTTTTAATTCCGATTGACGCTAAAGAGATACTTTCACACAGTGCTACCAATGCTCTCAAAGAATTTACCACGATATTTGCAATTGGATTTTCTCTTTTGCTGATTATCATTATTGCAGTCACCCGTCGCCGTGCCCTTTATGCCCTTAACTTTCTATTCTTTCCAATGTCAATAATTTTAGTAATGTTTGCCATCAGCGGAAGCTTTAATCTGATGCACCTTTTTGCCCTCTTTTTGATGATGGTGTACGGGATAGATTATGGGATTTACCTCTCACGCGGAGAGATTTCGAACTCTATGCGGGCAGTGATTTATTCATGTTTAACAACTTTTGCAGGATTTGGGATACTGATTTTGAGCGATGTTCCTGCCGTTCATTCGATAGGGGAGGTAACGATTGTGGGGATTATCGCAATTATGATGCTATTTTTTCAAAAAGGTGAGCAATGCCGCGTGTGACAGTCCTCCAAAATGATGGCACACGAATGTGCGAGCCATTGAGTTTTGATTCTTATGGAGAAAAAAACGACAATAGTGCTTTTGTCATCCCTTCAAATAGTAATAAAATGACGCAAATCCGAGATATTATGGATGCATTGCGGGGCGGAAATATTCCGTTGTTGTTTGATGGCACGATGATATCAAGTAGCCAAAAAGTGCAAACGTTAGTGAGTGATAATGCTAAAAGTTTTAATGAAGCTGCTTCCGCACTGTTTTTTACCTCAGGCACGAGTGGAAATCCTATCGGCGTGGTGAAAACGCAAGAGCATCTCCAGTGCGAAACATTGACGCATACCAAATGGCTAAAAGATGAAAATTTTGAACAGTGCCTTGTGACTGTCCCATTTTTCCATATCTATGGGTTCTTATTTGGGCTTTCAGTCCCTGCGGCACTTGGTTTGGAAATTGTGACAAAAGAGGATTTCCTTCCCAATGAAATCGTTAATCTTTGCAGGTCTAAACCTACTTTATGTATTACCAATCCCGTCTTTATCCGTGCGATGCTGAGACTCAGGGAGGATGTCGATCTCTCCAAAACTCTTTTTATCAGCTCCAGCGGTCCACTGGAACCTCACGAAGCATCCGCATTCGAGGAGAAATATTCCACACGGCTGACTCAGCTTTATGGCTCTAGTGAGACAGGCGGAATTGCAATACGCTCTGGAGGAAGTTGTGTTTGGACACCATTGGACGGCGTACGAATCTCAGAAGATGATGGTGTTTTATGTGTGGAATCGCCGTTTGTTTCAAGTACCGTATATGATGAAACTTTCATTTCCATTCCATCTCCTTTTCGAACCACGGATATTATAGAAATGGCGGACAATGGATTTAAAATCACAGGGCGCGCCAGTGAATTGGTAAAAATTGGAGGAAAACGACTTTCCATCGTAGAAATTGAGACATTTTTAGAAAAGATGGAGGGGATTGATGAGGCGTTAGGATTTGTTGAATATCATCCCGAACAGCTTCGCGGAGAGAGTTTAACACTTTATCTTGTAGGAGATGAGACGAAAATTCATAAAACAATTCTCAAAAAAGCACTTCATGATTATTTTGGCGGGATTCACATCGAGAGTAAAATCATAATGATGGAGAAAATCGAAAAGACCGCCATGGGGAAAAAGATTCGCTCACGACTGGTGACGTAACGTTAGAGTGACGTATAAAAAACCGCAATTTCACCCGTTGCAACACGGTTTTGTGAAGCGTTAGAGATGGCATTAAATTCAAAAAGATAGGAATCGTTAAACGAATGTTTGAGGGTAACGGTAGTGTCAAAATGAAGAGTATCGGCCTTGTTGCAGAGTTTGATATTTCGAAAAGATGAGACCACTCCGGCATTACAGTTGGGAGAAAGGGGAAAAAAACTTGTACCCTGAGCAGCTGCTTCGCAAAACATGGCAAGTGTTGGTGTGAGGGGAAAACGGGTTTCGAAGGTCACTTGCGTTTCATTTTGTTCTGAAAGCTGTCCGATAAAAATAAGGGGTTCTTTGTGAGGTAAGCGACTGTTCATAAAATGAGTCCTGATTTTTTAAAGAAATGGTAGAATAAACTTACTTAAATACGAGGTATACAATGTCTAAACGGGTTCTGGTCGTCTATTATTCACAAAGCGGACAATTGGAAAATGTTCTCACCACAATGTTAGAGCCTTTGGTGATTTGTGATGCTGTTGAAGTGACGATGTTGCCATTACGTCCGAGTGAAAATTTTGCCTTTCCATGGTCTTTTTGGAATTTTTTTGATGCGTTTCCCGAATCGGTTTATTGTGATCCGCTCCCTAATCGTCCATTCGAGCTTATTGACCCTGAAAGCTTTGATCTGATTATTTTGGGGTATCAACCGTGGTTTCTTTCACCCTCGTTGCCCATGAGTGCCTTTATGAAATCCGATCAAGCGAAAGTCATTTTAAAAAACAAATCCGTTGTCACCGTCATAGCCTGCCGTAATATGTGGATAGAAGCCCAAAAAACCATGAAAGAGCTTTTAGTATCGTGTGAAGCACGTCTTATTGATAATGTTGTGCTAAGTGACCAAAGCGGTCCATTGGAGAGTTTTATTACGACCCCTCGTTGGATGCTTACCGGAAAACGTGAATCGTTTTGGGGATTGTCGGCGGCGGGTATTTCGGATGATATTATTCAAAAAAGCAGCCGTTTTGGAGAAGCGATTTTGTCAGGACTTGACAGCAATAAAGAAGTTGAGAATGCACCGATGCTAAGTGGTTTGGGTGCAGTGAGAGTTGACCCTCGCTTTATCGCCTCTGAAAAGATAGGGAAGCGGAGTTTTCGGATTTGGGGTAAGCTTACCCGGCTATTTGGCAAAAGAGGCTCATGGAGCAGGCGACCGATACTCGGGGTTTATATTCTTTTTTTAATAACGCTGATTGTGAGTGTTGTTCCCATAAATATGGCATTGCAAAGTATTATTAGACGTTTATTTAAAGGAAAAATAGATAAACTAATACAAAGTATAGAAGCTCCTTCAGGGAAATAGGTTTAAGACAATATGAACAATGTATACATTACAAAAATGGCCGCATTTTTACCCAATGATCCGGTGACTAATGATCAAATAGAAGAAGTTCTAGGGATGGTAGGCGGTGTAAAATCCCGTGCTAAAAATGTCGTTTTGCGTAGTAATGGTATTAAAACCCGTCATTATATTCTTGACCCAAAGACGCGGCAGCCACTATTTACCAATGCCTCTATGACGGCTTATGCCATTCGAGCTTTGGAAGATGACACTTTTAACTTAGGCGAAATTGGATGTTTGGCATGCGGTACGACATCCCCCGATCACCTTATGCCTAATCATGCTCTTATGACGCAAGGAGAGCTAGGATTACATGCCTGTGAGGCGATTGCTACGTCGGGGATTTGCCTCAGCGGTATCACGGCGATGAAATACGCCTATATGACAGTCGCATCCGGTGAGCATGCAAGTGCTGTATCGACGGGTTCTGAAATCGCATCCATGGTGATGAGGGCAGAGATGTTTACGTGCGATGCTCAGGATAGTGAGACTATCGAAAAGCGCCCTGAAATTGCATTTGGAAAAGATTTTTTACGCTGGATGCTCTCTGATGGTGCGGGTTGTGCATTGTTGCAAAACACTCCGAATAAAACAGGGCTTTCCCTGAAAATAGAGTGGATTGATATCCTCTCGTATGCGGGAGAAATGCCGACATGTATGGTCAGTGGAGCACTTCAAGATAATGAGGGAAACTATCAGCCGTGGAGAGAGCTTGATCCCTCTCTTTGGCGTGAAAAAACGGTCTTTGCTGTAGAGCAAGACGTCAAACTTTTGAATGAAAACATCGTCCATTATACGGTGGAAAAACCGCTTGAAACGATTATTAAAAAACGACATTTGAGCGCAAGTGAGATCGATTATTTCTTGCCGCATTACTCCTCAGAGTATTTTCGTGACAAGATGGCTTTAGGGTTGGAAAATGTTGACTTTGCAATACCGAGTGAAAAATGGTTTACGAATCTGACCCGGAAAGGGAATACGGGAAGTGCGTCTATTTATATCATTCTCGAAGAATTGTTTAATTCCGATAAGCTTCAAGTCGGTGAAAAAATCCTCTGTTTTATTCCCGAAAGCGGACGTTTTTCGACAGCATTTATGTTGCTTGAGGTGGTGTAGATGAAAAGAGATGAGGCACCTCAGGATAATATCGCCATGTATCATGGGGGACGAAAAGCCCTTTATGCAGTAGCGGATGAGGGAAAATTTGAGATTACCCAAAGCAGTGGCTGGAGTGTTGAAGAGATGGCAACATTGCAAGCAGTAGATGAGTTTGAGCGTTTGGAGCGTGAAGCGTATCAAGAATGGTGCGAGGGGAAAAGCTCACCACTGGGTGTCTGGATGTATCGTCGTCGCATGAGTATCGCCACGTTATCCCAATGTACAGGTTTTTGGCAATGGAGTATCAAGCGTCATCTAAAATCCGACGTTTTTAAGACACTAAGCCCCCAAAAAATTGCCCTTTATTGTGATATTCTCGATATAACAGCCGAAGAGTTATTCAACCCAAAGGAACCAAAATGAGTAAGCCGTTTGTTCATAGTCATGCGGCACATTGCGAAAGCGGTGTCGTTTCATCACTCCTTACCCATGCAGGATATCCTATAAGCGAGGCGATGGCGTTTGGTATCGGAAATGGATTGACCTTTGCCTATTTACCCATTGTAAAAATCGATGGAATGCCTCTTGTCGCGTATCGAATGCCACCCAAAAGTATCCTCAAAACCGTAGAAAAAAGACTGGGGCTTGATGTCAAAATCAAAAAATATTCCAATTCTCAAAGTGCCCGGGAGGATTTGATAAAGATGGTGGATGAGGGGAAGCTCGTCGGACTTCAAACATCGGTCTATTGGCTTCCTTATTTCCCTCCTGAGATGCGATTTCATTTTAATGCCCATAATCTAGTGGTATATGGAAAAAATGATACAGGCTTTTTAATCAGTGACCCTGTATTCGAGCATCCAGTGGAAGTAGAGTACCATGCACTGGATAAAGCCCGTTTCGCCCGTGGAGTATTTGCTCCCAAGGGTGCATGTTATACGATAGAGAAAATTCCTGAAAAAATCGATTTGGTAAAAGCTGTCAAAAAAGCGATCAACCGAACCTGTAATATGATGCTCTACACCCCTTTTCCATGGGTAGGATTACGCGGTATCGGGATGATGAAACGTGCCATTCTCAAACTTCCTAATCATCCTCATAAGCGGTATGCTTCTTTGTATTTGGGGCACATTATCCGAATGCAAGAAGAGATAGGGACGGGTGGCGGCGGATTTCGTTTGATGTATGCCGCCTTTTTGTCTGAGTGTGCGGAGGTATTGGGGCGTGATGAACTAAAAACCGCATCTTCTATGATGGGTGAGGTGGGAGATAAGTGGAGAGTATTTGCACTTTCGTGTTCCAAAGCGTGCAAGGGAAATACATATTCGGTAGAAGAGATTGCCCAAAAACTCCAAGAGTGCAGGGACAGTGAAGAGCGCGTATATCGGTTTTTAAAAGGATTGAAATTATGAAACCTCGTCATAAAGTCTATTTAAATGCTTTTAGTTGCGTGTGTGCAGCAGGCTCGAACATCGAAGAAATTTTTGAGACACTGCTTCGCGGAAACTCTGCCATCACGAACCAAAGCGGTTATGTTGACGGCGCCATTATGCCTTTGGGAAAGATCCCAAGTGAGCGTGATTTTTTCGAGCTGTTAGAGGAAAACGTACTATCTCTCCTCGCTAAAACTCCATGGTTGGTTCCCAGTGAGACCATTGTATTGGTTGGCTCTTCGGTGGGAGGGATGTGCCGTGCAGAGAAGACTTTTTTTGGCGAAGGAAGTCTCAAAAATATCACTATAGAAGAGTTCTCTATTCGTGCCATTGCCGATGAAGTTGTAGAAAAATTCGGGTTTAAATCGGCATTGTCATTTTCAACCGCTTGCACCAGCAGTTCTATCGCCATTGATTTTGCAGTCGATTTGATAAGCCGAGGGCTTTATAAGACGGTTGTGGTCATCGGAGCCGATGAATTGAGCCGTTCAGCGGTCAATGGTTTTGATCGGCTTGGTATTGCATCACGTGAACTTACTCGTCCTTTTGATGTGGAGCGAAACGGTATTAATGTGGCTGAAGGGATTGCAGTACTGGCTCTTTCCTCTTCTAAAACACTTCAGTGTGTTGAAGTTATGGGATGCGGGGTAAGCTCTGATGCCTACAATATCACCCATCCGCATCCGGAAGGTGAGGGGGCTTTGGCTGCCATGAACCAAGCATTGCAAGCCGCGGGACTGGATGCTTCAAGCATAGATTATATCAATGCGCATGGGACGGGAACGATTGCTAATGATGAGATTGAGAGTGCTTCCATTGAAAAACTTTTTGGAGGACATCCTTTCGTCGTTTCAACTAAAGCCGTTACGGGACATACTTTAGGGGCATGCGGTGCATTGGAAGCGGCGATTAGTGCTATGAGTATTGTGCATAACATTATTCCTCCGTGTACTAATCTCAAAACACCGGTAAATGGTTCACTTTTACATCCATTAGAATCAATACAGACAGAAGTTAATTATGTACTTTCGAATGCTTTTGGTTTTGGGGGCGGTAATGTGTCACTTGTATTAGGAAAAGTTCATGCAGATTAATTTAGAAATACTTGGCTTCGCTACGGTTGAAGATCCCCAAAAATGTACAACGTTAAATGAAAAAACAGTGGTAAGCGATATGATGTTGCGCAGACGATTGACGCGTAATGCGCGTATCGCACTTTATCTAACCGACCAAATTGGTGATTTTACTTCTCCCATTGTCATTGGAAATGCATACGGAGAAGTAGCTGAAACGTTTGATATTCTCAGATCGATTGCGGCGCATGAGACCGTAAGTCCTACAGCATTTCAAAATTCCGTGCACAATACCCCAGCCTCCTATCTCTCTATTGTTGGGCAAAACAAGGGATATATTACGACAGTAAGTGATCTGTATAAAACGTCTACTTCGGTCTTAAAAGTGGGTGCGGTCAAAGCTCTCAAGTTTGAAACGCTCCTCCTTATTGTCAGCGACTCCATTGACTTTGAACGAGTCGAGGAACTCAATCGTTGCGGTATAACACTAAAAGAGTGTGGAGTAGCATTACAGGTTCATCATACACAAAAAGAAGCGACAATGACATTGAGCGGTAAAGTGTATGACGGATATTCACCGAGTATTTGGCCTATGCTGGAAATTGTTGAAAAAATGCGTGAGCGTAATGTTTCTGAGGTTATTGTCTCTATCGAGATTTAAAATGCAATGGTGTCGTAATCGTTGAGTATTTTTCCTCCATTACGAAGTAATTTCAGGGTTTTTAGCTCATGGATGATGGTGGGGGAAAACAGTGTTTTAAGATGCATGGTATAGATTCTAAAATCATTTCTTTGACACTGTTCGAGCTCACTTTTTAGCAGGGCAGGGGTAAGGTGTTTACTGTCAAATGCAAGTTTCTCAAAACTTGAGGGAAAAGAGACCTCGATGACGAGGGTATGAATATGCGGATTTTTATCCAGTAATTCCCAAATACGGGGACATCGGTAGGTATCGGCACTAAAAAGGATTCCGGAACCGTTCTTTTCGATGATATAGCCACAGCTTCCATCCGTATGATCGGTTTTAAAAGGGGTAAGCACGACATCATCGATTAGATAGCTTTTATCGATTTCTATTTCGATCAGTTCAATGGTTTTGTCATCATGCCCGATGAGATTGATTTCTTCAAAATTAGGCCATATACGATGGTTGAAAATAAACTGGCGTAAATCATCTAATGTTGCTTTAAGTCCGTAAATCTTGAGTGCAATTGATTTTTGGGTAACAAATAAATCAGCAAGAAAAGGGATGTCAATAATGTGATCTAGGTGCGAATGAGTCAGAAAAATATGCTCAATCGTAAAAACATCTTCTTCAAGAGCATTGATAAGATTACCGGCATCAATAACACAGTGCTTAGATACGCGAACGCAGGTTGTCCCTTGTGTACGTGTACGTGTTCCACCAGTGCCTAAAAATTCGATAGCGTTCATTTTAATTTGCCCCTCGTAAAATTTAATTATAGTGTAAATAAAGTGAATTTAACCCTGAGAATAAACTGTGTATTTATTGACCATTATTCGGTCGTTATTTTAGAGAAATTTGTGCTATCCTTGTTTATAAACTTGCACAAGGAAGCCAGATGTCGCTCAAAGTTGTCCTTTCCCATAAAACTCATTATTCATTTGATAAGCCGATTAACCTTTCTCCGCATATTATCCGTCTTCGTCCAGCACCTCATAGCCGTACTCCAATCGAAGCGTATTCGCTGAAGATTAAGCCCGATAACCATTTTATCAACTGGCAGCAAGACCCGTTTGGAAACTATCTTGCCCGAATTGTTTTTCCCGAAAAAACGACGGAACTTTCTATTGATGTGGAGGTACTTGCCGAGTTGGTGAGTATTAATCCTTTTGACTATTTTGTTGAAGAGAGTGCAGAACAATTTCCTTTTAGTTACAGCAAGGCAATGGAAAAAGAACTTTCGCTTTATTTGGAAGTCACTGAAAACGGTAAAAAACTTAAAGCTTTTGTGGATTCCATTGATTTAACACCTCGTCCTCTTAATGATTTCCTCGTAGGGCTTAATACAAAAATAAATCAGCATCTCAACTATACTCTCCGTATGGAACCGGGAGTGCAAACGTGTGCGCAGACGCTGAAAACTCAATTGGGCTCTTGTCGTGACTTCGCATGGCTGTTTGTTCAGGTATTCCGTCATTTGGGACTGGCTGCTCGTTTCGTATCAGGATATTTGGTGCAGCTTGCTGCCGATGTTAAATCACTAGATGGCCCAAGCGGTCCTGCGGAAGATTTTACCGATTTACATGCTTGGACGGAAGTTTATATTCCGGGCGCAGGCTGGATCGGGTTGGACTCTACGAGCGGATTGTTCGCAGGGGAGGGGCATATCCCCTTGGCGTGCACTCCTAGTCCTGAGAGTGCTGCCCCTGTTGAGGGCGGTATGGATAAATGTGAAGTAGAGTTTACCTACTCTAACACCGTGACGCGCGTGTTTGAATCTCCACGTGTTACGAAGCCGTACCGTGAAGAGCAATGGGATGCGATCAAAGCTTTGGGGTACGAAGTAGATAAAGAGCTGGTTGTCAATGATGTTCGAATGACCATGGGAGGAGAGCCGACATTTGTTTCTATCGATGATCAAGAATCACCTCAATGGAACACCGAAGCTGATGGTCCGCACAAGCGACAGCTTGCCAATATTCTTGCTCGTAAATTGCTTAATACCTTTGGAAAAGGGGGGATGCTTCATCATGCGCAGGGTAAATGGTATCCTGGAGAGCCGTTGCCACGATGGATGAGCACGGTTTTCTGGCGTAAAGACGGTCAGCCGATTTGGAAAAATCATGATCTTTTGGCAGGACTGGATCAAACCTTTGATTATACCCATGAAGACGCACAGAATTTTTTGTCTAAACTCAGTCTTAATCTGGGAATCAGCGATCAAAATATTCAAGGGGCATACGAAGACCCTCTCGTAGCACTTTTAAACGAGGCACTGCTGCCTATCGATGTCGATCCGTTAAAAGCCAATCTTAAAGACCCGCTGGAGCGGCGTGCTCTCGCCAAACAGCTTAGTCACGGATTGGATATTCCCAGCGGATATGTATTGCCATTAGGATGGGGAGCAACGCGTTGGATTACCTCTGGATGGGAATTCCGTCGGGGTCATTTGTTCCTTGCAGCAGGGACATCGGCGGTAGGATTGCGATTACCATTGGATTCGTTAATGCTCAAACCTCATACCGAGTTGGAGCAAAGCTTCGAGCCTGATTTGTTTGCATCCTATCCGGCATTGGGTGAATATCATACAGCAGTTGAAAGTCGTGCCACAAAAACGACCAAAAATACAAAAGACAGTACTGATTACGAGGCATTTGTCCGTACGGCAATTTGTGCTGAAGTAAGAGAAAAAAAGCTTTATCTCTTTCTTCCTCCGATCATGCAGCTTGAAGCCTTTTTAGATTTGATAGCGTCCATCGAAATAACAGCATCCCAGCTTAATATGCCGGTGATGATTGAGGGCTATGAACCTCCGAGTGATTTACGCATCGAAAAAATCCGAGTTACACCGGATCCGGGAGTTATCGAAGTCAACATCCACCCGACAAGCAGTTGGGAAGAGCTCAATGATGTGATCGGAACATTGTATGAACAGGCCCATTTTTCACGTTTAGGCACTGAAAAGTTTATGCAAGACGGTAAACACACGGGGACAGGCGGAGGAAACCACGTTACCATCGGCGGACTCACTCCAAGCGACAGCCCATTGTTACGAAATCCCGATTTGCTACGTTCATTGATCACGTTTTGGCAACACCATCCGGGTCTATCCTATCTCTTTTCGGGACCGTTTATCGGACCAACATCTCAAGCCCCTCGTGTCGATGAGGGAAGAGCTGAAAATCTTTATGAGCTTGAAATAGCATTTTCACAAATCCCGGAAGGGCAGGACGTACCATTTTGGCTTACCGACCGACTTTTCCGACACATGCTCACCGACATTACGGGAAATACCCATCGCAGTGAGTTTTGTATCGACAAACTCTACTCACCTGATTCGTCAACAGGGCGATTGGGGATTTTAGAGTTACGCGGCTTTGATATGCCTCCGCATGCTCAAATGTCATTGATGCAAATGCTGTTAGTGCGAACGTTGGTATCTCTGTTTTGGCGTAAACCGTACAAGCACAAACTGGTACGCTGGGGAACACAGCTTCACGATAAATTTTTGATCGAACATTATGTTAGGGAAGACATTAATGATGTTGTTGAGTTTTTACGGGGTGAAGGGTATGGATTTGAACTGAGCTGGTTTGATCCTTTCTTTGAATTTCGTTTCCCACTCCACGGTATGAGCAATGTTGGAAATATTCAATGTGAATTGCGGGCAGGTATTGAACCGTGGCATGTATTGGGTGAGGAATCAAGTTCTCAAGGAACAGCGCGTTATGTTGATTCATCTTTGGAACGTGTGCAGGTAAAAGTGCGCGATTTCGTCCATGAGCGACATATTTTGACGTGTAATGGCGTGAAAGTGCCATTGGTGAATACCGGCGTTGAGGGCGAGTACGTTTCGGGTGTCCGTTACCGTGCTTGGCAACCATGGTCGGCATTGCATCCAACGATTGGGGTAGATACACCGTTGGTATTTGATGTGGTTGATACGTGGAGCAAACGATCATTGGGCGGATTTACGTATTTTGTTTCACATCCGGGCGGACGATCGTATGACAGCTTCCCTGTAAATTCTCTGGAAGCGCAATCACGTCGTATCAGTCGATACTGGGGCTTTGGACATACGCAAGGAGAAGTAGAAGAATTGCGTCCTCCGGTCAAAGAGCAAGAGCCTAACGATAAATCGGAAACATCGCGCAGTGTGCAAACAAATGATAAAGTTAAAACATTTCAGTATCAAGAATTGGAAGGAAGTCTTGAATACCCTCATACCCTTGATTTGCGTCGCAAATGGAGTCCAAGCGAAATGAAAAATTGAGTGAGTGTTGATGTTTAAGCAGTATAAAAGTTCATCGTACGATGAAATGTTTGATGAAAATGGTGCGGTACGAGAACATTGGAAGCAGTTGGCAGCTAATCTCGAAGAACTGGGATGTGACCAGCTGGAAGCAAAACGTCAAGAAATTGATTGGCGCTTAGAAGATAACGGTGTTACCTATAATGTTTACAATGACCCTAACGGGATGTCCAGACCGTGGAGTCTTGACCCGATTCCGCTTATTTTAGAAAGCAGTGACTGGAAAAATATTGAAGCAGGTGTAAAACAGAGAGCAATTCTCATGAATTAACGGGATGTCCAGACCGTGGAGTCTTGACCCGATTCCGCTTATTTTAGAAAGCAGTGACTGGAAAAATATTGAAGCAGGTGTAAAACAGAGAGCAATTCTCATGAATTTACTTTTCAAAGACATTTATGGTGAACAGCGGATTTTAAAAGAAGATATTATCCCTTGTGAAGTTATTTTTCCTCATAGTGGTTTTTTGCGTGAAGCGCATGGATTGTTTGATCATCTTGACTATCCGATGATGATGGTTGCTGTGGATTTAGCGCGAGGACCCGATGGTAAAATGTGGGTAATCAGTGACCGAACACAAGCTCCTTCAGGATTAGGATATGCGGTTGAAAATCGGCTGACAATGAACAGTGCGATGCAAGCATTGTACAAAAATATTTCGATTCGACGACTGTATGTTTTTTTTGACTATTTCAAAACAATGCTTTTGAGATTGGGAAAAAATGGTTCGAGAGAACCGCTCAATGTTCTTCTTTCCCCTGGTCCGCACAATGAAACGTATTTTGAACATTCTTATTTAAGTTCTTTTTTAGGACTTACACTCGTTCAAGGACAAGATTTATTGGCAAAGGGCGGGGTATTATGGCTTAAAAGCCTCAAAGGTTTGCGCCGTATTGATGCCATTATCCGACGGGTGGATGAGAGCTATTGTGACCCATTGGAACTGCGTTCCGATTCTAAGCTTGGTGTTTCGGGATTGGTTCAAGTGCTCCGTAAAAAAGGGGTTTCAATGGCAAATCCTTTGGGAGCAGGTGTTTTAGAAAACTTAGGGCTCTATCCTTTTTTACCTCGTCTTGCTCATTATTTTTTGAATGAAGAATTGATTTTACCTCAGATTGCAACATGGTGGTGCGGTCAAGACAAAGAGCGCGACTACGTCCTTAAAAACCTTTCGACTCTAGTGATTAAAACCATTGATCGTAATGCGGGTGAGCCTTTTTTGTATTTGGGCAAAAACTTATCTTCCGAAGAACTTGAGACTTTACGACAAAAAATTCAAGAGCAGCCGTATCGCTATGTAGGTCAAGAAGAGGTTCAATTTGCTACGGCTCCAACGTTTATACAAGGTGAGGTAGTTCCCAGGAAAGTGGTTATACGCTCGTTTGCCATAAAAGCAGAGGATTCCTATGAGGTGATGCCGGGAGCATTGGTACGAGTTGGCAGCAGTGATGACGTACTTGCAGTTTCAGGTCAAGTCGGGGGAAGCAGTAAGGATTTGTGGATTTTAAGCCAACCTGATACTGCTCTACAAACGGTATCTTTAACTCAAACAATGTCGCAAAGTATGGGACTGGATTCGACACAAAGTATGTCTAAAATGTCATCGATGGTAACCGCACCGATGGCAATAGCCAATGTTTTTAAAGCTAGGGGTGGATTAGAAAATTCGTTAGAAAACATCCCAACTCTTCGAGCTGAAAATCTTTTTTGGCTAGGGCGCTATTTGATGCGTTCCATTACGAGTGCGCGGATGATTCGAATGACGCTTAAAAGCCTTGCCAATTCCACGCGCTATAATCGTAATGGGGATGATCAAGTGCAAGAGATATTGTGCAGCGCATTAACCCATTTGAGCATGACTTATCCAGGATTTTTGGGAATAAAAGATCAAAAAATTACGGATCCATTAAGTGAGATTTGGTCTGTTATGTCGGACTCGACGCGTATTGGATCGCTGTCGCAAGTGATAATGATGCTTTCTAATGCCAGCACCAGCACCAAAAATCTTTTACCGCTAGAGGGATGGAGGATATTTGACCGATTATCACGTGAGTGGAGTGAGTTTACCCATAAAAGCGAACCAGCGCATCGAGACATGATTGCAGGAGTAGATAAGCTGTTGGTTCACCTGATGGCGTACAAAGCACTCATCGAAGAAACATTATTCGCAGAACAGGGTTTAGTATTGTATGATATAGGAGCACGATTAGAGCGCTCAAGTCTATTGATTGCCAAAGCTCGAGCCATGCTAACGTCTGTGTATGAGCCTTTTGTTGAATATGAGATTTTAGAAGCACTGCTTGGAACAAGTGAGAGTTTAAATGCCTATCGGGCACATTATCGATCTTCGATTGAGTTTGCCCACGTGAGTGAATTTTTACTCCTTGATATACATTTTCCAAAATCACTGATCAGTGAAATCAATCAATTATTAAAGGCGTTACCAAAATTGCCAAAGTTTAAACATGAAATGTATCTCAGTCGTTATGAACAGCCTCTTTTTGAGGCTTTCTCTCTTTTACGGCTTGAGCGAACCGAAAATTTGTGTGTTGTAGAAAAAGATATTTTTATCCGCGACAGTATGGATGCATTGCTGTCCTCTATTGCGGATAAGCTGATTGTGTCTGCCGATGAATTGTCCAAAACTTATTTTTCCCATTATGATGAGTAGCCCTATGTTGTATCAAATTTATCACAGCACCCAGTTTACTTATCAGCAGTGGGTCAGTTTTAGTCATAATTTAGTTCGTCTGAAACCTCGAAATACTCAGTCCCAAACTTTGGTTGATTTTTCATTATCTACCGATCCTGCAGTGACTGAGATGGAAACGTATGATGATTATTTTGGTAATCATCTTTATCATATGCTCATACGTCAGCCGCATCATCATCTAAAAGTGACAGCACGTTCTTGTGTTGCAATGGACAGTGAAGCGATTGATCAACATTTGGCTTTGGCGCAAGAAGCACGATTATCCACATATGCACAGGTTTTAAATGTACTTAGAGCAAACACAAGCGATGTTATTGATGCAAAACAGTTTTGCCTTCCAAGTCGTTTTATAGCACAAGCAAGCCGTGATGTACACGAATACGCACTGCTCTCTTTTTCAGCTGAAAAATCGTTATATGACAGTGTAGAAGAGTTTATGGGGCGAATTTTTAATGATTTTCAATTTGTATCAGGATTTAGTGATCTTAGTACACCGGTAGATGAAGTTTTTAGAGAACGTAAAGGGGTATGTCAGGATTTTTCTCACTTAGCGATAGCTGCATTGCGTTCACTAGGTTTAAGTGCCCGCTATATGAGTGGATATTTAGAGACTCTTCCTGCTGAGGGAAGTGAGAAATTTTTTGGAGCGGATGCCTCTCATGCATGGTTTTCTGTCTTTATTCCAGGATTTGGATGGTTTGATTTTGACCCTACGAACAATATTGTCCCCTCTCATCAGCATATTGTTCTGGGATATGGGCGCGATTATGGAGACTGCTCACCGATGCAAGGGGTAGTTCAGGGTAGTGGAGTGAGTCATTTGAATGTAATGGTCGATGTCTCACGCGATGAAGCTTGAGGTATGAGTATTTTTTAATCACTTTTGTAGTGCAATGGTAATATTTTTGATTTATTATACGTTCTATGAAAGTGATAAAAATACAATTTTTTATAATGTTGCTACTGATGTTGAGTATTGCTGATAGTTTTTCGGCTGAACTCTCAACAACACGGATGGTTTCAATGATTCGCCCACTGGAGCATTATGCAATGCAATATGGTGAGGGTGATATTAAAGCATACGTATTCGTTGACCCTAAGTGCCCTCATTCACGAGATTTTATCTCTATGATTCACGATAATGAAAAAATGCGAGGAATTTATCGCTATTACATCTTTTTTTATGAACTAAAACGTTTTAATTCTCATAAACTTATCGGTACAATTTACACATCGTCATCACCATTGCAAAAAATGTTAGAAGTCATGGTTGGAGGTAAAGAGATTGAGCCATTGCCTTCACTTTCTCCTCAAATTGAAGAAGAAATCGGAGATATTGATCATCTTGCTACAGAACTTGGTGTCAATAAGCGTCCCTATCTAATTATTGCAAAAGATTGGAATTAATTATGTATTATCATACACCTAACGTTTCTAAATATGTCCGTTTTATTCGTCGATTTAGGGCATGGATAATTGTCGCCTTCATCCTATTTTCTACCATAGCCTTTAGTTTATTGCGTCCTGAGATCATTTCTTCAGATACACTTTATTGGCTTAGTGAATCTAAAGAATATCAAAAAACAAAAGAAAATAAATTTGAAACCGTTTATGTCAGTCGTCTAAGTGTAGATGTTCCTGTATTTGATAATCAGTCAAAAGGCGTATTAAGCACACTGCAATCTGAACTTGAATACGATAAAGAGATTATTAAAGTAGAATCTCTGTTTTCATCTTACAAAATTTATAATGATGGAGGAGATGAATCGGCCATGATTAGAGCCCTGCCGATTCATGAACTGGATGCATCAAAAATTCAAGGGTTCATTCGATTATTTCCTCAACAATATCGACAGTTTGTGGATACTGACTTTAAACATTTTTATTTTAATATCGAATCAAAATCACCAATCAATCCTGCATCCTTTAAAATTCCCTATTCATATCATTATTCAGCATTAAACTCTGAAGCGCAGTTACGTCATTATGTAGGATATGTTTTTATTTTTGTTGTCATGATTCTTTTTATGTCACGATGGCTATTTAAAAACTACATCGCTGCCGTTGGGGCGTTGAGCGTTACCGCTTTAACGATGATATTTACGTTTGCTATCATTAAATTGCTAACGGGGCATCATCAAGTTCATATTGCTATGACATTAATGGTTTTGAGTGTTTCCATTGGCCATTTTCTCTATTTTTATTATCGATGGCATGTCTCTCAATTCAAGAGTGATTCTATACGCGCCATGGAAAAGAGTATTGACCGCAATCTTGCCCCAGCACTTTGGACGTTACCAATTTTAGCTATCAGTTTAGGATCACTGCTTTTTGTTGACTCTATCATCATTGAGATGTTGAGTTTAAGTTTATTAGTTTCTTCAGCAATGGCATACTTTATTAATATTACTTTTTTACCTGCATTGCTTAGTTATTTTGTCGTTGAGCATCCTCGTGTAGGATTTGCACGGATGTGTTATGGATTTGCAAACCGTGAAATTCATTACAGTCCGCGACTGCTTCAACTTTTTCTTGCCATAACAATCATTATAATGAGTGTAATTGTTTTACGATTTGGTGCAGGATCACAAAGTATGTTTGATACACAAGTGAAACACAAAACTATCACGTTAAAACTTCCTTTTGAAGAGATTGATCTTTCAACAATTAAAAAACTAGAACGATTTGAAATGGATTTGCGTCGCAATAATCATGGAATAGAAAAAGTAGATTCGATTCAGAGTGTTTTACATCAACTTGATATGGCAAGTTCACCCAAGGGACCACTTGATGAACAGCGAGTATTGCAAGCACTTTTTTTCCTAGAACTTTACGATTTGGAACACACCTATATAGATAATAAAGCACTTAATATTACGATTACGTTGGAAAATGCAGATCATTCTGCAGTAATACGATGGCTGAAAGGGTATAAAAATCTTCCTCTGTATTTTACAGATAGAGATACACTTTCTGAAAGTGCCAAAATGGATAAAAGAATTGTATTGGCTTCTTCTCTTTTTTCAGCGTTAGTGATGATTGGTGTAGTAATGGGATTTGTATTTCGATCCTTTAAGATTGGATTTGTAGGTTTTATTGCAAATACAATACCAGTAATATGGTTTGGGCTCTTTATGGTTATTTTTAATTTTACACTTAGTATAGAAGCTTTGATCGCTATGACGATATCGGTAGGGTTGACATCAGATACTATTATTCATTTTGCTTACAAATATTTTAGGAGTCGATATTTTGGTCGAAGCAAAAAACATGCATTAGAGATTATGTTTTTTTATGCAGGCGTCCCTGCTATCGTTGGCGCAATTGTATTAATGGGCGTATTCGGATTGTTAAGTTTAACGGGCTTAGAAACATTAATACTCATCGGCGGCTTTGGTGTAGTACTGATGTTCTTTTCATTAATAAGCGATTTATTCATTTTACCCGTATTATTATTGGCGATTGATGAGCAAAAAGATGCAAATTTAATGGACAGAAGTTGAATTTTGAATTTCTTTCAAAACACTCTTGACATTCCATACGAAATCCCCTATAATTCCCGTCCACAAACACTGGAAAGCCTTTAAAAGCCTGACAGATTTGAGTTTGAGATCATTGAAAACTAAGCAGGAGTGACGGTCAAGCGGATGCTT
>JAPLGN010000038.1 GCA_026390135.1 Campylobacterales bacterium | reverse complement strand
GTATTCGGCATGGATGCTCTCTAATACTTGTTTCGATATCCCTACGGGGGTTACTTTGCAAAAGTTAAAGAGCACTTTATAGACTAGTCTCTTGCTTTTGCTTGTTTCTTTTGATGCTAATGAATGTACGGTATGAAAAAACTTATTTTTCGTTAATAAAATAGCCAGCTGAGAATTAAACAGTCCCATGAGGTGGGTGTTAATAACATCATAGTGTCCATTTTTAATAAGCATATAAATCTTAAAAAACATTCGTATGTCAAACCCGAGTTTTTTATGGAGAGTAATGACTTTGACATTTAGGCTCAAGGCTTTTGCCATAAACATATGTTCTTGCACATCAAAGAGTGCACAGACTGTTACATCATGCTCTTTTGATAATTCGTTGCAGAGGTCTATGCAAAATTTCTCTGCACCTCCACCGTGAAGAAGGGGAATTATGTGTAATATTTTCATTGCAGTACTTTCCCCCTGTTAATTTGATAATTAATGTTCATTATCAGAACAATGGGTATCCAAAAAAACTTATCGTAGAGAAAGCCAAGTGTCAAACCCATTAACAGAGATGAAAAAAGCATCATCATTATCCACCACTCGTGGTTGTAAAATAAGATTTTAAAATTTGAAACAATGATATTACCAATGAAAATTATAAAAATAATGAAAATAAAAATTCCAGATTCAGCGAAGAGCTTAATATAAACGTTATGGGGAGAGGGAGAACTTCCCAACATATGTCCTTCTTCGTATTTGTATTCATTGGCTCTAAATTCATCCACCCCCACTCCAAATAAAGGATTGTTTTCAATCATATGTTTTCCGGCGATCCATGAGTGTATTCGAAAATCAGCCGTTCCTGTATCTTTCGTCCGACTTAAAAGATTGGAAACAGCTTCAAATTTTATTGGATTGATTTGTGTGGCAGCTACCAAAATTAATAGTAATGCCAATAAAATTTTATAGTTGAAAAAGATTTGAGGTTTAATAAGAAGTAATCGGATAATGCTCAGTAATCCCAAAGCGCCTAGCATCAAAAATGAGGACATGGATGCTGCATGCAATATCCCATAGGTAAAAAATACAATCGATAGTACGAGAAATAGTTTACTTTTATTTTGGGTATAAAGATAAAATGATGCAAAGAGAAAAGTGAGGAGCTGTGTGGCAAATTCATTGGGATCGTCGGTTCCACCAGAATGTCTAAATGTCCATTCGTCTAGACTCGGATTGTAATAGCACATTACCACGGATGCCATCATGCTTATCCATACCATGTACAGCAGTTTTTGAAGTGGGTAGCGACTAAAATAGAGGCCGATACTTAAAATCGCGAGGAGCATTAACCCGGCAGGTCCAAAATTTACATTCCAACCCAAAAACATTTCGACCAATAAAAGCATCATATCAAAAAGAAAAAATGCGAAAAATAGTTTATTTTGAGTGCTGGTCATCGTTTTGAAATTTTGAACAAATATAAAAAAATAAAATAGATAAAAAAGAACAAATAAAGCTTTTAGAGATTGTGCTCCAAAATGATCAACCATAAAGTTGTCATTATAAAAACTAAATACGAGGATGAAAATAAAAAAATCACTAAGATAAGATAATGTTTTAGTGAACATAGTGCAACCTTTTTAATATGATTTTGGCAAATATGAGTTCGGCAATCAAGAGTACTAAATTGATGAGTAAAAATCCAAAAATAGGATTCTTTAAAAATACAAATCGTGTAATTGCTACAATAATGATCAAGCGTGCAGCATTAATCGTTATTTCTAGAACATTGTAATTCATCGTCGGGGATAAAAAAGTTATAAGACTCATGAGAAATATGATCCCATACGATGCGGTCATTATAAAGACAAAAATAGGGGCATTGATCGATAAATAATTTGGCATGATAAAGTATACGGTTATGCTCAGCAATGCTGCGATGAGAATGGCAAATATAACTAGTAAGTTAATTTGTTTCATATAGTTATTGAGGTGAAGTATAATGGATTTTTTGTCTCCTAAATGAAACTTAGAGACAAAAAATGTTCTAAATGAGGCAGAAGCGATTGTCATGATTCCCAAAAATGTCATCGCATATCCCAAGTCAGCCAGTAGAGAAATTTGATGTTGTTCTGTAAGATAAATGATCAAATAGCGTCCGGAAAAAACATATAAAACACCAATAATAAAAGTCATTAGAGAAAATTTTATAAAACGTTTTAAATAAAAGAAAAATATTTTTTTGGTGCGGCGGTAATTGCTTATGATATCGGAAGTGCTAATTATGTTAACATTATTTGCTAGTAAAACGTAGAAAACAGGGATGAACGGGATAATAAACATCGACATTAAGATGGAGTTTAGGCGAAGAGTTTCAAGATAATAGAGATACCCTAAAGAAAAGGTCCGTATGAGAAATATGAAGACGGAGAGGGTCAAAATAAAAGTATATCTTCGTTCTGCCAATAAAATATTTCGGCTAAATGACCAACTTAACTGTGTTATCAGGGCAATGAAGAAAAGGATTATGTTCATCTCGCTTTGCTCTAAATGGAAACCTTCTATCAGCAGAGTCCCCAAAGGGGAAAAAGCAATAATAATCAACCCTGCTAAAATGGTCAGTTGCAAAACAGCATTGATTAAAAAGGTGATTTTGTACATCTGATAAAATCGTAAAAAGCTTATGGGGATTCCGAATTCAAAAATGCCAAGCAAGAGGAGCAGGGCATTGTAAACCGATGAGAATTCAGCCATAGATTCCATAGTCAGCATATAAGGTATAAACAGCATCACCATATAAGTAGAAGCGCTAAATACTATATTAGACAATAAAAAGATACTCTGATCACTCGAGAATAAGCGAAGGATTTTTTGTTGCATTAATGGATGGTTACACTACAAAAATCCAACACTTCTTTGTCGGTTATGCTGAGATATTTGAATACCTTGTGTTTGACTAAAAATACAACAATATCCGCTTCATCCACGGCGACGGCAGTGTCGATAATCGGAAAATCTTTGTGACTGTCGATATTGGGTTCTACGGCTAAGATATCTATGCCATCAGCAAGTAATCGTTGGGCAATATAGAGTGCTGGAGATTCGCGCAGATCATCAATATCGGGTTTGAATGCCAGACCCATACAGGCAACTTTGGCTTTTCTGCCATGAGCCGCTTCAAAGTTTGCAGCACTGTCTTTAATCTTTTTGATTACCCATTCGGTTTTGTAGTTGTTGACTTCACGTGCAGCGCGGATGATTTTGGCATCCTCTCCCCCTTTGTGGACAATAAACCATGGATCGACGGCAATACAGTGCCCGCCGACTCCTGCTCCTGGTTGGAGGATGTTAACACGAGGGTGACGATTGGCAAGCCGGATGAGATTCCAGACATCGATGCCAAATTTGTCACACAAAATGGAGAGCTCATTGGCAAAGGCGATGTTGACATCACGGAAACTGTTTTCAGTGAGTTTTGCCATCTCGGCAGTTTTGGCATCTGTTTCGAGAACTTCACCAGAGACGAAGGTTCGGTAAAAATCGGCGGCTACTTTCGTAGCTTCTGGTGTTATACCGCCAACGATACGGTCATTTTCGACCAGTTCGCGCATGATGTGTCCCGGAAGTACACGCTCGGGGCAGTGGGCGATATGAACCCGTGTGGTATCAATGCCGCATTCAGCCAGAATTTCCGCTACTTTGTCGGTGGTTCCGACGGGAGAGGTGGATTCAAGAATGACGATATTTCCCTCACGAACGTACGGAGCGATTGATCGGGCAGCCGAGATGACGTAGTCAATGTTGGGTGCCGGGCATGCGGAGGGATCATCGTTATGATGAAACGGGGTTGGGACAGCAAGAATAAAAACATTGGCTTTAGCCGGTGTGATAGAGGCTTTTAAGTTACCGGAGTTGACGGCTGAACGGACGAAGGTGTCGAGTTCGGGTTCAACGATATGGATTTTGCCTTGGTTGATTGTATCAACCGTTTTTTGAACGACATCAACACCGTGAACCTGATAGTGTCTATTCGCCAACAAAGCTGCTGTTGGCAATCCAATATAGCCTAATCCAATAATACAGACGGTTTTATTTTTCATAAGTATCCTTTAATAAAAAGTTTATAACGCGTTCACATGCTTTGCCATCACCGTAGGGGTTATGGGCTTTTGACATTGTCGTGTATGCTTGATCCGAATCCAGCAACAGCTGCGCTTCGGCAATAATTTTTGCAGTATCGGTTCCGACGAGTTTGACCGTTCCGGCTTCGAGTGCTTCGGGACGCTCGGTGGTATCGCGCATCACCAATACCGGCTTGCCCAAACTCGGTGCTTCTTCTTGAACTCCGCCGCTATCGGTAATGATAAAATAGGATTTATTCATCAGATAGAGAAATGTTTCGTACTGCAACGGTTCTATCAGATAAACATTTGGAATATCACCCAAAATCTCTTTGACCGGTTTTTGAACATTGGGATTCAAGTGGACGGGATAGACGATGTCTATGCTCGGATTTTTTCCCGCCAATGTTTTAAATGCAGCACAAATATTGATAAAGCCCTGCCCATGATTTTCGCGGCGGTGACCGGTGACGAGGATGATTTTTCTCGCGGGGTTAAAAGGATAAAGAGAGGTGAGTTTGGCAATGATCTCTTTTTCCAATAAAGGAGTGTTTTGAATTTTTTCGAGTGCTAAAAAGAGAGCGTCGATAACGGTATTTCCCGTGACGGATATCTTTAGCTCATTGACATTTTCTTTTAAAAGATTGGCTTTGCTCGTTGCCGTGGGTGCAAAATGATAGGCGGCGATTTGAGAAGTGAGCTGTCGGTTCGCTTCTTCGGGCCATGGGCTGTAGATGTTGCCGGTACGCAGACCTGCTTCGATGTGGGCGATTTTAATCTGCTGATAAAACGCAGCCAGGGATGCGGCAAAGGTAGTGGTAGTATCTCCATGGACGAATACAATATCCGGTTTATAGTCGTGCAAAACGCTTTTCATCCCCAGTAGGACATTTGCAGTAATATCATACAGATCTTGCCCCGGCTTCATAATATTGAGGTCATATTCAGGGGTAATCTCAAAAAGGCTTAATACCTGATCAAGCATTTCCCGATGCTGAGCCGTGACACACACTTTGGTTTCAAAACTTTCTGGATGGTTTTGGAACGCTTTAACCAGCGGTGCCATTTTGATGGCCTCTGGACGGGTTCCAAAGACGATAAGGATTTTTTTCATGCATATCCTTTTGGATTTTTAGATTGAAAGTTCCATGCATCACGGCACATACTCTCCAAGTCACGCTGTGCACTCCATCTGAGGATTTGACGGGCGGTAGAAGAATCTGCATAGCAGGCAGCTATATCTCCATCGCGGCGAGGAGCAATGATATAGGGGATGGTTTTACTGCTGGCTTTTGTAAAGGCATGAACGACATCCAGTACGCTGTAGCCTGTCCCCGTTCCAAGATTGATGGCCGTACATTGGGGAGTTGCTAATGCTTGAAGGGCTTTTAGATGTCCTTCGGCCAAATCGACGACATGGATATAATCTCTTACTCCCGTCCCGTCATGCGTCGGATAATCTCCTCCGAAAATATTTAAGGTATCACGTCGCCCGATCGCTACCTGCGCAACGAAAGGCATCAGATTGTTCGGGATTCCCTGCGGATCTTCTCCGATGAGACCGCTCTCGTGCGCTCCGACAGGATTGAAATAGCGTAATAGCATAATCTTCCATGACGGATCGGATACGTAGAGATCACGTAATATTTCTTCTATCATAAGTTTCGTTTGACCGTAGGGATTGGTGGTGCGCAGAGGATGACTCTCGTTGAGCGGGAGATACTCAGGATTACCATAAACCGTTGCAGAGGAGCTGAATACGAGTGTTTTGACAGCGTTGGTTTGCATGGCCCGTAAAAGAGACAAAGTTCCTTGAACGTTATTGTCATAATATTCCAGCGGTTTGGCGACGGATTCACCGACTGCTTTAAGTCCGGCAAAATGGATGACGGCATCACATCCTGTCATCGCATCTGCGGTGGCATCTTCATTCCGGATATCACCAATGATCAGCTGTAGTGATTTACCGGTGATATGCTCGACACGTCGAATTGCTTCAGCGGAACTGTTGGATAAATTATCATAAACGACAACCTCATATCCTGCATTTAACAGTTCTACACAAGTATGCGAACCAATATATCCGGCTCCTCCGGTAACAAAAATTTTCATTCTTGCTCCTGTGAAGCTAGGATGGATGTACCTATGGAAGTATTTGTGAGATTAATCAAATTATTTTCTTCTTCAATTTCTTGAACCTCTTCTTCATCTTGAAACTTTTCGATGCTTTTCGATGTTTTTCGATATTGGATACGTTGATCAAATAGGTTTAAAAAAACAAAAAACAACAAAGTGAACAGCATCAAGGATAAAAAGCCATCAGCTGCACGTATTTGGAACCCTATCATCGAAAACATGGCTTGGATGGAAGCGATAAGGATGACTGAAATTCTCACGTCGCCTTTAATTTTATACATGAAATGATGGATATGGTTTTTATCGGCTTTAAATGGAGAAATCCCACGTTGGATACGCCGTATTATTACAATGAAAGTATCAAGCAAAGGGATGACGGTGATGAATAAAATCGATGCAGGCGAGGCATATTTCAGCGAGAGGATACTGAGTGTTGCAATAACGAAACCCAAAGTAAGTGATCCGCTGTCACCCATAAAAATACGTGCCGGATTCCAGTTGAAAAACCAAAACACGAGCAACGAAGCGATGAATGAAGAAGAGAGTGTGATGATCAAGGTGTCGTTGTAGATCGTGCCAATAGCGAAAAAAATACCCAAAATGATAAGCGATACGGAAGCTGCCAGGCCATCGAGACCATCGATGAGATTTAACGCGTTGGTAAAGCCGGCGATAGCAAATAGGGTAAGAGGGAAGGCAATGAGCATAGGAAGCGTTATGTCGTACCCAAAATAATTACCCAATGAGCCGATATAATTTCCATTCCAGAACAAGAGGGTTCCAGCAATGAAGATAAAGAGGAATTTCAGGCGCGGAGAGCTATCAAAAATATCATCAATCACTCCAACAATAAAGACAATCGTAATCGCGAGATAGATAAGAAAGTAAGTGTAGAGATGTTCCCAATTGAAGAGAGTCTGGACAATTAGGATCGACATGAAAATAGCAATACCAGCTCCTCGTGGAATCGCTTTTTTATGCATACTGCGTTCATTTGGAATATCGATAAGTCCAAGCGGTTGCGAGAAACGGATCAAAAGCAGATGCAAGAGAGCCGATGTGATGATGATACTTAATAAGATAATAGGTAATTTCATAACGAAGAGTATAATTAACAAAAATGAGCTTTTTATGGTGAATTCGATAAATTTCTTATTTCGAATACTCTTGAATTTCGAGGTCATAGTGATAATATAAAAGTTATCAGTATTGCTCCACTGTTTGCCGAAGTCATCCGTCTTTTTTATCACAACAAGAGCGTAAAATCCTATGTTTCTCTAAAGAACTTTTATTTGGTGATTTTCACTTCTAGGTTTAACATTGAGTCGTCATGTAAAAATTATTATCGAATAAAAACTTATTTACTATTTTCGTTCACTAATATGCAGCCTAATCCCAAGGGAATCTTTTTCTATAATGAATTTACTGATCCGCGCAGTTTCGATGCAGACCATGTTGTGATAATCATTTTTACGCATATCCACAATTTGGGCAGAACGCTCAGCCCATGGATTCCATACGACAACATCGCTGTGCCGTTGGTGGGTAAGATGGAGAGTTTTTTCAGGTGTGGTGAGAATATTTTCACTTTGTGGATGGGTGTAGATACGGTCTACTTCGCTGTGTATTTGTATACTGGATTCTTCTGTAGTGATAAGGATATTTTCTTGCAGGGTATCGATATAGGAATCCCCTAAACCACTGATAGTTGACTGGGTAATGTCAGAGGTTGATAGATACGTATGCAGCGCTCCCGTCGTGGGGATCGGTGCATCGATATGCAGCAGTATTTCGCACGTTGTCCCTAAATGTATCTGAAGCAAGAGAGTGAAAGAATGAGGCCATATTTGTCTTGTTTGAGGAGTGTCGGTTAGTCGAAACTCAAGGTCAACACCATGGGCATTATCATCGCGATTTACCAGTTCCCATAGCATCAGTCGCGCAAAACCGTGTGCAGGAGAGAACACTTTGCCAAACCACGGCCAGCAGATGGGGATACCTCCGCGAAATGCTTTGTCAGAAGCGTAGTGGGAAATGTCACTCGACCAAAGTACATCCGATGCTCCTGATGGGATCCAACTAATCAACTGCGCCCCTTGGAGCAAAATCGTGGCACGGCAAAGCGGGTGATTAATATTGAGGACATCGGGAATGGCAATTTTCATAGTTTTTTCCTTTATTGTTGTTATTTATTAAGCATTATATGTTCCCTCGTTCTCACTTGGAAAGAGGGCATACAACCGCTCAGTAACTTTGATACCTCCTAAGCAACCCTCTGCTATAATTACAGTAATTAAAATAAATGAGCAATAGAACCTAATGAATAATATTCGCAACTTTTCAATCATCGCCCACATCGACCACGGTAAAAGTACTTTGGCTGACCGAATCATTCAAGAATGCGGTTCTGTTACGGAACGTGAACTGGGTAAGCAGATGATGGACACCATGGACATCGAGCAAGAGCGCGGGATTACGATCAAGGCGCAGAGTGTCCGTTTAGACTATGTCAAAGACGGTCAACACTATATTCTCAATCTCATCGACACTCCGGGTCACGTTGATTTTAGCTATGAAGTATCTAAATCACTGGCATCCAGCGATGGGGCATTGCTTATTGTTGACGCGGCGCAAGGGGTTGAAGCACAAACCATTGCCAATGTCTATTTGGCGATGGAAAACAATCTCACACTTATTCCTGTAATCAACAAGATCGATCTTCCCTCCGCAGAGCCTGAGCGTGTTGCTGAAGAGATCGAAGCGACTATCGGAATCGATGCGACCGATGCATTGCTGATTTCGGCGAAAACGGGTGTGGGTATTCGTGAGCTGATCGATGCGATTGTTGATCGTATCCCAGCCCCTAGCGGAGATCCTGCCGCTACTACCAAAGCGATTATTTACGATTCATGGTTTGATGCGTATCAGGGAGCAATGGCTCTTGTACGTGTATTTGATGGCGAGATCAAGATGAATCAGATGATCAAACTTATGCATAACGGTGAAAACCATCAGGTCCTTGAACTCATGTATCCTCATCCTATTCGCCGCCAAAAGACGCAAACTCTCAAAAGTGGTGAGATCGGGATTGTTGTACTGGGTGTTAAAGATGTGGGAAGTATCCGCGTAGGTGATACGATTACCGATGCAAAAAATCCGACCGCTCAGCCCGTAGCCGAGTATGCACCTGCTAAGCCGTTTGTTTTTGCAGGGTTGTATCCTATCGACACCGATGAGTTTGAAGCGGTACGTGATGCGTTGGATAAGCTCAAGCTCAATGACAGCTCTTTGAGTTACGAGCCGGAGACCTCCATGGCGCTTGGATTTGGATTCCGTGTCGGATTTTTGGGCATGCTGCACATGGAAGTCATCAAAGAGCGACTGGAGAGAGAGTTTGATCTCGATCTTATCGCTACGGCTCCATCAGTTGTATATAAAGTGTATAAAACCGATGGGACGATGGTGGAAGTGCAAAACCCAAGCGAGCTTCCGGAACCCCAGTTTATTGAGCGTATCGAAGAGCCATACGTGCGAGCGACTGTCATTACTCCGGTTGATTATTTGGGGAATGTTATTACTCTGGTGACCAATAAACGTGGGATGCAAGAGAAGATGGATTATCTCAATGAGACGCGGGTTATGTTGATTTATTCGATGCCGATGAATGAGATCGTCGTGGATTTTTATGACAAACTCAAATCGACTTCCAAAGGATATGCAAGTTTCGACTACGATCCTATCGAGTTTCGTGATGGAGATTTGGTCAAGCTCGATGTCCGTGTAGCAGGGGAAGTTGTTGATGCTCTCAGTGTTATCGTTCCTCGTACTTCTGCTGATTTCAGAGGGCGTGCATTGGTCAAAAATATGAAAGAGATTGTTCCTCGACAGCTGTTCGAAGTAGCCATCCAAGCGAGTATCGGCAACCGTGTTATCGCGCGTGAGACGGTTAAGTCTATGGGGAAAAACGTCACCGCCAAATGTTACGGGGGAGATATTTCTCGTAAACGCAAACTCCTCGACAAACAAAAAGAGGGTAAAAAAGTCCAGCTTCCGCAAGAGGCATTTATGTCTGTTCTTAAAATGGACTAATGTGCGCTGTATGATGTGTGAGCGCTTTAGTCTCTCGCACATTTGCTCTACCTGTCAAAAAACTCTTCTCTCACCCACTCTCCATAAACGCAAAGTTTTAGGTTCCATCCCTGTTTATTCTTTTTATCCTTATGATGCTATCGAAGCCTTGCTTCTCACCAAACATACCGATGTGGGATATTATATCTATACCCTTTTGGCCAAAAATTCATTTTCAAAGTTTGCGAACGAGTGGAGTTATGAAAACCGCGTAGCTTCTATCGGTATTGATGATAACTCCAAAAGTGGTTATTCACATACCGCTGTTTTGAACCGTGCCCTTAAATCAACCAATATTACACCGTATTTTGGAACTATAAATATGCAGGGAAAAGTGTGGAAGAGAGGCTCATTAATCCGCGAAATTTTAACACTCTCCCTTTTAAAGAAGACGAAGTTATTTTGGTGGATGATATTGTCACGACAGGTTCAACACTCACGGAAGCCGCCGAAGCGCTTCATATTCAGGGAAAAAAAGTCATTTTGTGTCTGACTCTTACGGATGCGGAGAATAAATTTTAGTAGGGTATCTGTGTTGTAATTCGCGTATCCACAATCGCACGACCGATGGTAAAATGGTAAAGGGACTGAAAGCGTGGTGATAGAGGTTTTTATAGCCTATAGCACCGTGAAGCTCAAGTGATTCTGCAAACTTGCACACCATTCCAAAACTGAATGCCCCCTCTTTGGCGATCTCTTGATTGCACGAAATTCTTTGCGCTACGCCACGGTAATCGCCTTGGCTGAGTAAATAAAGCCCATTATTATAATCTTCCCAGAGGAAGGTAGAATCCATCGTTTTTTTGAGTTCTTCTAAATCATCTGAGTCTCGGATAAATGCATAAAGACCTTTTGACAGACCCTCAACACGGTGAATAAACATCATAAAATGAACATCACTCGTTTCACTGCAAAATAAAGATGAGTCGAGTATCTGGCGAAACTGAATTTCGGTTATTGCAGAGCCGTCCATCGCTTGGGCACTTCGGCGTTTGAGAATAATCTCTCCTGCACTTTTTGAGGGCAAAGGAGTGTGACGCTGCGGTTGAAGCGGCGACGTAATGGGATAGATACCTTGGGTGGCTTCTTCGATAATTTTTAAAATAGGCCAATCGTGATGAGCGGGGCTTAGAAGATTGGCTTTGGTTTGAAGTTTGGGCGTTGAGAGCAAGATCAAGGCTTCCTCAGATGCGCAAATACGTAAAAGCATATCGGGGCTTTCATGCTCATGTGGATCAAAGCGTTCAGTCTGATCAAGACCACATAGGGATGCAATTGCAGTACTCTCAACACTTTGAATCTGGCACTCCCATCCGAGCATTGCGGCAGCTGTTTTGATCGCTTGATACGCATGCCCTGCATCGAGTTGGCAATATCGCCAAGATCGTTCTCCGTATTTCCAGGCTTCTCTCCAGATAATAGAACTAAGCGCTATAAGAAACGTCCCCTTCGGAAGCTTTTCATCGTAGGTGTGAAGCAGTTCCAGTGCATGCTCGCGTGGGGCATAATGGCTAAGAGTGCTCTGAGAACTGATCCCTTCCATCGCAGGTGCAATAACATAACACTCCGTAGGTTGAAGATTACCGCTGCTGGCATTACATCGAAGTGCCCACGAAGAACCTCCTTGGCTTTTAATTGCCGCAAGTCCCAGTGAATAACGCAAGAGCTGAGAAAGAGATTCATGGCATAGCGGTGCGACGGGAAGCGCATCGGGCTCAAAAAGAAGATGATACGGCGGTGTAACATCCCAGTGAGACAATGCAATGAGCGGAGCATCTTCATAATGGCGAAAAGGGTTTGCCTGTGTTGCCCAGTCCATATAGCCTAGACTTGCAGCATAACGTTGCGGTCTGTGTTTGGTTGAATCATGATAAGTGAGGGCGGTGGTTATGTTTTTCATTCGGTGATTATAGACAGAGGGGTTAAAATTCCCCTTTTGGTCTGTTTTGATTGATTTGACGTAAGAGTTCTTGAAGCATTTGGTCGTGTTGTGCTGATCCATCGATCTTGAGTGATTGCAAATCTGAGGTAAAAGTTCCAGAATAATGGCGTTCTTTGGGGGATAGTATTACTTTTACCTTGGAATCAAACGTAATATCAGGCTGAGTGATACCGTAATCCTGTTTTAGGATGGCGCTTTGAGTTCGAGCTTTTTGAATTTCCAAAGATACGGTTGCATTTGAAAAATTTGAATTTATAGACCCATTGAGCGTTCCGCTTATAGGGGCCGGGAGTGACAACAGGGTGAAAAGGGATGGAATGTCGGCATGTTTGATCTCCAGTCGCAATTTGCTAGGATGTAATTTGTGAAGGGTTAATTGGGTATCAATCTCTCCTTTTACCGCTTTAGCATGGGCATTTACTGTAAGCTGGTGCTGGGAGCCTTGCAGTGTAGCAACTCCTGAGGCGCTTGTTCGAAGAGGATAGTAGGCAAATTGCTCTAAGATTCCCAACTCATCGACGTGAGCTTTGATATTGGCATTGATCTTAAACGGTTGAATTTTGCCATTTTTATCCGCAAGCAGTGACCAGAAATCAAAACTTTCATTGTCTTCTTCCCTAATCGTGGAAGATTTAAATCGGTGTGTTGTGGCGATAACTTTTCCCGTTGCGTTAATATCACGTCGAACAATTCCGCTTACATTTACATTTCCAGATATAAGAGTATCGCTTTCATGGGGATATTCGAGAGCATCCATAAGCTCTTGATAGTGAATATCGTGCAGTGCGAGAGTCAGTGTGTTGGGCTTCATCATAAGAAGTGTTGAGTTATACGTCATGTCTCCTGAAAAGAGATGCGCGGTTCCATTAAGATCGAGATTGTAATACGAGCCTTTGAGCATGCCTGAGAGTTCCATAGGAAATTTTGCAATATTCATACCCTCTGGTACAGAGAGATTGGCATCATAATGGGCATTAATATAAGGAGGAAGCGCCGTATAGCTTCCTGCGATGCGGACGCGATTATCTGTTTTATCGCTCAGGGCAAGTTCAAAATGAGTGAGGGTGAGTCTAAAAGAAGTGAGCGTGACAGGTTGCCCTAATACCGATTCAATCTGTTTTTGAAGGATAGGGGCAATTTGTCGATTACCCCATGTGGTAAATAAGAGAGTGAAAACGCTTATGATGAGCGCTATGATGATAAGTATCACAAGAGTGATGACTCGAATTTTATCCGAATGGGCAGGTTCTATTAATGGCTGATTAACAGTATCCACGGTGTTCCTATTCCTAAAAAGATGATGAGGTTGAGCAGTGTAACGGCTCCCCCATAAATATAAATTTCACGCGCGGTAATGTAGCCGGAACTCAGATAAATAGCATTACTCGATGACCCTTGCGGAGTTATGATCGCATTGAAATTGGTTGCAAATAATAACATCATTGCCATTAACTCTCCGGGAACTCCTGCCGCAATACCCACAGAGAGAAAAATTCCAAACAAAGCAAGTAAATGAGCACTTTGGGAGACGAAAAGGTAATGTATCAGTACGTAGAGGACGATGAGCAAAAGATAGACTGCCATCCATGAAAGCCCCGTCAAATAGAGGGTAAAATGATTCGCTACGGCACTCATAAATCCTTGTTGGGCCAATTGGGTGCTTAGAGCAAAAAGAATCGCAAACCAAATCAAGGTGCTGAGTGCCTCACCCTGAGCTTTAAAATCCTCTAATCCAAACACTCGTGTCGCCATAAGTATCCCAAGTCCTCCGAATGCAACGGCGGTTTTATCGATGGGAAAAATCCCTGAGAGAGACCACAAAATCAGCATCCCCAAAAAGACAGCACCCGTAATCCACTCATTTCGGCTTATGCGTCCCATAGTGACAAGTGCATCTTTCGCCATCTTTGGTGCATCGGGAGTGTCACGAAGTTCAGGCGGATAGATGCGATACAGTATCCAGGGAATGAGTGCAAAAGCTGTGAGGGTTGGAACCAGTGCGAAAAGAAGCCATGAAATAAAGGTGATATGTATCCCCATAGTAGCCGCGATCCCAACACCGATGGGATTGACTGCCATTGCGGTGAGCCAAAGTCCAGAGGAGATAGTGAGACCTGCCATCGACGTCATCATGAGATAACTACCTGCTTTTCTCTGTGTATGGTCGCCTACTTTGGAACCGCAATCGTGCGCGAGACCATAGACGATAGGATAAAGGACACCTGAGCGGGCAGTGTTGCTGGGAAATGCAGGAGCAATGAGAATATCAGTAGCAATGATGCTGTATCCCAATCCCAGAGTGGAGTGACCGAAGCGTCGGATAATATGGAGTGAGAGCCGTTTGCCCAACCCTGATTTATGGACGGCATGGGAGACTAAAAAAGCGGCAACGATAAGAAGGATAAAGCTCTCTGAGAATCCTGCGTATGCTTTGGCCGGTTCTATTACACCCGAGAGGACACTGATGGAGAGTGCAATAATAGAAGCGGTGATGAGGGGAAGAAGGTTAAATAAAATTGCCAAGATGGTAGAAATAAAGATCGTAAAGAGTAGCCACACTTGATGAGTGATTCCAAAAGGAGGTTGGGTGAAATAGAGGTAAATTGCAAACATTAAAAGAGTAACGATGCTAAAAGCGCGTTTGAGAGAGAAAGTCATTCATTGTTCTTTTTCTATTATTATAGCACTAGAAGAGGGGTTTTATACTTGATATACATAGACTAAACTATTCTTAGTAAAAATTATCATATAGCTCTTGACATATCATATAGCTCTTGACAATGATGGGCTCAATGGTTTATAATAACACTGGATTTCAACAAAGGAGCTTTAAAATATTATGTCAACTGAAATAAATGAAGAAGAAATAAACGAAGAGCAAGTTGTCCTTACTGAGGATGATGCGTCCATCGAAGATCCTAAGAGCGAATTAGAAATCGCACAGGCGGAATTGGCATCTTTCAAAGATAAGTACGCACGGGTACATGCTGATTTTGATAACATCAAAAAGCGGCTTGAACGTGAAAAATACAGTGCACTTGAATATGCAAACGAAAAGTTCGCTAAAGATTTGATTCCCGTAGTTGATTCGCTTTCGATGGCGATCAGTGCTACATCAAGTGAGGCAGATGCAAACGTGTTGCTTGAAAAACTCAAAGAGGGTGTTGAATTAACGATGAAACAGCTTTTAAGTGTTCTCGAAAAGCATGGAGTGACTGCTGTGGATGAGAATGAGCCGTTTAATCCGGATGTTCATAATGCTGTTTCAAAAGTGGACAGTGATGCTCATGAAAGCGGTGATATTGTGAATACCTTTCAAAAAGGTTTTCGATACAAAGAGCGAACATTGCGTGATGCAATGGTAGTGATAGCAAATTGATTATAACGTCATCCCCGCGAAGGCGGGGATCCAGCTAGATTCCCGCCTTCGCGGGAATGACAAAGAAAAAAACAAAAATTAAGGAATTTAACATGTCAAAAGTAATTGGAATCGATTTAGGAACTACAAATTCATGTGTTGCTGTCTATGAGGGCGGTGAAGCGAAAATTATCCCTAACAAAGAGGGAAAAAATACAACTCCATCGGTAGTTGCATTTACGGATAAAGGGGAAATCCTTGTAGGAGATCCGGCAAAACGTCAAGCAATCACAAATCCGGACAAAACGATTTACTCAGTAAAACGTATTATGGGTCTTATGATGAACGAAGAGAAAGCGAAAGAGGCACACGATAAAGTTACCTATAAAATCGTTGATAAAAACGGTATGGCTGCAGTAGACGTAGCAGGTAAAGTGTACACACCTCAAGAGATTTCAGCAAAAATTCTCTCAAAATTGAAAACCGATGCAGAAGCATATCTCGGTCAATCTGTTACCGATGCGGTTATCACAGTACCTGCGTATTTCAATGATGCACAGCGTAAAGCGACTAAAGAGGCGGGAACCATCGCAGGATTGAATGTTCTTCGTATCATCAACGAGCCTACAGCTTCTGCTCTTGCATACGGTTTGGATTCAAAAGCCGATGAAAAAGTTCTTGTTTATGATTTGGGCGGCGGAACGTTTGACGTTACAGTTCTTGAAATTTCTGAAGGTACATTTGAAGTTCTTTCAACGGACGGTAATGCGTTCTTGGGCGGAGATGACTTCGATAATAAAATCGTTGATTTTTTAGCATCTGAGTTCAAATCAGATCATGGTATTGATTTAAAAGCGGACAAAATGGCACTTCAACGTCTTAAAGATGCTGCAGAGAATGCTAAAAAAGAGCTTTCAAGTGCAGAAGAGACTGAAATCAATTTGCCATTTATCACTGCAGATGCATCAGGACCAAAACACTTGGTTATCAAACTTACTCGTGCAAAATTTGAGGGAATGATTGATGACATGATTAAAGAGACAATCAGTCACATTAAAACTGCAATGAAAGATGCAGGTCTTGATAAAAATGAGATCAATGAAATCATTATGGTTGGCGGATCAACTCGTTTACCAATCGCACAAAAAATGGTATCGGATGAGTTCGGCGGAAAAACACTTAATCGTGGAGTTAATCCGGATGAAGTTGTAGCAGCCGGTGCCGCAATCCAAGGTGGGGTTCTTCGAGGTGATGTAAAAGACGTTCTTCTTCTTGACGTTACACCACTTAGCCTAGGGATTGAAACTCTTGGTGGCGTGATGACAAAAATCATCGAAAAAGGTACGACTATTCCGGTTAAGAAATCACAAGTATTTTCAACTGCGGAAGATAATCAACCAGCGGTTAGCATTTCTGTTGGTCAAGGTGAGCGTGAGTTTGCTCGTGACAATAAATCACTTGGTCTGTTTGAGCTTACAGGTATTCCTGCTGCACGACGTGGTGTGCCACAAATCGAAGTAACTTTTGATATCGATGCAAATGGTATCTTGACGGTATCTGCAACAGATAAAGGGACTGGTAAATCACAAGAGATCAAAATCACTGGGTCAAGCGGATTGAGTGAAGAAGAGATCAACAAAATGGTTCAAGACGCAGAAAACCACAAAGCCGAAGATGCAAAACGTAAAGAAATCGTTGATTTACGTAATCAAGCCGATGCGTTAGCAAGCCAAACAGAAAAAAGTCTTGAAGAGATGGGTGATAAAATCGATGCAACTGAAAAAGCTGCTATCGAAGAAGCACTAGCTGAACTAAAAGCTATCTTGAAAGACACAGATGCAACAAAAGAACAAATCGAAACAGCAACGAAAAAACTAGCAGATGCAAGTCACAAAATGGCAGAGCAAATGTACAAACAAAAAGAAGAAGGTGAAGCTGCACCTGCTGCTAAAAAAGATGACGATGTCATCGACGCAGAAATCGAGTAAGTTTTCCTCCTATCCCGTTTCGGCGGGCATTGCCCTCAATAGGAGGCTTTGCACTGCCCCTCGCGGGTAACTCCATCTTTCCTCTCTTAATTCATTTCCTTTTCTTCACGTTTATCATGTTAATGATAAAACTATTTTCTGAAAAACCGATATTGTTTTTTATAAGCAAAATATTGTATGATAAAAGAAAAAAAAAGAGTACCTAATGTTTAATGAATGTCAACAAGAGATTATAATCACCGTAGCCATAGTGGTAGGCATGTTAGTTTTTTACTTTATTGTAAAAAGAAGATCAACTCCACAAACTCATATTAATAAATCAGAAAAAAATGATATACCAGAAGTAGCTACCCATGAGAAGGTAAAAGTAATTCCAGAGATAAAAGAAGAGCCACTTCAAGAAATTTCCTTACATGGGAAAGAAGAAGGAGATTTTGGAGTCATAACACCGACTTCCGAAGATGAACTCAAAGAGTTAACGGAAAGAAGAAAAAGTGACAAGACAATCCAAAAACGATCCGTTCCAGAGCATGGAAAAATTACAAAACAAAATTTTTCTGAATTCGCTGGTGAGAGAATATTGGTTGCTGAAGATAACATCATCAACCAAAAAGTTCTTTTAGGGCTTTTAGCTGGAAGCGGTATAGAGCTAATCATGGCCAATGATGGTCAGGAAGCCCTAGATATACTGGAAAAAGACACCAATTTTTTAATGATTTTAATGGATGCACACATGCCAAGAGTAGATGGTTTTCAAGCAACACGTACTATTCGAGAAAATCCTAAGTACGACCATATCTTAGTAGTAGCGCTTAGTGGAGACACTGCATCGGATGACATACAAAAAATGAAAAATGCAGGAATGTCTGAACAGCTAGAAAAGCCTCTGAGAATGGAATCCCTATATAATATTATCTATGCCTATACTGGTAAAGAAACTCATAAAGATGAGTTAATAGAAGCCATAATGACAAAAAATTTGGATATTTATAAAGGACTTCAAACGTGTGGAGGAGATGAGGATTTTTACCGTGAAATCTTATCAGAGTTTATGACTGACTATGCAAATTCTTCTGATAAGTTAGGAGAATTTTTACGCTCTAATAATCTTCAAGCTGCTGATGCATACCTTCTTGATATTATCGGTGTAGCTGAAAATATCGGGGCGCATCCACTCGGTAAAATTGCTTCAAATATGAAACTAGCTCTCAGTGACACTCTTGAGCAGAGCTACTTTAGCCTTTTCGACCAGTATAAGGTCCAGCTAGATAGATTAATGCAAGATATTAGAGAATATCTCCTCTTTTAGATAACTCCAGTCAACCTTTGTTATAATCTTGATAACTATTATTTTTTTGGATTTTTATGAGCGATAGATATCTCGGACGCCAGCCTATTATCAATGCAAAAGCTAAAATTGTTGCGTACGATTTGCTTTACCGTGAATCAGGACATAATGATGACAATGGCTGTACCGCTGCTGTTATTAGTAACTTATTGATATCGATGGAGAGCGTCTTAGGTAAACATATTGGATTTGTCCGAGTGAATCGAGAGTTTCTTGATTATGACGTTATGGATTTGCTTCCGTATGATAAAGTAGTTTATTCGCTCTTTGCAGATACTGTAATCGATGAAGCATTGGTTCAAAGAATGCTCTCATTAAAGGCGCAGGGGTACAATTTTGCACTCAATGAGTGTATTTATAATGACGAGACTATTCAAAAATATGTGTTGATTTTACCTTATTTGAGCTATCTAAAAATCGATGCTTCTCTCAGTGATTTATCTCAGGTAGGACGTAGTATTCCACTTCTTCATGAGGTAGGAATTCAAGTGATCGGTACAAAAATTGAGACCCATGAGATGTATGAACTGTGTTTATCGATGGGATTTGATGCTTTTCAAGGCTATTTTATTTCTGAGCCCAATATCATTAAAAATATTTCATTTTCGCCCGAGCAGGAAGGAATTTTTCATTTATGGAATCTAATCCAAAGTGAGATTGAAATACCTGAACTTGTTGAAGCGTTTCAAAGTAATCATGCTATTAGTCTAAAACTTCTTCGTTTTATCAATTCGGCTGCTTTTTCACTCAAAAATCCGATTTCATCGATTAGGCAAGTTCTAACGTTGATGGGACGTGACCCGATTTCCAGTTGGATTATGCTGATGATGTTTTCGGATGCACAAAGCCAAACTCCACAAAGAGCTCCTTTGTTGCTAATGGTAGTGAATCGCACCGAGATGATGTCTGCTTTGGTAAAGATACTGAATCCAAAAGCGTCTAAAGAGGATATCTCAAAAGCGTACTTTACAGGGATGCTTTCTCTCATTCATTTACTTTTCCATATGCCTCAAAGTAACGTACTTTCAAAACTTAATATTGCTTATGAGATTGAAGATGCTGTGCTGGACGGGATAGGATTTTATGGAGAATTACTTGACTTGGTTCGATCCATTGAGCTTTTTGATACGGAGGCAATTGAGGTATTTTTGGCTGCGAAAGGACTAAAATATGCGGTAATAGAGCCTTTAATACAACATGTAATGGAAAAAGTTAATACCTTTGAGTCGGCAATGGAGCAATGATGAAGTATGTATTTAAAGTATGGATTATCGGATGTATGGTTATTTTTTCAGCTGTGTATGGATATGCAGGCGAAGCAAAAGGATATAAAGTTGTTTTGGCATCATTTCCAACATTTGATGGGGCCAAAGCTAAACTTACACTTTTAGACACTCAGCTAGGGGTCAATGAACGCGCTATCCAAGAAAAATATCACTATGAGATCGTCGCACGGGCTTCTGGTAAGGCATTTATAGTTGCGATTGAGCCATTGGAAACTAAAGCTATTACCGATCAAGTTATAAAGCAGTTTCACCATCTTTATCCTGATGCATACAGCAATGGCTATTTTGGTCCGACGGAGGGAGCTATTGTTTTAGAACATGCTAAAACAGCCCCAGTTGTTACGGAAGTCAATCGTTCAATTTTACAAAAAGTGGAAAAGATTTCTGAGCCAAAGGTAATGGAAGTAAGAAGTGCTCCAATAGAAGAGAAAGAAAAAAATGTGTCGTTCTGGATTATTATTGCAGGAGTTATTATTTCGATAGCGGTACTATTTATGATGTTTAAACGTCGAACTCCTGCTCAAGTGTCATCGTCCATAGAAAACGAGAAAGAGATTTTAGAAGTAAACAGTATTGAGGAAGTTGTACCTGAAGAGATAGAATTACCAGCGGTTATTGTTCCTAATCCTTCTCAGCTTGAAGAGGCAGAAAATGATATTTTTTATCGTCTTAAAAAGAATATGTTTTTTATAACGATACTAAAAGAGCTTAAAGAAGCAGCGGAGTCTAAAGATACTTCTCGTTGTCATGATTTGATGCATGAGGTATTGCGGTATCAGAAAAATTTCCGTAAAAGCAATATAATTACGACGATGGAGGAATTAGTTGAAAGTAAAAATTTTTCTCAACTTTCTGCATTTGTTAGCAATGAGATAAATTAATACGTACAGGTAGTAACAAGGATAATTAAATGGAACAATTTTTAGAAAAATCCAAATCAGCAAGCCGTATTCTCGCTACGATGAGTGGTAATGAACGTAATCGAATTTTACGTGAGATGGCAGAAAGTTTACGAGCCAATACCATGAATATTATCGAAGCGAATGCTTTGGATATGCACCGTGCCCAAGAGGAAAATTTGGCCTCTTCGTTGAAAGAGCGTTTACTACTTGATGAAAAACGCATTGATGCGATGGCGGTTGCGATTGAAGAGATTGCTGCGCTCAAAGATCCCGTAGGTCGTGTGCTTGAGGGTTGGGTTACTGATGCAGGACTTAAAATCGAAAAAGTGAGTATCCCTATCGGTGTCATCGGAATTATCTATGAATCACGCCCAAATGTTACTTCCGATACGGCGGCGTTGTGTTTTAAAAGTTCAAATGGATGTGTCCTAAAAGGGGGAAAAGAAGCAGAACTTTCCAATATTGCAATAGCAGAGGCATTACAGGCAGTTTTGATTCGTAATAATCTCCCAAAAGAACTCATAGCACTGCTCCCGGATTCTTCACGTGAAGGAGTGGCAAAGCTTATCAAGATGGATCGTTATGTCGATTTGATCGTTCCGCGCGGCGGTGAGGGTTTGATCCGTTATGTGAGTCAAAACTCCAGCATCCCAGTTATCAAACATGACAAAGGATTGTGTCACACCTATATTGACAAAGAGGCGAATATTGAGAATGCCATTGCCATTGCACTGAATGCCAAAGTTCAGCGTCCGGGTGTGTGCAATTCAATGGAAACACTGTTAGTGGATGAAGCCATTGCTTCGACCTTGTTACCAATCTTAAAAGAGGCATTTGAGCGCGAGAATACACAGCTCAAAGGGTGTAATTTGACGAGAGAAGTGATTGATGTGGCGGAAGCGACCGAAGAGGATTTTGATACGGAATATTTGGCCAATATTTTGAATATTCGAGTTGTGGACGCAGTTGAGGGGGCGATTAGTCATATCGTCCGTTTTGGTTCAGGGCATTCAGAGTCGATTATCACGGAGAGTATCACGACGGCTGAGCGTTTTATGGATGCGATTGATGCGGCGGTGGTATACGTCAATGCATCGACACGCTTTACCGATGGGGGAGCGTTTGGATTTGGGGCAGAAGTGGGGATCAGTACCAACAAGCTTCATGCCAGAGGACCGATGGGAGTCGAGGGACTGACGACGTACAAATATAAAGTGTATGGCAAGGGTCAAATTCGTTGAGTCAAAATATTTTGGAAATCGAAAATCTTGAGTTCGGATATTCGCATGAAAAAAAGATTTTCAATAATTTTTCTCTTACCTTGAAGAGAGGGGAAATAAAAGCGATTGTAGGCCCTAGCGGTGTGGGAAAATCAACATTATTTGAACTTATTTTGGGTCGTTTGAAGCCTCAAAAAGGGACAATACAAGTAGCAGCTCTCTCGCAGGTATTTCAAGATCCTTACAGTTCATTTCATCCCACCTATACGATTCGTGAACAAATCAAGGATGTTGTTTCGATAGATGGGTACGAAAATTTATTATTTCAAATGGGGCTAGAAGAGTCACACTTGGATACGCTTCCTCATAAGCTTTCCGGTGGGCAATTGCAACGATGTTCTATTCTACGAGCATTGTTGATGAAGCCACAACTTTTACTTCTCGATGAACCGACATCGGCATTGGATAATCTCAATCAGCTCGATATTATGAAGCTGATTGTGGAACATTTAGATGGGATGGGCGTGTTGCTGATTACCCATGACCAGAATCTGGCTCAATGGTGTGCGAATGAGATTGTTGTCCTAACTTAACCATTGTCGAAATAAATAGTACCCCGATGCCGCCATGGCAACCGTACCAAAGGTATTAAGCGCCATATTTAGCCCCGCCATCAATAGGTTTCCGCCACCAAGTAAAAATACAGTCTCCATCGCAAAGGTAGAATAGGTAGTAAGCCCCCCTAAAAATCCGGTAGTCAGAAATGATTTGGCCTGCACGCTAAAAAAAGTGGTGTAGCTAAAATAAGCGAAAAGGACACCGATAATAAAACTTCCGATCAGATTGACTGAGAGGGTACCAAAGGGGAGGGTATGGGGAAAATGGTGGTTTACGACACCGTTCATGTAAGCTCGAAGAACGGCACCGATAAAGGCTCCGCTACCGATTGCGAGGATGGTTTGTAAACTCATCATCATATACCTTTTGCATGTTGATTTGGATATTTTTAAGCCAATCGGGATTACTTTTATCAGCGATATTCACTGCGTGTTCCTTCTGGAAAAATGGTAATTGTACGTCCGGCATCAAGGCATTTTTTTGCGTCTTTAATCATCTTTATCAGTGCTGTTTTACTTTCACGCTCTACGGCAATGTCGTTTGGAAGCTTTAGAACAAGCCCAAAGAAAGGAACATCAAAAAGCTCTTTTTTTGCTACCCATGCGAGATCATGGGATGTGATCGTTTCCATAATACCAATATCAATATCACTTTGATGGTTGATGAGAAACATTTGAGCATCAGGATCGCATTTTCCTTTTACCTTTACAGGAGAAAAAATCAATAATCGGATGAACCAAGAGGAAAATTTTACTGAGTACGGTTTTGGGAGAAGATAAAACGTTGCAATCATAAGAGTCATCCCTATCAAGATGACAATTACGGCATAAAGCCATCTAATTCGAGCAAAGATCGCGCTCATGCACCCAGCCTACTTTATTATTGCTCAAATGGACTTTTGTAAATTCTCCTACGGTATTTTCTACTTCGAGCTTTTCTTCTTCCGACGTTGTTTCAAAGATTGTTCCGTGTTTAATCGGTAAAAGATAAACGGGGGCACTTTTTTTAACGCATACACTTGAATTGGGAAGAAGTGTAAAAATGACATAAAAAAGAGGAAGGACTGAAGCATATAAATACCATTTAGAGCGTCTCCAATAGAACAACGAAATACAAATGACCCCAAAAATTGCTGCTGCTCCTACTTTTAACTCAGTATGGCGTGCATCGGTCGGTGAGAGATCACTTTGTGTTGATACGGCATCATCATCAACAACGATGGGAATACTGATGGATTCATAACGGTTTTTTTTGAGATTAAAGATGGTGAAATCGAGAGTCTGCTCACTGTTGGGAATAATAGCATAGTAGGTCATCGTTGATTCGGCTACATTCGGAAACTTGGACTCAAATCCTTGCTTGATAGCGTTGACCAGTGAAAAGGTAGCAATATTACAGCGTGTTGCTTTGACGGTAAAGACTACGATATTACTTTCTTGATTGTACGCTGTTGTTTTATAGTCAATGACTTTAAATGAATCGGCTAAGACATTAGCGTACGTTGAAGGCGGATTCAACGTCGAAGCATTAAGAGCAAGTCCTGCTAACATATTGGAAAGTGCTCCAGTGGAAGTAGCTGTCGCCGTGATGTCTGGAAGACGTATAGTATCTGCTTGAACCAGAAAATAAAAGGTGTCATAAACTGCATCGCCCTTCACACTGCGAACAGGAGTTTGGCTAAAAATACGGATTCCCTCTTCACCTTGCAATGTATATTCAATATTGCCAGAGGCAATGTCAGTCGGCGTCAGTTTAAGAATGAGAGGAAAAATTTCACCAATATAAAGATGAGATGGGGTATTGGAATGCTCTAAAACAACTCCACTGCTATTTTGCGTAGCATTGGAGAACAGTTCATCAATAGCCTTTTGATCAGTAGCATCAGAGTTTTGAGGGGCCTGCGTCTCTTGTTGCTGAGCAGTATCAGTCAGAACTGAGGGCTCAGCCCAAAGAAGACTAAGGAGTGATGATAAGATAAGAATTAATTTTTTCAAGCGGATAAAAAGCCCTCAAGCATACGACGACCATCGTGGCTTCCAAGTAATGATTCCATTGCCCGCTCAGGGTGTGGCATCAATCCAAATACGTTTTTGGCAACATTACAAACTCCTGCAATACTGTCAATCGAGCCGTTAGGGTTGTCAATATTCCCTTTTTCATCGGTATACTGCAATAATACTTGATGATTGGCATAAAGTTCTTTTAGACCTTGGTCATCAATGTAATAGTTTCCATCATGGTGAGCGATGGGAATATTAACCACTTCATTCGCTTCACAATGACGTAAAAACGTATTATCATTGGAGATTACTTTCAGGTGATGATGACGAGAGATAAAATGTAGACCTTCGTTGCGCTTTAGTGCACCCGGAAGAAGCCCAGTTTCGGTTAATACTTGAAAACCGTTACAAATTCCCAGTACTTTTCCTCCATTATTGGCATACTGCTTAAGTGCTTTCATAATAGGTGACATTTTAGCAATAGCACCGCTGCGGAGATAGTCTCCATAGCTAAAACCACCTGCAACTACCACCAAATCGGTTCCATCAGGAATAGCATCTTCTTTGTGCCATAAAATGACTGTTTCGCAGCCAAGTGCATCAAATGCGTGCTGTGTATCATATTCGCAGTTTGTTCCCGGGAATTGTACGATACCTACTTTTATCTTTGCACTCATGAAATAATCTCAATCTCATACTCTTCGATAACGGTATTGGCTAAAAGTTCTTCACACATGTGGGCTACTTTTTCTTTTGCCGTAGCGCTATCGCTCTCGTTCAGCTCAATGATAATTTGTTTACCAACACGAACGTCACGAACGCTCTCAAATCCATGACCGCTAAGTGCATGCAAAACTGCTTTTCCTTGAGAGTCTAGAACTCCATTTTTTAAAAATACATTGACAATTGCTTTCATGATTACCCCAAAATTCTATTTAATACTTCTTCGTAGGCAACTTTAAGTCCACCCATCCCTTGACGAAAACGGTCTTTGTCCATTTTTTCACCCGTTTCTAAATCCCAAAAACGACAGTTGTCCGGGCTAATCTCATCTGCAAGGATAATTTTGCCATTTTCATCACGACCGAACTCAAGCTTGAAGTCAACAAGATTGAGTCCACGTGCATGAAAGTAAGGGCGTAAAATATCGTTGATTTGACGTGCCATAGCACGAAGTAAATCGAGTTCCGCTTCATTTTTGACAAGATTAAGAATCAAGCAGTGCTGGTCATTAAGCTTTGGATCACCGAGTGCATCATTTTTATAATCAAATTCTACTAAAGTGAACGGAAGTATTGTTCCATCAGCGATACCGAGGTTTTTACTTAGGCTTCCTGTCGCAATGTTACGAACAATGACTTCTATCATTATGATGTCAACTTTTTTACAAAGCATATTTGTATCATCGAGCATCTCAACAAAATGAGACTCAACGCCGTTTTGAGCAAGTATTTTAAAGAGTTCCGTCGAAATTTTATTATTTAGGGCCCCTTTACCGGCTTCACTGTCTTTTTTAGCGCCATTAAAAGCGGTCAAATCGTCTTTAAATTCTGCAATAACCAAATTGGCATCGTCGGTATTAAAAAGGCGTTTTGCCTTTCCTTCGTAAATGAGTTCACGTTTTTCCATGATTATTTTCCTTTAACTATGATGAGGGCTTTGAGGATGCCGACACCCTCTTTGAGTTGCATATCTTTTGTGAGCTGATTTTTGGTGATAATGGTTTTGTTGGTAGCATTGGTTTCGGTCACATCTACCATTCCGTTTGTTTTCTCGAGTTCACCTTCGAGGTGTTTTTTCAAATCGGCTTCTTTAATATCAAAATTATTTTCATGTTTTTTGATTTCACCTGCATCCACTTCAACATCCGGAATAACGCCGACAGCTTGAATGGTACGTCCGCTAGGTAGATAGTAACGTGCGATGGTGAGCTTAATGGCTTCAGTATCGGTGATGGGCATAACGACTTGAACTGACCCTTTTCCAAACGTTTTAGTTCCAACAATTACAGCACGTTTTAAATCTTGCATTGCACCGCTTACGATTTCTGAAGCACTGGCAGACCCTTCGTTCACGAGAACGACAAGAGGAAGATTTGTTACGGTTGCTTTTTTGGTGGCGCTGTACGTGATATCATCGCTTTTATTGCGCCCTTTTTGTGAAACGATTACCCCTTCATCCACAAACAAATCAGTGAGTTCAACCGCCTGATCGAGCAATCCGCCCGGGTTATTACGAAGGTCAAGGATAATACCTTGGCTTTTTGCCGCATGCTTTTTGATTGCGTTTCTGACATCATTTGCCACTTTTTTATCAAAACTGGTGACGCGTATGTAAAGAATATTATCATCAATAGTACGGGCATAAACCGATTCAACGGTGATGATGTCACGTATGATATGAAATTTGAGCGGTTCACCTGCACCCTTACGGACAATGGTTAAATCAATCGGTGTTTTTGGAGTGCCACGCATAAGACCTACTGCATCATCAATGGTCATACTTAGAGTAGATTTATCATTGATTTTGAGGATAATATCTCCCGCTTTGATCCCTGCTTTATCGGCAGGCGTCCCTTCGATAGGGGAGATGACAGTAAGGGCATTGTCGCGCATACCGACTGTAATCCCTAAACCGCCGAACTCACCATCGGTTTGACTCTTGAGGGATTCAAAGCTTTTTTTATCCAAAAAATTAGAATGGGCATCAAGATTGGAAAGGAGTCCCTGAAGGGATTTGTCAATGAGTTGATCAACACCAAGGCCATCAACATTGTATTGCTCTACGATGCTAAGAACCTTGGTGAATTTTGCCAGTGATTGAAGTCGTGATGCTTCGTTAGAAGCCTCTGAAGGAAGGGACTGTGCGTCACTTTTTGCAATCAGCGAAGTGGACAGAGCAAGACTAACTGCGATTGCGCTGATAAAGCCAACGACCATCATTTTTTTATTTTTCATGGATTACTAAACCTTTTTGGTCTACATGCGTATTTAAGATAGATAATTATAGTTAAAAGTCCATTAATAATCAATTGACCGTAATAATGACATCCCCAATTTGAATTTGTTCACCTCGAAGTATTTTCGCACGCTTACGTTTTTCGACTTCTCCGTTTCGTTTAACATGTCCTTCGTCAATGAGCATTTTGGCTTGTCCACCTGAATCTACAAGGTCTAAAACCTTTAAAAGTTTAGTAAGTTCGATGTTTTCATCGGTTAATGTAAAGGTCATTTTTTGTCCAAAATTAAAATGTTATTTGTAATAGGGTAAGAAAAAGAAAGAAAAGCAGAATGAAGCTCAAAAATGAGCTTCAATATCTTTTACCAGTTGTTACTACGCTCACGTGGAGGGCGAGGAGCACGTGGACGTGCTTCATTTACACGAAGGGTACGTCCGCCAAAATCGCTATTTTCAAGTGCAGTGATTGCCTTGTTGGCTTCATCTTGGTTTACCATTTCAACAAAACCGAAACCACGAAAACGTCCTGTCTCTTTATCGTTAACGAATTTGACTGAACTAACTTCACCATATTGTCCGAAAAGATCTTTAAGATCGTTTTCATCTTTGCCGTAGGGAATATTCCCGACATAAATCTGTATCACATTGTGCTCCGTGAGAAAAATCGAACTATAACCAGCATAATCCTTAGGACTTATTTTATCTGCTCGAATCTTAGGCTAATGTTAAAAAAGGTGAATGAAGTGTAAAGTCACAAAGAATAATACTTAATGATGATTCAAATAGCTTATATCAATAATAAAAGCATCCTCTTATTTCCTCTTGGATATAATCGCGTTAACAAACAATGATTAAAAGAGAGTCTAATACATGGTACAAGTCACAAAATTAGCAATGCGTTTTGGAAGTCGAGTTTTATTTGAGGGGATCAACCTCAAGCTCGACCGTAATAAGCGTTATGGCCTTATAGGTGCGAATGGTGCGGGGAAAACTACATTTTTAAATATTCTTAGCGGTAAGATTAAAGACTACGAAGGTGACATCTCTATTGAGCCGGGGCTAAAAGTAGGTATTTTGGGGCAAAATCAGTTTGCTTATGAAGATTTCACCATCGCCGATACCGTTTTGTTTGGAAATAAACGTCTTTATGATGCGATCAAAGAGAAAGAGATTCTTTACACTACAGGTGATTTCGAGGATGACAAAACCAATGATCGTCTTGCAGAACTTGAAATGATTTCAGTTGAAGAAGACCCGACATATGAGTATGATGTCCAAATTGCAAAAATTTTGGAGACCGTGGGAATCAGTGCTGAGTTTCACCAAGAACTTATGTCAACTCTTCCTTCATCCGAAAAATTCAAAGTTTTGCTGGCGCAAGTGCTGTATCCAAAACCGGACGTTTTATTCCTCGATGAGCCGACAAATAACTTGGATATCGAGACAATCGGATGGTTGGAGCGTGAACTTCAGCGCCATGCCGGGACCTTAGTTATTGTCTCGCATGACCGTCACTTTATCAATGCTGTTGTGACCAATATCCTCGATGTTGATTTCCAAAAAATTCGTGAATTTACAGGAACGTATGACGATTGGTATTTAGCGTCTACTGTTATGGCGAATCAAATGCAATTGGATCGCGATAAGCAAGTTAAAGAAAAAGATCAACTTGAAGCCTTTGTTCGCCGTTTCTCTGCGAATGCATCGAAAGCCAAACAAGCAACTTCTCGTCAAAAGAAGCTTGATAAAATGAGCATTGAAGACATCAAGCCATCAAGCCGTCGTGATCCAAGCATCGTCTTTAAGGCGAAGCGTCCTATGGGGGACGAAGCGTTGCGTGTGGCGAATATTTCTCACAGTTATGGCGATTTGAACGTTTTGCATAATATTGATATTCTGGTATCCCCGGGTGAAAAAATTGCGATTATCGGTGCCAATGGTGCAGGTAAATCGACCTTGTGCAAAATTCTTATGGAAGAAATTAAACCTACGAGCGGAAGTGTCACATGGGGCGCGACGATTGAAAATAGCTATTTCCCCCAAGATACGACCGATAAGATCAAAGGCGACGGTACGCTGTACGACTGGCTTCGCGGATTTGATCCAAAACGTGAAATCTCTGAGATCCGTAACTGTCTAGGACGAATGCTTTTTAACGGCGAACAGCAAGAGAAAAGTGTTGAGAAGATTTCAGGGGGAGAAAAACATCGTATGATGCTCTCCAAAATGATGCTTGAGGGAGGGAATTTCATTGTACTCGATGAGCCTACCAATCACCTTGACCTTGAAGCTATTATTGCATTGGGTGAAGCGTTACTTGACTTTGAGGGGAATGTTATTTGTGTGAGCCATGACCGTGAGCTTCTTGACGCATTTGCAGACCGCATTATTGAATTGCACCTTGATGGAACGTATACCGACTTCAAAGGTTCGTACGAAGAGTTTGCTGAGGCAAAGGCAAGTGGAGAGTTATAAAGTTTTTGTCATTCCCGCGAAGGCGGGAATCCAGCTAGATTCCCGCCTTCGCGGGAATGACGGGAAAGTGATACTATTATGAACGACTATAAAAGTTATATCGGCTTTGGTGTTGCGGGAAACTTTGCCCTTCACCTCGAACAAGCCGGTGAGAGTGCTGATTTCAAAGATATCATCACAGATGATCCCAACGGCCCCAAAGGGATGTTCCCTTTTTATATCCCAAACCGTCCTGATTTTTTAGGGACGTACCCTCTAAGCTGCGACACGATTATTCTTCCAAGTAACCCATGCAATGTCCAAATTGAGCCAGAAGTGGCACTGATTTGTGATTTAACCTACGATATGCTCGGCAATGTGATACAGATAATTCCCAAATTTTTCGGTGCTTATAATGATTGTTCTTTGCGTATCGAAGGCGCTTCTAAAATTAGTCACAAAAAAAATTGGGGAGAGTGTTCCAAGGGGTTATCCGATACCCTTATCCCTATTGATAATTTTGCTCGTGGCGGAGTGATGGATACGTATCGGATTGCTTCATTTTTACGACGTGATGGGATGTTGATGCGCTATGGTGAAGATGTTGAGCTCACGGGATACAGCTATTTTTACGAGAAGCTCATAGAGTGGATGACCAATCAAATCAATACGCAAACATCGGTCGGACCATTGGAACCAATCCATGACTATTTAAAAGAAGCCAACTTTCCCAAGCAAGCTATTATCAGCATTGGGGCGACGCGCTATACCCATTTTGGTGAAATCAATTTTCTTCAAGAGAACGATGAGATTATGGTTGTAGTTTATGATAATAATCTTTACTGCATGAATCCGATTTTGATGATGGCAAACAGTGGAAAGCTGAACGTTGATGGGGTGAGTGCGCTGGTGCAAAAGATAGTCCGTGCTTAAAGAGGGAAAATATCTCCACTATAAAGGTCGTGAGTATGAAGTGATGGGTGTTGCAAAGCACTCTGAAACCGAAGAACTGATTGTTATCTATCGTGCGCTGTATGGTGAACACGGATTGTGGGTGCGGCCTCTTGAGATGTTCGATGGAGTGCTTGAAGATGGGACAAAGCGTTTTGTTTATGTAGGAGATTCACATGGCGAAGGGTGAAAAACTATCATTTGACATTGGGGCATCTTGGGGTGAGGGATGGCAGCTAGAAGAAGAAAAAACCGCTAAAACACTTACTCTTCTCGAACCCACTGCTCATCGTCTCGTTTTTCAAAAAGAGAAACGTAAAGGGAAAGTGGTGACTCTCGTTGGACCATTTAGCCTTAGTGATTCGGATGCCCAAAAAAATCTCTCAAACCTCAAAAAATCTCTTGCTTGCGGCGGCGCTTATAAAGAAGGTTGGATGGAATTTCAAGGCGAAATTGCTCCAAAGTTACGTGAACAGTTGGAAAAATTGGGATTTAGGTTTAAAAATCCTAAATCATAACGTACTGGAAAATACAACCATATTGCGTCCTCGTTCTTTGGCCGCATAGAGGTTGGTATCGGCACTGTGAAGAAGCGATTCATTGTTCATTGACTCAGTAGGTACAATACAAATAGCACCTGAAGAGATGGTGAGAAGACCACTTTTTTTATTCCCTTTGTGTTCCATGCTGAGTGATTCTACATTAAATCTTAATTTTTCTGCCATTTTTCGAGCGTTAGGACAATCGATTTCGGTGAGAATGATCCCAAACTCTTCCCCTCCTAAACGAAAGACAAAATCTCCTGGTCGCAATAAGGATGATTTCAATACATGAGCAACATTTTGTAACGCGACATCCCCTTGCAAGTGACCGTAAGTATCATTGTATTGTTTAAAAAAATCAATATCAATCATTATAAAGGTTATTGATTTATTGGCTCGTAAGGCTCGTTTGAATTCACGCTCATATACTAGATTAAAATAGCGTCGGTTGAAAATCCCTGTGAGAGTATCAGTATAGGAAGCTTGTTCAAGTTTTACATTGAGATGCTTGAGGGACTCGGACGATTCGAGAAGTTGTTGCTGCTGTTGTTCAATTTGCATAAAAATACGCCATGCAAAAGTCATTACCCCCAGTAAAATAACCCCTAACATCACTGCAAGCTGCATAAGGGAATTTTGATGATGCGTAAGAAGAATAGAACGCTCGTAGGTCGCAGCAGCAGTTTCATAAGCAATAAGCTGCGAAACAGTGTTGTGAATGGAGGACGTGTTATCTGCAAGAGTGACCACTGAGATAGCAGATCGGGAGGTGTGGCTGAGCGCAAGAGAACGTATTTCCTCAAAATAGCGTTTCATACTATCCATTTGTTCTTCCGCGTAATGAATGTAGGGGAGCTCTTCAGGTCGCTTATGATGGGACAAATAGCTCGACCACATCTGATCGACATGCTCAAGCCCTAAAGTGATATTTTGAGCTAAATCCTCATCGCTGATAAGTCCTTCTTTCCATCGGTAGACGCCGGCTTCGAGATCATGGTGATAAGCAGAAGTAATAGAACCCAATTCACCAAGCGGAATAAGTGAGCCAAAATAGAGAGTGTCAACATTTTTTTTCATCGTAAGAAGATTGAAATATCCAACAAAACCAACTACAGCAATGCCGAGTGCAACACTGAGAAGCAAATATAAAAGTTTGGTTTTGAGCTGAAATGATTCCATAAATAATAACGCACCTTTTGGGGCATAGATGAATATTCTAAGCAACTCCTATACCAAAAAAGACTAAAATGAGAGAACAAAAATCGAGGAGAAGAAGATGTCCAAACGGATCATTAAGGGTGAGCGGATTAAAGCGATCATTCACAATATTGCTGAAGATTTTCGTTTCTCAGGTGAGATGGGAGATTTTCCCCTATTGTTTTACAAAGCAGATACAGAGGGGCTACTTCGAGGAGCAGAAATTGAGCAAATGGTTGAATATTTAACCACAGGGCTCAAAGAGTTACAAGATAATATTCAATGGCGACGAGAATTTTTGACTGAAAATGCAGAGATTGGCGAAATAAAGATGCTTGAAAGTCTCAGTGTAATCGAAAAAGAGTACATTGAGTTATTGGAATTTTTGCGTTAAGGTTTAGGTTTGTAGGGTTCAATAGGTATTTTTTTCGAAATTGCGTATTGAATTCCTCCTTGAAGATCAATTACGTTGTAGCCCATTTTTTGTCCCAAATGAGTTCCCAGCATTTTGGATCGGCTCCCGCTGTTGCAGATGATGGCAAAACGTTCCCCTTGCGGTATTTTTTTATTCAATTCACCCAAAAAAGCTTCTAAGTTATAGTTCCCGCGCTCATCAAAAAACATGATGGGGATAGAGCCTTTGACGAGTCCTGTCGTTTTCCATTCACTAGGAGTACGAATATCAATAATTTTAATTTTAGAATCAAGAAGCTTCTGATCTATAGGTTGTGCGGTATAATCCGCCATCAAGGCGGTGGTTGCCAAAAGTAGTGAGAGTAGCCATTTGTTCATCGAAAAACCTTTTAGTCAATAATAGATATAATTGTAACCAATGAAGGTTAACTGAGGGATTATGGGCGCACCAAAAGAAGAAAATGCAAAACGACTCCGCTACATTCGACTGCTTGGTCGTTTTGTGAATGGGATATTATCGTTTTTAGCAAAAAGTGACAATCCGACCAAAGAGCAGTACGATCAAAAAGTGGATATGAATTTTCGTTTTTTAGAAAAGAATGAAGCCGTTAAGCTCTACAAAGATGAGTATATGGAACTTGAAGGGCTGGGACAAAAGATTTTAAATTTTCGAAACAGTGATGAAGAGATAAAAACGATCAAAGAAGAACTTTTTTACGCGCAAAATCAGCTTGAAAAAAGAGTCAATGCTGCTCGTTATAAAAAATCAAAACACGATAATCATGCGCAGGATGGATGGTAGTAGTCTTTATACCCGCTCTATCGCCCCTCTCTCCAAGCAAACTTTTCCCTTACGCTCCAAATCTTTAAGTAAGCGACTGATAACAACACGTGAGGTTCCCAGCTGTATGGCGATTTGCTCATGTGTCATTTCGATACGATTGTTTTCTTGATGATTAACCCATTCGAGCAGCCTGACATCGAGTCGTTTAAACTTGATGTCTTCTACGAGAGTTGCAAGAGAGGAAAGCCGTACGGTAAAAAGAGAAAACATAAAGCTCAAATAGTCAGGACTCTGTGCCATAAGAGAGCGGATAGATTCGTGATCTAGGAGATAGCCCTTGATGTCGGTTTCAGTGACAGCAGTTCCAATCGCGACGTTTTGTGCCACCAGACTTGCAGTATTGACGACACATTGTTCCAAAGGTTTGAGGGTGTAGAGGGTGATCTCTTCGACCCCTTCACCTTGAATATACAGACGTACATTTCCATCCGTTAACAAGAGAATATCTTTGCAAACGTCACCTTGATAAAATAAAATTGTATTTTTTGGGACAGTGATAGGACGGGCGTGAGTTAGAACAAAATTTTGCAGGTCAGGGGAGAGGTGGTTATAAAAAGTAAATTGGTTCAGTTCCATCGTAATGCCTCAAGAAAGTTGAGACATTATACACGACGTTTTAGTCGTTTTTGAGCTTGCATCCTGTGTTAATTCCAAGTAGTGGGTAAAAAGGGCAAAAGCCAATAGCACCCGTGATGACCAAAATAATTCCGGCATAACCGAATACATTTCCACTTAGTATCGCCCAAGCGATTAAGGCAACACCCACAATAACACGTAAAGCTCTATCAATTTTTCCTTCGTTGCACAACATCTGTGACTCCTTGTAAAGTAATAGAGACATTGTAGTGCTTTAGGGGAGGGTGTGTCTGTAACATGGGTTACACAGCATCTATCTTGGAAGGGTCACACAAGTACTTTTTCTCGTTGGCGACTCGTGCGCACTTCATGCAGATGTATTTTGGATTTTCAATAATTTTGATGATTTTTTTGAGATGAGTGGTTAGCTCACCTTTTTTAAGTTTGCAGAGCTCTTTCATGATAATCTCCTTATCTGACTGGCGCAGGGTAGACGTTAACTCATAGGCGTATTTTATTTATTGTAGCAGAAGGAGTGATAGCTTATTCTGAATTTTTCGGTGCATTACAATCGGTTGCTTTTCCAAAAATACATCGTCCGTTAAAGATGAGTTTTCGGATAAAAAAGAAAAGGGAAATCGAAGCGAGAAGTCCGCTGATAATCGCATGAGGGAGTAGCCCTTGGGTGAAAAAAGAGATAGTGGCAACGATAAAGGCAAAGGTTAAAATGAGGCACATGGATAAGCTCCTAGGTAAAAATAGTTTAATAGTATAGCTATTTCAATAGAAGTGCGTCAGTAACAAAAGTTACAGACACAAGAGGAAACTTTATTATTTCCCTCAATAGCCATCGGTAAGTGTTTGCAAAAAGGCAACAATAGCATCTTCTTCACTATCACTGAGACCTAAATTCCCAAGTTCGGTGTGATTGACCGTTTCGGGAATCTCCGCAGCACCCCAACGGCTTTGGTTTGTATCGCGGGTATTGTAAAACGATACCACCTCTTTGAGTGTTTTAAATACTCCATTGTGCATATACGGTCCCGTTAGAGTAAGGTTACGTAACGTTGATACTTTAAACTTTCCTCGATTTTGGGCCGCTCGTCCATCGGCAATCACTTTACTGTTTCCAGCAAGACCAATATCGATAAAGTTGGCATCGGCAGCGTATGCAGGAATAGCCATATTTTTGGGGACACCTAGATTGTCATACGTAAAGTCAGTGAACAATCCAGGCGTTCCATCAGCGGTAGGACGGGTCGGATGACATGCAACACATCCCCCTTTTCCTTCAAATAGAGATAACCCTTCGAGCTCTTGCTCGCTTAGTGTTGCCGTCCCTTTAATATACGCATCAAATTTTGAGCTAAAGGGTGAAAATATTTTCGTCCGCTCATACGCAGCAATAGCGCGCGAAATTTTATCGTATGCCGTTTCTGGGTCATCAAAAACATTTAATCCGAAGATTTTTTTAACCAGTGGCGCATAAGAAGCTGCGGCTACCTTTGTGACATACGAAACTTTATTAGGATTGTGCATTTCTACCGGATTAAGGGGTGGACCTTTGGCTTGATCTTCAAGCAAGGAGGCACGACCATCTAAGAATTGCCCTCCCGTATAGAGTCCCTCTACGATATCATAAACAAAAGCAGGAACGAATGCCGCATACGCAGCGCTCGGAGTGTTACGTGTTCCAAATTGCCCCGCAATAACTCCCTGTGATGTAGACAAGTTACTGTCAGGATCGGCGAAACCATTGGCAGCTGTATGGCACGATGCGCACGATTGACCTGAGGGTTCGGAGAGATTTGTATCAAAAAATAGTGCCTCACCTAGAGTTGCTAAATCAACTTCCGTAGAGGTGGGCTCAGAAGAGGTAGAACCTTCATTGCATCCACCCAAGAGAAAAACCAATGTGGTAGAGAGTGCTAAGGTTACGGAACGTGATGTTTTCATTCGAACATCCTTTATGATAATGATTTGCAGAAATATACCATAAGGGATGCTGTATGTCAATAGTGATAATCGTTATTATATTTAGTGATTGTTATTTTCTACCCTAACTCCTTCCAATTTCTTACTTTGAAATACATGTCCATCATTTTGAATCAAAAAATACCCAATATTTTCATGTTCTAATACTGCGATTGCCTGATCTACCCTCATAATAGAAACACCTGTGGCGATTGCATCTAACGCGGTGTTGTCCTCTTCTCCAAACAGCGTTACCGAAGCAAAATTTTGCTCAGATTTTCCTGTTTTCGGGTTGAGAAGATGGTTGTGCTCTTTATTGCGAATAAAGCGTTCATAATTACCACTGGTGCTGATGGCGAATCGCGGTAAAAGTGACGTGACGGTTGCAACGATACCTTTAGGATGAAAAGGATCTTGAATACGTACCTCACATTCTCCTAAACACCCAATATCACCCGATGCAGCAATCACCGCTTTTTTGACTCCATGGTGTTCTAATAAAGTGATAGCGAGATCAACAGCATATCCTTTGCCAATACCCCCTAAATCTATAATCGTTCCCTTTGTCACACATGCTTTCTCGTGATCCATCCAAATATGGTTTCCACCTACAAATGTCAAAGCATGATGGAGTTCAGCTGATGTTGGGAGTTTTTCCTGTGTTCCGAAATGGTATGCTCCATGGCTTAAAGAACCGATTGTTATATCAAAAGCACCTTGCGTTTTGTGATTCATTTCCATTGACCGCTCTAAAACAGTACGCGTCACATTCGATAGATTTGCTTCATGATCACGATTTAATCGTGAAATTTCCGAATCACTTTTATAGGTTGAGAGCTTCTCATCCAAATCTTTAAAAAGGGAAAATACCTCATCGGTAAGATTTTCATGCCCTGCGGGCACAAGAACCTCTTCGCGGTCAGCAATATTGACACTGATGAGTGTTCCCATATGCATCTGGACCCGCTCATCTGCGAAAAGAAAAGCTACTAGAGATAAAAAAAAGAATAATGATTTCATACTGAAAGTGTACCATTGGAATGGCATCTTTTACTAAATGATAATTAGTTGCATTATTAATATTGTTTTCAGCTTGTTGCCTTATAATTTCGCAATCAATAATCACTATCATAAAAGGATCCCCAATGAAAAAACTCCTCCTAAGTACTGTTGCCGCAATGGCAATTGCCACTGCATTGTCGGCTGATGAGCTAAGTGACCTAAAAGCACAGCTTAAAATTCTAAGTGAACGTCTTTCATCATTAGAGGCTAATGATAAGAAACAGACAGAGCAGACACAGACGCTGGCTGATGAGTTAATCAATACGCAAAATGCCACTTCTTTTAGTACTGTGGATATGAGTAAAATTGAACCTGGTCTTGGTGCAGCAGCTTCCAAAGTTTATTATTCCAAAAATCCCCTCTCCATCGGTGGTTATGGAGAAATTCATTATTCGCACGACAGAAATAGCGGACTAAATGAAACCGAAGTAAACCGTTTCGTCCCCTACATCGGTTACAAATTTAGTGACAACATCATCTTAAACTCTGAAGTTGAGTTTGAACATGGAGGGGAAGAAGTTTCGGTTGAACAACTTTATGTCGATTTTTTACTCGATCCGACGTTCAATATTCGAATTGGTCAGCAAGTCGTTCCGATGGGATTGGTCAGTTTAAATCATGAACCAGTTTTATTTAATACCGTCAAACGTCCCGATGTCGAAACCTATCTCATCCCCTCTACATGGCATGAAAACGGTCTCACCATCCACGGTAAAACAGAGAATTTTAACTATACGGCAGGTGCAGTCGTCGCATTGGATATGGGTCTTGCTGAACATGATGGAACTGTTGAAGCCGATACTTATGGCAAAAACTGGATTAATAACGGTCGTCGCGGCGGCTATGAGAGAAACGCCCAAACCTCCAATCTTGCGGCAGTTGCCCGTCTTGATTACACAGGCATTAATGGTCTCTTCGTAGGGGCAAGCCTCTATACGGGAGAGGCTGGTCCCTCTACTAATGATAAAGAAGTGGGACGCTTAACCATTGCCGATCTTCATGCCCAGTACCAAAATGAGGGCTTTAAGATCAAAGGGCTCTATACCCAAGCCCATTTGAGCCATGCAGATTCTTATCTTGGTTTACATACAGTCGGTGACGTAACCCTTGATTTTCCATTCCATCCTGAATCAGCACGAGGAGGCTATGTGAATTTAGAGTATAATGTCTTACCATATTTCACTCAAGCGAATGCACGATTACCGATCTTTTTTCAATACGAAAACTATAATTTGGCTACATCAATGGTCAATGGAGTAGCGTTTGGGAATACAGAAAGCTTTACTTACGGTCTGAATTACTTCCCCCATGAACAAGTGGTCTTAAAAGGGGAGTACAAAGTGCGTCATAACAAAAATGATGCCGACTCAGCCAATTACAGTAATGAAGGTATCTACTCGCTTGGATTAGGATTTATCTTTTGATTAAAATTGCTTTTTTAACTTCTCTTTTTTCTGTTGTCCTCTTCGCCCAAGTTTTGGGCGATCCGGTTGTTTTGACTCAACGTGCTTTTGGCTCTAAAAGTGTTGATACTCAAAATATTATTCTGAGTGGAGCACAGCTGCAAGAACTTATTAAAACATCCCAGCAGAGCATCGAGTCCAAACTTTACCGACTTTATGTTGCTAAAAATGAAGCGAAAGTGCTAGGGTATGGGGTATTAATGAATAAAAAAGTGCGTACTAAAACGGCTGTTGCTCTTTACCTCATTGGCACCGACAGTAAAATCAAATCGATTGAGATCGTTGCTTTTAATGAACCGATGGAATATCTCCCTACTAAAACATGGTTGGATGGTTTTGATAACAAAAGTTCCGCCAATGTCCTTAAACTCAACCAAGACATCCCCACAACAACAGGTGCTACCCTCTCAGCTCGTGCTATAACCGATGGTGCCCGCGCTGCTTTGGCTCTTTTGGAAATTGTAAAGCCGTAAATTATGAAATTTGTTGTTTCAAAAAAGCTGATTGATAATCGTACATTGTACTTGAGTGTATTATGGATGGTTATTTTTTTGTTAGGAGCTTTAGTATTAAATGGTATTGCCAAGGGGATTGATTTTGGGATGACTCCTGTGATGTGGATCAATACCATTTTGGGTAATGAAGCGGAATTTATTGAGCCTCTTTTATTGAGCGACTTATTACTCTCATTACACACTGACCTTTTTGGGCTTATTCTCATATTTATTCTTATGACTGCTCTTTTGATTCGTACATCGAGGGCAAAAGGTTTTAAGATTACGGTGCTTCTTTTGGGGGTTATAACACTATTATTTTATGGCATTGGACTCATTACTTCGTTGTGGATAGGACGGGTGGGTGTTATTTTCTCGTGGGGCGGATTTTACTTGTTTCATCTACTGATGATAGGGATTGCGTTGGATATTTTTATTTTATTGATACGTAAAAAATTCTAATGCAGCATCAATTCTTACGTATTTTGGCACTTTCATTTATTGTTTTGGTAGTGTTACAGTCGATTTTAGGCGGAGCATTATTTATTGTTCTTGCTGGATGGAATCCTCATACTATAGGCTTGTATTATTCTGAAAAATCATTTCGTGGGCTCCTCGAAATCCTCACGCCTCATGTCCTTTTTATTTCTATTGCATTGATGGGGACGCTCCATTTTTTAGGATTTATCTCCACTATTAGTGAAAAGAAAAAAGAATTTTTGATTCATTTGCTATTTGGACTTTTTGTGATCGATCAAAGCGCTCCTATTTTTATTGTACTTGGATTGAAGTTATTTGCAACGATTAAACTCGTGGCATTTATAGCGTTTGAAAGTGCTCTGGTATTTGCTTTGATTGTGATATTTAGGGAATCCTTACGAGATTTTTCTTTACATCACTGAGGCGAACAAAGGTAAATCCTTCTTTAATTAGTGCGTTTACTCCTTCGATGATACCTTCCCGAGTCCCCCCTTCAGGGTGATTCATATGACAAATCACAATATCACCACTGTGTGCACTGATAAGCTGCTGGGCTACTTTTGGTGCGCTGAAGGTGGCTCCTGCATCACCTAAGATTGAAAATCCGCCAATTTCCATTCCTAGAGTATGAGCGATAGCCACGGCGTTTTCGTCATAATAGGCCGTACCAGCACGGAAAAATGTTGGGCGAATTCCTGTGAGTTTTTCGATTTTTTGATTGTTTCCTTCAATTTCGCTAATGACTTCATCTGCAGATGCGGTACCGTGGATATTGTAAATACTTTTCCCCTCCACAGAGAGAGGTTTATGTGCAGTTCCATGGTTCGCGATTTCAAAAAGAGGATTATGAGAGAGTTGCATAAAAATATCAGGGTTACTATCAATCCATCGTGCATTAATAAAAAGAGTAGCCGGAATATGATTTTGTATTAAAAACTCAATGAGTCTCGCATCGTATTGCGAACTTCGAGCACTTCCGCCGCAGGCATCAAAGGTTAATGCAATCTCCTTTTTGTTGCTATGAAAGTGGGTAACAACTCCAGTAACATTTTCGCTCCATTGCAGCGGTGGCGTTTGCGCAAATAGGAAAGTGATATTCAGCAATAGAACAATTAAAATAGGCATAAATTATTCCTTTAAAGTTGAAATTGTAGCACGGATAGTTACTTTTTATCTCATTATATGAAGGTATAATTTAAGTCTATTTTATGCAATAGGAGGGTGAAATGAAAAAAATATTTTTATTTATGAGTGCGGTATTGATGGTAACGCAATTAGAAGCAGATAATAGTGTTGGCAGTGAAATGAGCCATTTTGTTGGTGGAGCTGTTATGGCTGGTGGGATTACTGCGGTTGTAGACAGTTATTATCCAGACTATAAAGAAAATAGAGGAATGATTGGTTTTTGGACCAGCAGTGCTGCTATTATTGTGGAACAAGGAATAGAGTTTGCACTTAATGGAAATGCGAAAGGACAAGCCTTAGATGCAATTTCCCATATAGCAGGTTCTGCACTGGGTGCTTTTGTAACGGATCAATACATTTTATCGCCAGTAGTAAAAGATTCTTCTACTGCTAGAAACTATGTTGGCTTGACCCTTCAACACTCTTTTTAAAAAACTATTCTGTCTTTTCTTTGACAAAACTTGCGCTGTCATTCACTTTTTTCTTAGTCCAGTCAGTTGCGGAGGACGTGTCTTCTTTGACACCACTCCACGTTGCTGCACAACCTGAAACAAAGAGAACGATGAGAGAGAGTAGAACTGCGTTTTTCATGATGAGATCCTTTACAGTAACAAATTTTTATATCTGTTATTGTAGCAAAAGAAAAGAAACGAAAATGTTTACACTTTTTTACTAAGTGCCTCGATTTTATTACTATTACCAAGGACAACGAGGATGTCACCTTTTTCTAAAATATCATCTTTTTCAAAAGAGGTATGCCATTCACCTTGGTGTTTATAGGCGATGGGTTTTACTTCGTAATCATCTTCAAATGTTGGAGAGAGGATGGATGTCCCGATCCAAAATTGAGGAAGTGTCATTTTTGCAAGCTTCATAGTAATAGAGAGATCAATCGTCTCATAATGCATATTTGAAACAAGCTTTTTAACCAGTTTTTTTGCTGATTCCATCTCCGGATAGATTACTTTTGCTGCACCCAACTTGGAGAGGATTTGCCCGTGTACGACAGTAATAGCTTTGGCAACTACCGTTTCGATACCGAGCTCTTTAAGTGCCATAACCGTGAGGATACTCGCTTCAATATTTTCACCGATACTAACGATGGCAATTTCGGCATCAGCAATTCCAGCTTCTTGAAGTGCTCGCAAATCGGTTGAATCGAGCGTAATGGCATCTTGAACAAAGTCGCTGACGTCACGCACTTTTTCTTCATTGTGATCAATGGCGATGACGGATTCTCCTTGTTGTGCTAATCCTTTGGCCACATTGTGCCCAAATTTACCTAGTCCGATAACAACGTATGTCATATAATAATCCTTCCTTCTGCATATTTTATACGGGTTTGAACCGCTTTTCCGACGATGACGATAGTAAAGGCAAATACCCCGATCCGACCCATTAACATCAAAAAGATGATATTGAGTTTACCAACATCACTGAACAGTGCGCTGTAGCTCAAAACTCCTCCATTGCCAGTGGAAACACCTACGGTACCAAATGCTGAACAGGTCTCAAAGAGAGTTCGGACAAAATGCAGATGTTCACTCTCATTTAAAATAACGGTTGAAAGCAAGACATAGAATGAGGCGATAAAGATGACGGCATACGCTTTATTGATCTGATACGGGACAAGACTTCGGTGAAAGATATGCGGATTATTTTGACCGCGCAGAGTAAACCATACTCCAATGATTGCGAGAGCTAGGACGGTGGTTTTGATACCTCCCGCAGTTCCTCCAGGACTACCTCCAATAATCATAAAGATCGTTCCAAAAAAGAGATCAGAGTCACTAAAGGTCGAGAAATCAATGGTATTAAACCCTGCCGTACGATAGTTGACTGATGCAAACCATGAGGCAAGTAGTTTTTCTCCTATATCCATAGAGCCAAAGGATTTTACATTATTCCATTCCAGTGAGAGGATGATAGCCATACCTGCTAGGATCATGATTCCTGATGTCCATAAAACAAGTTTAGTATGGGTTGAGAGACGCATTAATGATTTGCGTCGAAAATTATAGAGTTCTAAAAGAACGAGATAGCCTAATCCCCCAAGGATAATGAGTAAGGGGATTGTGAAGTTGATGATAAAATCGCCTCGATAGCGCATCAGATTATCACTAAAGAGTGAAAATCCGGCATTGTTAAAGGCAGAAACAGAGTGAAAAAGTCCATACCAAAGAGCATTTCCAAGTGGCATATCCGACCAAAAACGGAGAGTTAGAATAAGTGCCCCTGATAGCTCAATAATAATGATACTGGCAAAAACGATTTTTAAAAAGCGAAAAATTCCATTCATACCGGGATGATTCAAAGATTCTTTTAGAATTAGGCGATCACGATAAGTGAGTTTTTTCCGACGCATAATCGCTAAAAAAGTCACGGCAGTCATGTAGCCTAATCCCCCAATTTGAATGAGTGAAAGAATGATAACATGACCAAATGTGGTGAAATCGACTGGAGTATCTTTGACAATCAGACCTGTTACGCAAACTGCTGAGGTGGATGTAAAGAGGGCATCAATGAGAGAGAGCTCGCCTCGATGTGCAAATGGAAGCATGAGGAACATCGCACCCACACCGATAAGGATAACAAAGCTCATAAAAATAATTTTAACGTCTTGGGTTTGCGTGGGAAATCCTTGCGATTATTTATAAAATGAAATAATAGAGCAGTTTGGTTAAAAAAGAGATAAAATAATTAAAGAAAGAATGTATGAAGTGAGGAAGTTGTAGTGGTGACTCCAAGGGGATTTGAACCCCTATGACCAGAATGAAAATCTGAAATCCTAACCATTAGATGATGGAGCCACTGAACAATGTAAAAAATGGTGTCCCGTGATGGATTCGAACCATCGACCCCTTCATTAAAAGTGAAATGCTCTACCAGCTGAGCTAACGGGACAAGAACGCACATTATTGCTTGCACAATTTGTGGACGGGAATTATAGTGGATTAAACCTT
>JAPLGN010000020.1 GCA_026390135.1 Campylobacterales bacterium | reverse complement strand
CGTTTTGGATTTAAAATGTCCGATGCAGAGTTAATCGGATTCCCTTTTACCGTCATTGTGGGTAAAGAGATGGAGAACAATCAAGTACAGATTATGGTTCGAAAAACGGGCGAAATGATTACGGTTAGTACGGATGATGTTATGAAAAAATTACAAGAGCTTATTGGATGATCTATTTTTTACTCTATCTTTTTTGTGAGGTTTTACTAACCGTAGAGGTTGCCTCAAAAATTGGTGGATTGATGATGTTTGCTGAAATTGTTGGGAGTGCTTTCATCGGAATCCTGATTCTTTTTAATTTTCGATCTACTTTGGTAACGAATATTATAGAACTCAAAGAACGACGACTGGATGCTAACGGTTTTTATCAGCGTAATTTACTCTCACTTTTAGGTGCAATTTTTCTGATTCTACCTGGTGTATTGACGGATGTTATCGGAATTTTGATACAATTTTCACTTTTAATCGGGTTAATCATTAACCAATTTAAGCCAAAATATCCACAACAAAACAATAAAACTTACTCAAAGGACGACAATGTTATTGATGCCGAAATTATCAGCGACTCTCCTTCTCTGCGCTAGCCTTTTTGGTGCTACGGATGCTGAAGTAATTACCTTTCTCAAAAAAGGGATTGGAAGTAATCCTAGTATTAGCAATTTGGATGTAGATATTAGCGGAAAACAGAATGTTTCAGGAATGACTGGATGGCAAGCCTATTTTGTCACTATAGAAGCGGATGTAAAACAAGGTGCTGAAAATCGCCATATTAATCAAAATGGAACGTATTTTGTCAATGGGGACACATTAGCACCAGAACTGGTCAACCTTAAAACAGGTGAGCGTTATAATGATACGATTGCTCCTAGTTTTAGCAGTGCTTATTACACAAAAGCCAATCTTGTCAGTGGAGAGTCCACTGCTGCTCATAAAGTAGCTATTTTTTCTGATCCGTTGTGCCCATTTTGCCGTCGTTATGCACCTGAAGCACTTTCTTATATGGCAAAATATCCAAAAACTTTTGCTGTCTATTATTACCATTTTCCACTTACTCAGCTGCATCCAGCTTCTGTAGCTCTTACTAAAGCGGCTATTGCGGCAGACCAAAATGGTGTGGACAATGTGACTTTAAAAATGTATCAAGTTGATATTGATCCCAATGAAAAAGACGAACAAAAAATTGTTGATGCCTTTAATAAGACGTTTAAATTAAAGCTGAGTGTTGCTGATTTACGCCGCCCTTCAGTCCTTAAGCACTCGCTCTTTGGCAATCCAATTATATTAAATCAGTGATTGAATCAGCACGCCCTGATATTGAAGTTGAACTCAAAATTATCATTACATCGGGGGATAAAATTCTCGATGTACCGTTGGCAAAAATTGGCGGTAAAGGATTATTTCTAAAAGAGATAGAAGAGGCGCTTTTGGCGGGGGATGCACAAATGGCTGTCCATTCGCTCAAAGATGTTCCCACCGTGATGCCAGAAGGGCTCCTTCTATCCGCTATTACGACACGTGAAGATGTACGTGATGCGATGTTGAGTGAAAAATATCCAAATATAGTTTCATTACCGCAGGGTGCAGTTGTAGGGACATCATCTCTTCGTCGCCGTATGCAGTTAGTAAAACAGCGTCCTGATTTGATTATAAAAGATTTGCGTGGTAACGTGGATACCCGTATTCGTAAACTCAAAGAAGGAGAATTTGATGCGATTATTCTAGCCGCTGCAGGTATTAATCGTCTTGGATTCGCACGTTTAGTCGAGTATTTTTATCCCATTTCACTTGACGAAATGATTCCTGCAATGGGGCAGGGTGCCTTAGGAATTGAGACCATTAATGAGCCGTGGGTTTTAGAAATTGCGGCAATGCTAGAAGACACTAGCAGCCGTATTGAGACCACGATTGAGCGTGAATTTGTGGATACGCTTCAAGGAGGATGTCAAGTTCCCATCGGCGTAAGTGCTCGTGTCCGCAATGATGGTAGTGTCAGTATCCGCTCAACTCTTGGTATGCCTGATGGAAGCGACATTATCGGTGAAGAGATTATGGTTTCTCTCGATGAAATCAGCGGTGTTGGTGAAGCTATGGCTCGTCGTCTTATTGATCAGGGTGCGATGGAACTTCTGTCGCGTGCTGAAATAATGGCAGATGGTCATAAAGTATGACGTTAGCTAAAGCACTAGACCTTCTCAAATCACATAATGAGGTGCGTGTGATTGACACACCTTTGGATATATATCTTGAAATTCCTCATTTAGCCTATGCTGAAGTTAAAAAAGAAGATGGGGGACAAGCACTTTTATTTACTCATCCGATTGATATAAAGAATAAGAAAGAGTTTTCCACTCCGGTAGTGATGAATCTTTTTGGTTCATATAAACGTACAGAACTTCTTTTTGGGCGTGATGTGGAAGGGGTCGCAACAGAAATCGAAAAACTCCTTCATATGAAGCCGCCTCAAGGATTCAAAGAAAAAGTAGGGATGCTTGGTGACCTTTTTGCAATGAAAGATATCTTTCCCAAAAAACTTAAAACGCGCGGAGCATGTCAAGAAATAATTGTACAGGGTGATGATGTTAATTTGTACGATTTACCAGTTTTAACAACATGGGAAGAAGATGGCGGCCCTTTCATAACTATGGGGCAAGTCTATACTCAGAGTCTAGATGGGGAAGTTGTTAATCTTGGGATGTATCGACTTCAAGTGTACGATAAAAATCATTTGGGTATGCATTGGCAGATTCATAAAGACTCTTCTCACTTTTTTGATCAGTATCAGCGTGCCGGTAAGAAAATGCCTGTGTCCATCGGTATTGGGGGAGATCCACTTTACACATGGTGCGCGACCGCTCCATTGCCGTATGGTGTAAATGAACTCTTACTTTATGGTTTGATTAAGAAAGAGTCTCCAAAACTGGTTCAATCCATATCTACCCCTTTGTATGTTCCTGAAGATTTGGATTTTGTGATTGAGGGGTGGGTAGATCCTGAGAAGCTCGTCCTTGAGGGTCCTTTTGGAGATCATACTGGGTATTACACCTTAGCTGAACACTATCCTGCTTTGGAAGTTAGTGCGATTACCAGTCGTAAAAAGCCGCTTTATCTTGCTACGGTTGTGGGAAAACCACCTTTGGAAGATAAATACATGGGATGGGCAACTGAGCGAATATTTTTACCGCTACTTAAAACCAATGCAGCGGATTTAATTGATTACCATATGCCTGAAAATGGAGTTTTTCATAATCTTATCTTGGCAAAAATGAAACCATTGTATAAAGGTCATACTAAACAGTTTATGCATCTTTTTTGGGGTTCAGGACAGATGAGTTTTGTAAAACATGCTCTATTTTTCGGTGAAGATGCTCCAAAGTTGACCAACTATGAAGCATTATTGACATACGCGCTGAATCGTTTTATTCCTAAATGTTTGTTTATTTCTGAAGGGATTACGGATGCTTTGGATCATTCCAGCCCTGAAACCCTTGTGGGAGGAAAATTAGGAATTGATTTTACTTCTTTGCACTCGCTTAAAAAACCGGATGTCATCGACAGTGCTCTTTTATTAGAGCGTATTCGTCCTCTTCTTCCTGAAGTGTGCGAAGTGACTCAATACATGCGTCATACTGCAAATCCCATCACGGTAATGAGTGTCAAGAAGAATCGTTCATTGGCGACTACTGCTAAGATGTTGACTTCTTTGGAACCGTTTTTACGAATTGTGGTCGTTGTGGATGCTGAAAATAATGATATTAACAACCCCTATATGTTACTTTGGAGAGTTGCAAATAATATTGATGCTGGCCGTGATATTTGCGTGTCCGGTTCCATTGTTTCGGTTGATGGATCGACTAAATCTTTGATGGATGGATTTGAACGAGAGTGGCCTGGTGATGTTCTTTGTACTCCTGGTGTTGTTGATAAACTCAAGTCCCTTTCACTTTGGGATTTGGATACTAAACGGGAACAAAAATATCAATTATAGAAGTGTCCTGAGAGTATATTAAGCAATATATTAGAATTACTAATGTATCATAATTCAGATTTTATATTGAACAGGGAAATTATATTTATGATGAAATTAACTTCACTTATCGCCTTATTATTGATGTCAACATTCATATCATTGAATGCAGCAACTTATAAAGGGCAAAAAATTTATGTGGACACTTGTAAAGAATGTCATGGAGGCGGACAAGCAATGGCTGCCTCAAAAAATATGCGGACATGGGGAAAAATTATGGATAAAAAAGGTGAGCAACTTGCTGATATTCATTTAAATTCTAAAAAAGCTCAAGCTTCATGGGAATATTTTGGAGATAAAAAATTTACGAAAGACTCGAGACATCTAGAAGATTTTTTGACTGAATATGCAAAAGACAGTGGTAACGTTCCTGCTTGTAATTAACTTTTTTACTCTTTTACCGCATTGCGGTAATACTTTCTAAACCAAACTTCGCTAAAATACCACACTTTTTATATTATTTGGAGTCACTATGGAAAAAATGTGGTCCGGACGGTTTGCACAGGATGCTTCGTCACTGTTGGAAAAATTTAATGCATCGATAATGTTTGATCGAAAATTGTATCGTGAGGATATTGAAGGTTCAGTAGCTCATGCTCAAATGTTAGCGCATCAGGGTATTTTAACGCAAGAAGAATTGGTGTCCATAGAATCAGGTATGGCTCAGGTCTTGAGCGAAATCGAAACAGGTTCTTTTGAATGGAAAATCGGTGATGAAGATTTGCACATGGCGATTGAAAAACGTCTCACGGTTATTATTGGTGAAGCAGGTAAAAAACTTCATACTGCTCGTAGCCGAAACGATCAAGTTGCCCTTGATTTTCGCCGATATGTGCTGCGTAAAAATAGTGAAATTGCAGAAAAAATACAATTATTGATGAGTATAATTGTCGATATCTCTCGTGAGCATACGACGACGCTTCTTCCGGGAATGACACATTTACAACATGCACAACCCATTAATTTTGCCTTTCATCTGTTGGCTTATGTGACCATGTTCAAGCGTGATGTTGAACGTTTCCAAAGTTCATATGAGCGTAATAATATCTCACCAATCGGATGTGCGGCACTCGCTGGAACTCCTCATAATATTAATCGTGAAATGACCGCTAAAACACTCGGATTCGACTCGGTCAGCGTGAATTGTCTTGATACTGTGAGTGACCGTGATTTTGCCCTTGAAATTCTTTTTAATATTTCAACGTTGATGATGCACATCTCGCGTATTTCGGAAGAACTTATTCTCTGGTCGAGTTATGAATTTCGTTTTGTGGAACTTTCGGATGAATACTCCACTGGGTCATCCATCATGCCACAAAAGAAAAATCCTGATGTTCCAGAGCTTTTAAGAGGGAAAACGGGTCGTGTCTATGGAAATCTTATGGGACTTCTGACCGTTATGAAGGGGCTTCCTCTCGCGTACAATAAAGATACGCAAGAGGACAAAGAAGGAGTCTTCGATAGCATTGAAACGATTGAAATGTCTCTTGAGATTTTGGGAGAAGCGTTAAAAACCATGACGATAAAGCCTGAAAATATGGCACGTGCCTGTAAGCTTGGTCATTTGAGTGCAACGGATTTAGCGGATTATTTGGTTGAGCATTGCGGTGTACCGTTTCGCGAAGCTCACTTTATTACAGGACGTGCAGTGGCTCGTGCAGAAGTATTAAATATTGATTTAAGTGAAATTGATTTTAAAGAGTTGCATACGATTGATGACCGAATAAAAGAGGATGTAACTCGCTACTTGAGTATTGAACACTCTATGAATGCACGAACTTCACAAGGTGGAACGGCGGAAGTCCGTACGTTAGAACAAATCATCTATTTCGATAATTATTTAAAGGATGCTAAACTATGAAGATAACCGTTTCACATCAAGAGGCAATGCGCTTTGAGGCCAAAACTGAAAAAAGTAGTTTTATCATAGATTGTCCCCAAATCTCTCCGATCGAGTATTTTCTAAGCGGAATAATTGCTTGCAGTGCAACAGACATCGTAATGTTGCCTAAGCAGCAAGGTTTTGAAGTCACTAATCTTCAAGTAGACGGGGAAGTGATTCGTAATGAATCTGCACCGAAAAAATTCAATACATTACACCTTGAATACCGTTTTGATTCCAATGCAGAAGATACGCTAGCTGCTCGTTGGGTCATGGCAAGCTTAGAAACGTACTGTTCGACGATTAATACGATACGTGACAGTACCGCTATTACGTATACAATTGTTCATAATGGGAAGGTGATTCGAGAGAATGAAACGATGATCAGCGGTGGAGGAAGCATTGTTGATTTTGGCTCCCTCCAAGGGTGTAATGCTTAATTAAAATATGTCATTCCCGCGAAGGCGGGAATCCAGCTGGATCCACGGGTCAAGCCCGAGGATGACGAGCGGGTTAAAAGAAATCCTTAGGATCAGCATCGGCAAAATGCCCCCAATGAAGTTTTGCTCCACCTACGATATGGAAATGAAGATGTTTGACTTCTTGCCCCCCGTTTTCACCAATATTACTGATGATACGGTATCCGCTTTGGTCGATTCCCAAATCTTTGGCAATGTCTTGCATAAATGTTCCCATTTTTCCCATTAATTCCCCTGGAATATCATTGAAACTATCATAATGCGTTTTTGGAACGACCAATACGTGGACGGGAGCTTTGGGATTAATATCATGAAATGAAAAAAAGTTTTCATCTTCCTTTACACTATTTGATGGAATTTCACGGTTGATTATTTTACAAAACAGACACATTGTTAAACCTTTTTTTTAAACATATTGTAGCATACAGCTCTAGCCTTGAAGCTTATTGTAAAAGAGATTTCACTACAATTACTCAACTATAACGTATGATAAGGATGATAAGGATGATAACTTTGCAAGAGTGGATTAATGCTATAAAATCAGCCGATACAATTGATAAAATTGAAGAAATTCGTATTGCAGTTTTTGGAAAAAAAGGGATAATGAACGCTGAATTTGCTCGTATGAAAGATATCCCTGATGCTGAAAAAGGGACTTTTGCAAAAGAGTTAAATATTCATAAAGAGACGCTCAATGCCTTACTGACAGATCGTAAACTCTTTTTGGCTATGGAGCATTTGAGTGCAACCATGAAGGCTGAGGCAGTCGATGTCAGTTTAGCTTCACCGCTAAGTGAACGTGGATCGCTTCATCCTGTGATGGAGACAATGGATCGAATCGTTGAGTATTTTACAGCGATGGATTTTGCTGTGCATACGGGACCGATGGTTGAAGATGATTTTCACAATTTCGAAGCGTTAAATCTCCCAAAATATCATCCTGCCCGCGATATGCAGGATACGTTTTATTTTAAAGATGCAAAACTCTTGCGTACCCATACGTCTCCGGTGCAAATTCGCACCATGCTTAGCACAAAACCGCCGATTCGTATGATTGCTCCGGGTTCTGTATTTCGCCGCGATTATGATATTACCCATACTCCGATGTTTCATCAAGTAGAGGGATTGGTTGTTGAAGAAGAAGGCAAAGTCTCTTTCGCTAATCTTAAATTCATTCTTGAAGATTTTTTAAAAACAATGTTTGGTGAGGTAGAGGTTCGTTTTCGTCCGAGCTTTTTCCCGTTCACAGAGCCTTCAGCTGAAGTGGATATCAGCTGTATTTTTTGTGCAGGTGAAGGATGCCGTGTTTGTTCAAAAACAGGTTGGCTTGAAGTACTGGGATGCGGTATTGTCGATCCGAATGTTTTTAAAGCGGTTGGCTATGAAAATGTTAGTGGGTATGCGTTTGGTTTAGGCGTTGAGCGCTTTGCAATGTTGATTCACCGTATAGGGGATTTACGATCACTGTTTGAAGGTGATGTTAGATTATTGGAGCAATTTAGATGATCGTTACAAAAAATTGGTTAAATGAGTGGATTGATCTAAGTTCTATTTCGACACAGCAGTTACTCAAAACGTTTAATGCCATTGGCTTGGAAGTAGATCGACATGAAGTAATTTGTGCTCCGGCTGGAGTTGTTGTCGGATTTGTGGAATCGTGTGAAAAGCATCCCGATGCGGACAAGCTTAATGTATGTCAGGTTAATGTTGGAAGCGATGTTCGTCAAATTGTGTGCGGTGCATCCAATGTGCGTGCTGGGATCTATGTTGCAGTGGCAACAGTCGGTGCTGAACTTCCTGGCGGATTGATAATCAAAGAGGCAGTCTTACGCGGAATGGATTCTCACGGGATGATCTGTTCATCCAAAGAGATCGGTTTGCCAAGTATGGGTGAGGGGATTATGATCCTCGATGCAAGTATTGGTGAACTGGTTAATGGCAAAAATTTGAATGAATATGCTGCTTTTAATGATGATATTATCGAAATTGAACTCACAGCTAACCGAGGAGATTGTTTAAGTATTTATGGAATCGCACGTGATTTATGCGCTGCATTTAACAAAGAATTACGTGAAATCAGTAAAAGTGTAGAACCAGAGGGACGATTAGGTATAGGACGCATTTTACAGCTTCAGCACGCTGAAACTTACGATGTTGAGCTTTTATATGGTGCAGTTGATATTAAAGGTTTAAGTGTCCCATTTTTAGTGGCATTGCGAATGGCTATTTTAGAACAGAACTATACCAATATAATGGATACTATTCTTAAATATGCGACGCACAGTACAGGTGTAATTTTACGTGCATATCCTTTTGATGTTTTAGAAGATACAGGCAATGGGAAATCAATTATTAGCCTTGCGAATGACAGTAATGGGTACGCCGTATTGAATGGGAAAATCCCTCTTTCTGTTGTAGGGGTTTCTCAAAATGATGAAGCACGATTTAGCTTGAGTGAAGGACTGGCCATTATTGAAGCCAGTTACATTCCCCCTGAAATTATTGCTAAAAAAATGGGTGAAATAAAAGTTTTGAGCTGCCCTCATTATTATCATACTTCGAGAGGGTCTGAGCCTTCTTTGAATCAAGGTGTTAAATATGCTATGAAGCTTTTTGAGACTTATACTACATCAACTATTTATGGTGGTCATTTAGAGCTTCAGTCTCCACGAGAAACGCGTGTTGTTACAATGAATGAAGAAGAATTTGAATCGTTTATCGGGATGAAAATCGATAAAACAACCTTGACTCAAATTCTTAAAAATCTTGGTATGCTCATTAGCAAGCCAAAAACATCCGCATTCGCCATTTCAATTCCCAATTTTCGTCATGATATTGTGAATAAACAAGATATTGTTGAAGAGATCGTTCGTATTGTAGGGATTGATAATATCCCGTCTAAGCCACTCGTATTCGCAGAGAAAAATCAAATAACATCCGATTTAAATACGTATAAAAAAATACGTATGTATCGTCACCGCAGTGCTCAAAGTGGATTTTTTGAGAGTGTTCATTTTGTCTTTAATGAGCGCAGTGTTTGTGAACGCTTTGGATTTGTGTGCACGGATGAGGATAAAGAGTTACTAAATCCGATTACGGCAACCTTTGATACCTTACGCCCGACATTGATGGTGGGCCTTTTAAATTCTGCAAGCGCTAATGGCAAAGTGAATCAGAAAAAGATTGCATTGTTCGAAAGCGGAATGATTTTTGATGCACAGCGTAATGAGAGCAAGCGAATTGCTTTTCTGATTAGTGGCGCACGTGAGGGAGAAAAAATTTCCAATGCAGGGAAATCACCTACGGTTGATTTGAGTTGGTTCGCACAAAAAATCTCGGATGTTGTCGGTTCATTTAATATGACACCTCATGTACCTGACCACACGTTGGCGCATCCCTATATTTGTGCAAAAGTGATGCTAAACGGTCAAGTTGCCGGAGAATTGTTTCGTCTTCATCCCAGTATCGAAGAAGAATTTGATCTTGCACCTACCTTTATGTGTGAACTTGAGATGGATGTTTTACCTTATGGATTGGTTGAAGCGCAGCCTTTTTCGAAATATCAAGCTTCGTTTCGAGATCTAAGTCTCTTAATCCCTAAAACACTCGCCTATGAGACAATTAAAAATGTTATTGCGAAACATGCAAGTGCCGATGTAAAACGCTTTTATCCGGTAGATCGTTATGAATCCGACTCATTAGGGGAAAATGTTAGTCTTAGTATACGTTTCATGTTGCAATCGATGGATAAAACTCTTGAAGAAGAGGAAATCACGACGGCAATGGAGTGGATTTTGACAGGATTACGTGAAGAACTGGGAGTGAATTTGCGATGATACGTGCAACCGTTTATCCGGCAGGTTCTTTTGAATTTAAAAGTGATGCAATAGCTGCGGATAAATCAATTTCTCACCGATGTGCCATGTTTTCTTTATTGGCAGAGGGAGAGAGTCAAATTGAGAATTTTTTACGCGCAGAAGACACCCTTAATACTTTGAAAATTGTTGCTCAATTGGGAGCATCCATTGTGGATGACGGTAAGACGATTACCATTCGTTCTAACGGAATTCATGAGACATCAGAAATTCTTGACTGTGGTAATTCGGGAACGGGGATGAGACTTTTTTGCGGGCTTCTTTCTTCTGCTGAAGGTCATTTTATACTCACGGGAGATGAATATCTCAAGCGTCGCCCGATGAAACGTGTGACACAGCCGCTTCGTGCAATTGGAGCACGTTTGGATGGACGTAATAATGGCGATCTAGCCCCTCTTTCTATACGCGGAGCATCCCTGCAGGCGTTTGATTATGAATCCAAAATTGCTTCCGCTCAAGTAAAAAGTGCCATGATACTAGCAGCGTTACGTTCAGATGGAGTCTGTACGTTTCGTGAGCCCGAACTCAGTCGTGATCATACTGAGCGAATGTTATTGGGCATGGGTGCGCAGGTTGAAGTAAATGGCTTAGAGACCAAAATTTATCCTTTACAAAAGCCTCTTACTCCTCTTAATATTCGTGTTCCTACAGATCCTTCCAGTGCATTTTTCTTTGCTGTTGCGGCTGCAATTACACCTAATTCTACTGTTGTAATCGAAGGAGTCACGCTTAACCCAACGCGTATTGAGGCATTCAAAGTACTCGAACGGATGGGTACAAATATTACGTATACATTGACCAGTGAAAAATATGAACCCATTGGGAATATTACGGTTAAATATGCTCCGTTAAAAGCAGTGACAGTTGAAGAAAATATCTCATGGCTTATTGATGAGCTACCGGTACTTTCTATCGCCATGGCATGTGCATCAGGGAAAAGTATCATTAAAAATGCCGAAGAACTGAGGGTAAAAGAGTCGGATCGTATTAAAACCGTTGTTGATAATCTCAATCTTTGCGGAATTGTAACGGAAGAATATTCTGATGGTTATGCAGTACAAGGCGGAGAGTTACAAAAAGCAGTTGTTAACAGCTACGGAGATCACCGCATAGCGATGAGTTTTTTAATTGCGGGCTTACGATGCGGTATGGAAGTTGAGGATATTGAGTGTATTAATACGTCATTCCCTAACTTTTTTGAGCTTTTAAGTGCATGCACTAAGGTAGAAAAATGAAGATTCAACTTGCAGAGAGTTATGGCTTTTGTTTTGGAGTTAAACGGGCAATAAAAATTGCGGAAGAAAATAAAAACTCTGCCACGTACGGTCCATTGATCCATAACGCTAATGAAATTGAAAGGCTTAAACGCGATTTCAATGTTGCCTTAAGTGAAAATCTGGACAGTTTTAAATCCGGTGATACAGCGGTTATTCGAACGCATGGCATTCCCAAGCAAGAGTTGGAGCTATTGCATGAACGTCATGTTGATGTTATCGATGCAACCTGTCCTTATGTGACTAAACCGCAGCAGATTTGTGAAGAGATGAGTGAACAGGGATACGATATCCTTATTTTTGGTGATGAAGCGCATCCAGAGATCAAAGGTGTAAAGAGCTACGCCACTGGCAGAGCATATGTTGTGAATTCAGCAGAAGAAGTTGATGCTCTTAATTTACGTGAAAAAGTAGCAGTTGTGGCTCAAACAACACGCCGTATTGAAGATTATCAAAAAATTGTTGGAAAATTAATGATGTCGCATAAAGAGGTACGTGTATTTAATACTATTTGTAATGCAACCTTTGACAATCAAGATGCAGTTTATAAACTTGCTCGTGAATCGGATATAATGATTGTAATCGGAGGAAAAAATTCTTCCAATACCAAACAGCTTCATTCGATTGCTTTGGATGCTTGCTTTAATAGTTATCACATTGAAAGTCAGGAAGATTTACAGTCTCAATGGTTTGAGGGAAAAAACTTTTGTGGTATCAGTGCAGGTGCATCTACCCCTGATTGGATAATTCAAGCTGTTATCGAGCATATTAAACTCTTATCCCAACCTTAAAATCATCCTTTTTTATCAAAAAAAAAGCATTTCTACGCTATAATCAGCCAATTTTTAGTTATAAGGGAATAGGCATGGCGTTCGATAACGAAGCGTATGAAGAAGAAAATTTTGCTGAAATGCTGGAGGCATCGTTCAAAGAGCAAGAATCCACTCGCATTACAGAAGGTGAAGTTGTAGAGATCCAAGAGAGTGATAACCGCGCATTGGTCGGCGTTGGTGAGAAGCTAGAGGGGATCTTGCCACTCGATGAGATTCGTGATGCTGAGGGAAAACTCCTCTTCAACGTTGGTGATAAAATCACCGTTATGGTTATAGGACATTACAATGAGCGTCCTAAAATTTCGTATAAAAAAGTGCTTGAACAAGAGAAAACATTAGCATTTATCAATCTTCACAAAGAAGATTTTGAGTCGGTTGTTATCGAAGCACTGGTTACAAAGAAAAACAAGGGTGGCTATTTGCTTGAAGCAGATGATGTCCATTTCTTCCTTCCTCGCTCACTTGCAGCGTTCAAAGATACTGATCAAGTCGTTGGTAAAACGATTAAAGCACAAGTGGTCAAAGTTGATCCTGCTGAAGCATCGATTGTTGTATCACGCCGTAAACTCTTTAATGATGAACGTAAACGTAAAAAAGAAGTGATTGATGCATTAATGGAAGAGGGTAAAATTATCCAAGGTACCGTCAAAAAAATCACGAGTTACGGAATGTTTGTTGATGTTGGCGGGATTGATGGTTTGGTTCATTACAATGAAATCAGCTACAAAGGTCCAGTTAATCCATCAAAACTCTACAAAGAGGGTGACATTGTTACGGTAAAAGCCATCGCATACGATAAAGACAAGCGTCATTTATCTCTCTCAATCAAAGCGGTTCAATCCGATCCATGGAGAGAAGTTGAAGAAGCGTTGGAAGAGGGTGATACCATTACGGTTACCGTTAGCAACATCGAACCATATGGTATTTTCGTTGATCTTGGAAATGACATTGAAGGGTTCTTGCACGTTTCAGAAATCACATGGGATAAAAATATTAAACACCCTAAAGATTATTTGACACTTGGTCAAGAAATTGACGTTGAAGTTATCGAAATTAACTCAAATACGCATAAGTTACGTGTATCATACAAGCGTCTTCAGCCAAAACCGTTTGAAGAGTTTATGCGTACATCACGTGAAGGTGATGTTGTCAAAGGAACTGTTACATCATTGACTGATTTTGGTGCATTCATCAAAGTTGGTGGCGTAGAAGGATTATTGCATAATCAAGATCTTTCATGGGATAAAAATGCCAAATGTAAAGAAACTCTTAAAGTGGGTGATGAAATCGACGTAAAAATCGCAAAAATCAATACTGAAGATGAAAAAATTTCTTTGAATCGTAAAGCACTCGAAGAGAGCCCGATTGACAAATTTGCTGCAAATCATAAAATGAACGAAGTGTTGAGTGCAACGGTTCGTGATGTTAAAGATTTTGGTGTATTTGTTTCATTAGAGGGTGGAGTTGATGCTCTTATTCGTAATGAAGATCTTTTACCATTGACTCCGGAAGAACTTGTTATTGGACAAGTGATTGAGGCTGTTATTATGGTTATCGATGCTAAGCGTGATCGTATTCGTCTTTCAGTGCGTAAATTAGAGCGTATAAAAGATCAAGAAATGCTCAACGAGATTAATGATGATGAATCAAACAGTCTTGGTGATTTGATTAAAGATCAATTGAAATAAAAATATGCGAAAAGCAGCGTATTGGCTATTCCCGATAATAGCCATTTTTTTTGCTGTTTTTATTGTCATATTTATGATTCAAATCAATCCAACTCCTTCAACTATTGTTGAAGAGGCTAACAACTCTGCTGAAAGCACTTTGTCTGATGAGACGAATGAAAGTACGAATGGCTGGATGAATGGATTACATCTAACAAAAGAGAAAGAGTATTCGTATCCGATTAACGAAGTGGTTATCGAGATGGATACTCAATCAAGCGTACTAAAATCTCATAAGTATCATTTAGCGGTACTTTTGAAGGATTCATATGAATTTTTTTGTTTGAAACAAGAACTTAAAAATACGAATCTTTCCTATCTTTTAAACCAAGAGGGAAGCGCAATGAGTGTTGAAATTGACTCAGATGATTACAATGCACTCGCAAATCTCCTCTTAAAACTTAAAACCTATCAAATTTCGGCGACACTTTCGCCGGTCAAAGAGGACTAACCCAATGGAAAAATTTAAAATTGTCGTTTGTGACCATATTCATGAAGAGGGTTTAAATCTTCTTCGTAATGACGATAAAATTGAGATGATTTTTGCTGCTGACATGGATAAAACAGCATTACTTGACGTTATTGCAACAGCGGATGTTGCTATTACTCGTAGTTCAACGGACGTTGATGAGAAATTCATCCAAGCCGCTCGTGGCAAGCTCAAAGCAGTTGTTCGTGCAGGTGTTGGTGTCGATAACGTAGACATTCCAGGATGTTCTAAAGAGGGTATTATCGTCATGAACGTACCAACTGCAAACACGATTGCAGCGGTAGAACTCACAATGACTCATATGCTCTCATGCATGCGTATGTTCCCATATTCTCATGATCATCTCAAAAACCAACGTGTTTGGAAGCGTGAAAAATGGTACGGGTATGAGTTAAAAGGTAAAAAGCTAGGTGTTATCGGTTTTGGTAATATCGGTAGCCGTGTGGGTATCCGCTCTAAAGCATTTGAGATGGATGTTATTGCATACGATCCTTACATCCATCCATCTAAAGCTACCGATGCCGGTGCAAAATATACTACTAATTTCGAAGATATTTTGGCGTGCGATATTATCACGATCCACACTCCAAAAAATAAAGAAACGGTCGGGATGATCGGTGCGGATGAAATCGCAAAAATGAAAGACGGAGTAGTCCTTATCAACTGTGCCCGTGGCGGATTGTACGATGAAGATGCCCTCTATGACGGATTAAAATCAGGCAAAATCCGTTTTGCAGGTATCGACGTGTTTAACAAAGAGCCTGCAACCGATAATAAGCTTCTTGATTTGGATAATATCTGTGTCTCTCCGCACTTGGGTGCGAATACCTTTGAATCTCAATTGGGTATTGCTCTTGAAGCGGCACAACAAGCGATTGAAGCGGCAAAAGGGATTGCCTATCCTCACGCTCTTAATCTTCCGATTGATGAATCTAAAATTCCTTCTTTTGTTAAACCATTTTTAGAAATGGGACAAAAAATCGGCTTTTTAGCGTCTCAAATTAATCGTGCTCC
>JAPLGN010000033.1 GCA_026390135.1 Campylobacterales bacterium | reverse complement strand
AATCTCCCCAAGATTTTTTTCAAAATGCTCCACCGCTTCCGCCGTCCCCAAACGAGTCGTACTTAAATGTCCGCTTTGGCATTTTGGACATACGCGAGGCAATACTTCAGTATAGTTACAGTAATGGCACTTAAGAGCACGAGCATTGCGATGTAAAGACATCCCGACACTGCAAAACGGACATTCCACAACATACCCGCAACTATCACAGACCATCGTTTTAAAATTCGCGCGCGTCGGGATAAAAACAATCCCTTGATGACCTGCCGTAAAATTTGAGACAATATGTTCATCCAAAAATGGTGTCAATGCCTCGATGGACGGCTCGTACACAAAAGAACGCTTAGAAGTATAATAACCACCACGTAACCGGTAATAGGGATATTTTGCATAACTACCAAGACTTGGCGTAGCACTCCCCAACACAACAGGAATTTTCAAAAGTGCCCCTATGTAAATCGCCATATCCCGCGCATTGTAACGAGGACGTGAAGATGATTTATAGCTTTCATCGTGTTCTTCATCCACCACGATCAATCCTAAATCTACGATTGGTAAAAATAAAGCCGAGCGCGGACCTGCGATTATTTGAGCCGAACCGTCATGGATTTTTTCCAATGTCGCTTTTTTTTGTTTTGGAGTCATCTTCGAATGCCAAAGTACAAATAACTCTCCGAAATGATGTTTAAAACGCTGTTCCATTTGAGGGGTGAGAGAAATTTCTGGAAGGAGTAATAAAGCTCTCTTTCCACTTGATAATACTTCATCCATGCGTTTCATGTAGATTTCGCTTTTACCGGCACCGGTATCGCCGAAAAGTAGGGATACGGGATGGGAACGGATGAAATCGAGGGATTGGGATTGGGTGAGGGAGAGCGTAATATTGATAGATTCCCGTTCGTGGTGAGCGTGTCGAACCATGAACCCTTCGACACGCTCAGGGCGAACGGAATATCCTTCAAACGGCACAAATAAATTTAACGCCTCCCCAACCGAACTCCCATAATACTCCGCCATAAACTGAGCTATCTTGATTTGAGATTCAGAATAAACAAACGGAAGTATTTCTAAAATAGAGTTGGTTTTAAACATAGGCATTTCTACTGCTGAGAGAATAACGCCTTCTGTTTCTCGATTAATAAGCTTAATGGAAACTTTAGCACCAATTGAAAGAGGTATTTTTGAATGATAAGTTAAAGAGTCAAGATGAGAGCCCAAAAGGGCTAGAGAATAATAATACACTTTCTTTATAATTAGTTAATCAATAATTTACATTGAGCCCCATACGTTCCATTTGTAGTATCACATGCAAATCCACCAGTAAGAGGAGTATAGGTAAATGTAGTATTAACATTATTGATTTTATAGATATACGTCCAACCAGCTGCCGCACTACCACCTACGCTATTGTCCCATTTTCCATTTGTATCATGTTGTGTGGTAATTCCATATTGTAACAATGTGCCATTAGTAGTATTAGTATCATTATCATCAAATAATACCGTTGTAACCGTACTAACATTCAACCGGCTAATATAAGCAGATTCACCTTTCATGAGCCGTCCTTGACGTTCAGTCACGATGGCCGCGCGAATGGCTGCCACATCACTACGCCCTTTGGCTATTTGCGCATCATCACGAGTGGCTGCAAATTTTGGAATCGCGATTGCTGCTAAAATCCCCAATACTACAATCACAAATACTAATTCTATCATCGTAAAAGCAGTTCGTTTCATTTAGTCATCCTATTGCGCTGAGTTTTACGATTGCCCTGCAATCTTTAAAAATCAATTCAATATTTGTATGTATTTTCCACTCAAAAGAGTGGAAAAAAGTAAAGAAGAACGATTTAGTATGTTACGCCTGAGCCACCAAATACTTTGATACCAATGTTTCCTGCTTTTGAAGCAATTGAATTAGCTCCAAGACATCCAGCCGCTCCTGAACTTGCTCCCGAAGTAATATTGATAGCAGAACCTGTAGATGAAGCAGCTGAAAAACAACCATCATTACCCAAAACTACATTAGTTGCAGATGCAGTTAAATCAAGCGTACCCTTTGCAGTATAATATGACCCGACATCAGCAATATAAGTAGCTAAATCGTTTGCTGCTTTAGATGCTTTTGCATCATCACGTGTTGCTGCAAGTTTTGGAATGGCAACTGCTGCCAAAATACCTAGAATAACAATAACGAAGATTAATTCGATCATAGTAAAACCTGAACGCTTCATGGTTTACTCCTTAAAGGTAGAATAAAGTAGTTACACTTGTAACTCTATTAGTATTATTTAACAAAATAGATTAATTACAGCTGAATATATCACGTTCTTAATCAATAAGTTACGTTCGATCCACCGAAGTCTTTTAAGCCCACATTTCCTGCTTTTGAGGCAATAGAATGAGCGATAGTGCAATCCGCAGTTGTTCCAGATGATACAATCGTAAGGAGTGCGCCATTGCTAGAGAAAGTGGATGTAAAACAACCATCGCTTGCAAGACTAACACCTGAGTCACTAGCGGTAGCTGAGCCATGAGAGGTATAATATGCTCCAATATCACTTATGAATGTTGCTAAATTCATAGATACCTTCGTTGCTTTTGCATCATCACGTGTTACTGCCAATCTTGGAATAGCAACTGCTGCCAAAATTCCCAAAATAACGATAACAAAAATCAGCTCAACCATTGTAAATCCTGAACGTTTCATAATCATTCCTTCAATATAGATACTAGATTGCACTCACAACCTTAGTGGGTATTATCATTATTTATTCTTTAGTCGTAGCTTAGAGTGTAATTTTGTAAAGATAAATACTCCAATAACTGCTGGATGAAGCAAAAACTTTTTCCAGTTGTAAATTATTTTCAGCTGTATTGTTAATCTTATAACCTGAGAGGAGATATCGGCCACCCATTGTGTAAAAAAGCTCTGCATTAAAATAAAAATTTTTGATAACACCGCCCTTTTGATAGTCATCATAATTGTAATTCCCAGCTATGAGGTAACATTTACTTCCCCAGTTCTCGATAAACTGGCGTGCATTTGGATTGAAAATGAAGTTTTTTTCTACCAGTTGTCTAAACTGATGTTTGTACGAGAGAGGGTAGTTGACAGCATAACCATCCAGAGTATAAAAGCCATTGTAAAGAGAAACAGCAGGGTGAATACCAACGCTTGCAACTCGATAATTCGATGGATCTTGTGCTAGGAAAACTTTTATATCATCAAACAGTGCCGTGTCATAAAATTTCTGATATGTTATCCCTTTTGGATTTTGAAAAAATTGGGCAGATTCAAATGCTTGATTGAGTTGTAACAATGAGACTATTGCCATGATTACGATACCAAATCGTATTTTTTTTAAGATGATTAAGCCACTAAGAGCAAACAATACATACCAAATAGGGGTAAGAAGTAAAATAAAACGAGAAAAATCAAATGTACTTAAGAGATATATATTTTGCGAAAACTCAATCCACCCTTGGTAATACCAAAAGCCATACCAAACACAACAACACAATGTAAAAAGTAAAAAAGCAAAAAACATTCTAAAAGATTTTTGAATACCTAATGAAATTAAGGTTATAACAAAAAGGCTTGGAAGATAATATTTAGACATCAGCACGATTTCCCAAAATCCACTAAATAAAGATCCTATAAACACTACTGCGATACTCAAAGAAACAATTGGTGATAAATGATTTTTTAGCCACGTTAAGAATATAGCAAGGTTAAGAGTTGCTAATAGATAAAAAAACTGCAAATTTATCGAATGTGATTGTCCAAATAAAAAGGCATTGTGCGCCCCTCGATATGCCCCCATAAAATCCACAGATTTTCTTACAAATTCACTTCTGTGAGAAATAAAATTATGACCAATAAACATCTCATATAGAAGACGATATTCTATAACTAAAAATACTACTCCCATGCTAGAGAGAGCAAGTAGTAGCCTATAGTTTATTTTTTTATTTAATGCCATCTCACTTATAAAAATTACTCCAATTGCAAGTAAAAAAAATAAGTACACCAATATAAAATTACTAAAAAATGGGATAATTAGTAATGCAGTCCAGTCAAACCATATATCTTCCTGTGATCTGATTTTTAAAAATAACAAGAGAATATACGGAAGCAAAGCAACACCCAATCCTGTGGCTGAAAAAAATGGAGTAAGGGCAAATAAAAGTGATGAGATATGAATGATGAAGAGCTTAAAATCTATTGACTTATCACGCAATATATAAGTTAAAAATACACATAAACTTAGATAGGAAATCATATGTATCAAGACTTCATTAATTGCTATAGCCATGAACGGTTTAAAGAAAACAAAAAGCCAAAGAAGGTAGTTAAATTCACTTCCATAAACAAGCCTAGGTAATCCTCCCATCATATTAGGAATAATCTCCATTGAACCCGCAAAAATCATTTCGCTATTGGCTAAAATTTTCAATAAAGGAACGGTAATATCGAGATTATCATGGATACGAATATAGTTATTCTCACCATAAATCATTAATGGCAAAAGATATAAGACAAGTGCCGTAATACTTACAAAAAACCAAAAATCATTGCGATTCAATACATTTTTCATTCTTTGGTTAAATCAACCCGATACAGATACATCGTCCAAAAAGTATTTTTATCTCTAAATTCTTGCATAAAAACTAAATTTTTCAATTGCGATTTTTCTATTTTATGAGCTGAAATAAGATATTGACCTCCGATTGCAGAGTATGCCCTCATATCAAGACTTAACTTTTTGACTGTTGCATGTGAGCGAAAATTTAGAGTAGATTCACCTCCATCAAACAAATAACACTTACTTCCCCATCCTAAAAATAACTTACGATTCCCCTCGTCTGTAGAAAGTGTTTTTTTAATAATTTTATAAAAACGATGTTTATACTCAAGTGGGTAACTGGTAATATAGCCATCAATGGTATAGAGTCCATTAAAGACTGCAATGGATGGTTCGAACCCAATACATCCGACTCGATAGGTTGAAGGATCAGATTTTATTGAATTTTTTATCTTTTTAAAAAGATCTTCTGCAAAATATGCTTTATACGTAAAAGGTGAATTAGGTGCAGAGAACTCCCTTATATTTAGTGTTGTATAAGCTTGTATTAAAACAATTCCAATAATAAGAAGCGGAGCAAAATAAAATTTTCTAACAACAATTACCATCCCTAATGCCGCTATTATAAACCATATAACTGGCTGCAATAAGGCAATACGTGCAAAATTAAACTCTCTTAAAATTGGAATAAAATGCGAAAGTTCTCCTGTACCTTCATAAAACCATAATCCGTACCAATATGCACATAAAAGCTGTAGTAAAATCGCTCCATAAAAAAGACGATATTGTTTTTTAAAAATAAATAATGCCATACTCAAAATCATCAATATAGGCATAGCAAATTTATTGCCGGTAACAACTTGAATAACCAAGGGAAAAAATAACAATATAAAAAAAACAGCTATAAAAAGCAACGAAAATTGCCATGAAAGGCGCTTTTTAAAAAATGTAGCTAAAATAGCTAAAAGCATAAAAGGAATAATACTAACAGAAGCTAGCGTATCCATATCAGTTGTTCCATTAAGAAAAATCTGATGAGCTGATCGATATGTTTCAAATAAAGTATTATTCTGAAGAGCACTAAACTCTTTTCTATGCGAAATAAATAGATGTTCAACAAAGGTATCATAAAATAATCGATACTCAACTATCACAAATACTAATGACATCACAATAAGTGCCAATAAAAAAGAAGAGTTAAATTTACGTTCTCTTATTAAATCAATAACCAACAAAGCACTCATTAATAAAAGAAAAAAGAAATATGCAAGTATTAAACTACTATAAAATGGTATTAAAACAATAATAATCCAGTCATACCAGCGCCAAGATGCACTTCTAATATTTAAAAAAGCATACAATGCCAAAGGGACAGACGGAACACTTAGTCCAGCACCTGTATAAAATGGCAAGAGAGCAAACATCAATGAAACGGAATGGATAATGAGTCGTCGGTAACGATGATGTGTAGGAATAAAATAGCGATTTAACAATACAAACATACTAAAAAACGCACCAAGATGGATTATCGTTTCATTGATAGCAAAAGCTGTGAAGGGTGGGAAAAAATAAAACAACCATACATAGACATTGAATTCCGTCCCATACACAAGTCTTGGAAGTCCACCCATCATGTTCGGGACAATAGTATCTGAGGCTGCAAAGATTAATCCACTCGAAGTCAGTGTTTTTAAAACAGGGAAAACAATATCAAGATTGTCAAAAATTTGAACTTGTGCGCCTTGGCCAAAAAAATAGAGAGGAAATAAGTATAGTTCTACCACAAATATTGAAAATAAAAAAAGGAACCTCTCATTATTGAGAAGGTTTTTATATACGTAATCACTAATATTTTTAATCAAAATTAATTTTCTCTTTTCAAGGACTAATGGTCAATTGAGCATTTTATAAATGATACCATTATTAAATAAGTGGAATCACTCCAAATAGAAATTTTACTTTACTTGCATTTATGCACTATGACCAATTTTAGAAGTATTTTACACTATTTAGCTAATTAATGTAGAACGCAAGAGATGAAAATTGATATCACCGCCATCGATCTTTCAATAATTATGTGCTTTAATTCTCGTTTATATTTTAAAGGCGTATAATTCGCCTCATAATGTTGCTCGTTATTCGGGCTTAAAAGGCGAACATAGATCATGAATACTACAGAGATTGATGCATTAGGGATAAAAAACACTCAAAATATTTTTCATAATTTAAATTTTGATGAATTAATAGACCATGAACTTCGTAACGGTGAATGCACCATGACCAGCAGCGGTGCAACCACTGTCGATACAGGGATCTTTACCGGTCGAAGTCCTAAAGACAAATATTTTGTCAACAGCGATCCTTCCAATCAATATATCGCATGGGGAGATGTCAATAAAAAAATTGATAAAGCAGTTTTTGATGAGCTCTTGATCGTTGCACGTGACCAACTCTCCAATAAAGACTTGTATGTCACGGATGTCTTTTGTGGCTCCAGCGCTTCGAGCAAACGTTCAATTCGTTTTATCTCTGAAATTGCATGGCAGTCTCATTTTGTCAAAAATATGTTTATTCGACCTACATCCGAAGAGCTAAACGATTTTAAACCTCAGTTTACCGTTCTCAATGCGTGTAAAGCGGTTAACAGCCAATGGGAAAATCATGGACTAAACTCGGAAGTGTTTGTCCTTTTTGATATTGAAGCCAATCTTTGTATTATTGGTGGTACATGGTACGGCGGTGAAATGAAAAAAGGAATTTTTTCGATGATGAACTACTGGCTTCCTCTCGAAGGCAAACTTGCTATGCATTGTTCAGCAAACGTGGGTCCTGCAGGTGACACTTGTCTCTTTTTCGGTCTTAGCGGGACAGGTAAGACTACTCTTTCAACCGATCCACAGCGTGCACTCATCGGTGATGACGAACACGGCTGGGATGATGAGGGTGTCTTTAACTTCGAGGGTGGCTGTTATGCTAAAGTCATCAATCTCGACCCAAAAAATGAACCTGAGATCTACGCTGCTATCCGTAAAGGGGCACTGCTAGAAAATGTCGTCTATGACGAAGACGGTATGGTGAATTACGGAGATGACTCAAAAACTGAAAACACTCGGGTATCGTATCCAATCGAACATATCGATAATCATCAGCCTTCACTTCAAGCTGACCATCCTCAAAATATTATTTTTCTCTCTGCTGATGCTTTTGGTGTACTTCCTCCGGTTAGTAAGCTTACTAAAGAACAAGCAATGTACTATTTCCTCAGTGGTTATACCGCTAAAGTTGCTGGAACTGAGCGTGGGATTACTGAGCCTGTTGCAACATTTAGCTCATGTTTTGGAGAAGCATTTTTACCTCTTCATCCGACCGTTTATGCAAAACTTTTAGGTGAAAAAATCGATATGCATCATGTTAATGTTTATCTCGTTAATACGGGATGGACAGGCGGTGCTTACGGTGTCGGAAAACGAATGAGTATTAAAGATACTCGTGCATGTATCAATGCTATTCTAGACGGTTCAATCAATGAGTCTGAATTTGATACTACCAATACTTTTGGATTTCATATACCAAAAACACTCGGATCGATCGATCCTGTAATCCTTAATCCTCGTAATGCTTGGGCGGATCGTGATGCGTATCTTGTTCAACGTGATAATTTAGCTAAACTCTTTATTAAAAACTTCAAAAAATATACCGATGGAACAAGTGGATTTGATTATTCTGCTGCAGGTCCGAAAGTTATCGACTAAATTTTTCCTCTCATTATTCCTGCTTTTGCGGGAATCTCCAATTAATATTACAGTTTACACATCTAAAATAATTTTCTTGAAAATTCAAAGAGATACGTGCTTAATGAAGTAAAGTAAAATGTGAAGACGATTTAAAAAATGAAGTTTAGAATTGAATTATCAAGAAAATTATTTTAGATAAATACGTTCAGTCAAAGGCAATTACTATTCCCGTATGTATAAACGGGAACAGTAGAAAAGATTAGCAAGAATAGGTAGTTTTAAACTCATAAGCAGTTGGACGACCTTCATCTGGCCATACATCGCGCTCAAATCTGTAATGACGATATGCTTCTAAGAATTCATCCGTAAATACAGGCTTTAAGAAGTCATTATCACGAATAAGTGACTCTAATGAACCACGAAGCGTGTGAGGCATTTGAGGAATACCTTTTTCACGAATTTCGTCTAAAGAGAGTTCATATAAATCTTCGTCCATTGGACCGATTGGAATCTCTTTATTGATAATACCATCAAGACCAGCCATCATCATAGTTGCAAATGCAAGGTATGGACATGCAGTAGAATCTGGGAAACGCATCTCAATACGAGTCGCTTTTTCACCAGCACCGTAAGGAATACGACAAGACGCTGAACGGTTTTGAGAGGAGTATGTTAATACACTCGGTGCTTCAAATCCTGGAAGTAATCTTTTGTAAGAGTTGGTTGTTGGATTCGTAAATGCAGCAACTGCACGCGCATGCTTAAAGATACCGCCAACATAGTTCAGACCCATTTCAGAGATATTAGCGTAGTTTCCTTCTTTATAGAAAAGGTTTTTACCCTCTTTCCATAGCGATTGGTGAACGTGCATTCCATTACCATTGTCACCAAACATTGGTTTAGGCATAAATGTAGCAGTTTTACCGTTAAGGTGAGCTACCATTTTTACAACATACTTGTATTTTTGAACATTGTCAGCTGCACCGATGATATCAGAGAATACGACACCGATTTCATGTTGCCCTTGAGCAACTTCGTGGTGACCCAAAATAACTTCAAGACCAACCTGCTCCATTACTTGCATCATTTCAGCACGAATATCAACAGCTGAGTCTGTTGGTGCTACTGGAAAGTAACCCCCTTTAGTCCCCGGTCTGTGACCTGTGTTGTAATTCTCTGGGTATGCATTGTTTGAATTCCAGCCACCCTCTTCGGTATCAACTTTATAACCCGCTTCATTGATGTTGTCAACAAAAGTTACAGAGTCAAACATAAAAAATTCATTTTCAGGACCAAAGTAAGCAGCATCAGCAATACCTAAAGATTCAGCATGCTTAAGTGCTGCTTTTGCGATTGAACGTGGGCATCTCTCATACGCTTGCTTTTTGTAAATATCATAAACATCACAGAAAACAATAACGGTTGGATCAGCAGTAAAAGGATCCATAAATGCTGACTCTGCATCAGGAATAAGCAACATGTCTGATTTATTGATTGGCTGCCATGCATCAATTGATGAACCATCAAATGGTAAGCCGCCTTCGAATTGACCGGCGTTAACTGCACTGTAACGGTAAGTAACGTGGTGCCAAGTCCCTTTAATATCAGTAAAACGGAAATCTACGAATTGAACATCGTTCTCTTTAGAAAAAGTAAAAAACTCTTCTACACTGTTTACAAATTTACCCATACATTTCACCTCAAAAATAAAATTGTAAACAGTATAGCAAATTAATATTAATTGTAAAAATGTAAAGTGCCTAAAATTTAATCATCTCTCTATCTCTCTTGTAATAAGTGGCACACTCGCTGTACCCAAAAGACCGCGCTAATGCTTCACTTTCATCCGAAAACATCCCCACTTGATCCGGGCGATGAGCATCTGAGCTAAAGGTAATCGGTATATCCAACAAGGCTATGGATTCGAGTAATAACGGAGACGGATACACTTCACCTATGGGTTTTCGAAGACCTGAGACGTTAATTTCAATGACCATATTGGCTTTTTTAATCGCTTTTAGTGCATTTTTTGCCAAAATTCGGATATCTGTTTTAGGGAAGAACTTAAAAACTTTGAGTAAATCCAAATGACCTACAATGTCAAACTTTCCACTCATTGCCATATCTTCAATCAGATGAAAATAACGGGCATAAAGAGTATCCATATCCATACCTTCATAGCGATGAATGTACTCTGGATTGTCAAATCCCCATTCATCAATAAAATGGATACTTCCAATCAAATAATCACAAGGTCGCTTTAGAACCCTCTCATCCATATATCCCGGAAGATAATCAACTTCATAGCCTAGTAATAGGTTAATCTTACCTTGATAATCCTCTTTAGCCTCTTGTATCCATTGCTCATACAGGTGCATTTGTGAAAATTCCATTCGGTACTGTGGGTCATTGGTTACACAACACGGTATGATTGTGGAGGTCAACTTTCATCGTATTTCCTATTGAAAATAATCATTTTAATGATATTATAGTGCAATTTTTTATGAGGTAGCCATTATGACGCAAGAAGAACTTGATGCTCTTATGAACGAAGATTTAGAGATGGATGAAATCAACGAATCTCAAGAGGAGGTTGATTCTCCAGAAGAGATTGATCAAGTATTAAACGACATTGACAATTCTAATGCTTACCGTGCTTCAGCCACGCAAAGCTGGCCTCCTCCACCGACGGATGACAATAAAATGGTTCATCAGCTGGATGATGTAACGAAAGAAAGTGAAGCAAAAGCTTCTGAAATTTTTGATCTCATCGAAATAATCAGTAACGATTTAGGGGATGGTGAAAAGCATATTAAGAATGTCAAAGCAATCATTGATTCCAATCTTGCTCTTTTTACGACATTGCACGCTAAATTTCCTCACGTTGAAGCATTTGAGACACAACTGACCCAAAATACGCAAGCCAAAGAAAAACTTGATGCAGTGGAACAGATCCTTCAAGATGGCGGAGATGCTATTATGAATGTTATGGATATTATGCAATACCAAGACATTCATCGCCAAAAAATTGAGCGAGTCATCAATGTTATGCGTGCCTTATCCAACTATATGAATCATCTTTTCTCAGGAAAAATCGATGATTCTAAACGGGTTGCCTCAGCGGTACATATCCATGGAGATACTGATACCGCTGACGTTGTTAGCAGTGATGACATTGAAGCATTACTTGCTTCGTTTGGGCAAAAGTAGAGGTTTTTTTCGCTAAAATTCTCTCAAATTATTAAAAACGAGAATCTATCATTTTGAAAAAAGTTGAGCTCCTCTCCCCTGCGGGAAATCTAGAAAAACTCAAAATTGCCATCGACTACGGCGCAGATGCTGTGTATGGCGGGGTTAGCCACTTTTCACTTCGTATCCGATCGGGTAAAGAGTTCGATTTGGAAAGCTTTAAAGAGGGGATTGATTACGCTCATGAACGTGAACGCAAAGTCTATGTTACCATCAATGGCTTCCCTTTTAACTCACAGCTCAAACTTTTAAAAGAACATATTGCTACCATGGCATCCCTCGAGCCTGATGCGTTTATCGTTGCCACGCCTGGGGTTCTTAAACTCGCTCATCAGATTGCTCCTCAAATTCCACTGCATCTCTCAACGCAAGCGAACGTCATGAATGTATTGGATGCGCAAGTCTATTATGATATGGGGGCACGCCGTATTATCGCGGCACGAGAAATTTCCCTCAAAGACCTCATTCAAATCAAAGCCGAACTTCCTGATTTGGAAATCGAAGTCTTTGTTCATGGTTCTATGTGTTTTGCCTACAGTGGACGCTGTCTCATTTCCACACTCCAAAGCGGGCGTGTCCCAAACCGTGGTAGCTGTGCCAATGATTGCCGTTTCCCCTATGAAATGTACGCTGCTAACCCTGAGACGGGGACACTGTTCAAACTCGAAGAACATGAGGGAATCGGGACCTATATCATGAATTCTAAAGATCTTAATCTCGCGTCTCACATGAGTGAAATCTTACAAAGCGGTGCGATCGATTCGGTCAAAGTAGAAGGGCGGACCAAAGCGCCCTATTATGCTGCGATTACGGCTAAAACTTATCGACGTGCTATTGATGATTATTATGAGGGAAAATTTGATGATGCCGCGTATCAAAAAGAATTGAACACGATGCAAAATCGCGGGTTTACCGATGCCTATCTCATCAATCGCCCTTTTGAGAAACATGATACACAAAATCTTGATTTTACCATGATGATGGGAACACATCAAGTAGCAGGAATGGTCGATGAATCAGGAGAATTTTTTGAATGCAAATATAAAACATTTCCCAATGACATCATGGAAATCGTCGCTCCTTCCGATACGTTAATCGAAGCGTGTGACAATGAAATCGGAACAGTCGAAAAACGAGACGGGCAATGGATTATTATCTTCAAACAGCTTCTTGCTGAAAATGGAAAAGTATGGGATCAAGTACACAGCGGTAATCTTAACCGCTTTAAACTGCCTTGTCTACTTCCTCCCTTTACCTTTTTTCGTATTCCTGCGACAGAAGAGATGGGAGTGGGGACTAGATGTTAATACACACTCGTCATCCTCGGGCTTGACCCGGGGATCCATCTTTAAAAATAGCTGGATTCCCGCCTTCGCGGGAATGACGGCATTCAAAAACACAAGGAGAAATAATGAAATTTGTATCGATTATAATGGGGAGCAAAAGCGATTTTGATGTGATGAAATCGTGCGCACAAACGTTTGAAGAATTTGGTGTTGCATATGAGCTTATCATTTCCTCGGCTCACCGTAGCCCTGAGCGTACCAAAGATTATATTATCGCAGCGGAAGCTAAAGGGGCACAGGTATTTATCGCAGCAGCTGGAATGGCTGCCCATTTAGCAGGTGTTCTTGCCTCTAAAACGATCAAACCTATTATCGGTGTACCTATGAGCGCATCCGCACTTAACGGTATCGACGCATTGCTCTCTACCGTTCAAATGCCAGCAGGCATGCCGGTTGCAACAGTGGCTATCGGTAAAGCTGGAGCTATCAATTCAGCCTATCTTGCTATGCAGATTTTGGCACTCGAAAACGAAGAACTTCGAATGAAACTTCAAGAAGATCGTATTTCTAAAGCAAAAAAAGTTGAAATGGATTCCATGGAAATCGAAACAATTTTATAATAGGTATACCTTTTGCTTTAAACTTTTAAATAATACGAAGGTAGCGACATGCACGAACATTGGATGAGTATTTATGAATATGCCGATTTGACGCAAATGGCTCCTGAAGAAGTAGAAGCATTGATCGTTCGCGGTAAATTGACAACTTTTGTGGAAGAAGGAGTAATCCTCATCGACCCATCTCAAGCGATGGGAGGAATAATTCCTGCATCGATAACCGAATTGAGCACTTCCCATGCAGATATTACTATCGGTGCGAGTTTCGTCGAAAAAACCATCGGTACCATTATCAACCTCCACGAAAAAGTCCTCATTGCCAAAGAAGAGACAATTGAGTCGATTAAAAATGAAAATGCATTTCTCAAAGAAGCGCTTGGCTCTCTCCAAGAACTTTACGATGAAGACCGTAAAACCATCGCAATCCTTACAGAGCAGCTCAAACTTTCGGCTCAAGAAGTAGAATTTATGCGTCGCAAATACAAACTCATGTGGGGAAAAGTTATTGACGAGCATGCAGCTCAATGATAAGCGAAGCGTGGGCATTCTGCCGAAGAAAACTTAGCGTTAGCGTAGCCAATTCGGGCTTTGCTCGGATGGCGTTATGAATATACAGTCAGAGTGTATCGGGTGCATCATTGCCCAAAGCGAACGTGTTTGCGAAGCCATAGCTGCAAATGATATTTTAACAAATAAAATTGTATCTTTTGTCGAAGCCTCTCTTTCAACTGCTGATTTTACACTCTCTCCTCCTGTATTAGCAGCGCCCTTGTATGAACAAATGGCACTTTTTGCCAATAAAATCGATCTCTATGACACGCAAAAAAAACACGCTACCGCACAAGCTCAACACTATATGCCATTTTTACGTGAGACAATAGAACACAGCAATAATCCCTTTATGGCTTTACTCAAAACGGCGGTGGTAGGAAATGTTATCGATTTGGCGGCAGAAGTAGCGTTTGATTTGCACAGTGCGATTACTTCAGTCTTTGATACTCCATTTTCTCATGATGACTCTGTGAAACTGGCCGAACACTTAAAAAATGCAAAAACATTGCTCTACATCGGGGACAATACCGGCGAACATCTTTTTGACGCATTAGCCATCGAACATCTAAAAATCCTCTACCCCCATTTAGAGATCACCTACATGGTTCGAGGCAATTTTATTATTAATGACGTTACTCTTAAAGAGGCTCAAGAAGCCAAGATGGATCAAATTTGTAACCTCATAAACAGTGGCGTCAACACTCCAGGATTTGTCTATGAACGTGCATCCGAAGAATCCAAAAAACTCTTTGACTCCGCCGATGTTATCATTGCAAAAGGGATGGGCAATTATGAATGTATGACACCCATTACACGAAAGAATATCTGTTTTTTACTCAAAATAAAATGTTCTGTAGTGTCGCGTTCGCTTGGACATGAAATCGGTTCTATTATCTGTAAGATGGATAATTAATAGCTGGATTCCCGCCTTCGCGGGAATGACGAATACTACAAGGTCACTTTGGCTATAATATTCCACTTTTTTTACAGGAATTTTTATGATAACTTTTGGCGATATGCTGTTAAAACTTCAACAATTTTGGAATGACCAAGGGTGTGCTATCGTTCAGCCTTATGATATACCTGCGGGTGCCGGGACGTTTCATCCTGCTACTTTTTTGCGCTCACTCGACTCACAACCGTGGTCCGTAGCGTATGTAGCTCCAAGCCGTCGTCCCACTGATGGTCGTTATGGCGAAAATCCAAACCGTTTGGGAAGCTACTATCAGTTTCAAGCCCTTATCAAACCAAGCCCTGAAAATATCCAAGAACTTTATCTAAAAAGTCTCGAATATTTGGGGCTCAACCTCAAAGAGCATGACATCCGTTTTGTGGAAGACAACTGGGAGTCTCCGACGCTGGGTGCATGGGGTCTGGGTTGGGAAGTGTGGCTTAATGGGATGGAAGTGACACAGTTTACCTATTTTCAGCAAGTAGGAGGCATTGCGTGCGATCCTGTTGCGGTTGAGATCACTTATGGAACCGAGCGTCTGGCAATGTATCTCCAAGGGGTTGATACCGTGTTTGATATCGTGTGGAGTGAAAACAAGTATGGTAAAACTCTGTACCGTGATATCCATAAAGAGGGCGAGATCGAGTTTAGCAAATATAATTTTGAAATCGCCGATACCGCTATGCTTTTCGCTGAATTTGAATCTAAATCAGCCGAATGTAAACGATGTCTCGAAGCAGAACTTCCCCTCCCTGCATACGATTTGTGCATGATGGCATCCCATACATTTAACACTCTCGATGCACGCAAAGCAATTTCTGTAACAGAGCGCGCTAACTATATTCTAAAAATCCGCGAGCTTTCAAAGGGATGTGCCGAACTGTATAAATCACAAGAAGAGGCAAGAATCGCACGAGTTAAAGGCTAAAAGATTAAAAATATGTCTATGAGCCACATAAATTTATTCTTTTTACAATAACGCTACAATCTTTCCATGAAAACACTCATCGGTCAAATCGATAAAATCATCTACGAAAACGGCGGTTTTTTTATCGCTGCCCTCAAAAGCGGTGAAAAAATCAGTGCTCACTATCACGAAAGTGATGTAGAAAATCTCAAAGATGCTGCCATCACACTCAAAGGTGAATGGGAAGTTCACAAAAGCTACGGAAAAACCTTCAATGCGCAATCCCTCACCGTCAATCAAAACGAACTCTTCTTTTTTCTCAACCGTGTTGTCAAAGGATTTACCAAAAAACTCACTGCCGAGCTGATCGAAAAATATGGTCAAGAAGGACTGGTTGAGATTTTAGAAAATAATATCGAACAACTTTTGGAAATCAAAGGGATGAATGAAAAGCGGCTGGAGCGGTTGGCAAACGGCTGGAAACAATTTCGCTCGATGCGCCTTTTGGGAGAGTTTTTAGCTCCATTTGGCGTTACACCGATCCTCCTGCGTCTCATTGCAACTGCAATGAAAGAAGTCAAGAATCCCATCGAGGCCATCCAAAAAAATCCATACGCTCTTATGCGAATACATGGCATCGGATTTAAAAAAGCGGATGAGATTGCGCTCAACATGAAACTCCATCATCATGACCCCAGACGCATACAAGCCGCAATGGAATTTACCCTCAGTGAGTATTGCGACCAAGAGGGAAACAGCTGTATCGAAAAAAATATCCTCTTTACGAAGCTCGATGGATTGCTGAATCTAGGAAACAATGGTGTTTATGAAGAAGCTTTACTGGATAGAATCAACGAGGGAAGTATCGTTGTTTTATCCAGTGGAAAACTCGCACTTGATCGCATTTATGAAGCAGAAAAATTTTTGGTGGACAACTTCAAAAAACGGACCAAAATAACGGACCAAAGTCTCACTGATGATTTAGAGACCTTTTTAAGCGAACATTCTCTGACTCTGGGTGAGCAACAGAAAAGTGCTTTAGAGCGCATCAATCTAGGATGTAAATTACTGCTCCTTGTAGGCTATGCCGGAACGGGGAAAAGTACCACAGCCAAAGCCCTTTTGGATTTACTGAACACACGCTACACGAGAGAAACCATCATTACCTGTGCCCTCAGCGGTATCGCATCCCAACGAATCAAAGAGCGAAGCGGATATGAAAGTGCCACCATTCAAAGTCTTTTGGTGAAATTTGAGAGTCAGGATAAGATGCCGTACAATGTCGTCCTTATCGATGAAGCATCTATGATTAATTCACTTCTGTTTGCACGGCTTATTTCTAAAATCGACTCCGACGCCACCATCATCATCGTGGGTGATGACGCACAACTTCCCCCTATCGGTGCTGGAAGTCCATTGAGTGACTTTATTGCTCTAGGTATCGCTCCTACCGTTACTCTTACCCACATCTATCGCCAACGCTCTGATCAGGCTATCGCCCTCATCGCCAATGATGTACGTCAAGGAGTTATTCCTGCCTATGGTGATATTTATGATGATTTTACTTTCACTCCTGTTGATATTTCCAACCGATACGCCCTCAAACAAAACCTAAGCGGCAGTGAATTTGACGAAGTAGTGCAGACCAATACCCAAAATATTCTCGCTTCCATTGCTCAAGCTGCTCTTTCTCATCTTAGTGTTTCTCGCACCTATCTTGAAACCAAAAAAATCAAAGAGTATCTCAACCATTTTCAAGTCATCTCACCCATGCGTGGGCACGCACTTGGAGTTGATAATCTCAATCTACTGCTACAAGAGTATTTTAATCCTAATCCAAAAAAAAAGATAAAAACCCATAAAGGTGAATTTCGTCTCTTTGACAAAGTGGTTCATATTCGTAATGAAAATATGCCTACCCATACGACGGAAGAGTTCAAAGAGCAAAGCGATCCCTTAGAGCGACGGATATTCAACGGCATGTGTGGATTGCTTTTTAAAATAGATGAAGAAGAGGAACTCTGCAGTATCTATTACCCCAATGAGGAGCTGATTGTTCACTATACCTATGAGAAAGTACGTGATTTACTCAGTCTCTCTTATGCACTAAGTGTCCATAAAGTTCAAGGGATGGAGTATGAAAATATTGTGATGGTAATGAGCTTCTCACACCTCATTATGCTTAATACTAAACTCCTATACACAGCTATCACAAGAGCGAAAAAGCACTGTACCATCATCGGTGAATCCGCAGCATTTGAAGTCGCATGTAAACGGCTTGAAAACACCAAACGTCAAACAGTAATGCAAGAACTGGAAAGATTCTAGAGGAAAATAATTCTCCATTTGTTAAAATATGCTACAATGTATAACTATTTTAATTATAAGGAGAGTCTCATGAAAATCTTATTACTTAGTGCTCTTGTAGCAACAGCAGTTATGGGTGCTTCATTAGCCGATGAAGCCAAGTCAGCGGGTTTAAAACCAATGCCTTCTAATGTAAAAGCGCTTGAGAAGCTCACTTCTAATCCTAAAAATCCAACAACAGCGGCAAAAGTTGAACTGGGAAAAATGCTCTATTTTGAGCCTCGTCTCTCTAAGAGCGGTCTTATCAGCTGTAATACTTGCCATAACCTAAGTCTTGGCGGTGTTGATGGTATGAGTGCCGCAATCGGACACAAATGGACAGCCAACCCGCATCATCTAAGCTCTCCTACTGTTTATAATGCAGTATTTTACAGCCAACAATTTTGGGATGGACGAAGCCCTCACCTCGAAGACCAAGCACAGGGCCCTATGCAAGCAGGTCCTGAAATGGCAGCTCCAAAAGACCACGTAGCCGGTGTCGTTACATCTATGCCTCAATACGTTAGTATGTTCCAAAAGGCGTATGGTAAAGATGTCAAAATTACCTTTGAAAAAATCGCTGATACTATCGCTGTATATGAGCGTACATTGGTCACTCCATCACGTTATGATGCCTTCTTAAACGGTAACAAAAAAGCACTTACTGCACCTGAGCAAAAAGGGCTTAAAACGTTTATCGACAAAGGATGTGCAACCTGTCACAATGACATCGCATTGGGCGGAACGATGCAGGCATTTGGTGCCGTTGCTCCCTACAAACATATGAATATTGGAGATTTTAAAGGGGATAAAAACGGTATGGTACGTGTACCAACGCTTCGAAATGTCACCGAAACAGCTCCCTATTTCCACAACGGTCAAATCGCAACTCTTGGCGAAGCTATCAAAGAGATGGGACGTATTCAATTGGGAATTGACTTGAGTGATACCGAGACCAATGAGATCGAAACATTCCTTAAAGCACTCGAAGGTAAAAAACCTGTAGTCATCTATCCAATGCTTCCTGCTTCTACGGATAAAACACCGAAAGTAGACGTGGTTAATAACTAAGATAGATCCCCGGGTCATATCCTATAGGGCACGTGAGCCCGAGGATGACCCTTACTTACATTCTATCCCCTCAAACTCTTTTTGATACTCTCTGCAGTCGCTTGCGGGTATTTGCAACAGCCTCGGATTTTTATCTGGATCAAGCCACTGTAACAATTCCAAAAGTGGTTTTTCATCCATTGCCGTACATCCTGAAGTTGGGGTATACGTAGGACGATTCAGATGAAAAAAGATACACGACCCCCTTCCCTTCTCAGCTCTTCTGTTATACTCTATCACGGCACCATAACGATATAAATCATCATTTCGGCGCATAGTCTCAAAACTTTTAGGGGGATTTGACGGATTTAGAAGAGTCATTTTATTGTAAAAAGGATCGTTGATGTCATCTACGCAAATAAGTGTTTCATCGGCATGAAAATACGGCATACTGGAGTTGGTTTCACGGGTATACCCAAACGTTGAACCAATATCGAACACCCCTGCAGGGGATCGGCCGTCTCCTTCATTTTTTTGCGGTTGACGCAAGCTTGAATACCCCAAGCCTCTTCGTCCAAGTATTACAGGAATAACCTCTCCTACTTTATACCAATATCCCTCATTTTCATACCTTTGAAGTATACCGCTGGTTGAATTTAGTTCGGGAGAAATCACAACAATAAGCTGCTGTGATCCCCATAAAGGGGGTATCAGTAGGAAAATAAAAAAAAGTGAAATTTTTTTAGACATATTTCCAGCTTGAACTTAGTTTGTTTTAAAGTTAGGTAGTATAGCATAATGAAAATCATGGGGGTACAGAGGATGAGCATAACCATTCGAAAAGCCGAAGAAGCAGATGCACAGTTTATAGCTGAAGCATTATTGGAAAGCTCTCGTTCTGGAAAAAAAGTGGGGATATTTGATTACATTTTTAATACAAATGATGAAAAGATACTTTTGGAATATCTCCAAAAGTTTACCCTCACTACCACCAAAAGCTATTGTCACTTTTCCAACTTTATGATTGCCCTCTCAGATGGTTCAAAAGCAGGTACGATCTGCGGATATGAGCCTCGTATCGCTACGCATGATATTTTTGCACGCGCACTCGAAGAAGTGGGCATTGACGAAACGTATCATGAACGAATAGCGGGCTATTTGCTGTGCGAACCTGAAATTGACAATAAAACATGGGTATGCGATTTCATGATGGTCAAGCCTGAGTTTAAAAGTCTGGGAATCCTTAAAGAGATGGTGGGTAAAAGCATGCTCACCGCACGACTAAAAGGATACCGAAAAGTCCAAACTATGATCGAAATAGGCTCTGCTGAAACGGAACTTATTTACAAAAAACTAGGATTCAGTGTCATTGATGAAAAAAGAAGTGATTATTATGAAGAACAGTTTGGGCGTGCTGGGTTAATGCGCCTACAAGTAATACTATAGTGCACGAAAAGCCTCAACCTTCTCTCCTACAAGTCCTTGGACTTGGTACCGCCATTCTTCTTGTTGCTGGAAATATGATTGGCTCTGGAGTCTTTAAAAAAATTACCCCTATGTCTGCTAAGCTTATGGATGGAAATCTCATCTTGTGGGCATGGGTTATTGCAGGTCTTATCACGATGCTGGGAGCATTTAGCTTTGCATCGCTGGCTACGACCACCAAAGAGGCAGGAGGGCAATTCCAATACTTCAAAAATGTTTTTGGGGGATTTTTCGGATTTATCTACGGATGGAGCTTTTTTGCGGTTATCAGTACCGCTTCTATCGCCTCCATCGCCTACGTTTTCGCCGAATCATTGGGTAATTTGTGTGGTATCCCCCCCATTTTTGAAGCGTACAGCACTCTCAGCATTGCAGGGGTAATCTTCCCATTTCAAAATGCTTCCATTAAACTCATCGCCATTTCGGCTTTAGTTTTTTTGACCCTCTTTAATATTCGTGGTGTTGAGGGGGGAGGATGGCTGAGTAATGTTGTTACCAGTGCTAAAATTTTAGGTATTTTACTCCTTATTGGTTTGGGGCTTAGCTATAGCGGAAACAATGCTGTAATACCTGCTTCAACACCACTATTGCATCCCAATCAAATGGGAGACATACTTCGTATTAGTGCCTTTTTTACCGCCATGCTCGGAGCTTTTTGGGCGTATGACGGATGGGTCAATATCACCAATATGGCCAGTGAATTCAAAAATCCTACCAAAAACGTTCCTCGAGCCATCATCATTGGAACAGCCATCACTATGTTACTCTATGTCTTGGTCAATTATGCCTATCTCCAAGTCCTTACCCCTGCTGATTTTGCACGCCTAAGCTCCAAAGAAGGGAGTATTGCCGCCGTAGAAGTGGCAGGAATCGTTATGGGCTCTTTTGGGGTTACTGTTATCTCTATACTCATCATGGTCTCGACGTTTGGTGCGACACAAGCAAGCACCATGTCAGCCGCACGGGTGTATTATCAAATGTCCAAGGAGGGGTATTTTTTCAAACCTTTTTCCAACGTCCATAAACGTTATCGTACCCCGCATATCTCCTTGTACGGACAGATGACATGGGCATCTTTGCTCATCCTAAGTGGTACGTTCGATCAGCTCACCGATATGCTCATCTTTGCCGCTTTCATTTTTTATGGACTTGGAGCAATCGCTGTGATCCGTCTCAAAATACAAGGAAAACTCACTCTCACCTACGGCTATCCGCTGGTGCCAATACTATTTTTACTTTGTTGTGCCGTTATTGTCGTCAATGCAATCTACACTCGCCCACTTGAATCCCTTACAGGACTTGGGCTTATTTTGCTCGGGATACCGTTTTATCTTTATTTTCGTTCCAAAACTGCGCTGAACCACTAATCCTCTGCTAACTCTTCTATATTAAAATTCCCATATCTAAAAAAATGGGAGCAAACCATGAAATTTTCAAAAAAAATAGCGTCTCTGTCACTTGCAGTATCCGTTGCAGTTTTGTTAGCAGGATGTGGTGGAGGTGATGACACGACCAGTACCGTCACAGCAACCGATACAACGACAACCCTAAGCGGAACAGTTGCCGATGGGTATCTTGTCGGAGCAAAAGTTTGTATAGATAAAAACTTCAATGATATTTGTGATACAGATGAGCCATTTGTAATGACGGACAGTAAGGGTAAATATACTTTTGCCCTTCCATCGACGGAAGCAACTAGATTTCCGTTGATCGTTGAAGCGGACGAAAACACCATTGATTTGGATACAAACCAGCCTATCGGACAAAAATGGCATTTTAAAGCGTTAGCAGAAAATAAAAGTTTTATCTCTCCATTAACAACGCTAGTAACGCGAGATATGGATTTAAATTCCTCATTGACAGTTGCGCAAGCCATGAGCAATTTACAAACCGAACTGGGTCTGAGTGATATCAATATTTCTGAAGATTATGTTGCTAGAAATCATATCATAGCGCATAATGCGGCTAAAATTATCGCTCACTCCTTGGCAAATACGGAAGCGGATTTGATGAGTACTTTAACGTTAACAACAGATGCACGTACCATTCGTTTACTTGCCGCTCAACAAGTTCGTTCACAAATTGATGCAATCAAAGCTGCTGCTGAAGCAAATAACACCGAATTTCTTTCTGTTGTTAACACAACCGGGGTTGACGCTCAAATCACCGGATTGAGTACATCGCTGGAAGCAGTGCTACCCCAGCAGATCAAAACAGATCTGCTTTTTATGTATCAAGAAGAAAAAGTAGCACGTGATGTTTACAACGTATTAGGGCAAAAATATCCGACAGCAAAAACTTTTGCGAATATTCAGCTTTCAGAACAACAGCATATTGACGCCGTTGAAAGTTTATGTTTAAAATATGGTGTTGATATTTCGAAGGTCAATGAAACGGTAGTCGGTGAATTTATTTTACCAGAGTTGCAAGCATTATACGATGCCCTTATTTTACAAGGAAATCTATCCCTGACGGAAGCTTATAAAGTAGGGCAAGCTATCGAGATAAAAGATATTGAAGATATAGATACACGGTTAAGCGTCACTGATCTACCTGCTGATATTCGAACCGTCTATGAAAATTTACGTGCCGGCAGTGCAAATCATCTTGCAGCGTTTAACAAACAACTCTAAAATTATTAACTATAATATAGCATAATGAGAAGGAGGAAGTTTTGAAGATTTTATTGCTTGAAGATGATATCCTCCTTGGTGAAACACTTGAAGAGATGCTTACAGAGGCTCACTATGATATTCATTGGGTCAAAGATGGTGAAGAGGCTGCCGAGGCAAGCTTCGATACACTCTATGATCTTTATATTTTAGACATTAATGTTCCAAAGATTAATGGATTTCAGCTGCTCGAAGAGCTTCGCGCGGCAGGTGATAATACCCGCGTCATTTTCATCAGTGCGATGAGTGATATGGCGTCAATCTCCAAAGGTTTTCGTTTGGGTGCAGACGATTATCTCAAAAAGCCCTTTTTTCCTGAAGAATTACTCGTACGCATTGATGCCAAATTTACTCAATTTCAAAAAGTTATCCAACATGGAGAGATTACCTTTAATCCACAGAATAATGAAGTACATAAAGAAGGGCGACTTATTACGCTCGGAGATGTTCAGCTTCCGATGTTACGGCTTTTTATCCAAAATATCGGCAGAACGCTCACAAAAGAGAGTCTGTTTGATCTAATGGAACATCCCAGTGACAGTGCACTGCGTGTTGCCATCAATAAGCTCAAGACTACAACGAATTGGGAAATTCAAAATGTACGCGCGGTGGGGTATCGTCTTGAAGCACGCTGAAACAGAGTCATTTATCAAAAGTTTTTTGGTTTTTTTCATCTCTTTGTCTTTCTTAAGCGGTTTGGTTTTTTGGTTTGAATACACACAAGAGCGGCATACTCTCGAAGAAGCAGTTTTTAATGAGATGAAAGTGTGCAGTTTTGATCTCAAATGTCAACAATTCACTTTTGATTTTGCACCTTTGCAGACAGAAAAACTTTATCTCCTCAATCAAGATGAGACAGGATATTACGCCCTATTCTCCATTCCAAGCGGTAAATATGCACTTAAACTCCATCTCTCGCAAGAGCGTTTCGATGTCATTCTGCATCAGGCACGAGATTCCCTGATTCAAGATTTTTTGATAACGCTTCTTATTTTAGGGATTATTTCCGCACTTTTCTCCCTGTATTCACTTCATCCATTGAGAAAGGCATTGCATTTAACTCAAGAGTTTAGTCGTGACATTCTTCATGATTTCAATACGCCCCTTTCCAGCCTAAGACTTAATGTCAGCCTCTTAAATGTATCCGCTAGTGAGACCAAAAAAATTCAACGTATTGAGCGAAGTATTGAGACGATGATTTCATTGGGAAACAATTTACGCAGTTATCTCGAAGGTCATCCTCTTCAAAAAGAGAGTATTGATTTACGTACGTTACTCGAAGATCGTGTAGCCACGATTCAAAAGCTTTATCCCTCTGTCTCTTTTATTCTTGACAGTACCACCCTCTCAATTCATGCCAATCCAGATGCCATAACCAGAATAGTTGACAATCTTTTGAGTAATGCATGCAAATACAACAAAGAAAATGGCTCCGTATGGATCTCCATTAATTCTGCTACCAAAACACTTCATATTGATGATAACGGAAAAGGAATTGAGCATCCTGAAAAAGTATTTGACCGTTTTTATAAAGAGCATGAAAGAGGTTTAGGGCTTGGATTGCATATCGTAAAAAAACTGTGTGATGAACTCAAAATTCCCATTGATATTAAAAGCGTTTTACATCAAGGTACAAGGTTTACCCTCGATTTACATGCACTAATACATCACTAATCTTTATAGGTTATCATAACGATTTAAATACAAAGGAGTGTCTATGAAATTTTTACCTTTTTTATCTACGATAATGATCTTGGTATCGATTGCCCAATGCGATAGCATGATTGATACCCAAATTGATCAAATTATGAAAGCTCCTGCCAATGAACGGTATGAACTGATGAATCAACTCAAAACAAAAATTGCCCTGATGAATGAAAATGAGAGAAATGAAGCATTGCAAAAGCTCCAAGGCGGTATGGGTGCAGGAATGGGGAAAGGTTCACAAAATAATTTCTCCGGTATGCCAATGCAATATATGAATCGAAACGGCTCGGCACAGCGTCAGATGAATACCAATACGCAGCCTAATTTTCAAAATAGACGCTAAAAATGAAAAATAAAATATCATTTTTCTACCTCATACTACTGGTTTCTTTTCATGTATATGGGGCGGAAGATGCTGATTTTGATGGAGTTGATGACGCGATAGATAAGTGTCCCAATACCCCTTTTAGTGATCTCGCTGATGCGTATGGGTGCACAACCTCATCGCTTTACACCCAAACCTCTTACGATATTATCATGGGGCTTAACCTCTCTAGTATGAACGCTAACACTCTGGAGAATACGAAAACATCCAACGCTACTTTGCAAGCGGATATCTACCATGGCAACTTTTCAGCTCAATTCCTCACTTCTTATTTCAAATCACAGGACAGTACCTACAGCGACAGCGGATGGAATGACTCACAGATCAACCTCTTTTATCTTTTTAAACCAACCACAGAATTCATGCTTCAAGCAGGAGTTGGAATTATTGCACCTACTTATTCTACGGGTTACAGCAATGAAGCAGCCGACTATTTGGCTTCCCTTTCTCTTCAATATTCTCTTGATAAAAATATTAATCTCTTTGGCGGATATAGCTATACAATGGTAAATGATAACGATGTTGGAAATCTTCTTAACTACCAAAATACCAATGCATTCTACGCTGGCATTAGGTATCTCGGGAGTAAAAACAAATCGGTCAGCGCATCTTATAGCAATTCTCAAAGCATCTACTCAGGCGTTAACCCCATTGAAACGCTTTCGTTTGGAGTTATCGTTCCTCTCGATTCTCATTGGTTTTTTTTAGGAGATTATCGATATGGGCTGAGTGACAGCGCCAGCGATCATGAAGCAGCATTACGAGTAGGTTATACTTTTTAGGGTAAACTATCATTATGATAAAAGCCAAACTCCTCCTTCTTGAAGACGACCCTAATCTCTCGGAAAGTGTGAGTGAATATTTAAACGAACAAGGGTACGAAGTCGTTTGCGTCTATGATGCCTCCAGCGCTGAGGATATCTTGTATGAACAAAAATTCGATCTTCTCCTGCTCGATGTAAACGTCCCAAATGGGAATGGTTTCTCCCTGCTAAAAAACTCTCGCCGTGAGGGGAACAGTACTCCTGCCATTTTTCTCACCTCACGCAATGCCATGGACGATGTTGAAGAGGGATTCGCAAGTGGCGCAGATGATTATTTGCGTAAACCCTTCGCTCTCAAAGAACTGCTGCTGCGCATCCAAACCATCCTAAAACGCAGTTTTTATCATCCCATCAGCGAATCCATTGATTTAGGAGACGGTATCACTTATGATACGATCAACCAAGTCTTAAAAATAAATGGTGTAGAACAAAACCTTCAACTTAAAGAGCATAAACTTCTCAAACTCTTTTTACAGCATAAAGGAGAGCTTCTAATTCACGAAGTCATCATGGAACATTTGTGGGATTTTGATGAGATTCCAAGCGATGGAAGTCTGCGTACCTATATCAAAACTCTTCGTAAATTACTAGGAGGTGAGCGTATTGTCAGCCACAAACGCCTCGGGTATCAATTCCGCTAAATACCGTACTTTAAAACGCTTTTTAGCGTTGTATGGAGTGATGAGCATTTTGATTCTAGTCCTCATTGGTACCCTTTATTACCAGTTTCAACGATCTCAAATGCTCTCATCACACCGTCTTGCGATGCAGCTTCAAAGTGAAACTTATATCCCAAGAGTCAAAAAATGGCTTGAAAATGGCCACGATTTAAAAAAATTTCCGCAAGACATAGCGTATAAAACCGCTTTATATGGATACGACAAAGATATTCTTATCGGCAATACGCTCAAACACTCCATCGATTTTAATGAAAACATCTATCTTGATTCACGCTTCATTCACCTCGTTTTACCGCTCGCACCCTATGGATTGGGAGAGTACTATCTCGTCTTTGAAACACCGGATGATGAGCTATGGCAAAGTCAAACAGTGAAATATTTTCTCATTTTTGGCTCACTTCTTTTCCTGATCCTTTCCCTCGTTGGCTTTGGACTTTCACGCCTTCTTTTACGTCCTATGAACGAAGCCATCGCCTTGCTCGATGATTTTATCAAAGATACCACTCACGAGCTCAATACACCTGTCAGTGCTATCCTCACCAACATCGAATCACTAAGCGACAGTGACCTTCCTGAAATGGTACAAAAAAAACTCAAACGAATCGAAATCGCCTCACGTACCATCTCAACACTCTATGATGATCTTACCTACCTTATCCTCAATCACGATCTCGCAACTCTAAATACAAAACTCAATGTGAGCGATTTACTACACGAACGCCTTGACTATTTTCGCCATCGAATCGAGCAAAAAAAGATTGATTTAATGGTACATATCGATACTGAAATCATTATCACCATCGACTCCACCAAAGCCACTAGAGTCATCGACAACCTTCTCTCCAATGCGATTAAATACAATCGAATGGGCGGAAAGATTATTGTGATTTTAAATCGTGAGGGGATCTGCATAGAAGACAATGGTATTGGTATACCAGAAGAAATGATAGAAAGGGTTTTTGAACGCTATACCCGTGCCGACAAAAGCGTCGGAGGATTTGGAATCGGCTTGCACATCGTTGCCATGATTGCAAAAGAATATAACTTTAAGATTTCAATCGAATCAGAAATACAAAAAGGGACAAAAATTTGTATCGAGTGGAACGATTAATTTTATCTATTAATCGCGATCACCATGATGTTCATTATGATGCTTGTGATGCCCATTGTGGTAACCACGGTCGTCGCTATAGTAGGTTGTTCTATTATTATTCGACCCCTGATTGCTTCCTATAGCTGCACCAATTGCACCGCCTGCACCGCCACCAATAATAGCTCCCGATTTTCCTCCACTGGCTGAACCAATCGCTGACCCAGCTGCCGCACCTAATGCACTTCCAAGTACTGCACTTCCATCTATTTCACCCGCATGCATTGATACACTGCTAATAAAAGCTATCGCTATAAAAGTTATTTTTTTCATTTTACTCCCTAATATTGTATTTTCGTAATTATATCCCCTGCGTGTTAATGAATGGGCTCCATTACAAGGGCAGCTATACTTGAAGAAAAATTTTAGATTTACCGATTATAATAAGTATAAAATAGGAAAAAGTATGGATAAGATAACCGTCGTATGTCCTCACTGCTTGAAGACCAATGCGTTACCAAAAAAAGAAAGTTATGCGAAGCCAATTGCGGACATTGCAAAAAATCATTGCTTGACACTCATCCTATTGAGCTTAACGCAAGCAATTTTGACCATTTTATTGCCAATAATGATATTCCTATTGTTGTTGATTTTTGGGCACCTTGGTGTGGACCATGTAAGATGATGGCCCCAATCTTTACTTCTGTTGCAGCACAATTTCCGCTGAAAGCACGGTTTGTTAAAGTCAATACAGAAAACGAGCAAATGTTAGGAGCAAAATTTGGTATACGAAGTATTCCAACTCTTATGGTCTTTAAAAATAACAAAGAGATCGACAGAATTTCGGGGGCACTTGATGCTAATTCGTTGAAAAACTGGGTGAGTAAGAATTTATAGCAGTTTGTTGTGTGAGCCAGAGCTCACACTATTACGGGATAGAGAAAGATTATTTCAAACCAGCAACATAATCCGCAAGAACTTTCATATCCGCATCACAAAGTGTTGCTGTTTGCCCTTTCATCAAAGCGCCCATCCCTTTGGTATTACGTGTACCCGCTTTATACCCTTTAAGAGCATCGAGGACTTTATCAGATTTCCAGCCGGCAATCACTTCTGATTTTCCCAAAGCTGCTTTTTCAGCTTTTTGACCGTGACATGCGGCACATTTTTGAAACAGCGCAGAACCGTCCGCAGCATTCAACATAAGTGTTAGACCTAATAGGGCAAGTAATGTTTTCATTGTAAATCCTTTTTTATTATTTTATACGCCGAAGGAACAAAGTCCCTTTCGGCTACGCTAACGCTTAGTTTTACCCACAAGGGGCACAATGCCTTCGGCAGGAAGCCCAGCGCACATCTGTGCTTATGTTTTCAATGTATTTTCATTAACCACAACTCGGAACATTGCCCGAATCACTGCCGTATTCTTTGGCAAAATCACCCACATCTTGGAGCTTGTCCGCCATGTCAGGATTCGTCAAAATCGGTACCGCTTTAGGAAATTTTTCCCCATATTCTTTGATAAATCCTTTTGCACCATCAGCAAAAAGATCTTCCCATTCAGCTACAGTATGATCTGCAGCGAACTTCGTTCCGTTCATTCCAAATGATGCTTTAAACGATTTAAGATACGTTTTTTGACCACTTTTCGCATCAGCATGTGCCATTGAGGCAACCAAAGCCATAGAGGCAACTAAAAGTAAAAACTTGTTCATCATAAACTCCTGCTATTTAATTTATACGCCATCGGAACTCGTCCCGACTGGCTACGTTAACACTGTGTTTCCTTCAGCAGGAAGCTCAGCGTATAAATACGCTTCTTTGAGAACCCCTTAAAGAGATTCTTTTTAGATATGAGCAGTATAAAAAAAGATTGTGGAGAGATTGTGAAGAGAATTAACTGTTTGGAAATTTATCAATTAAGACAGAAATTTGTTTCTCTTGCTCATACAGAGCAAAATTTTGACGAACATAAGCATGAAGAAGTGTTTTGAGATCATTATTCCCATCAATATGGAAATCTTCTTTCATTTTAGTGTTTAGAAAACGAGCAAAATCTTCCTCCACATCAATATCATATCGCTTGGCATTGAGAGTAAGAGAGACGTTCACAATTATCCCAACAAGCTTTCGATTTTAGAAACGATGGCTTCGATCTCAATATCTTTTTCGAGTAATTCGTTCTCAAGTTTAGCAATCTCATCGTCTTTACCCTTGAGACCTGCTTGAAGCATTGCAATTTCTTCTCGAAGAACCTTAAGCTCATCATTTTCAGCAGCATGTTTTTCAATCAATTGAGTAGTTAGAGTAGTTAGACGTTCTATCGGAGTGGGATTAAAAAGCATGATCAACCTTGAGTATGAATGTGTTATTTATAATTTTAGCATATTTCCCATTTATGAATGGGATGCGTTAAAAATTTTATGTCAATCGTTCTGTAGTTTATCAAAATCATACCAATTTTTTTTGTTTTCTGAATTTTCATCATCTTTACTTGTATGGTCTAACAAGTGCTTTATAACTTGTGCATTTTCTATCCATTTATTAACAGGTAAAGACGATTTATTGCTATCTGGCTTAAGTTTTTCATTTAAACCTATTGATTCTATAGGAATCCATTTTTTTTCTGCGTATGCATTTGTTATAAATGTAAAGCACACTATAACTAGAACAATTTTCATCATCATTTCCGATAAATATTTATATAACTGCAATCATAGCAAGATTATATTAGCGTTATAAAACAATTCTTTATATAGAATCGCATCCAGTAATCTAGTTAGATATATTATGCGCTATAAAAAGAGCCTGTATTCAAAGACTTTAAGCGCATTAATTCAAAGTAAATTCTTAAATTATATTTTTTAATTTAAGTATCTAAAGTATATACTTTTAATATTCTATAGATATTTAAGGTATATATGATAATCACTCTCTCACATCAAAAAGGCGGCGTTGGAAAATCAACCGTGGCCTGGAATCTTGCCGTTAATTTTTCAAAAATAATCGATACGCGCATTATTGATCTTGATACCCAGCGATCGCTGACCGTTACCAATGCACTTCGCCAACAGCAGAAAATGAATCCTATACAAATGCTTCATTTTAATACCGCCGAGGAACTGGCTCATTATGCAGAAAATGACTTGGATAATACTTTGACAATTATCGATTCAGGCGGATTTGACAGTGCCTACAATCGTGTAGCTATTATGGCATCTGATCTTCTTATTACACCTGTAAGCGATAAACCCTTTGATTTAATGGGTCTGCAAAAATATGAAGAGATACTCAAAAGCCTTTCGGAAATTCAAGGTGAGACCATTAAGACCAATATTTTGTTCAATAGCATCAATCCAGCCATGAAGCGATTTGGTGACCTAATCGAGTTTGTTTGTACCTCCGATCACTTTGATCTTCTGATATCTATTTTACGTCAAAGAGTGGATTTCGCGAACTCCGTCGGAGAAGGTAAAAGCATTAAAGAATATCGAATATTCAGCAAAGCGGATCAGGAAATGGATAATTTATTTGAAGAGATAAAAAGTCTTTTAAATATTTAAAAAATATTAAATACATATATAAAGGATATATTATGGCCAAAAAAAGCTTTTTGCAAAACATTGAAAAAGTAAAAGATTCAGCAGCTATGAATGAACGTCAAGCGGTCGTAAAAAGTGATAAAGCCAAAATGAAAAAGCTTATTACTCTGCCTGTTGAATGGGAAATTAAAATACGTGATTTTCATGGGGGGACAGTAAGTGCCTATATTCTTATTGCTCTGCAAGAGAGAATGCAAAAAGACGGGCTACTTTAACTTCGCACTTGAGGGCGTTTTCGATAAAAAGTAATTTTATCTTTGGTC
>JAPLGN010000016.1 GCA_026390135.1 Campylobacterales bacterium | reverse complement strand
TTATTTAGCCATCGCCCAATGGCTGCTGAAATACCTATCAGTACCAATGCACCGCCAAATATGATTTCACTATGACAATTTACTTTACAGACAGGAGAACAAAGAGTAAAGATACCCGTGACAATTGTGATGAGCAGTATCATGAGTAGTTTATTATTCATGGCGACTTCCTTTTACTGTTTGGGAGGTGTAATACCCCCTCTGACGTTTGGATGCGATCAACACATCGACTTTGTGGTGTGCCTCTGTTTGGGTGGCATAGACCTCTTGAATGGTTCGGGTTGCTTTTACGTTTTTCTTGGAGCCATAGGTGCGTATGACCAAGCTCTCCCCAAAGAGATTGGGAAGAAGCTGTATTGTGTACCCAAAGGGCACAAGAACCTCTTCGAGGTAATACCGCTCCCGTTCATTGACGGTTCTATACAGAATCGTCGTCACGGTAATCACCGACGAAATCATTCAACTCTTTGAGCTTGGGATCTGTTCGATACAGATCTGCCATTTCCGCTGCACCAGCGCGTATCTTTTCTTTGCGTGCCTCACGTTCTTTTTCTTGTCTCTCTTCTTCTTCAAGCTGCGCAATACGCTTAAGTGCCGCATTGATACGCTGCTTGATCTTCACGGTCATGTACCCAATCATAATTATGGGAAACAACAATAAAGCCATCACGTGCCAATAAGGATCCACATGTAAAGCAAAAACAGCGACTTGCGATCCGATCAAGATTATTAACCCTGCGATTACTACTTTTATATCTTTAAACACCATGAGCAGATACACATCGGGAATTATTAAGATCGTTCCCATAATGAGCAAAGTGGTGTCATTTATTTCGTTCATTGTTTTTTCCTTTTTCATCATTGTGCAATTCTTTTATGTCACGAATACATTGGTTACCTTCACCATAGAAGACCCACAGGGCGTAATAGGAAGCCAGTATCATAAAACTAATTTCTCCCAGCAAGATCCATTTGAACTCAAAGAACCAGACAGCCCCTGCAACGACTATTGCATGGACACCAATCCAATAGAGCAATGCTTTGCGTAATCCGATAAGGACTAAAGTTCCTAATCCAAGGGCATAGAAGAACAGGCTCAGCAGTATTAATTGCGTTAATTCATTCATTATCATCTCCTTTATGCATGCTGCGAAACAAAAAGCTCACGGCTAATAAAACCATATAGGCAAACCCATACAGTACGACAGAAGGCTCAGGTGCCTCTTGAGCTATGACGTTACAGATTCCAGGGTCATTTTGAATCTGGTCTCCTTTTACAAATCCCAGGTTGGGAACATGTTTCCAGCCGTTATGAGAATCGATAAGGGCGCTTTCACCTCTCCATAGACCGCACTCGATAGCTTGACCTTCATTGAAACGCTGTAAGACAAATGCTTTGGCTTGATTATTTTCTGAGGTGTTGTATGCAATCACCATAATCATCGTCAAGACAATAACCCCTAGCCACGTCATCTCTATATCTTCCACAAATTGAATCATAAAGAAGCCTGCAAAGGTAAAGAGTACGATGGGAAGCCATTCCCATCCATTGATGTATTCAAACATCTCACACCTCCGATGTACAAGTGCTGGATATGAACTCAAGACGTTCATTGATCACATAGGCTTTATGTTGACATACGTAACGGGAATGTACTTCTCGTTTCATCATTCCATTGACCTTGTACCATGTAAGCCCCAAAAAGGTGCGTTTGACGATCAGTTCGGCTGGATGTTCACATAAAAGCTTTTCGTAGCTTGAAGAGACTCCATTGTGCTCGTTATAAAGTGTTTGAGTCCCCTCAATGATATAACGCCCTTCATCATCAATACTAAGAGTGGCATTGGTAAAGATAGAACTTTGCTCTTCACAGGGGATAAAGTAAAAACGTTCCCCCATTGGATTAACAAGTATGCTTTTATGGCTCTCATCAAGTGCGAGATCACAGTTGGTATGGTAAATTTTAGACATGGGAATATCCTCCTCAGATTGGGTCTTTTTTTTAAATATTTGGTGACAATGGCAAAAATCTGATCAGGATTTAGGATTGTTTGATAAAGAGAGACGATAGCTAATCACCACTCTTTATCAGGAAAATTTTGAGAACGTTCTCGGTTGCAACTGGTAAAAGTTTACACTGTTTTAACATTCTGCGCAAGGGTTTTAAGTACAAATTTTTTTGCGTAAAAATGGCGAGCTGAAGGGGGTTTGCGTGAAAAAAACGGGGGCTTTTTTTTCGGAAAAGTCAAGAGCAGAAATACAAAGAAAGTAAAAAAAACAAAAGTAAAAAACACTTGCTTTTTGGAATTAAATGTGCGATAATGAAAGATTTTTTTGTTTTTAATTGAAAAAAGTTCAATGTGTCGGAAACCAAAAATCATCAATAAGCAAGAGGTACTTAAATCCAGCTAAGTTTCCGAAAGATAATTACCTCTCAGAAAATATAAGTTTTAAAATCCTCGAAACCATGACGGAACAAAAGCCCTTTCACCTATGATCAAAGCAGTCTCAAGTTCGCCAATAAGTCTCTCTGTATCTTTGGTAAGGGTTCCAGAAAGATGTAAAGCGTTTGATGCGTGGTTTGATCGGAAGATCACTTTATTGACGGGATTAAGCAAGTGAAGCAATTGCTTTTGCTCTTTTAATATCTGAACGTCATCGGACATTGTAAATTCGTCGAAGTGCTGGTAAAACCGCTCCTTAACCCCCTCCTCCAATCCAAGCTGTAGCGTTGAGAGATAATTGATTCTCGTTGCATTAATAATAATGGCCGTATCCCTGATGTGTTCATTGGAATAGACTTCACCACCAAGCCCAAGTATGACAGTGACCGATATTTTTATATTGGCATTGGAGGCTTTATAAAGCGCTTCGATCATCTGCTTGGAAGTGACTCCCTTATTGATTTTTTTCAGCAGCACATCATTTCCCGTCTCGATTCCAAAATAGATCAGGCTCAAGCCGTTGTCTCTAAGAGAATTCAACTCTTGTTCGGTTTTTTCAAGAAGGTTTTGAGCAGTCGCGTAAACGGATACTCGGCTAAGCTTTGGAAATGATTGCCTGAGACAGTGTAGCAGATCGGTTAAAACTTTTGTTGGCAGCGATAAAGCATTTCCATCGCCCAAAAAGACTTTGTTTGCATCGGGATAATGTTTGGCGAGAATATCTATTTCCCTATAAATATCTTTGATGTCGCGCATCTGATATTTTTTGGTTTTATACATGGAACAAAACGTACACCGGTTATGACTGCATCCATAGGTTGCCTGAATGATGATATTGTCTGCTTCTGCAGGAGGACGGTAAAGGGGGAAGGAATAGTCTATCATCTTGTACTATTTATTACTTTCATATTTAAAAAAAGAACCCTATGGGAATCGCTACGCGCGTCTCTCCAAATGATAATACGTGCTCCCCCATGTAAAAGACAACACCAAAAATATCCTTTGAACTATTTTTTTGGAAATCTGCAATGTGTTTAAAATCCTCTTTGCTGACACTCATAGAAGCTTTTACTTCGATAGCAATGATTTTATCATTGCGCTTGAGAATAAAGTCTATCTCTTTTTTGTCATTGGTTCGGTAATGATAGATATCTGTTGGTATTTCAGTGAAACTCAGATGCTTCATCAATTCATTGCAGATCAATGTCTCAACAATGGCACCTTTGTACATTGAATCTTCAAAATTTTCAGGGGTCGCAATTTTTAAAAAGTAGTTCATAAGCCCTGTATCGTTCATATAGAGCTTTGGAGATTTTACGAACTGCTTACCTATGTTCTCAAAATAGGGACGAAGCAACTTGACTTGAAATGTCTGCTCTAAAATTCCCAAATAGTTTTCAATTGTTTCTGCACGAACACCTACTTCTTTGGCCAAATCCGATTTAACTAGCATCTGCGTACTGCGTGGTGCAACGATATTCAAAAAGCGAAAGTAGCTGTCAATATCGCGCAATTCTCCTAAATCTCTCGCGTCACGTTCAACGTACGTGCTGATATACGAAGAGAACCACAATCTCCGCTGCATGGAAGTGGTGAGATTGAGTGCTTCAGGATACCCTCCACGAATGATCTGTTCTACAATAGTGCTATACATAACCGGCTTAACACTAAATGCGTGTTCAAATAAATTATCAATGCAGTTGGCTTTAGGGTCAAGTGATTTTTCTTTTAAACTCAGAGGATAAAGCTCAAGCTCAATAATACGCCCGGCTAACGTATCTTTTGCTTGTTTCATGTCGAGAATATTTGCGCTTCCCGTAAGAAGGAAATCCCCGTTTCTCCGATTGGCATCTACATATAACTTGAGTGCTTCTAGTAATTCAGGTGCTTTTTGAATCTCGTCGATACAAGCAGGCTTAGGAAGCCTTTGAATAAAGCGGATAGGATCTTCTTTGACACTAAGTCGGATACTGATGTCATCCAATACGACATAATGCAGCTTGAGATGAGTAGAAAGTGTTGATTTACCAACTTGACGTGAACCTTTTAAAAGGACGATTGGGGAAATAGACAACGCCGTTGTCACTAATATCTCAATACTGCGCTCAAGCATATAAATCCTTTATATTACTATTATAATAGTAGAAATTATACTACTAATTTATATTTTTGTGTAATTTTTTGCAAACTATGTGTTGTAACGAAAAGAAAATAATTTCCGTGTAACTCTTGTTTATTTGGGTGCTTTGCGAATACCCTTTTTTCTTTTTAGCTTGAATAAAGGTGATCAAATACTCCATAGCCTCATCGGCACTCTCATAGATTTGCCGGATCACTCCGGTGGGTTTGAGCTTTTTAAGTGATCCATAGGTTCGAACAAGGAGCCACTCTCCAAAGAGGTTTGGAAAAAGTTCCACCGTGTAATAGCGCTCTCTTGCGTTAACTGCTCTGGTCATTGTCATCTTCATGGTTTATCTCCGGAATTTTCTTCTTTGACGCAGACTCTGGATACTTCTTTCGGTATGTACAAATCTGTTCTTCGCTAATACCGCTTTCACAATATCCGCGCTTGCTATCTTTTTTATTCAAGTATCGACCTTTACGTTCCCATCTCTTAGTTTGTGAAATCAGCAATGGGTTGGAATTGGCATCTTGGCAAACAATCTCACCGCCTGCATCGAAGTGTTGCGAGTAAAAATGAAGCTTATCCTTCCGACTGCACACATCATCTCCTCAAACCATGGCCAGCACCACAAACAGCCCTGCTATTGCAATGACCATTTTTTTATCAATAAATCTCATGAACATCGTAAACAATACGATCAATGACGTAATGGCCATCATTTGCATATCAAAGGGACTCATCGTTATTCTCCCGGTCAAGATGTTTTGATACACGGAGGCCTATTTTCACCAATACCCCTAACAATGAATCCTCTTGCATCGGATAGTGCTCTTTAAGGGTATCAAATGCCCGCATGCTTTCACTGTCAAACCGAACAATCGCCGGACGCTGGATTTTAGGCAAGCTTGCATGCATTTCTTGGATTTGCGTTTTTAAGTCTATACCAGCATCTGATGGTTTGACTGAAGCTAACTTTTTTTCCTCAATATCGTATTTTTTGTTTTGAACATTTTTATACGTTTCTAGCGCTTCAAAGGCAAGCATTACCCCAAAAATAAACATCACATATATTCCAAGATCACTCATAATTATCCTCTTTTCTCTCAAGGTGCCCCTCTGATGCTTTAATAGGTGTTGCTGCATGGGCCTCTTCGTCCTCTTGGCGTTTTACTTCTGCATCAAAATGTTCACGCCACTTTAAAGTCACTATGCGCAAAACAAATAGAGGCATCAAGCTGATGACATACAAAAACCAGTAAGGGACTGAGGAGGGTTCTGGCGATGTCTCTCCGATTACATCACACAGTTTTGGATCCTTTAAAATCGTATCCCCTTTCACAAATCCAATCTCCTTTTCCCATTTCCAGCCATTTTTGCCATACACTAAGGTCCCCTCACCTCTCCAAAGTCCGCAGTCAAGTGCTTTCCCTTCCTCAAAACGTTTCAATACATGTTGCTGATGATCATAAACAGTATGCTGTGAATGAAAGATAAAGATTACCCCTCCTAAAATCAGCGCACCAAAAAATGGCTTTTCAAATGATTTACCAAAAAGAATGAATATGACGCCCACAAAGAGCAAAAAAGAAACAAACCAGATTTCTATTTCATTGGTGTATATAGGAAAATTCATGGAAGATCATTCACAGTGCAGCTCATGATGGCGGAGCGTTCCTGAATCAAATACTGTTTATGACGACAGCTATAGACGGTACGGATTTCCCGTTTCATAACGCCCCCAACCCAATACCACTCAATTCCTAGAAAACTATGTTTTTTAATCAGCTCTTTAGGATGAAGGCACAGCATCTTCTCATAACTAAAGCTGCTGCCGCGATGTTCGCTATAGAGGCTTTGATTCCCTTCGATCTCGTATCTCTCTTCCTCTGAATCAAAGCGAACAATCGCATCCCGGAATATACTTCCCATCTCTTCATATTTCACAAAATAAAACCGCTCTCCTTTGGGGTTAATAATGATGTTTTTTGCTTCTTCATCAATTCGAAGATCTATATCGCTGTAATAAACATGTGTCATGATATATCCTTTGTATTTATAAAACAAACATTTGTTTGTTTATGGTGATATTATATAACTAAATGTTTATGGTGTCAAGCCATAATATAATCATATATTTGTATTTATATATATTTACTAATTATTTGTTTGTTTTAGGCAATACAATGATTTTAGAACGCGCGGATTTGATCGTTGTCTCGTTATTACTAATCACATATAGATATATTTAACTTATTTAATCTAATCAAATAGCTTAAATTAAACGATTTAGTAAACATTTGAAGTGATTTAGATAAAATTCACTAACATTTAGTGATTTGGAAACCAATGGACAAATATATTTTTAACAATCTTCTAAAGACAGCCGATCTTTCTAAAAAAGAATTTGGTGAAATATTAGGGACTACGGGGGCAACCATCAGCAACTGGGGAAATGAAGATCGAGAGATCCCCTATTGGGTGGAATCGTGGTTAACTCTCTATATTGAGAACATGCAGTGTAAAAAACTCAAAGAGGCGATTAAGAACAGCGGGGTATGCGACACCCTTAGTAAATCATGAAAATTTCAAATACTTAATTTAATGGCTATGCAATGAACTATTTTTCGTTCGAATCATTTATCTCAATTCCCGTATTGATTGCATCATATTATATCGGTGCCCTGATCATCCCCGCCTTTCTTTGGTATAAAAGCTCTTTAGTCATCAAGACCAAAGAGGTACTGACACGTATTTTTCCACTTTTTACGGCAAGGATGCTTTTCACGTTTATAATTTTGTTTTTAATCTGCGAAGTTGTATGGCGGATGATGTTTGAGGCGATGATTGGATATTTTCAGATGCGGGAATACCTACAGCATCTAGTAGGTTAAATACCTAAATGTCATAAGAACTATATTCCTGTACTGTTCATCTTATTCAAAACTTCCAGTGTTTTCGTAACATCATAAACGGCGCTATGATACTGATCTTCATCAAATTCGATACGGTAATGCCGGCAAGTCTCAAGCAACTTCGGGTTTTTAAGACTCCCTCTGACATTGAGCGCCCCGACAATCTTTTTATTAGATTTCATCGTACAGAAATGTTTTTCGAAGCAAAAAAGCGCACCGATATGACGCAATTCAAACGCTATATTGTGCGCGACAAGTGTTTTAGCACCTTGACAAAACTCTACAAACTCCTGGTCCTCTGCAAAATACTCCGAGTAATCAACATTCGCACGTAATCGTTCTATTCGTTGAGGAGAGAGTTTATGGACAGCAAGAGCGTAAGGATTGACTTCATATTCGGAAAAGTAGTAACGATGGAAAGTATCGGCAATGACATAAGTACCCTCTTCTCTTTTAATCCGAAACGCTGCAACTTCGATCACGTCATGGATATTTGCAGAGTTAGTTTCAAAGTCGAGAATGATCAATGGCTCTCCATACATATGTGAATTGATTTTATTTGATATTTTACCCAGATGGTAGTATTGATTGGTTTATAATGTCAAAACACTCTCTATCGCTAGCTTCACAATATGGCTTCGTTTTTATCTCCCCCTACCCCTTCTCAATTGCACATCGTAAAATATCCACACCATATTTGTCTCTCAGTTTCGTAACTTGTTCCCCTAATGCGCGAGATTTTTCATCATCATCCCGATCGAACAGGGAAAACGTTTTTGGTTTAGCTGTGGAAGTAAAATTGGAGGCTGACATGGAGATACTGTGAATGCCGTTGTGGGGGAGATTATCGATCTTTATTGTGGTCTCAACGGCTATATGACGTATCAGGGTTTCGCTGAATGCTCTGTCAATGGTAGTAGAGATACTTGAAGAGGCTCCTCCATTGTATTTGAGTGCAAACGAATAAGTTGTTGGGTTGACCTCTAGTTTGGCAATAGTATGGGATAAATGACGTGAGAGGATAACGACT
>JAPLGN010000025.1 GCA_026390135.1 Campylobacterales bacterium | reverse complement strand
AAGGTATCTACAAAAGGAGTGGAAGCGGTTACTGTCCCTTTTGGAACTGCCAAATCAGCCCCGATACTTAAAGCATCCTGCTTAAGAATATTGGCCGCCCCAACATGTAAATTTTTAATGGCAATGAAATGGATATGCCCTTTATCATTCAAAATGGAGACCCCTCCTCCATCAACATCAAGCTCTTTAAGAGCATTTTTAAGATTTAAGGAGGAGGAGAGATGTTCAACGTGCACGTTTGGCTTCTTTTAGAAAATTCATTAGCACCATAATCAAGATACTTTGTGTCCGTCCATTAAGCTCGATGAGTCGAAATGCTTTTTCAAATCCTTCTATCTGAACTGCAGATAAACTGTACCGTTCTTCATACACTGCATGATGAAAAAGGTTTTCTATCAACTCTTTTGCTTCATGTTTTTTGAACTTATCATGCTCTTTTACCCATCTAAACATTTCTGAAATATCCAATTGACGCAATACCAAAGAGAGCGGCTCATATTTTTTACTCTCTTGCTCGACTTGCAGAGACATTCGAGAGCGAACCGTTGGTAAAAACGTGCTTTTATTAGGAGCCATCAAAATAAAGACAATATTTCTAGGAGGTTCTTCTAGGATTTTAAGCAAAGCATTTTGGGCAGGAATGGTGAAGCTTTTTGCTCCAAGAATCAGCGTTTTAGTATTTTCTTCACTTCTATACGCTTCGGCAATCACTTCTTTAGCATCTTCGATTTTAAAATCTTCACAGATAAAACGTACACTTCGCAAAGGCGATAAGATGTGTTCAATTTCCAGTGATTTTTCTTCAAATCGCTCTGTGATAATGATTCCTCCTCGCTCAAGCGTGAACATCTATCTCCCCAAATAATACACCGGCTAATGTACGATCAAGAAGCCGATAAAGCTGAAGAAGCTTGATGTCAATGTGTGAATCATACGATCTAAGTAACAAAGCATTGGGATAATTTTCATCCATCATCCAAATGAAGGCACCATTGGAGCGCTTAACAATGTCAGCACGACGTTCATCGCCACCTTTGCCAATGTACCAAAAGAAATATTTTCCATTATAAGAGAGGTCAAGCATATCGTTAAGCATATCGATCGATTCAGCATCTCGCATCAGATTTAAATGAGGATGAAGTGCTTCTAAAGCGACGATTGGTATCATAGGACGTTCTTTGGTGCGCTTATTTATTGATTCAGTAATATAGTGCGAAAACCATCGTCGTTCATGATCGGTCACAACAACAATAGTGTGTCCTTGCATGATCTGATCCATAACATTCACAATTTGGGGAATCCATTCATAGCGTTGTTCTTCAAACCAGCTCATGTACCGCATCAAGAGTCCACTGGTCAAATTGACGCATTACTGATCCAACGAATAGGCACTATGCAGTGAGCGAACCGAAAGTTCAGCGTATTTTTCAGCAACAACCATCGACACTTTGATCTCAGAGGTTGAAATCATCATAATGTTGATGTTTTCACGCGCCATGGTTTGAAACGCTTTTGCCGCAACGCCCGTGTGTGATTTCATCCCCACACCGACGATGGATACTTTACAAATATTTTCATCGTAACTGGCTTCGCTAATCTCACCTTCACCCACAAACTGTTCGACGATATTTTGTGCATCCAATAATTCCGTTTTAGGTACCGTAAAATCAAGACTGGTTTTACCATCATGCCCAAGCGTTTGAATAATCATATCTATGTTAACACTGTTGTCTGCCAAACGGGTAAAAATATCCGACGCAATTCCCGGACGGTCAATAACTCCGCTTAGAGATACGCGAGCTTGATTTTTATCCAGCGCAATGCCGCTAACGAGTGGTTTTTCCATAATATTTTCTTCCTTTGTGATAAGTGTCCCCTCAGCATCGGTGAAACTTGAGCGGGTTACGAGGTTAACATTGAGTTTTTTTGCGAGCTCAACCGAACGGTTTTGAAGTACTTTAGCCCCAAGTGATGCCAATTCCAACATTTCATCGTAACTGATTTTATCCATTTTTTTGGCTTTTGGCTCGATGCGCGGGTCCGTAGTATAAATCCCATCAACATCCGTATAGATCTCACATAAATCCGCTTGAAGAGCTCCGGCAAGGGCTACTGCTGAGAGGTCCGATCCGCCACGTCCCAATGTCGTTACTTGGCCATCTTCACTTACTCCTTGAAATCCTGCTACCACGACGACTTTACCCAGTGCAAGCTGTTCTCGCATCAATGAGGGATCAATACTCTCAATGCGTGCTTTTGTATGAACATTATCCGTTACGATACCTGCACGACGACCACTCATGGAAACTGCTGGGTGCCCCAGAGCATTAAGAGCAATTGAAAGCAATGCTGCTGTTACTCGCTCACCTGAGCTTAAAAGCATATCTACTTCACTTCGTTCAGGACTGGCGGTATAATGCTCAGCATACGCAATCAGCTTATTCGTCTCACCGCTCATAGCTGACACTACAGCAACGACTTGGTGGCCTTCTTTTAGTGTTTTGGCAACACGCATGGCAACATTTTGGATACGCTCCAAATCGCCAACACTCGTCCCGCCGAATTTTTGTACGATTACCATTACAAATATCCCTCCGCTTTAAAATGTAAAATTACTTGTTCATAAATCGGCTTTTTAAAATGAGCAATGTTTTCAAATAGTTCATCCATACTGACAAAACGGTATTGTTTAAATTCTGGATGCTTGGTATCCAAATCAATTTTCGCTCCCTCTTTGAGACGTACGAGATAGTAACGTTGCTTTTGTCCCGCAAAAGGTGTCATTTTTGCCGCAACATGCGAAGGAAAATCATAGGCAATCCAATCTGGATATTCTGCGATTATTTCGACTTTCTTCGTCCCTATTTCTTCTTTAAGTTCACGAAAAAGAGCTTCTTCAGGCGATTCGCCCTCATCGATTCCCCCTTGAGGAAACTGCCAAACATTGTTCATATCATTACGTTCAGCAATAAAAATTTCTTTTTTATCAGGATACTCATGGGAAACGATTACCGCAGCAACATTGGGGCGATAAAATTTTGTTTGACTCATAATGGATGATCTTTTTAGTTAATTTTATCGCGTATTGTAAACTATTCGCCATTAAAAATACTATAATCCCGTATGCTTTTATACATTCATATCCCTTTTTGCGACAGTAAATGTTCTTATTGTGCCTTTAACTCCTATGTTGATAAATTCTCTCAGCGTGAGCACTACATGCAAGCCCTTAGTGTTCAACTCGATTTCGAGCTCAAACGTTTTGGCGTTAATCCTTCCTGTCTTATCGAAACCGTCTTTATCGGCGGAGGAACTCCTTCAACCGTGGATCCGAGTCTGTATACCGAAATTTTTAACACCATTCGCCCTTTTTTAGCTCCTAACGCTGAAATCACCTCCGAAGCCAATCCCAACAGTGCAACATTCCAATGGCTGGAGGGGATGTATGCTTTAGGGGTCAATCGTATCAGCTTTGGGGTGCAAAGTTTTAATGATGAAAAACTCAAAACCTTAGGACGCGCCCACAACACTTCTCATGCACTCAATGCTATTAGAAATGCCCAAAAAATTGGCTTTAAACACCTCTCAGTCGATCTCATCTATGGAGTTTCAGGCGATACCAAAGCACTCTTACAAAATGATATTACCCAAGCCTTTTCGCTCCCTATCGATCACATAAGTCTCTATTCCCTCACCATCGAAGAGCATACTGCCTTTGAAAAAACTCCCGAAATTGCCCAAGAAGAGTTAGTGCTCACACAATGGCTTTTTGAAAAAATAGCCTCACAAGGATTTGAGCACTATGAGATTTCCAATTTCGGTAAAAGCAAATCAGCACACAATCTAGGCTACTGGGAAGGGAAAAACTACATTGGATTGGGTGCAGGTGCGGTTGGCTTTTTAGACAACTGCCGTTTTTATCCTTCTGTGGATATTGACTATTACATTGAACATCCACTCGAAATCAGTGAAGAGCCCCTAGATAAAAAAGCCCTCCTAAGTGAAAAACTTTTTTTAGGATTTAGAAGTTGTATTGGGGTGGATGAAGCAATCCTCTCTAAAAATCAGCTCAAAACTGCAAAACTGCTTTGTGAAGAAAACATGTTGAAGCATCACGATGGGCGCTACTTTAACCCAAATTTTCTCCTCGCAGATGAAATTGCACTGCGAGTTGAGGGATATTAACTCTTTTTTTGCTAGAATTGCCCCATCTTTAGCATTAGGCAAATAATATGTTTGGTATGGGCATCGGTGAAATTTTTCTTATCGCAATTATTGCGGTACTGTTTTTAGGTCCAGAGAAGCTCCCCTCGACCATGGTAGATATTGCTAAGTTTTTTCGTAGCGTAAAAGGCACGGTCAATTCAGCCCGCGCAACCCTCGAAGAGGAAATGAATTTTTCAGAGATGAAACAAGAAGCTCTCAACTACAAAAAAGAGCTTACGGATGCAAGTTCGGAGCTAGAGCGGATGACCAACGTCACTGAAATTGGGAGTGAAGTTCAATCGATTAAAAATGATCTTAATTTCAACACCATTGCAGCCCAAGCCCCCTCCGCGCCCAAAGAGGCAGAAGTTATTACTTTCGCTCCCAAAGCCAAAGAAGTTATTATCCCCATTGAAACCAAATCCCTCGAAGAGAATGCTTAATGTTTGATGATTTACGCCCTCATTTAGTTGAACTGCGCAAACGTCTGGGCATCAGCGTCGTTGCAGTTATTATTATGTCTCTTATCATGTGGAATTTTCACGATGCGCTATTGGCATGGATTACCGCTCCTCTTGTTGATGCACTAACCGCTACCGCAAAAATTTCTCGTAAAGCAGCCATGGGGATGATTGTTACCCGAGAATTGTCAGAAGCGTTTTTTGTTGCGATGAAAGTTTCCTTTTTTGCCGGACTCCTCCTAGCACTTCCAGTCATCCTCTCTCAAGTATGGCTTTTTATCGCTCCAGGTTTGTATACCAACGAGAAAAAAATGATGATTCCCATCGTCGTAGGAGGGACAGGAATGTTCCTGATGGGTGCAGCCTTCGCCTACTATTTTGTAACCCCCATCGGATTTGCCTTTTTTATCGAATTTGGAAGCGCTTCTTTTGTTCCGATGTACAATATTGGAGAGTACGTTGAGTTTTTTACCAAAATTTTATTTGGGTTTGGACTGGCATTTGAACTTCCGGTTGTTTGTTATTTTCTTGCCCTCTTAGGACTAATTGATGATAAAATGATGATAGGTTTCTTTCGATACGCTATCGTTTTAATCTTTGTAATTGCAGCAATTTTAACTCCTCCGGATGTCATCTCTCAAATCTTAATGGCATTGCCTTTGATTCTTCTCTATGGAATCTCTATTCTCATTGTCCGAGCTGTTAATCCAGCTCCCAAAGAAGAGCCTGAATTAGACTACGAAGATGAAGAAGAGACGATTGACTAAAGACCCCATGTTAACATCCAGCTATGACTACTCACTCCCCAGTGAGCTCATAGCCACCCACCCAGTCCATCCACGTGATCATGCGCGGCTTCTTGTTTACCGACGAAGTGATTGTTCAATTACTCATGCCCGATTTGACCAATTAGAACAGTTTTTGCCTGAAGAGTGTGCCCTTATTTTTAACGATACCAAAGTTATTAAAGCACGGTTATACGGTAAAAAAGCCAGTGGCGGAACTATTGAACTGCTCATCAACCGTCCGCTCAATGCCCATACTCTCAATGTTTACATCAAAGGGCGCGTGAAAAAGCAAACGTCTCTTCTTTTTGACGACACCCTTACTGCAATAGTTACCGCGCTCCATGAAGATGGATCCCGCGAAGTCCAGTTTAGTAAAGATGGAATGCTTTTGCGTTTTGAAGAATTGTTACCTATTCTTGAACGTATTGGTCACATTCCCCTGCCCCCATATCTGGGTCGTGAAGATAATTCTGAAGACGAACGCGAATACCAAAGTGTCTTTGCCGTACATGAAGGCGCGGTTGCTGCGCCAACTGCATCGCTGCATTTTACCGATGAACTTTTTGAAAAGATGTGTGCTTCTCACCCTCATGCCTTTGTCACTTTACACGTAGGCTCTGGAACGTTTAAACCTGTAGAATGCGCGCACATCACCGATCATCCGATGCATTCAGAGTATTTTAATATCACCGACCAAGCACATCTCCTCATCCAACAAGAAATTCCCCTCCTGTGTATCGGAACAACATCAACTCGAACCATTGAGTACCATGCTCGTACCCATGAACTTCACGGTGAAGCCAACCTCTTTTTGCATCCCAATAACCCCCCTTTGCGTGTCAACCATCTCTTAACCAACTTTCATCTTCCCCAATCCACCTTGCTTATGCTCGTTGCCTCTTTCGTAGGGTTGGAAGAAACACACCTTATTTACCAATGTGCAATTGATGAAAAATACCGCTTTTTTTCGTATGGCGACGCTATGCTTATAGTGTAAATTAGTCACATTTATGTTAAAATTACGCTAACTACTTTCGAAGGTAACTATTATGGATAAATTTTCCCGCAGAAATTTTTTAGGTGCTGGACTGCTACTTGGCGCGTCAAGCCTATTTGCAAAAGAGACAACCAAAGCTATTGTTAACAAAAATCCTGAATTCATTCCTCCCGTTGTTGCATTTCCGGAAAAAAAACCAATGAAAACGATCTCAGATCGCCCTCCTCTATTAGCGTCTAATCGAGGTCGTGAGCTCTTTACCGAAGCAATCACTCCAAACGATCAATTTTTTGTACGATGGCACTTACCTGATATGCCGATGTATGTTGATTTAAACGAATTTCGTCTTGAAGTAAAAGGATCAGTTAATACTCCTCTTTCTCTCAGTATTGATGATTTAAAATCAAAATTTGAACCAGCAGAAATAACAGCTGTCCTCCAATGCGGTGGTAACAGCCGTAAATATTATGCGGTAACAGGACAAGCAACGCATGGGGTTCAATGGGATCATGATGCCATGGGATGCGCTGTATGGAAAGGGGTACGTCTTAAAGATCTTCTTACTCATGCAGGAGTGAAAGATTCTGCCAAATGGGTTGGACTCAATGGTTTAGAAAAACCGGCAATGGAAGAAACTCCTGACTTTTTTCGTGAAATGGAAATTAAAGAGGCTCTTGAAGATCAAATCATCGTTGCTTACTCTATGAACGGTGAGGATCTCCCCTATCTCAATGGTTTCCCATTACGCCTCGTCATTCCTGGGCATTTTTCGGATAGCTGGGTTAAAATGCTGTCCGAAATTATGATTATGGATGAATATAGACCAAGCTTCTTTATGGACGTAGCGTATACCGTTCCCGATAATGACTGCGAATGTGTTATCTCAGGCAGTGACTTCGAATACAAACGTAAACCAATCGCCGCAATGAAAGTCAAATCAGTCATCGGCTATCCGCTACCTGAAAGTGCCATCAAAAAAGGGTCTCGTATCAAGATTGCCGGGGTTGCATTTGATCAAGGCAAAGGGATTAAAGAGGTCATGATTTCTCTTGATAACGCTAAAAGCTGGAGTGCAGCAAAACTGGGAGAGGATCACGGTAAATTTGCATTCCGTCCATGGAGCTATGATTGGGAGCCGAAAATCAAAGGGGAGTACACTATCATGGTACGCGCCATCAATCGTATCGGAAATATCCAGCCCATGCCGGATGAAATTGGATGGAATGCAGGTGGATATCAATACAATGCCGTTGATCATGTCAATGTGAAAATTGTGTAAGGGAAGATTATGAAAAAGAAATTATTATTGGCTACACTATTATTGAGTACTTCCGCTCTATTTGCCCAAGTATCTAAACCTATTGAAATGCCCTACGTTGAATATCCGATCGCAGCAGGTGATCATGATGAAGTAGTACAGCAATATTGTCTCATCTGCCACTCATTTGGTTATGTCCTTAACCAAGGTAAAAAAAGCCGCCCTTACTGGAAAGGAACCATACAAAAAATGGTAAACGAATTTAAAGCTCCCATCCCTAAAGAAGATCAACAAACCATTATTAACTATCTCGTGAAACACTATGGATATGAGACCTCTTCAGAGCATTAATGCTCTGTCTTACACCACCACTACTCTCCCATTACGTACCTCGATTACGCCACCAAGTTCTGCTTCAAATATTTCAGTTGGAAACCGTGCAATAACTTCCTCATACGTCGGCATCGCTCGACAATAGGTTATAAATGGGGTATCATCTCTCGCGTTTTGTGCCGATTTTGTAATCATAGAAACAAAATTGTCAATCTCTTCTATCGCAATTGCTTTGCCTTGCGACAATAATCTATGCGTTCCCTCGCTCTCACGTATTCTATGTGGAAGAACATAGATCTGTTTTCCCATTTCCAATGCATACTCAACACTTCTCATACTTCCACTGCCAATATCGGCTTCAGTAACAATAAGGCACTCACCCAACGCAACCACAATTTCATTACGTACAACAAAACTCCATTCTCTTGCCATAAAATCAGGCTCAAACTGAGAAAGAGTTAAGCCATCATTTTCAATTGACTCAATTAGATCACTGTTGGCTTTTGGATAGCGAATATCAATACCGCATGGCAACACTGCAATTGTATTGTTAACACCCGCACCTTGATGCGCCAGTGTATCCACACCTGCAGCAGCACCGCTAACAATTACCATCCCTGCATATGATAGTTTTTTAGACAGTTCCAGAGTAAGGGCTCGTGTATAAGGGTTAGGACGACGCGTTCCGACGATGGATATTTTAGGGCGGGAAAGCAAATCAAGTGAGCCTTTAAAATAAAGCTCATGTGGATATTTCTTCATAGATTCCAGTTCTTTTATTCTCCATGAAACACTCTGAGACATATAACTATCCGATATTAGATTTTGATCATCATATCTCTATCACGAAAAAAAAGTAAAAATATGGCAATCTGTCAGATTTTATCAATCCCAACGAGCTTAATCTCGCTCAAAATAGCTTTGGATTCTTTGAGTGCCTGAATGGTATCAGGTCGTGGATGACCGATGGCAATTGCGGTTCCATTACGTTTAGCAATTTCAACTGCTTCACGTATTTGTTTTTTGATGTTTTCTACACCATCATGATGATCCAAAAACACATCCCGTCCGATATAGCGCATACCGTATTTTGTGTCAATCACTTTTGCTTTACTCAGTGCAGTGGTTCGACTATCCACAAAAATAAGCCCATTTTCTTTCATTACCGATACCAATCGATCCATTGCATCTTCATCTGCAGTAAATTTTGAACCGGTATGATTATTAATATAACGAACGTCTGGATAAAGTTTTTTAATTTTCTGGATTTGTGAAGCTATCATCTCTTTTGAATCGCTTATCCTCAATGTTACCTGCTCTTCATCATTAAAATCAACCGCTTCAAGAGGTAAATGTACCATATAACCATGTATTCCCTGCGCTAAAGTTGCTGATTCACTATGACGAGGACTCGGCGGTAAAAATGACATAACGAGAGGTAGTCCAACTGAGCGAATTGCTTTTACGTCATGTGCATACGATACGTCATCCATGATAATAACTAACTTTGCAGTGCCCTTCATTACTGGTTGAGAGGCTCTAGGCTCACTTGGGGGAGGTGTTGCTTTTTTATCTTTGGGAGCATATTCATGATTAGCACTAATAGATTCATGTTCCAGTAACTCTTTAAGTGCTTTTTTGAGATGACCAATCTCACGATTTTGTTCATTAGCTTTTAATGAAGCATTCGTATCTACTTTAGCAATTTCTTTGATTTGTCCCATGAGCAACTCTGTCTGTTCACGTTGGCGATCTGTCTCTTCTTTCGCTTGATTGAAACCAATAAAATAACCAATTAAAATGGCTACACAAATCATAATAAGCAATGATAAAAAAACAGCAATATGCTTTAGTGAAAAGAGAGAATGGAAAGAAGAAATGTGCTTATGCATCAAGAAACATTTATGTTAAATTTGTATTTTAGAGCTGGATTCCCGCCTTCGCGGGAATGACGAGCTTAAAAGCAATTCTTAGTTTGTAGATTGGTTAACGATTTTGTTTTTAGAAATCCACGGCATCATTGCACGTAAACTTACGCCAGTACGCTCGATCAATGAAGCTTTTGCATTTGTGCGCTCAGCGTTCATACGTGGGTATCCAGCTTGACCTTCAAGGATGAAGTCTTTTGCAAAACGTCCGTCTTGAATCTCTTTTAAGATCTCTTTCATCGCCGCTTTTGATTCCGCATTGATAACGCGTTTACCACTAACGTAGTCACCGTATTCCGCTGTGTTAGAGATTGAATAACGCATATCCGCGATTCCACCTTCGAACATCAAATCAACGATGAGTTTCAATTCGTGAAGACACTCAAAGTATGCCAATTCAGGAGCATAACCCGCTTCAGTCAATGTTTCAAATCCTGCTTGAACAAGAGAAACTGCACCACCACAAAGAACCGCTTGTTCTCCGAAAAGGTCGGTTTCTGTCTCATCTTTAAATGTGGTTTCGATAATAGCTGTACGCCCGCCACCAATAGCCGATGCGTATGAAAGAGCCAATTCTTTTGTAGTACCGCTTGGATTTTGTCCAACCGCGATAAGGTCAGGAATCCCGCCGCCGCGAACGAACTCAGAACGTACTGTGTGCCCTGGAGCTTTTGGAGCGATCATCGTAACATTGATGTCAGATGCAGGTTTAACGCGTCCGTAATGGATGCTAAAACCGTGACCAAATGCGATAGTTGCACCTGATTTAAGGTTAGGAGCGATTTCATTTGCATAGATTTCTGCTTGGTTTTCATCCGGAAGAAGGATCATAACAAAATCAGCGAATGCAGATGCTTCTGCAACCGTCATAACTTTAAAGCCTTTAGCTTCTGCTTTTGCCCATGAGCTACCGTTTTTGCGAAGACCGACTACTACTTCTACACCGCTATCACGTAGGTTTTCTGCGTGTGCGTGACCTTGTGAGCCAAAACCGATCATAGCGACGATTTTGCTTTTGATGAGTGCAATATTGCAATCGTTATCGTAATAGACGTTTAATGCCATGAGAATATCCTTAGAGTAAGCACTGTTGGCTTAAAATTTGGCGAATTATACCCCACTTTTGCAAAAAGAAAGATAAGTACCCCCTTATATCTGAAAGCTAAATTTTCTCTTTAGCCAGTACGACAAATTGCATGCTACAATTCACCAAAAAATTAGGGGCCATTGTGAAAAAGTTTAATTTATTTAAAGAGATTATTGTCGTCAATCGCAGCGATTTTATGCGTGGACTCAACTCCAACAAACGTTTTGCTATCAGCTATGCAGGCGACGTTGTCTTTGAACCTTTTGCACCCGATCTCATCTCAATTTATGAGGGGAGTATCCCTCCCGTCTCACTACTTGCCTCTAATTTGGCACGTCCGATTGGTGACATCCTTGGCAAAAATTACCGTATCGTTGAAGATGATGACCGCATACTCATCAAAGCCACAGCTGCATGGCAGTCTATCATCGGATTTAATCAACGTCGTGCAATGTACGATGATACTACAGGTGATGGCATTGCCGAATTTTCAGATAAAACTCTCGAAACTATTGGGTGGCATGCTACAGAATTTAATATCCAATATCGTGATATCGTTGATCAATTTGAAGAAAAATGTGAAGGAATTTTGATCTGTATCGAGCAAGAAGAGCCTTATCAGTTCAGTGGGCTTGGATTCTTATTTGAGTTAGAAGCGGCACAAAAACTCGCATTTGACTATTGTGCCGATATTATCAAAGACAAAATAACTAATGATAAAGATTTTGTCACATTGAGTGACGATGAAAAAGAGGCTAGAGACTATTTTTTAACTGACCTAAATATCTCTCCAAAATAATCTTCGCCGAAAGGGAATCAATCCGTCCGTCACGTTTGTAGCGGATTTCACCTTTCATCAGTGCTTCTGCTTCTTGAGAGCTGTAAGATTCGTCTTGATAGGCAATTTCACCTGCAAATTCAACAAGATTCATAAAATGATTAACGCGACGACGCATCTCGTCTTCCGTTGTACTGCCCATTGGAATACCAACCACGACTGTCGTTGCCTCGTATTCATTTAAGACTTTCTTAACGTCGTTAGCCGCTTGATTACGGTTTTTTCGCTCTATAGCCATTAGCGGTGTAACGATGCCTGCTCCTGCATACAATGCTAACCCAATCCGTTTTAATCCTAAATCAATCGCAATTATTGCACCCATCATTTCCCCAAACAAAATTGACCGAACATCTTATCAAACATCTCATCGAGTTCGTATGGTCGGGTAATTGAAGAGAGTGAACGGATAGCTTGATTGATATGAAAAGAAAAAAGCTCCAACTCACCGCTTTGCAATGGCTCATAAGCTTCATCAATAGCGACAAGCGTATCCGATGTTGCACTAATCTGACGCTGTGAAATGAGCATCATCTCTTCCGAATCGTTATCATGATCCATCACATTACTCAATGCATCAATCAAAATATCGGTATCCTCTTTACAACTAAGCGCTATCGGGGAATATTTTTTCAAATTTTCATCGGGAAATATTTTTGGCAAGTCAACTTTGTTGAGAATACAAATAAAAGGCTTGGATTGCGAATATTGCTCGATTAAGTCAATAATAGCATTGTCTTCATCATCCATCTCTCGGCTGGAATCAAACAATGCAATCACCATATCCGCATTATCAATCGCCGCGATAGATCGTTCAATCCCGATGCGTTCAATCTCATCATGTGCATCACGGATTCCTGCTGTATCAACCAAACGAATCAGATGCGTACCGATACGCACCTGCTCTTCAATCGTGTCGCGCGTTGTTCCTGCAATCTCACTGACTATCGCACGCTCATACTCAAGAAGTGAATTTAAAAGCGAACTTTTTCCGACATTGGGTTTTCCGATGATAGCAACTCGATACCCTTGCATCAAGCCGCTGCGTCTGCGACTGGATTCGAGGGTACGGGAAAGCTCATTTTTGATTTTTTCGAGTTTACCTACAATCTGTTCGACAACATCTTGAGGAAGATCTTCTTCGGCATAATCGATAACAACCTCTGAATACGCTAAAATTTCCAGTAAAGAATCACGAATCGTCTCAACGTACTCACGCAATTCTCCCTTCATTTGACGTGCAAGAATACGGGCTGCATCATCACTTTTAGCTTCAATGAGAGACGCAATTGCTTCGGCTTGCGTCAAATCCAAGCGACCGTTTAAAAATGCTCTCTTGCTAAATTCTCCCGGCTGTGCCAGACGCGCCCCTGCATCCACACACGCACGCAAAACACTTTGCGCAACAATCATCCCGCCGTGGCATTGAAACTCGACGACATCTTCGCCTGTAAAACTTTTTGGATTTTGAAAATAAATGACGATAGCTTCATCGATGAGGATATCATTGGTATCATAAAGAGGTGTCAACGTTGCATAACGGGGAGCTAATTCTTTTTTTTGGGAAAGTTTAAGGGCAATTGAGAGAGCATCTTTTCCACTGAGACGGACAATGCTAATCGAACCAATGCCATGCGCAGTGGCAATGGCAGCTATGGTGTGGTACATTAATACTCGTGATAACTGTTGATGATAATAAATTTACCACCATCACGGCTTGAACGAATTGCAACGTAACGATCAGGGTAACGGCTTCGAAGCTGTGTGAGGGCGATTTGAACCAATACGCCGTCTAAAACTTTGGTTTGTGCACGTCCGTCACGCTCGATATTTTCACACACACCTACCAAATAGCGTTCTATCGATTCTTCTTGGTTTTTCAAAAACTCCGCTATCTCAAGACGCAACTGTAATCCGTAGGTTGCATTAATCCAGTTGAATAACATATACGAAAGTGCTTTATAGCGATAACCCTCTTTACCAATCATCAGTGCTGAATCTGCACCACTGAGCTCTACTAACAAGGTATGTTCATCATAAACGCTAACGTCTATTTCATTAAGATCAAAACATGTAGACTTGAACAAGTCATTGATTTTTGCTTTAACGTCGAGCGCACAATCATCAATGGGCATTTCATCGTACGCAACATCCATAGCGTAATCATCATAGTGCTCTTCATCTTCATCGTCATCATGCACTACGAATAACTCTTCATTTCTATCATCAAGACTGGAATCATCTTCTGGGAAACACTCGTCATTGCCGACTCCATCATCAGAAGATAGCTCGCTAGGAGATACATCAGCATGATTATCAATAGGAACGTTGTTAACCACAGGAGATAGGCTAGATGGCGCAGATACAAAAGGAAGATTGGCAATAATAATAGCTGATTTTTTAAAAAGACCCAAAATCCCTTTGGTGGGAAATTGGATAATTTCAACTTGAAGCTGGGTAACCGAACATCCAAATGCACTCGCTGCTTGAGCGTAGGCGAGTTCTAATGTATCAGCTTCAATCTTTTTCATGGTGCTTCTCCGCAAGATGCGCCTCGTGCCGAGCCACTCGTGACGCTTGAAATTGTTTGTTTACTAAATATTGTTGAGCAATCGAGAATATGTTGTTGATGAACCAGTACAACACAAGCCCTGCTGGGAATGTAAAGAAAAAGAACGTAAAGATAATTGGTAAAAATTTAAAAATCTTCTCTTGCAATGGATCAGTAAAATTACTCGGGGTAATTTTTTGTTGGTAAAACATCGTTGCACCCATTAGAATAGGCAAAATATAGTATGGATCCATACGTGACAAATCGGTTACCCAAAGAATCCATGGAGCACCTTGAAGCTCAACGGCATTGAGTAATACACGATAAATCGCGAAGAACACTGGAATTTGAAGCAATAACGGTAAACATCCACCCAATGGATTAGCCCCGTGTTTTTTATACATCTCCATAACAGCTGCATTCATACGCTGTGGATCACCCTTGTATTTCTCTTGAACTTCTTTAATACGTGGTGCAATCTCTTTGATCTTTTGCATAGAGACCATGCCCTTTTGTGTCAAAGGGTAGAGAACCATACGAATCAATGCCGTAAGGGCAATAATAGACCATCCCCAGTTACCAAAAATACCGTGTAACCACAGCAATATTTTAAAAATTGGACCAGCTACAAAGGTGAAAAATCCAAATTCTATCGCGTTAACAAGAACAGGATCGATGGCATTAAGTGCCTTATACTCTTTTGGCCCGATATACCCTTTGAAAGCAAAGATTTTCGTACCTTCTAAATAACTTACAGGATTATCATTAATATCCCGCTCAACAATTACTTGCGTTGACTTATCAAATCCGTACATAATCGTTGCATAATACTGATCAAATCCCGAAACAAGATGAACATCACTAAAAATAGTACGTCCTTCTACCTTGCCATCTTTGAAAATAGTTGTTAACTTGTCCCCTGCATAAACCATCCCGCCGATAACGGTCATCATTTTGTCGTTAATCGCTGGATGTTGCCCAAGATACAAGAAATATTTTTTATCTTCCGAGAGGTTGATATTTGCTTCATAATGGCCATCGGCAAAGAAAGTTACGTTTTTTGTTACGGTCAAATTTGGTAAGATTTGAGTAAAAGTAACTTCTGCTTTGCCATTTTCGCCTAAAACGATATCATCCGCATTACTGCTAAAAGGTGTTTTTTGCGCTAACGCATCAAGTGCCTCATCAGCAAAACGCATTTGTAATGGTTTAGCACCCTCAACAGGAATCAATTCTGCTAATTTACCATCTTTACTATCATGTTTAATATTTTTCAACACAACGGATGAAATTCGCCCTAATGTATCAACTTTGAGTGAAAACTCTTTAGCATTAATACTTGTTAGCGTATCGCTTGTCACCGTTTTGACAGTCGAAAAATCACTTTTATTAGCATCAGTACCATTTGTAACACTCTGTATCGTAGTACTTTGTGTAACCGCTGCTGATGTTGCGGAAGCCGTTTGAACCGATTTATTAGTATCTGCACTGTTGGGTGCTTTGGGAGGAAAGAGCGTTGTGTAGCCGATAAAGAACGCGAACGAAAGCGCGACAGCAAACAACAAACGCTGATTAGGAGACAATTTTTCTAACACTTGGACCCTTTGTACCTAAAATTTTTAATCAGAAAATAATTCTGTTTATAAGGAATATACCAATATTTTACCGTAATTAGTGAGAGATTGGATGGATTTATACTTGGTTTTTTGATAATCGGATAATCAATCCCACCACGGAAGAGTTGATTGCATCTACAAATTCGTAAAAATGTGGCACCAAAAGCTTTATGAAGGGAATTTGTTTCGAACTGCCAGAGAGCATATTCTGAACATGAAGGATAGTGACGACACGAACCGCGCGTCACTAAAGAAAAAGAGTGCCGGTAAAGCCAAAGGAGCTTAAGAAAAAGTTTTCTTATCATCATTACTCACTAAAATGGCATTTACCCGCTTTAAAACGTATCTAAAATCTCGTCGCACGTCCGTAAACTCATTGCTGTGTAAAGGTTCTTTTGCTACCCACACATACAATCCATCACAAAGCTGATCTGAATATTCTCGCATCAAAGCCCGAAGGCGTCTCTTACAATGGTTACGAATGACGGCATTACCAACCTTTTTACTGGCGGTATATCCGACTTTTTTTTCTCCCTCTAAGGGGAGATAAAATAACGCAATAGAAGTGCTGTGAGCACTTTTACCGCGCTTATAAACTCGTTGGAACTCTGAGTTGAGCTTCAACATCGATGGACTGATTATACAGCCAATCGCTTTCTACCTTTTGCACGACGAGCGTTCAATACGCGACGGCCATTTTTAGTCGCCATACGTGCACGAAAACCATGCGTACGTTTACGTGGCGTATTATGCGGTTGGTATGTTCTTTTCATAGACATTCCCTTTGTGTATTTTTAGCTCGCAATGTTAACTAAATCTTACTTAAACTGCTATTAGGCTTTCCGCAAGCTTATTACATCTTCTCTCAAAGAGTGCCGATATTGCTAATCTAATACTTATATTTACCATGTAAAGGTTTTAAATGCTCTCTTCTACATCATTGAGTGCCTATCGTTCTCATGAACTTTCAATTGATATGAAAACCAGCAGTGGTGACACATTGTCACTTAATTTTGAGAATACCCAAGAACTTTCACTTGCATCACGTCAAGATGATACCTCAAAATCAACCTCTTTTTCGTTTTCATCCTTGCAAGCGTTTTCTTTTAAACTTGACAGTAACGGTATTAGCAAACAAGATCAAAAAGAAATTGATGCTTTTATGAAAAAAGCCCAACCTTACATCGATAAATTTATGAAAGAACTCGAAGATCAAAATTCAACGTCTCCGATCAATAAAGTAGTTTCGGATGTAACAAAACTGATGAGCAATTTGAAGAATAGTGATGAAACGGTTAAAGATTATGCAAAAAAAAGGATAGTTGATGTTTTTGACAATGCACTGAAAAATGTAAAATCAAACGAAAAAACAATAAATGAAGCTCAAAAACTTTTACAAAAAATAATCGACGGCTTCAGTCAAATGTTTGAACCAATGTATGCCTAGGGATTGAGAAAATCTCTCAGCATTGGCATACTTGATTGTCCATTAGGCAAAGTGTCAATCTGAATTGTCGTTTTAAGTTTCATATGACAATCCCTGCATTCACGAATAATCGCATGTTCAGGAACACGCGCAGCCTCAATTTTTGCAACGGGATGACATGCAAAACAATCGCTTCCGCAATCCGCCATTTTCTCAGGATTAGCGGCGTGACATTTGATGCAGGTTGTCATCGGTTTGTGCCGCTTGTCTGAATCGATATTTTTTAGAAGCGCAGGATGACAGGTCATGCAATCACCAGTACATCCAAACACTTGTATTCCAAAAATAAAAAGAAAAGTAAGAATAATTTTTTGCATGGTGTAATTATGCCACACTCACTGTTATCTCTCCATCTACCGTATCAAAAGCTACCGATGAGCCTTCCGTCACTTCACCGCCGAGAATCAAATCAGCCAAACGGTCTTCTACTATCTCATACAATGCTCGCTTAAGTGGACGTGCACCGTATACCGGATCAAATCCAGCTTCTGCAATATAGTGTTTTGCTGCATCACTCAATGTTAAGGTTATATCACGCTCTTCCACTTTGGCAACAATGTCTGCAAAGAAAAGATCTACAATGCTCAAAATTTGAGCTTCACCCAATGGATTGAACACCACAACATCGTCCAAGCGGTTCAAGAACTCTGGTTTAAAATGTTGCTTGAGTTCACCTAACACCATCTCTTCCAGACCACTCTCTCCATGATGTACCATAATCTTATCACTGGCGATATTGGAAGTCAAAATAATAATGGTGTTCGTAAAATCAACTACAACCCCTTTATTATCCGTCAGACGTCCATCATCAAGTACCTGCAGCAAGACATTGAAAACATCCGGATGAGCTTTTTCTACCTCATCGAACAAAATAACGCTGTACGGTTTACGGCGTACCGCTTCAGTGAGTTGTCCACCCTCATCAAATCCTACATATCCCGGAGGCGCACCAACGAGACGTGATACCGCATGTTTTTCCATATACTCAGACATATCAATACGAATCATCGATTCACTGCTGTCGAACAGAAACTTTGCCAAGGTCTTTGCCGTCTGTGTTTTCCCTACACCTGTAGGTCCTAAGAATAAAAACGATCCAATCGGACGGCTTTTATCGGAGAGTCCTGCTTTATTCCGCTTAATTGCACGTGCTACCGCATGGGTTGCTTTTTCTTGTCCTACAACATCACGATTAAGCTCATCTTCTATGTGTAGAATTTTTTCTTTTTCCCCTTGAAGCATCTTGTTAACAGGAATTTTTGTCCATCGGCTTACCACTCCGGCAATGGATGCTTCATCGACACTGTTTTTAAGTAATGTTCCTTGAGCTTGCATTACTTTCCATTTTTCTTGGAGCTCTTTTTCCTCATTGAGAAGTTTAGGAATCTGACCGTGTGTGAGTTCAGCAACTTTGCTAAAATCACCATTTTGCTGGGCAGTATCCGCTTCACGCCGCTTGGATTCAATTTCACGTTTAATCTTCGAAACTCGATCAAACTCTTCTTTTTCATGTGCAAACTGGGCTTCAAGACTTCTGCGTTCTTCACTTACATCAGCAAGTTCTTTAACAATTTCTTCTAGACGCTTGGTATTTGCAGCACTCTCTTCCATCTTTAATGCTTCATTTTCGACTTGTAACTGAGTCATTTTTCGCTTGACACTTGCCAAAGCATTAGGTTCGGATTCGATTTGCATACGAAGTTCTGCGGCAGCTTCATCGATCAAATCAATCGCTTTGTCCGGTAAAAATCGATCATTGATGTATCGATCCGACAATTTTGCTGCTGCAACTAATGCTGAATCGGTAATGGTAATACTATGATGCGCTTCTAAACGCTCTTTGAGTCCGCGTAAAATTTGCAACGTCTGATTGACACTGGGTTCTTCGACGTGAACAGGTTGAAAACGGCGTTGGAGGGCCGCGTCTTTTTCGAAATATTTACGATATTCTTTAAGCGTTGTTGCTCCGATCGTATGAAGTTCTCCCCTTGCAAGCGCTGGTTTGAGTATATTGGCAGCATCCATCGATCCCTCAGCTGCCCCAGCTCCTACAATAGTATGAATCTCATCGATAAAGAGGATTATATTAGCGCTTTTTTTAACCTCATCGATCACTGCTTTCAGACGATCCTCAAACTCGCCACGATACTTTGCCCCTGCAATAAGAGCACTCATATCCAATGCAATGACTTTTTTGTTCTGTAAACTAAGCGGTACTTCTTTACTAATGATCCGTTGCGCCAACCCCTCTACCAAAGCAGTCTTACCCACCCCAGGTTCACCCAAAAGGATGGGATTATTTTTCGTTTTACGAATCAAGATTTGCATCATACGGCTAATCTCTTCATCACGACCGATCACCGGGGATAGCTTCCCCTCCACTGCCATTTTAGTTAAATCAATCCCATATTTAGCAAGAGATTCGAGATTTTCATCCGCACTTTGAGACTCTATCTTTTGCCCTGCTCTCATAGATTCAAGTGTTTTACGTAATTCAAAGACATCAACATATTTTCCCAAAATATCTTTAAATGGGGGATGACTGAGATTACCTACTAAGAAAGTGTCAATAGCAATAAACGCATCACCATTAACCGCCATCTCTGCAGTAGCGCGCTCTAATGCGTGTGCGAAATTACGTGATAGACGAATACTTTCCTTCGTTACGCTCGAAACACTTGGAAGCTTACTTGCAACACTTTTTACATCCAATTCAATGGCTGTTTTATCTACATTCATTTTCATCAATGCTTGATTAAGCGGTGAGTTGCTATTGGCAAGCAATGCCCATAAAAAATGGATTGGCTCGGCTTCACTGTTTCTATTGAGTAATGCTAAAGAAATAGATGAATCAATCATCTCGGTCATTTGGTGAGTTAGTTTTTCAAAAATATTTTGCATAATCAAATCCTTATTGTTAAGTTACAAGAATTATAATACTTTGAGTCACTTGTTGTCAAGTCTTTTAAGTAAAATTATTTAGATTAAGAAAGCTGACACAATTCCTATCGCGCCTCCAAACACTCCGCCCCAAACAACCAACCATCCTAAATGCTCTTTCATAAGTCCATGCAACATCTCTTTGATCATTATTGGCGTAAGTTCTGCCAGACGGATTTCAACAATCTCTCCAATCGTATCGGTCAAATGTCCGGCACCTTGATGCAAATGAGTATTTAAGGCATTGATAAAAGATTCACTTTGCGCTATTTCAATCGTAGAGAGTTTGATTTTTTCTAAAAATGGCTCTTTGAGTTTGCCAATGATCGCTTCTCCTCCAAACATACCCAACATTCCACCCAAAGCCGAATCCATCACACTTCGTACCAATGCATTGTAGGCTGGAGTAAAATCAGTTACTTCAATAATCGGGGCTAAATCAATGGTGCGCTCTTGCGAAGAGACAAAGCTTTCAATCTTTTCAGGAGTAAAAAACTGTTCCATAATAAGTGTTTTCAATGCCTCTCGTATCGATTCAAAACGATCTAATATAATCCCAGATCCATACATAAACGGTACTTTTTCAAACAGCATATGAATCGCAAGCTGATTGGTAACCGCTCCTGAAAGGGCAAACAACCCTGCGCTTCGTAACACATCAGAGCCTATTCCACTAACCGCGTATGAACTTCCTACTAATCCTAACGAAATTGCATTTGTCATCCAACCTTTATCCAACATATAATCTCCTTTAGTTAATACATATATTATACAAAAAAGGTTACAGTTCGGTAAAAAAGATTTCCTATGACATTACATTCTATGCCAACACTCCTTGCTACAGGTAATTCAGCAGCTATTGTAGGTGCTATTTCTGCAACTTTAGAGCGAAGCGATGAAGCTCCCTTTTGGAGACAAAAAACGCTTCCTTTTGTAGAAGCTATTTTAAGTGTTCTCATCCCCCTGCGGGAGCAAAAACTTCTCTTTGATCCGGAGGGGAATCCGAACGAACTCTTGACAGCGGAATTCTTTCTGCGCTGGTGCGATTTAATGAGTCTTAAAACGCTCGCATTTACCATCGCCAAAAGCAACGAGAAAGGGAAACTGGTCCGTACAAAAATTACTAATGAAATCTATCAGCCTATTGATTTAGAAATTTTAGGAAAATATTTGAGCAGTTATACCATTAATCTCGTCGATGAAACACTCGATTTTCCGATCCGCAATTACAATCTTCATATTGGAATTTCGGATCTTATTCGTAAAATTTTAAATGGGAATATCACCAATGTTTGAAGCAAAACCTCTTAAGATCCATACGTATCTCTCAAAAAATGAAATTGAAAAACATCTCGAAAATGTTGAGTATATTATTATGGCTGCACCATCACTGCTGACTGCGCCTAAGCTTCCACTCCATTTTAGTATCTTTTTAAATACTGCAGATAAAATCCCTGAAGAGATAAAAGAGAAACTATTGGAAAAATTTTGCCAAGAATACTCAATTACAGCAACGTCTCATGTTCTGAGTAATCTCGAACGTATTGCTTTTGCGCAAACCCCGCAAGATACCCCGATGCCTCGCCATATCATTGACGATGCGGAAGCCAATACAATTCCATGGACTTTACTGCATATTATCGATTTTTTGGGAGAATCGGATGGATTTAAAGAGGCAAAAGACGGCTTGAGTGGGTGGAGTTATAGCTACAATAGCTAACTCTTACACATCAATTCAATCTCCTCAACCGTTTTAGCTATCATAAAGGAAAGATTTTCACATCCGCTTTCGGTAATGAGAATATCATCTTCGATACGGATACCTATACCTCGGTATTTTAGGGGTACACTCTCATCCTCTGCTTTGATATAAATTCCCGGTTCGATGGTCATTACCATCCCTGTTTTAAATGCCAAGCTCTGACCATCGTCATCCACATACGGACACGGATCATGGACATCAAGACCCATCCAGTGACCGATTCCATGCGGAGCGTATTTTTTATGGGCTTTTGCTTCAAGGAGGGTGCTTACTTCGCCGTTTAAAATCCCTAAATCTACAAGAGCTTGACAGAGTAACTTTTCACTATAGCTCTGAAGCCAATCTCGCTTAACATCAGGTTTCATTGCTTCAATCACACGAAGCTGAACGTCGAGGACTTTTTCATACACCTCGAGCTGTGCATCACTAAATTTTCCATTGACCGGAAAGGTACGGGTAATATCACTGGCGTAGAGTTCCCATTCGCACGCCGCATCGATAAGTACCATATCACCCTCTTTTAACACATCACGGTTATCAATGTAATGTAAGGTGTTGGCATTGTTCCCACCCGCTACAATCGCACCGTATGCTTCATTCATTGCGCCATTAGAGAGAAATATATAGCTCATACATGCTTGTAATTCAAACTCTCGCATCCCACTTTTACACTGCTTCATCGCTTCATGATGTGCCAATGCGGTCAAAGAAATCGCATGGCGTATTTTGTCTATCTCTTCAGGTGATTTGATCAATCTCATCGAACGTGTCAAATACGTTACATCATGAAAACTGCGAATATATCGTTTCACACCTCGTGCTTCCCGTAACTCTTTTGCACTTTTTTGAGCCAGCTTCAAATGATTTGAGTCATCGTGAAAATCAAAATAAAGGGCAATGTGTTCACGCAAAATTTCTTTGATGTGACTGGGATATTCAAGAATACTATGAACTTCATCGACTTCAAAACGCTTCAGTGCACCCTCAACGCCAAGGCGTGCACCGTTCCATAATGCAAACTCATCACTGTATGGTTCGACAAATAAAATACTGCGTTCAATCTCTTTTGTTTTTATCAACACAAGAAGAGCATTTGCTTCTTCAAATCCGGTAAGGTAATAAAAATCACTGTTTTGTCGGTAAGGGTATTCTGTGTCGTTGGAACGTATTTTAAGAGGAGATGAGGAGAGGATAGCAACCCCCTCTTCTATACTGTCTAATAATTTTTGCCGTCTGGCTTGGTAGTGTGTTTCGTTCAAATCAGAAGTTTCGCTCTAATAATTTATGTACTTTCAAAATCGTGACAATGCGATCTGCTTGCTTACCGACACCGTCAATCATCGTCTCGCTTTCAGAAATCGTATCGGGTGCCGGTCCAATGTCACGCTTGGGCATACGAATTGCCTCGGTAAGTCTGTCGATGACAAAGCCCGCAACATCATCCCCATTTTTCATCACGATAAAGCGGGTTTCGTCCGTATGTTTTTGTAACGGCAAGCCAAAGCGAGCCCGTAAATCAATCAATGGAATAACCGATCCTCGCAGATTAAATACACCCAAAATGTACGATGGAATTTGTGGTACGCGCGTCCATCCTATTGGTTTAATAATCTCTTGAATACTCAAAATGGGTATCGAAAATTCCTCTTCTCCGACGATAAAGCCCACTAATTGAATCACTTCATCGACTTTCTTATCATCGCTGACGAGGGCTTGATTTTGTCTATTAATGATTTGTTGTAATTTTTCGCTCATGATTATAGTCCCTCGTTGAATTTAATATTACGCTTGACCACGTTCATCAGATACTCAGGAGAATACGGTTTAGTAATGTACTCAATCATACCTGATTCTACTCCGCGCATACGGTCGGCTTTACCTGCTCGCGAGGTTACCGCGATAAGAGGCAAATTTTTATATTTATTGTACTTTTTAATCTCAGAAGCTAGCGTGTATCCATCCATACGCGGCATCTCTATATCAATCAGCATCGCATCAAAATAATGATCACCCTGCTTCAAAATATTCAATGCTTCAACTCCATCAACAGCTTCAACAAGTGTCACGCCAAGCGGTTCAAGTGATTTACGCATAATCGTGCGGTCGGTTTTCGAATCATCGACGATCATGACACAATAATCACTTGCACTATTTTTGACACCTAATTTTTTTGCATCTCCACTCTCACTTCCGATGGTAGATTTGACTGATTTTGCCATCTGCATAAGTGCTGCGACATCAACGATCAACGTTACTCCGCCATCACCGCGAATGGTTGCCCCAGCTATTCCTTCGATTCCCTTTAGATACTCTCCAAGAGATTTAATAACGATCTCTTCTTGCCCTATAAGAGTATCTACAATAAGACCGATTTTACTCTCAGCAAGACCAAGAACAACAACATATGCGTGTTCACTGCTATCAAATACACGCTCTACTTCAAAAATATCTCCGATGTGTACTAGCGAAAGAACTTCATCACGAAGGCGCATAACAGAACGGTTTTCTACGGTATAAATGTCATCTTTGCTAATACGAACGGTCTCAAGAACAGATGCAAGGGGAATCGCGTAATACTCTTCTTGAACCCCAACCAATAATGCTTGAATAATTGCAAGTGTCAATGGAATTTTGAGCTTCATCGATGTTCCATGACCCACTTCAGAATCAATGTCAATCATACCATTTAGCTTTTCAATGTTTGTTTTTACTACGTCCATGCCCACACCGCGACCTGAAACACTGGTTACTTGTGCAGCGGTTGAAAAGCCAGGTCGGAAAATAAGGCCAAAAGCCTCTTTTTCACTCATTGCATCGGCTTCTTTTTCGCTAATAATCCCTTTTTCGATCGATTTTTGCTTGAGCATATTAGCATCAAGCCCTTTTCCATCATCGATAATCTGGATAACGATATGATTGCCCTCATGATATGCTTTGAGCTGTATGGTTCCTACTTCCGATTTACCGGATGCCATACGAACTTCACCAATTTCTATCCCATGATCACATGAATTTCGAATGATATGCACTAGCGGATCACCAATCTCTTCAACAATTGATTTATCAAGTTCTGTATCTTCCCCTGCGATTTCCAATTCAATCTTTTTATTGAGCTCACGCGATAAGTCACGAATCATACGAGGAAATTTATTGAACACTTTTCCAATTGGAAGCATTCTGGTTTTCATAACAGCTATCTGCAAATCAGTTGTAACCAAGGAAACGATGGATACGACTTGATTCAGCTCTTCTAAAAATGCTTCCCCTTCGTATCGCTCTTCTACGTCATCATTGATTTTAATCAAACGATTTTTACCCAGTACAAGCTCTCCGATGAGATTCATGAGGTGATCAAGACGTTTGACATCAACACGAATTGTTTGCTCAACTCCCCCCCCTTTAGACTCTCCTTCTTCTTTTGGTTCACTTCGTCTTGCTACCGGTGCAGAAGGAGCAACTTTAGCCACTGGCGCCACTTCTGTTTTAGGCTGCGGTGCTGGAACCGAGACAACAGCAGGTGCACTTGGAGCGGGTTCAGGTGCTGTATTTTGGCTTTTCTGAGCACGTTTAGCTGCATCTTGAGATTGTTTTTCGAGTAATAATCGCTCGATCTCAGCTTCTACTTGGGCATCACTCATATTGGCATAATCTGGCTCAGCCACTTCAGTACTGGCGACTGCAGTACCAGCACGCTTAGCAATGGCTTCCGCTTGCTTTTGGGCTAAAAGCCGCTCTATCTCTGCTTCGACTTGAGCATCGCTCATGTTGGCATAGTCAGGTTCTTCCTCGTCGACTTTCGATACAATAGGCTCTTGAATAATAGGAGTTTCGATTTCAATCGGGGCAGGTGCAGACTCACCATTTGCCACGACATCCAATCTCGCAACACACTCGGAAACATCCAGCCCAGAATCTTCTCCATGGTCACGTATACGCACCAAAAGAGCTTTCATCAAATCAATGGACTCAAGAATAACATCCATAACATTCGCATCAATAACAAGATCACCATGTCGTGCCATATTCAACAAATTTTCCATATGATGGGTCAAATGGGTTAGGACATCAAAATTAAGGAATGAACTTGCACCCTTAATCGTATGGGCTACGCGGAAAATACGATTAAGTAAATCCAAATCATCCGGACGTGTTTCCAATTCTACTAAATCTTGGTCAAGCTGTTCAATCAGCTCAAATGCTTCAATTAAAAAATCTTGTAATATCTCTTCAAATTCATCCATGTTTTACCCCTGAAATATGAGCTTGCACGACTCGTGCGACTTCATCATAAAATATATTTGCATCAAATTTGACCAAATAGGCCTCAGCACCTGCTTCCTTACCCCTCATTTCACTAAAATGATCACTGATTGAGGAGTTAAACACAATAGGAATCATCTTAAATCTTGGATCTTCTTTTACCTTTGCAGCAAAGTGGAATCCATCCATACGCGGCATCTCAATATCCGAGGCAATAAGACGTAACTTCGATGAAAGAGCATCACCGTGTATCTCATAAAGATCTTCCAAGATTTTCAATCCTTGCTCACCATCGCTTCCCTCAATAACGTTAAAGCCCATTTTTTCCAGGGCATCTTTAATAATATGGCGTGCAGTTGAGCTGTCATCAAGAAGTAAAACATAGCCATCAAAATGACTATTGTGCTCATTCATTGTTGCATGACCAGGCTGATACAATCCAAGCTGCTGGACAACACTCTCCAAGTCTAAGATCAACAGTACATTATCATCTTCAATACGGGTAACTCCCGTGATTTTTGATCCATCCGTACTATTATCCAAAAAGGAGGCAGGCTCTATGTCTTTCCAGTTAATACGTCGAATGCGTTTTGCTTCATGCACGACAAAGCCAATAAGAATGTTATTAAATTCCGTAATAATGACACGAGCGTCCCGTTCCATCTCTTCAGGTGCGTCAATTCCCATCCATTTAGCTAAATTTACTACTGGAATAACGACTCCGCGAAGATCAAAAATTCCTTCTATAAACTCTGGTGTGCCTGGTAATTCTGTTAATATCGGAAGACGAATTATTTCACGTACCTTGGCGACATTGACTCCATAAATTCCTTCATAGATTTCATCACCTTCACGCTTAAAAATTCTAAAATCAACCAATTCCATCTCATTGCTGCCGACCTTCAGAATATCTTTGTGTCCCTTCATCCGGGCTCCTTGCTAAATAGTGCTTCATCTAAAATGAGTTGGTTCTGCGATGATTTTACAACATAATATCTTTCATTACAAGCAAAAGCACCCAAGTTACAATAACGATACGTTTCAAAGTCAAAAGATTTGTTTTGGTGATAATGTCCTTCGATTACCATATCACACTCATTAATCCATTTTTTCCCACTGTGACGGTGGGCAATTGCTTCAAAGTTTTCAATCTTTTTACAATGATTTTTACGTTGCATATCCTTAGTAAGCCACTTGATGATAATCCCGCCAAAAATATTATTAATGATATTTAAACCATACAGAAGCGGACGATTTCGAATGAGTGCGGTATAGATTTCATAGCCAAATGCAACTCCACTATCACCGTGTAATAAAGCAATTTTTTGAGAACCATGCAGCATCATAAAAGGCTGCTGATTACGCGGAATAATGGTAACATTCGGAAAAACAGAGGAAAGTCTAAAATCATGATTCCCTTCCAAATAAAGTATTTCTATTTTCTTTGAAAGTATATTAAGAAGAGTAATAATATCTTGATTTAAAAGAACGGTTTCACCAATTGGACCAAAAAGAAGGTCACAATTGTCTCCCATCAAAATAAGCTGTGTGGTTTTAATGGTCTCATTTTCTACTGCACGTAGAAAATCAATAAAAGGAATTCGCCACGGCGCATAATGGGAATCAGCTACAAAAATAGCCCCCTCGTGAAGTTTTTTAAGGGACATACGCAATCACAGGAATTCCAAGCGATTCATCCAGTCCCATCATAATGTTGGCGTTAACGAGAGCTTGTGAACTAGCTCCGCGCATGAGGTTATCAATCGCGCACATTGCTACGAGTGCATTGCCGTGCCGAGTGGCATATACGTCCGCGAAATTAGTTCCTGCTGTCATTTTAGTGTGAGGCGGTGCAGTGCGAACACGGACAAAAGGTTGCCCTTCATAAAATTTTTCCATACACTCATCTGCTTGAACATCCGATTTTAACGTAGCATAGACACACGCCAACATTCCGCGAGTCATGGGGACGAGAGAAGGTATAAAAGTCACTTTAACATCACTGCCGCACAGGAGGCTCGCATGTTGTTCTATCTCAATGGCATGACGGTGTTTTAGTATATTGTAACAGTTGATATTATCATTCACGTTCACATAATGAACACCTGTCGTAGGTGATTTACCTGCGCCCGAAACACCGGTTTTAGAATCAATAAAAATTGGTTGTGTCATATCAATATGGTTTAAAAAAGGTGCAAGTGCCATCAATGTTGCGGTAACATGGCATCCAGGATTAGCAACCAAGCTCGAACCCTCTGCGATACGCCCATGCAGCTCTGGAATAGAATAAACAGCATGTTCTAGATTATTGATATCTTCGTGCTCACAATAAAATTCTTCATAATTTTCACGATTTAATCGATAATCAGCAGAAAGATCGACAATTTTTACGCCGCGATCTAACAAGCCTTTGGCCGTATTCATTGCAGTTTTATGGGGAAGAGCTAAGAATATAAGTTCACACATCGAAGCGGCACGATCTAAATCAACCTTTTCAACACCCATGTCGCATACGCTAAAAAGGGCAGGATGGAGATCACTCAATCTTGTTTCACCTTCAGTATTCGCGCAATATGTCAAAGTAAATCTCGGGTGATTAAGGAGCATCTTTACAAGCTCTAAGCCCGTATACCCGCTCACACCAATTATCCCAACATTAATGGCTTTCAAAGACTATCTCCTGATATTTAACCTCTAAGACTTCAAATTTTTTTACACCGCCAGGAAGTTTTGCATTAATATCATCGCCCTCTTCGCGTCCTAGAAGCTGCCTGGCTAATGGAGAGTTAAAGGATATAAGTCCTCGCGCAGGATTGCTCTCACATCCACCGACTATCGTATAGGTTACCTCTTCGTCGGTATCAAGATCACACAACACCACTGTTGAGCCAAAACTCACACGCGCATGTTCGAGTTCACTGGGATCTACAATCTGAGCTATCGAGATGACTGCACCCAATTCCGCGATACGTGTTCCGATAAACGCCTGTTTTTCACGCGCTGCATGGTATTCAGAATTTTCTTTTAGATCGCCATATTCTTTGGCACGGTCTATTTCCACATTGACTTCGGGAAGATCGATATTTTTAAGGGTGTTTAGCTCATCGGATAATCGCTGAAATCCGTATTTTGTCATAGGCTCTTTTTGTTGCACTGTTTTCTCCAAAAAATTAATACTTTTATGCATTATAGCGAGGAGAAACTAAAGTTTTCTACTCTCCCAACTTGAAAAGGTATATACTCCTTCTGCAAGTCATTAACTGTTAAGTATTGGTTTTTGTTATAAAGTATGTCATAATTAACTAGAATTAAATTTTGTTAAAGGAAACTAGATGCAAAGACCCGCTCCAATCGATATTGAGATGAAATTTGAGGGTGGTAACATGATTACCGAAACCGATTTAAAGGGAAAGATTATTTATGCCAATCGCCTTTTTATGGAGATGTCTGGCTACAGCAAAGATGAGCTTATTGGACAGCCACATTCGCTCATTCGTCATCCTGATATGCCTAAATGTTGTTTTCGAACAATGTGGGAAACAGTTAAAACCGGAGAAGCTTGGGAGGGGTATGTTAAAAATCTGCGTAAAGACGGTGCGTATTATTGGGTAGTCGTTACCGTAACCCCTAAATACAATGAAGAAAAAGAGCTATGTGGGTTTATTGCCGTTAGAAAACCGCCCGGTGAGATAACGCTCGAAGAGATAAAAGCAAAATATCAACAGATGATAGAAAGTGAGGCGTGTCAAAGGGAAGAAAATATTTTTATCCCTGAAGATTTTATCGCAAACGAAGAATTTATCGCCGTCTCTTAAAAGAGATTAAACTTTTTCTATCCGTCGCAACGCCAATGAGCACATTGCCAATCCAAATGCACCCGTCACACCAACGAAACTTCCTTTTTCTTTGATACGAGGGAGTTCACTGCTGCAAATACAGCTAAAATCACCGTTAAATTTTCGCTTGCGCAATTCATTACGAAGCTTGGAAGCAAAAGGGTCTCCTTCGGTTTTCCAGATGGAGCGTACTTCGATTTTAGTAGGATCAAGCCGTTTGGCGGAGCCGACGGAGCAGATGAGTTTTGGGTGACATTTTTGGATAAGGGCAATTTTTGCCCACATATCATCGATAGCATCGAGAATCAAATCGTAGGGTTCAAAATCAAACGCTTCGACCCAGTCGGGAGTAATCTTTTGCGCCATAGCAATCACTTCGGGATAATGGCTTTTTAAAGCATCAACTTTTAGTTCTCCCTCATGCATTTCAGAGTGCATCTGACGGTTTTGGTTGCTCACATCGTAGCAGTCAAAATCGATGATAGTGATGTCGCGCACCCCAGAACGATAAAGACAATCGAGACAAAAGCTCCCCACTCCACCCACTCCTAAAAGAAGAATTTTGGTGTTTTGGAGTTTTTCATACGTCTCTTCCCCAAAAACGAGTTTGGTTCGGGCGTTTCTCACAGCCACTCTTCCAGCTGTTTCATCGACTGATACGCACTCATATCCATATGAATCGGAGTTATGGAGACTATTCCCTGCTCTATCGCCTCGAAATCGGACACTCCTCTTCCATGATCTCGCGCTTTGAATTCCAAAGGATGAAGTCCGAGCCAATAATATTCCAACCCCCGTGGATTACGATGCAAATGGGCATCATTAGCATAATATCGGTATCCTGCATAGGTAACACGCCATTGCAATTCATCGACACCATACGGAATATTGACATTTAGAAACTCCCGATGATTGAGAGGAAACTCTCCCTCAAAAATTTTGCTTACCAGTGCACGGATCGCACTTTTAGCCAATGCGAAATCCCCCATCGGTTCTGTAAAATCCATCACTTGGGAAATTGCAATAGAGGGAATACCTTGCAATACTCCCTCCATGGCTGCGGCAGCTGTCCCTGAATACGTAATATCTTCCCCCATATTTGAGCCTTTGTTAATCCCGCTAATAACAAGATCAGGTTTTTTGACCTCAAATAACGAATTCAGCGCCAAATAGACACAATCGCTTGGTGTCCCGTCATCGAGTTTGTAAAAATCATCCCCGACACTGATAAAAGAGAGAGGCCGGGTAAGGGTAAGTGAATGCCCACATGCTGATTTTTCTGTAGAGGGGGCAACGACAGTAATGTGTCCAAAATCTCTTAGGGCATCAATCAGGGCTAGCAATCCTTCGGATTCGTATCCATCGTCATTTGTTATTAATATTTCTTTCACTTTCTATTTCCTTTTTACTTTTATGGGGACAAATATAAAACAATTAAGCATGTCGCGTCGCTCGTATGCCAGCACATACCCATGCTCTCTCAAAATCGCATCGACAATGTAAAGTCCCAAGCCAAAACTATCTTTAGTCGGCTGATCTTTAGTAAAAGGTTCAATGTAATGGGCAAGAGGTTTTTTAAGAGACTCACCAAGATTGGTAAAAAATATCTCATCATTTTCCATAAAGATAGACATTTTTTTCTCAGGAGAATATTTGATGGCATTATCAATAAGATTTTTCACAGCCGTCACAAATAACCGATAATCAACCACCATTTTTACTGAAGCATCGATATTGGAATCTACCGAATCATATTCCACCATTGCACTGTCAATCGCACCATCGATAATATCGATCAGGCGATATTCTTTTTTTTCTAGATGCTGAGAGCCGGAACTGATCTCTTCAATCAGAGCAAATTCCCCTATTAACCCCTCAAGTCTCTCAAAAATACTGACAAATCGTCCACGCTGTTTTTCATCCTCAATCATTGTGGTAACAATACGGCCCTTGGCAATCGGTGTTTTGAGTTCGTGCATAATATTGCGTAAAAAAAGTGTTCGGGATTCAATAAGAGAGCGAATTTTATTTTGAGCCGTTTCAAGCTCATTGGCGATCAACGCAATCTCATCTTCTCCCTCCGTATGAAATCGAACGCCCATATCCCCCTCACCAAAACGGGCAATTTGACGACGCAACACTCGAAGTGGTGCAATACGAATAATAATCAGCCCAAAAGAGAAAAGTAAAATAAGTAAAATAGTTCCATAGGAGTACAACAAATAGAAAGGATTATACGCTTGAAGCTTGCCATCTTCTAAAAGAATCGAGTGGTGGTCGGATTGAACCCAAAAGTATATTTTTCCGTCAAATTGGAGCATCCGGACATACACTTGACTCACGATCAAATCATTATAGGGAGCTTCAAACGAGATCTGCTGCGATACCGCTTGTCCTTCTTTTTTCAGCACTACTGCATTTTCGGTAATATTATGATAACCTGAGTCGTTCACAACATACAAATCATACACAGCCAGATTGGCTTCCAAAATAGGCAATGAGATTTGTTTGAGCAGAAAAGTATTATAAATTTGGGAAATGAGAGAATATTTATTAAAGAGATTGTCTGTATGCTTAGCACGATTGGTTTGATACAGTTGATAAAACGTATAGCTAACACTCCCTACCGTAACGGCAAGAGCAAAAAGAACCGTTAGTAAGACAGCATTACGTCTAATAATCATTTTAGAAGTTTATACCCGATACCGCGAATCGATTCAACAAGGGCTTTATCCCCAAGTTTATTACGAATACGTCCCATCATAACATCGATACTTTTGTTCGAAGAGTCTTCATTGATAGCGCTCACGTTGTGAATCAAATCTTCGCGTGACACCACCATTCCCTGTTTTTTAATCATGTGAGCGAGAATGCCATATTCTGCATTCGTAAAATCTAAGGTTCTTCCCTTGTAACTGATCTGCATAGCAGATTCGTTGAGATTAAAATCACTCTCATTCTCCGCTGCAGCTTGAGATGCCGCATCGTAACGACGCAACACTGAGTGAATACGCGCTTCGAGTTCTCGCGGGTCGTAAGGCTTGGGAAGATAATCATCCGCACCCAATTCCAACGCGTTAATCTTATCCGTCACATCAGAACGTGCTGATGAGATAATAATAGGGATATTTTGACGTGCGCGAATCGCTTCACATACCTCTAACCCATCCATACCCGGCAACGTCAAATCCAAAATTACCGCATCAAACTTTTCAAGTTTAAGGATACTAAGCGCTTTGAACGGATCGTCTTCCGTCGTCACTTTAAAATCATACTGCTCTAAAAATTCAGTCAAAATCTCGGCGAGCTCGAGATCATCTTCTATCATCAATATTTTATTCATACGCTAATTGTAGCCCACGAACAGTTAATAGTTTCCTAACTTAATCACTAGCATAAGCGAAAATACGATAAAATTTGTTTTATTACACGAAAAAAGGATGATGGTGAAATCACTTATTATTATGCTGGGATTTGTACTTTTGGCATGGGGTTCCCAGCCTGTAGCTTTTATTAAAAATGTTCAGGGTAATGCAATTGTACAACATGACAATATTCCGCACGCCATTCAAAAAGGGGAGCATATTTTTAGCGGGGACAGCATACAAACGGCTAAAAATACAACCATAGGAGTCTCGTTTAATGACGGAACGCGCATTGCCATAGGTCCGGAAAGTGTCTTTATTATCGATGATTATATCTTTGCCCCTTCGCAAAAAGATTTCCATTTTAATGTGACGCTTCCAAGAGGAACGATCGTTTTTGAATCAGGGAAAATAGGGAAACTGGCACCTGAAAAAGTGACCATCAAAGTACCACAAGGCATTATTGGAATTCGTGGCACCAAATTTATCGTGGAGGCTGAATAATTATGGAACCATTACTTATTTGGAGTGCCCTTATTTTATCGTTACCTTTTCTGGCGCATGAACCTAAAACGACCGTTATTTTACTCGATAATGAATCTTCCCATAATGCGGTCGTCGTCAAAACCGATGTTGGAAGTGTTATCGTCGATCAACCTTATTCGTATACAACATTAGTTGCTCAAGATAAGCAACCCTCTTCGGTTGAAAAAGCTGATCCAGAGGCGATACATGAGAAATATGCGCAACAACTAAATATGCTTCCGACAAAGCCTGTTTCAATGCTGTTTCATTTTGAACCAGGGACAGCTGATTTAACCGAATCTTCTAAAAATCAAGTCGATGAATTGATCCAGTTGATTTCGTCACGTGAACCCGCTGCAGTTGATATTATCGGTCATTCTGACCGTGCCGGTGATGCTGATAAAAATTATCTATTGGCATTGGAACGAGCTAAAATGGTAGAAAAATATCTTTTAGAGCACAATGTGAAATTAGACCGTAGCTCCGTCACCTCATATGGAGAAAACGATCCTATTATCCCAACAGAAGATGGTGTATCTGAACCACAAAATCGTCGTGTTGAAGTGATTGTACGCTGATTTTATGAAAAAAAACACGCTATTAATTGCGGGATCGTTGATTTTAACGGTCTTTTTTTACCTTTTCTGGTGGCAAAACCCCCTACTTGCCTATCTAGATTACAAACTTTACGACCGTTTAACCCACGCCATGCCTTCTTCTCATACCCCTGCATCAACCGTAGTGGTAGAAATTGACGATAAAAGCTTAAAGGCATTGGGTCAATGGCCGTGGCCTCGAATCATCACGGCTAAGCTAATCGATACCATTGCAAATTCTAATCCATCGGCTATCGTAATGGATATGGTTTTTTCCGAAGAGGATCGAACGTCCCCAATCATACTTCAAAGCTTTTACCACAACGTTTTAGGGGTTAAGATAACAATTGACGGACTTCCCAAGTCTCTGCAAGACAATGACGCTGTCTTATCCGATGCAATACATCGATCACCGATGGTCTTGCCGGTATTTTCTAATACTGATAGACAAAGCAGTGTATGCATGCTGCCTAGTACTGTGACCTATGACAATTATCTTCAAAATACAAAGCTGTACCCATTAGACAATTTAGTGTGCAGCTTACCTCGTTTTCAGAAGCGCTCTCAAGGAATCGGGCATATCCATGCAATGGCGGATGGGGATGGAATACTGCGGCGTTTACCTATGGTCATGCAGCATGAGGATGTATGGATTCCCACACTGGGTATGGCGGTTACGGCTTCAGTAAATAAAGGAATTCAGTTTAAAACGGCTTCAATGTTTTTAGGTGGGATGGAATTGAACCTTAGCGGAAAGCGGTTCTTTGTTGACCACTTCAGCAATGCCCTCCTCACCTTTTATCCCTTTGATCGGTATGAAAAAATTTCGGCAGTCGATATTCTCAATGGCAGTGTGAAACATGAGAGATTAAAAGGAAAGTATGTTTTCATCGGCTCTACGGCTCTTGGTCTGGATAGTATGTACACGATGAGTGACGGTTCGGTTCGCTCCGGAGTCTATGTTCATGCGACAATGGTTGAAAATATTTTGAACGAAGATTTGGGAGTTCAACCCTCACTCTATCGACCTCTCAATATTATTCTTTCCTTCGTAATTGGAGTATTGCTATTAGTTCAAATGATTCGGAAACGATATCTAAGTGTTGTCATTTCCTATTTTACAGTATCAGTATTGGCAGGATTGATTTCTACCATAGCATGGCATTATCATCTGTACCTCTCTATCGGATATTTCCTTATTCCTTTATCTGCATACCTTTTTATCTTCTCTCTACTCATGTTTTTTATCGATTATCGCAACAAAAAACGATTCATTGATGAGCTGCAACGTTCTACTGAGCAAAAACAGCGTTTGCAAAGTGCCCTAAGGGCCAGTGAAAGCGAAATTGAGTACCAAAAAGTGATGCTGTTTCAGCAGTCAAAACTTGCAGCAATGGGCGAGATGATTGACAATATTGCCCATCAATGGCGTCAACCTCTCAATTTGCTCGGAGTCATTATCCAACATACTCAATTTGCCTATTCAAAAGGAAAAGTGGATGAAAATTACATCCGAAAAATGAATATAGATTCGATGGAACAGATTCTCTTTATGTCTCAAACCATCAATGATTTTCGCAATTTTGTCAAACCGGATCAACAAAATATTCTTTTTGATCTTAACAAATCAATTGAAGAATCGATTCGTCTTCTATCGGGAATGTTCAAAGCCAACACAATTACGATCACAGCAGAGTATTCGATTATACCATTGATGGTTATGGGCTCACCGAGTGAATTTAAACAAGTGATCGTCAATCTGCTTCACAATGCCCGCGATGCTCTGTTGGAAAATAACCAAACAAACCCCGTGATTAATATTCAGCTGTTTGCGAATCAAACCGATGCTGTCATTACACTAAGCGACAATGGCGGCGGAATCGCATTAGCTGTCATTGATAAAATTTTCGAGCCTTATTTTACGACGAAAGAAGAAACGAAGGGAAGCGGCATTGGCTTATATATCTCACATGCAATTATAAAGACAAAAATGGGAGGAGAGATTACTGTTTTAAATGTCGAGAATGGTACGTCATTTACCATTACCCTTCCCTTAGACACCCGAGAGGCGATACCCTAATCCATAGATACTGGTGAGGGTATTTTCTGGAAGCTTTTTACGCAAACGCATCATCATTCCTCTGAGACTTTCAGAACTTATATCGATCTCATGGAGAAAAAAGTGGTTTAGTATTTCATCCGTACTGCACACTTGCTCAAATTTTAATATTAAGACAATCATTAAATAAATTTCATACTTAGTCAGAGAGATACTCACCTCATCGCACAGGAGCAACTGCTTCTTTTTGTCCCAGACTACATGCTCGTCCAATGAGATAATATGGGGCGGCTGAATAGATTTTTTGGGTTCTGAATTCATTTTTAGAGACACAGCATAGAGAGTCTCTAACATCTGTTGATATTGAATCGGTTTTGTGATGAATTGAGCCACTCCGAGATTAATCAAAGCTATCAGATGTTCAATATCAGCGTGTGCAGAGATAATCACAATAGGCTGCTCTTTACGTAAAGCATACAATTGTGCAGTCAGTTGTACTCCATCCATTCGGGGCATTTGAATATCGGAGATGACTAAATCGTAGTAAGTATTTTTTACCTCATGAAAATGCTTAAATTTTTCAAGTGCATCGATCCCATCCGTTGCGAAATCAACACGGTGAAAATATTCTTCAAGTATTTCAACGATTCGCACACGCAATAATGCATCGTCTTCAACAAACAAAACAGACAAATGTTTTGTTTGCTCATACATTGTTTCCAAATTCATCATCAACCTATTATCATTATATTAATCATGATTATATCATTTTCTTCTGTGATAAGCTGAGGTTCAGTACCTCTTTTAAGTCAGCAACAACGTAAAATGATAGGCTATATACGCGAGTAAATATGCCACTATCGTCGTAAAAGCAAAGAGATAGAAAAAATATTTAATCCCCCCTGCTTCACGGGTGAAGACAACCGATGCCGCCAAGCATGGCAGGTAGGTCATAATCACTACAATAAACGCCACGGCCGAAGCCAATGGGATATGAGAGCTAATTGCATGCATCAGTGAGCTATCGGCTTCGGTAGCATCACTGCCGAGTGAATACAAAACACCCAGTGTCGAGACGACGACCTCTTTTGCGGCCAATCCCGTCTGTAACGCCACCGCCATTTTCCAGTCAAAACCAAGCGGGGTAAACAATGGCTCGATCGTATGACCGATCGTCCCTAAAAAGCTTTGTTCCAATTGTGCTTCGGCGAG
>JAPLGN010000009.1 GCA_026390135.1 Campylobacterales bacterium | reverse complement strand
GCAAGATGGTCAAAGTGCCGATTCTCGCAAAGCACTTCAAGCTGACGTTGTCCGTTTAATGGAACAGTTAGATAACATTGGAAATCAAACGAGCTATAACGGTCAGTCACTTTTGAATGGATCGTTTACGAATAAGTCATTCCAAGTTGGTGCGTTCAGTAATCAAACGGTTAATGCATCGATCGGTGATACTACAACTGCTAAAACCGGAGCAACACGTTTTGAAACTACGGCTAACATTGCCGTAAGTCTCGGTAGTGCAGGATTAACAACGGTTGCCATGAAATTTGAAAAAGTTGATGGAAGTAATGCTTTGACCATTGAAGGGGTAAAAGTTTCTACCAGTGCCGGTACCGGTCTTGGTGCATTAGCTGCTACAATCAATAAATATTCTGATACGACCGGAGTCCGTGCTACAGCAGTTGTTCAAGGAACAGGTGCTACTAAAGTTACTTCTGGAACGATTAAAAATATGTTGATCAACGGTATTGAAATTGGTACCATTACTGATATGAAAGAAAATGACAGTACCGGTGTCCTTGTAGCAGCAATCAATGCTAAAAAAGAGACAACGGGTGTTGTAGCATCTGTCGATGCAGAGGGAAAACTAAACCTTAACAGTACGGATGGTCGTGCAATCAAGATTAGCGTTACATCTGCAGGAGCAGCTAAATTAGGTAATGGAAGTTTCTCTAAGGTTTCAGCCGCAGCAGGCGGAAATGTTATTATGGGTCGTTTATCATTGGTGAAAATCGGTGGAGGTGATATTCAAGTGAGTGGTTCTACTGGAGCAGCTGCGATTGGTATCATTTCAGGAACGGTTACTAAAGGAATGGCACAAGCCACTGCAAATTTAAATGATTTACGAGATGCCTTTAGTGCAAACGTAGCAAGTGCTGCAGGAGCTAACGTAAATTCAAGTTCATGGCAATCTGGTAAAAAATTGAGTGCTGGTCTTACATCATTTGAGGGCGCTCAAATGGCGATGAGCATTGCAGAGTCTGCGACAAAAGCGCTTGATAGTATTCGTGCGGATCTGGGTTCGGTTCAAAACCAATTGGTTTCTACTGTTAATAATATTTCAGTAACGCAAGTTAACATTAAAGCGGCAGAATCAAATATCCGTGATGTTGACTTTGCAGCAGAATCTGCGAATTTCTCTAAATTCAATATTCTTGCACAATCTGGTTCATACGCAATGAGCCAAGCGAATGCAGTTCAGCAAAACGTGTTGAAGTTGTTACAATAGTAACAACTGAGAAAGTAGCATAAGCTACGAGCAAGTTTCTTTAGAAAATGTCCTTAAGTTACTTCAGTAACTAAGGCATTTCCACGAAAACGTCCTTAAATTGTTCCAATATAAAATATATTAACAAGGATAAAAATGGATAATATATATGAAAATAACTTAGTTGCTTTGGCAATGGTTAATTTAAAATTAGCAAATGATCTTGTGGGGATGAAAAGCAACCATAAATATGAAGTTGTGATTGGAAAAAGCCATGAGGAGATTAATGTTTTTGACAAAGAAAGAGACTTTGAGCCTCTGTATCCCTCGAAAGTAACGCAGGAACTTTTTGAAAAACTTCAGAGTATAGAAGAAAAAAGTGAATATCCCTATTTTTATTTTTTTGGGGTTGGCAATGGACTAATCTATAAAATCATCCTTTCTGAATTTATTAATCTTAAAAAGATATTTATTTTCGAACCGGAACTGGAATTGTTAAATATCGTATTAAGCTTAATTGACTTCAGTGAAGCAATTAAAAATGAGAAAATTGTTTTTTTAAATGCCAATACCTTTACTTTTGATAATGCAAATATGTTTTTACAAGATATTCATATCTTGATATACGTCAGATTGTATGAACTTATTGTTCACTGTGACTATTATGAGCATTATTCCTCTTTGCTACAAGAGATAAATTCAATCCTGACTCGAGCTTTTGAACATTCAGTTTTTACGATGGGAAATAGCGCAGAGGATTCTCTGATAGGCTTAAGACACCATTTGATGAACCTTCCATTAGTGGTAAAAACACCTACCTTGGATGAGCTGGTAGCTAAGGGTAAAAACACCGATATTGCGGTAATTGTTTCAACAGGCCCTTCCTTGACCAAACAGCTTGCACTATTGTATGAGATACAAGATTATGTAACGATATTATGTCCTGATGCAAGTTTCCCGATCTTGTCACGCCATAACATTATCCCTGATATTGTTTTTTCACTTGAACGAGTTGAGGCAACTTCACAGTTTTATAAAGATACGCCAGCTGAATATCACAAAAAACCTATTTTTTGTTTTACTTCAATCGTTCATCAGGAGTTAATCGATTCTCTCCAGAGTCAAAATATCCAAATAAATATTCGTCCATTTAGTTTTTTAGCCTATTTTAATACTCCATCATGGGGATATATTGGATTTGGAATGAGTGCTGCCAATATGGCATTTGAATTTGTTTTATTGGCTCATTTTAAACAATGTGCTTTTATCGGACAAGATTTGGCATACGGAAATGATGGGGCAACGCACGCATCGGATCACGTTTTTGGGCTTGAGAATGTTCCTTCTGATATTGATACGGTATGGCTTGATGCATACGGCGGTGAGGGGAAGGTGAAAAGCACACCTATTTGGGAGGCATTCTTAACCTATTTTGAACAAGACCTTAGTAGAGTTGGCTCCTTTTTGGAAACCTTTAACTGTACTGAAGGAGGCGTTCGTATCAAAGGGACAAAAGAAGTCTCATTTGCTGATTTTGCAGATCAAAATGTCTTTCCTAATAAGCAAAAAAAGAAGCGTATTCTTTTGAAAAAACCTACCTCCAAAGAGAGTAAGCGGGGAGAAAAAAATTATCACGATAAATTTGATGAAATGAAACGCTATATCGAAGAAAAAAATGAAATCATTAAGGATTTATTTCTAAAGATCGTTGCTTATTTAGAAGAAATTGAAACATTCAACAAAGAAACGAGACTGGAAGAGATTGATTTTACAATAGCGGATCAATTAATAGCCGAGCTAGAAGATGTAAAAAAACTATATACAGAAGGTATTTTTAGAGCCACGGTGTATGATTTTCTTAAATCGTACATTATGTTTCAAGAATTTGAAATAGCAAAAATACAAGTTCGAAAAACTCAAAATGACGAAGAAAAAAACGCTAAAAAAATTGAGTGGCTCTATGCTCACCGATATTGGCTTTTTTCTCTTGCTGGAGGAATGGAAGCCATTCTCAAAGTTACAGAAGAAATCAGCTACGAGTAAACACTTTAGAGGTCTACCCATTGTCTTGTCTCGTGAGATTCCTTGACTTTATGAAAGAGATGTAGCCCTTTATGCGCCTCTTCTATACCGAACGTATAGGGACTTTTTGTTTTGATATTGTTTTGGAAATTTTGGAAATCTTCAGCAATGTCCACATAGAGATTTGCAAATGCCTCAATAAAGCCCGCAGGATGTCCTGGCGTCATCCGATTGTATCTTTTTTGCCCACATAGTAATGTATCTCCTCCCCGCTCGACGATCTTTTTTTCACCATTGGAGTAATGAAGCTGGAGTTGTTCAGGTTGCGTTTGTATCCAATGAGCCGAAGCTTTTGTTCCATAGATATGAACTGCAAGTCCGTTTCGATGCCCAAGAGCGGTCTTGCTCATCCATAGATGCCCCGTTGCTCCCGATGGGTATCCCATAAATACATCGACATTATCGACAACACCATAATGAGAGAACGTATCCATCTTCCCCATCACCCTGTTGGGATCCATACCCGTTAAAAACGATGCCATGTGTTGAATATGAACCCCTAAATCCAGACAAATTGTGGGGATGTAATCATCTTTTAGCCGCCAAGCTTGAGGGTATTTTTGACTCACCGGCGGACGTAAAAAGCTCTCTTGTGGCATTTCGAGGCGAATGTTGATTATTTCCCCTAGTTCATTGTTCAATATACGCTCTCTAAGCTCTCGAATAAGAGGATAGCCGGTATAGTTATAGGTAACCGACATAAAGTGCTCAGAGGGGTTATAGAGCGCTTTAAGCTCCTCGGCTTCTGCGAGCGAAGCAACAAAAGCTTTTTCACAGATAATAGGAATTTTTCGTTTCAGAAGTTCTTTTACAATGGGTGCATGGGTAGGTGTCGGTGTTAGGATAACACATGCATCAATATTTTGAGTCTCTTCGTCAATCATGGTCATCCATGAGTTGTAGGGAGAATCAATATGCCATTGGTCGGCGGTTTCTTGGTTGGTTATGGGATGTGTGCTAAATGCGCCTGTTCGCAATCGATAGAGTCCATCCATTGTTGCTGCGGCATAGTGTGTATTTCCTGCAATCGAACCTAATCCGCCACCGATGAATCCGAGTCTTAGCGGGCGTTTAGTCATTCAAGGCTCCTGATTTTGGAATACAGTACAAGACAGTACTTAGCCCCATGTGTTCATGTACTCGCAGATACATAGAATAATGGGGATTCATTTCGTGAATCATCAGGGGTATCTCCCAAAAATCTTGGGGGCGATGATAAAGACAAATAGCTAAATGGGGTGAATACGTTTGTATGATTTCACGAGATCCTTTTAATGCTTCTTGCTCAGCCCCTTCTATATCCATTTTGATGTAGTTTGGTCGAGCAGAAAAAACGGTTTGATCCAATGCCATGACGGGAATAAAGCTCCCGTCTTCCCCAATTTTACTGAAACTTGAGTTGTCATTACTAAAATTTACAAGAGTGTTTGTTGACCATACTCCTGCATTTAGGGTAATGAATTGCCCTTGATGTTTTTTTGTTTCAGAGAGAAGTTTTTGAAAGTTTTGTTTATCGGGTTCAAAAGAGACAACAGATTCGATGGATTTGTTGGTCTTCATAAGATCGGCAACCGTATCACCGATATAGGCACCGCAGTCGATAAACCGTACCGTGGCAAGATTGTCCAATACGGGAACATCGGAAGGAAAATATTCTTTCTCACCATCAGGATAGGGATAGTAGTTCATATCATAGGTATTTCGAAAAGCAGTGATTTGATCGAGGGTGTGGAGACTTTTGTTATCAGAGAGTAAGGTGCGAAATTGATGGATTTTATCGGTATCAATCATATCGAGGGGATTAGAGCGCATCCACAGAAAATTACGTTTTGATACTTCATTCATGATGGTTGGAAACTGCTTGAGTGTTTCGATAAAGGTACAGATGTTTTGATACCCAAGTAAAGTGAGCTCTTCTTTGATTCGATCCGAAACACTTAGAACCGAGATATAGATGGTCGTTTCAAGAGAAATTTCTTCAATACGGTAAACGGGTTTTGAATAAAGTTCAGTTTTAGAGGGGTCAGTATCGATAAAAAAGTCGATTTCAACTCCCGTATTACTTAATGCGGCATAAAAAATTTGTCCATATTGCCCTGCACCGTAAATGGCTATTTTTTCCAAAGTTTATCTCCTACTTTTTTCATAATTCATCTATAACAGGTTTGATGATACTATTAATGTTTTCTAAAACACTAGTATCGGCATAATCTAATTTTATAAAAATGATTGCTAACTGCGTATGCAAGAAATCGGTTACAATAGACCCTTTTTCCATCAAATCAAAGGTATAGATTATACTGCTTCGTAAGCTCTCATCTATGTGTATCTCTTTGTAAATGCCATTGGTTGAGGGCATGACGCAGTGGCGTATGACAAACGATTGTTTTTGGGATTTAGGCTCAAATTCATCTGTGATTATTCCGGTTGTATACGCATTTACAACTGCTTTTGAATACTCAACATCATCGCAATACTCTATCAAATAAGGATATAAATCTCCCGGAATTCTTCGTGTAACATCAATAATATAGGGTTTTTGATCTTTGATTAAAACTTGCAAATGAAACATACCATCGACGAGATGCAGCAGGCGAGCTAATTTTTCTATATCTTCTTTGAGTTTATTTAGAACAACATCCTCTATTTCGGTTGGATACGCCGATGCTATAAGATATGGATTGAGATAGGTTTTATCATCGCCGACAAATCCATAAATGATTTTCTGATTTTTTAGAAATATAGAATAGGCGATCAGTTTTCCGTCAATAAACTCTTCAAGAAAAATCTCATCGCTAAATTTTTGTGCGTTGGTGAGAGATTTTTGCAGTTCATCAGTATCATGGACGATTTCAACCCCTCTCCCGCCTGAGAGATTGGTTGGTTTGACAACGATAGGGAATTGTAGATTTTTTAAGTCGTTTTGATCTTTATAAAAAATACCGTTGGGGGTAGAAATAGTGTTTTTTAGGCAAAAATCTTTAAATTTCCATTTATTGTGGATTAGTTTTGCCGTTTCAAGTGTGTCAAAATTTCCTATATTTAACTCATGCGAGAGTTGAACCGTCTTAAGATACGATTCTTCACCGCAGCCGGGCAATAGATAATCTATTTGTTCATCGAGGGCGATTTTTTTGACTTTTTCTAAATCATTAAAGTTTATTTTATACGATTTGTCCGAGTATTGGTGCCCTAAGTAATAGTCTCTATCTCCTAGTGTTATAACAAAATACCCTAACTCTTGAGAAGCTTTTATCAGCGGTATATCTCTATGGCTGCCGCCAAGCAAAAGAATTTTTTTCATTTTTTTACCATTCCTATAATGAATTTCACGATTCTTTCTCTCCCCTTGCCATCGATGATCGGATAGATATTTTCTGAGTTTAAGGATGTCACGTATTTATGAAGATCCGTGATCCAATGCCCATCCGTAACATCGATAAGATAAGCGGCTAAATGATGGTTTAAAAGTTGCATAGAGCCTATTTTTTGATTCTCACTCAAAGCAACAATGATCGTCGGTATTGTGAAATAAGCAAGCTCATATACCGTCATACTTGCCGTTGAAATGGCTAAAGAGCTTCGAGCCATCTCAAAAATAAGCTCCTCATCGGAGGGTTTGTGCAAAACGTTTACATTCGGATATGTGCGTAACGTTTTGGCTGTGCTTGCATTATTGACAACCACTACTTTTTTGAGATCTATATCTTGCAATGCCTTAAGTATCATTTGTGATACGTTAAAGATGTCGTTTCCACCCAGCATGATAAAAATTTGAGGCTGTTTTGTTGGATGGACAGTTAAAATTTCTCTTCTGAGGGGAATATAATCCACTCCCAATAGATACCTATTTTCTGGATTTTTATCGCGAAAGAACAGCTTCTCTGCATCCGGAGCAAAGTTGATAATAACCCCCTTTGGATACTCTAATCGACCATAATCATCGATAAATACAGGTACACGAGCATTTTTTGCAATAGTATTATAAATGTCGATAGAGGCTTCATAGCTGTCGATAAAAACGATGTCATAGCTATCGTCTATATGAAATTCATCCCAGATAAAAGGGTGTAAATCACTAAATTTGTAACTAAAATCGATATCGCTATCCAAAAAAAAAGATCCGTTTATCCCGCTGCGCTTAAATTCCTCATACAGTGAATAACATCGTATCAGATGCCCCATTCCCCTTTGCGTACCTGCTTCAGTATAAAATGCTATTTTTGGAGGTTTCAATTGGGGACTCTCTCTCGTCATATACAAATGGTTATTTTTTCTTAATCATATCGTATTTTGTTTCCCCCATGTGCAAATTAGGCTATTATAATGGCAAATATTAATCTTTAAAGATATGAGGGCAGATGAAGACTATTGAAGATACTTATTTTATGGATAAAAATAAAGCTTTAAGCGTGGCTCTCAAGGAAAATAAATTTGGACCCTATGGAAATCTTCAACTTTGTTATTATGATGGTTCGGCGATTGCGAATGGTCCAAAAAATTTAATCCATCTCCCTTGGGAACAAATGGAGCTATTGCTTACGATGGATACAAGATGGCCAACATCTATTGATTGTGAAAATGATAGCTATGAGAAAAATTTTATAGAAACACTAGAAGCTTTAAACACACGTAAAATACAGCAGCATCAAGAGTTTTTAACTACACTAAAAACGACACCTTTGGATTTTTCAGAGCCCTTGCGTGTTTACATTGCTGTTGAACATTATGCAAAAGTCGTAAGACATGCATCTGAAAATGTTGCAAATACGTTTCGTGCATTAGGGTATCAAGTGTTTTTTGATATGAATGATAACACGGAAGATTTGACCGATTACAGGCGGGCAAAAAATATGGCTTCTTTTTTACCGCATCTGTGTCTTACGATCAACAGACTGCACAATCTTCAAATTTCGGATGAGACCTATAATTTTATTTGGTTTCAAGATCCGACACTTATTTTATATGATTCAACTACTTTGAATGCTAGAGAAAGAGATTATTTCTTTTATTTGATAGAGCCTTTAAAAGATGCTTTGATTAAAAAAAATATTCCTGATTCCAAAACCTTTTATCAGCCTTTTTCTATTGATTATCAACAATATACGCTCGATGAGGTCATTGAACGGCAGGAAAAAATTGTTTTTATCGGTCAAAATTACTTTGAAGTAGTCAGCCCGACTATTGAGTATAAAGAGTGTGATTTTATTCAAGAACTTGCTGAAATGTTTAATACCATGCCAATAACACCTGCTTTATTATCGGATTTCTATCAAAAACATGCATCATCAATAAGACGCCAAGAACATATAGATATGCATATTTATCCAGCCGTTGTCCGTTGTGAGGTTGTGAAGTGGATGTGTTTGCATTCTGATATTCCCGTTGAAGTTTATGGGTATGGATGGGAAAATATTCCCGAAATCGCCCCCTATTATAAAGGGGTTTTGACGTATGGAGAGGAGATTGCAAAAGTTCTTTATGGTTCTAAATATTCACTCGCATGCCATTCACAATTTTATTATCAACAACGAGTTTTTGAAGCAAGTTACTGCGGATGTATCCCTGTTATTTATGAAGATATTTTAAATTCAGAAGCATTCCATCATCACAACAATAGTCTTGTTTTTAAAAATCCAAAAGAGCTGAAAGCCTCTTTGCAGAGTGTTCCTAGCGAAGATCCTTTCAAAATCAGTCAAGATATGTCCTATCAAGGCTTTATAGAAAAGATGGTATCTATTGTCAAAAATGGAGGTTGAGAATTTCTATTTGAGCCAAAGCATAGCTTTGGATTGTTCCAATATCTCTGTGATACACACTATTTTGAAATGTATACATTTTATTTAGGTAATGGGGTAATACTTCAGTACTTAAATCCACCATTTTTTTATGATAACTTTCTATATACTCAATAACAGAAGGTTCAAAGATATAAACTGCGCCATTGGCTAAATTGGAAGGCGGATTAGCCACTTTTTCATAGAAACCGACAACGACACCGTTCTTGTCCAAATCAACGATTCCACAGTTCTTTGGCATATCCGTTTCAAATGTCATCATTGTAATATCACAGTGTTGCGGTCTGTTTTTATGCTTTTCAATAAACAGCGTAAAATCGCACAAGCAAAGATTGTCGGCATGGACTACCAAAAAAGGTTCATTTTGAAAAAAACTTTTATTGGCAAGGATTGTACCGCCTGTCAAGAGAAGTTCATCTTCATGCACCAGAACTATATTGTTTTTATATTTAGAATTTTCAACGTATTCTTTCATCTGTTCGGCAAAATAGTGTGTGTTGATTAAAAACTCTTCGATACCGGCTTTAGAGAGGGTATCCAGCCAATACTCTATCAACGGTTTCCCGTTTATGGGGACAAGACATTTTTGGATTGTATCCGTTATGGGTCTAAGTCTTGTCCCTAAACCTGCGGCTAATAAAAGAGCTCTTTTCATAGAGTTAACTCTTTGTGAATATCTTCTTTTGTGAGAGGTAAATTACCCACTCTGCTTACTTGACACGCGGCAGCTATGGAGCTGAGATAGGAGGCTTGCCAGATATTTGCACCTGCTGCCAAGGCTAAAGAAGCTGTGGCAAGCATCGAATCTCCAGCTCCGGCAACGTCTTTGGGATTCTGATTCATTGCAGGTAATCTATCCGTAAAAAATTCGTCTTTTGACGTATATCTGTTGATTATAACTCCTTCTGAAGCTAAGGTAATAAAGATATTTTGAGGATTTGCCTTCGCTTTTAGTTTATCTGAAATAACAATGAGCCCTGACTCGAAATCATCAACTGCAAGTCTGATTTCTCGTTCAGTCGGCGTTACAAGGGTCATATTATTAAATCTTGATATATCTCCGTTTTGTGAAGAAGATTGACTGTCTGCACTCATAATAAGACCATATTTTTCACCAAGAGATATTATTTCATTTATCATTCTTTGAGGTAAACATCCATAACTAAAGTCGGAAAAAATAAGAACGTGCGCGTCTTTTATCTCTTTTTCTATGTCTTTCAAAATTTCTGTTTGGATTTCTATGGAAATGTGATGTTGCTTGAGATGATTCACTCTAAGCATTGTTTTGTTGCCGACACGAAAGCGTTGTTTTAGATTGGTAGGTCTTGTATCGTCAGGGTAGCAAAAAGAGTTTATTCCGTACTCTTTTAGTTTCTCTTTTGCATATCCTGCCGCATCATCACAGCCCAATACGGTGAAAAAACTAACGGTTGCCCCAAGCCCTTTTGTGTGCGCGGCAACAATACCGGCTCCCCCTAAAAATTTTTCACTCAGTAAGGGAGTTACGACAATTGTAGGATCTTCTTGACTCATGCCAAGTGCTTCACATGCTATATACTCATCGATGATGGTATCTCCTATAACAATTGTTTTGATCCCTTCAAATCGATTTAGGATTCGTTTGAGTTCTTGATAGTCAAACGTATGTCGATCACAAAATGCTTGGGGTTTCTTGATGGAAGAGAGGTCTATCGCATTGAGTTCTGCTCTGAGTAGCTCAATGGATGAAAATCTGCTGTCTCCGGAACTAAAAATAAGTTTCCCGCCGTATTCTTTTAAAATTTCAGATTCAGGATTAAACATGTTTTCGTGTTCATTCCCTTTGACAACAATATCCGGTTTGTTTTTTCGAATGTATTCTTCAGGCAAAACATCAAGAATGAATGCTTTATCTACGAAAATAGATGCCATTAATGCTTCAAGTCTGAGATCTTCCGGTACAAAATATTTCCCCATGCTGTCTGCATAAACCCCAACTTCTAAAGAAGTCCCACTCTCTTTTGCAAATTTAAGAAGCCGTAAATGCCCCGGGTGCAGAACTTCAAATTTTCCGTGAACAAATATCGTTTTTTTCTTTTTATTCGTCACTTTTTTTGTTACCTTATATGAAATTGATATGTTGTGGCATTGTACCACTAGGTTTTTGTAGGCTGATTAGCCCTTTTTGCAAAGCATCTAAATATTCATTAGGCTTATGCTGCAAGCATAATGAACCACACATTTTTTGAGCATCAAAACTGGGAGAAGCTAAATAATTCATAACTTCCCAATATCTGTCGCTGTTCACAATCTCTTTAAATCGTGTTTGTGTAATATTGCCGATATGAAATTTTTTATATTTTTCATTAAACAGCATTCCGCAGGGTGCAACCAAGCCAGAACCTGACATTTGAATTTGAAAAGGAGGTCCATAGCAGCGTTGATAACTTCGTTTACCTTGTGCATTGATTTTAGACCATTTTACCACTACTTGATAGTCATCATCCGAATAGGTTTCTGCTTCTTTTAGTACACCCTCTAATGCGGCATACTTAGAATAATCGACACCCAAATCACCCTCTTCACTATCACTTGTATGTTTAATAACAAGATAGTCCGGTCTCAACTTTTTTCCAAGTTTTGCCAATGGGATAACTTGATCTCCATCTTGCGGCATTAAGACCATTTGCATACCGATTGTAACGTTCAGATTGAGGCGTTTTTTAATTTCCATCATGGTTTCTATATTGTCACACACCTGATAAAACCACTCTTCTTTAACGCCCATGATCTCTGAATAACGCTTAGGTTCACCGGCAGAAAAGTTAACGCGCAGATACGTTAAATGTGGCAATATCTTTTCAAGATCTTCTTTTCTTGTGTTGTAGCCATGAGTTGCCACAGCCATAGAGATCCCCAGTTGAGAACCTTTAACGATGGTATGTACATAATCAGGATGAATAGAACTTTCTCCATCTGAGACTAAGCTGATGGCTTTTACTCCCATTTGCGCACAATCTTCCAGAAAATTATCAATTGTTTCTTTGGTGATTTCAAATCTGTCATTTTCTTGTAATCGTGCATAGCAAAATCCGCATCCATAGTTACAGGCTCTAGTTAAAGACATATCAATGGTAATGGGGGCGATTCTTTCCCCGTTTAACCATTGTTGTACCCTTTCTAAATGCCAAGCCAGCTTTGTCCCGTCCAAAATTAATTCTCTATTTTTCATTATTGACACTCACTTCCTAGTTTTGTCTTTTTTTATTGGTGTCTTTTTTTTCTGTGAACATAACTTCTAATGAAAATCCTAATTCTTTATCGATACTTATTTCCATATCGAAAAGTAATTTAGCCAATGAACTGTAGACTTCTTTGTCGGCGGCAAATTCAACTCTCATTTCTCCGATTAATTTTGCTTCATATTCTTCTATGTTATGTTGCATACAAAAGTTCTTGATTTTTTCGAAAACAATTTTTTCACGATCGTTGATCGGTAAACTTTTCCATTCTTGTATCTCTTTTGGAGAGTAGGTGTTAACGAGAGGGTAATAATTTTGTTCTTGAGAGTATTGGTTGTAGAGATCACGAATCAAATGTAATGGAATTTCGAAAAGTTCACAGCTATTTCCCGGCATTATAATACCTTTAACGGGATGAACCACATTGTCTCTTAATAAATTTTCTAATCTCAGGACACCATGATCCTGTGCTTCCAAAATCGGTAATCCGACGATAAGAGTGCAAAATGCCCTCATCATACCTAGTTTATACGGCTCATATTCGCATTCATTGACCATAGCGTTATTAATGATATGGGTATTTGGATTTATGCTTAGTTTTAATTCACATCCGTTATAAGTCGCTTTATATTCTAAACCATTAGCACTTTTAGTATAGGCGGCAGGGGTGATTATATCTTTATAAGACAAAATATTTTTTTCGTATATTTCAATATTTTTCAAAGTATCCACCTTATTTTATCTGCATCTCAAATAGACCGGTCCATTTGTTTTGAACATCAAATGAATGTCCTCTTTTAATGTCTTTGTCGTAGGAGAAAGAATTAAAAAGTTTTTAAAAATCGTCATCATTGCTATATCGTCATTATCAATACAATGACTTCTGCCAAGCATTGAAAAATAATTATCAGCCCCGACACCGATTAGCTTTACATTCATTTTATGCTCATTAATATCATATCGAATTTGTTCGTAGGCTCTCATCACCAAAAAGGGTACTTGAGAGTAGTACAGAGGTTTCATTCCGGCTAAATACATACCGGCAGCCATGCTCATGGTCGCTTGTTCATTGATTCCCGTGTTAAATACTCTGTCTGAGTGATTGTTGAAAAAATCATCCAATACCGCAAATCCCATGTCTCCTACGAGTAGACACATCCTTTCATCTTCTTTAAAGTAGGTATAAATCTCTTTCATTACTTCTTGTTTTGAGACAATATCAGACATCATTCACCTCCATTACATAACCGTCTTGGGTAGGACATCTAAAATGATGGGCTACAGAATTTTCAAGCAGTTCAATCCCTTTTCCTTTGATAGTCTTACAAACCATAATAGAAAAAGAACTGTTTGTTTTTTGAAAAAAAGTATCAAAAGTTTCTTTGAGTGCGTTTTCATCATGTCCGTTAATGTTAGAAAAGTTATCGGTATAGGCAGACAAGACTTTTGATAATCGGTTATTATCTAATCCTACGTCGCTCACCTTATCCATAGCCTGAAGTTCATTTGCATCAACGATTAACAATAAATTGTCCAATTTAAAACGATACGCTAAAGCTAATGCTTCGAAGTTACTTCCTTCTTGCATCTCACCGTCACCGACAATGCATACAACTTTAGTGTCCTTTTTTTGCATTTTAAATGCTTGAGCCATTCCGACAGATAGAGGTAATCCATGCCCTAGCGAACCGGTAGATGCTTCAATCATATATGCTTTGTTTTCGGTCAAACACCCTTTAAGAGTTGATTTCTCCGTATAAAAATTTTCAAGTTCAAAATCAGGAATAAAGCCTAATTCATTCAATATGACGTAATAAGCATAGGCGCCGTGACCTTTGCTGAATACCAAGCGATCGCGAGTCTCACTTTGGGGATCTTTTACATCATATTTTAAATAATCTCTAAATAAAACCGTTAATATTTCAACGGTTGATAATGCAGGAGCCAAATGTCCTGCCCCGCTGTCACAAGACAATTTAATGGTTTTTTTTCTTATATTAGCTGAATCTAACATCTCATTTTCCTAAACACTCGAACCAGTCTTTTGTTGCTTCTTCGATGGAACTTTCATCCCAAACCGGAGCATCTCGCCATTGCTCAATGTTATCAAGCATAATCTGGACTCCTTCTTCAATGGTGACTTTTGGTGTCCATCCCAGCATGGTTTTAATTTTTGTAATATCGGCAAAAGTACTGTCCGGTTCGCCTGGACGTTTGGGAATATGCACTTTTTCACCACCCAATAAGCTCACAAGATAATTAATACTGTAGGTGTTTCCGCTTCCAACATTTAAAATTTCTTGAACGACATCCGAGACAGCCGCACTGTAACACGCATCAACAATATCGGTAACATACGTAAAGTCTCTCGTTTGCTCCCCGTCACCCACGACCGTCAATGGCTTGTTATTAAGCAATTGAGCCAAAAAAACTCCAAAAACAGCACCATAGGTTCCACTGGTTCTGTGTCTTACTCCATACACATTAAAGAAGCGCATGGATACGATAGGCATATTATAAACATGACCCCAATGAAGTACATATTGCTCACCGACTGTTTTTGTGTGCGCATAAGGATATTCAGGTCGTATGGGAGAGGATTCAGGGGTAGGGTAAATATCGGGGATACCATAACAAGATGATGATGCAGCATAGACAAATTTTTTTAATCTTTTAGATTTTTTTGCTGCTTCTAGCACGTTAATCGTTCCATCGACATTTGCTTTATGGTATTTAAGCGGATCATTGATGGAGGGGACAATATCTGCTAATGCAGCATAATGAAATACATACTCAACATCGGTAAAATATTCCTCAAGATCTTGATTGTAGTCTCCAATATCAACTTTAGCAAAGGTAATATTATTTTTATGGTGAGCAATGTTATCCAATCTGCCATTGACTAAATTATCTAAAACCGTTACTTCATAACCGTTTTTGACTAAGAGATCTACCATGTGTGAGCCTATAAACCCAGCTCCTCCGGTTACAATAGCTTTCAAAAAGATCCTTTAAATGAAATTAACATGTGCATTAGGGTGTTTTAAATCCCATAAGTAACGATTTATCGAATCCATACGGCAATTGGTGCGACATTGTGAAATATCCAATTCATTTTTAATAAAGTTTAAATTGGCTTTTCTTTTATCGCTTTCCCATATATTTTTAAAGGGTGTGTCATTGATATTGCCATAGCAAAATTTATCTTGAGCCAAATAGCAGCTGCATCCGTAAAAATTACCATCCGTTGAAATATAGCCCCAGAAGAATGGTGTTGAATAGCATTTACTGTACGGAGCTTTTTCTTCTACTTTTTTCATGGTTTCAGAGCGAAATACGACATTGAAATTTTCGTCATTCAGGGTTTGAAGTTCTTTCTCAAGTTCTAGCATCCCAGAATAGGTGAGCCCTTCGTATTGTTTGGTTACGCTGAAAAGATGTTGAGAATAAGGTTTAATAACAATATAGTCCAAGCCAATCTCTTTCATTGTTTTTGCCAATAAAAACATTTCATGATGATTTTCAGGAAGTAATAGAGATTGCGCACCGAGAGTACAGTTTAATCGTTTTGATTTTCTGATTTCAACGGCCATGGATAAGTTTTTTAAAAGCAAATCAAAATCTGATTCTTTTGTTTGGTGAATGGCACCATAGGTGGATGCAGTTCCTGCATTCACACTTACTTTGATCCAACTCGAATAGGTCAAATAGGTTTCTATCCCTTTTGGATTGACAGGTATGAAATTGGTTGTAATGGAAACATCAATACCTGATTTTTTTGTATGTTCAACGATTTCGGGGAGATCTTTATGCAGCAATGGCTCACCTTCACCTGCATACATAATACTTTTTATCCCTAACTGACCCATTTCGGTAAGTCGTTCTTTAAAAATAGCAGTATCTAATTTAATATTTTGGTACCCCATATAATCAACACCGCAGAAGGTGCATCTATGATTACATCCGCCATAAGGAGAGACTTCAACGTAGATTGGATAAACTTTTTTTTCTTTCTCCCAATCGTCTTTTGCCTCAAGCCATTGAGAAACTCTCTCTGGATGGAAGATGAGTTTATGACTGTCAATTTTATATTTATCCGACATTTGTTTTGCCTTTGTTGATGTAATAAGAGTAGATCATGTGGTCTAGTATCATATGCATGTCCTCCACTAAACCGTATTCCCCTTTTGGGGCATCTATATGGAAATTGACGTCACATAATTTTTTTAAATCTCCACCGTCAAAACCAGTAATACCGATAATCGTTGAACCGATATTTTTAGCGTATTCAACCGCTTTAACAATGTTGGGAGAGTTACCGCTGCAAGAGATCGCTATAATAAGATCTTCAGGTTTTAAGAGACCTTCTAACTGCATATAAAAAATATTTTCATATCCTATATCGTTGGCGATTGCGGTTATGACCGGTACATTATCCGCTAAACTGGTGATATCTAAGTTTATGAGACCTCTTCGACGTAATCCTGCCCCTAAATCATTAACCATATGAGATGCAGTAGCCGAACTGCCACCATTTCCTATGATATAAATAGAGGATTGTTTATGTGCCGCTTCTTCAAGAATCTTAATAATTTGATCCACTATTTCATAATCGATTTTTTGAAGTAATTGAATGAGATTGTTAATATAGAGCTGATTGGATTGTAATGACATTTATGGGACCCTTTATAGTAACTTGATTATTGTTTAATTGACGATTTTTGACATGTTATTCATCCTGATCTTTTTAAAATCCACCAATTATTGTCCAGTCCAAAGGTGTTCCGCGTTTAATGAACCCTGTGGCTTTTCGATTTACAACTTGATCGATATATTTTGGCTCTATTCCACCGCCTGGGCGCAAGCTTTTGATATTTTTGCTGTTTATGAGGGGTTCCCCTTCTGAGATGTCCGTTATAGCAATTAAGCTTCTTTGTGGTTTTGGTGGAATCAGCGGGTAATTAATATTTCCCAAGGCTTTATAAACCAGTTTACTTCCATCAACAATTGATTTAAGCTCATCTGGGGTCGCTGAAAAAAAGCTATCGGCTGTCGTATCATATCGGTTGACGATAAAGTGTTTTTCGATAATACTGCAGCCAAGGGCAACTGAAGCTATAGGGATGGCGCTTCCCAGTGTGTGATCCGATAAACCTATCGGACATTTAAAGATTTCTTTGAGATTGGGAATCGTTTTGAGATGGATATTTTCAGGAGGTGCAGGATATTCACTTGTGCATTTTAAGATCGCTAAGTCTTTTACGTTCTCTTCAACCATAATCGTTACAGCATCACCGATTTGAGATAAGGTCGCACCGCCTGTTGACATGATGATCGGCTTACCTGTTTGTGCAACTCTTCTTACAAAGGGTAAATCAATGATTTCAGGGGATGCGATTTTATAGGCTGGCATATTTAGCGCTTCTAAAAATTCAATCGAAGAAACATCAAAAGGTGATGAAAAAAGGGTAATCCCAATCTCTTCGGCAACTTTTTGAAGTATGGGTGTCCATTCCCAAGGCATAGAGGCATCTAAATAGAGGTCGTAAAGATATTGACCCTCCCAAGCCCCTTTGGCTTCAAATGCTGGGGTGGGACAATTAAGGGTTAGGGTGTCGGCGGTATAGGTTTGAATCTTAACAGCATCGGCTCCTGCTTTCTTGGCCTCTTTGATAATTTCGATGGCGGTATCCAGATTATTTCCATGATTGGCGGACATCTCTGCAATGATATAAGGTTCACACCCTTCACCGATTTTTCTACCATCTATCTCAAACGTTTGATTGAACATTTTATTTCCTCACTTTGGTGCGTTGAATCACTTCGTAGAGTAATTCGGCAAACTCCCAATCCTCAGGAGTATCAATATCTTGAACAAGATGGCGTGGCAAAATAATCGGAATACTAATATTAGAAAATGAAATCTTTTCTTTAGATGCTTCTTCACGAGCGAGATGCGTCCAATAAAATTGTCCCGCATCATGATACGCTTCTTCCAAATCTTGGGAACGTGTATAAAAATTCTCGGGCCAAAACATTTCCAAGCGGTTATCGGCGGTAATTTTAAAACTTCTTTGAATCGGGGCGGGCATAGAAGTGACGGGAAAAGCATGAACGGCATCACTCTTGGAGAGTTTATCAAAGGCGTCGATAAGTGTATCAATTTGAATCAACGGGGCTGTCGAATAGAGAGTACATACATACTCAGGAGTCATTCCGGAATCTTTGAGCCATTGTATGGCATGGGCAACAACGGCACCGCTACCGGTAAAATCATCTGAGAGTTCACGAGGACGGATAAATGGAGTTTCTGCTCCATAGTTTCGTGCCACTTGCGCGATTTCATCATCATCGGTACTGACGATAATCTTATCAAACAAACCGGATTTTACTGCTGCTTCAATGCTGTAGGCGATAATGGGTTTTCCATGAAAAAGTTTTATGTTTTTACGAGGGATTCGTTTGCTGCCGCCGCGTGCAGGGATAATCGCGACACGCATTAGACGTTGCATCCTCTGTAAACATATTTTTCGACTATTTCCAACACCGTATCAGCAACAAATTTGGCATCTTTCATGCTCATTTTTTGATGGCATGGGATAGAGAGTTCACTTTTGTAAAACAGTTCTGCCGTTTGCAAACATTGCTCACCATAACGTTCTTTATAAAAACTGTTTTGATAAATCGGTTTATAGTGTACTTGTATACCCAGACCTCTTTCGTGAAGTTCAGTGAAGATTTCTTCTTTGACGCAATGAAGCTCAGGATTTAATAGCAAGACATAGAGATGACGCGCGCTTTGTTCATTTAGATCGATGTGAATAGTACTAAAAAGTTTATGATGTTCAAAACGCTCATCGTAATAGCGGGCAATGGTTTCACGTACATTGATAAAACGATCGAGTTTATGCAACTGTGAGAGTCCCAGTGCGGCGGCAAACTCTGTGAGACGGTAATTGTGTCCAAGGCTCACCATATCGGAGTTCCAAAGCTGTTTTTTCACGATGCCATGAGAACGAAAAAGTTTTAATGCCCTGGCAAACTCTTCATTATCGGTGACAACTGCTCCCCCTTCACCTGTGGTGATTGGTTTGATGGCATGAAAGCTAAAAACAGTCATATCCGAAAAAGAGCCGACTTTTTGATGCCCAATATCACTCCCAAGTGCATGAGAAGCATCGTCTATAACCAGTAAATTGTGTTTTTTTGCAATAGCATTAATGGTACGAATGGCAACAGGTTTTCCGCCAAAATCGACGGGTACAATCGCTTTAGTATGGGGAGTTATGAGTGCTTCGATGAGGTTTTCATCGATGTTTCCATCCATTTTAATATCGCAAAAAACAGGCTTTGCTCCCAATGCTATTGCCATATTCGATGTAGCAACGAAACTGATGGGGGTTGTGATAATCTCATCTCCCTCTCCGATGCCACAGACAGCATACGCTCCCAGTAATGCAGATGTCGCAGAGTTAAAAGTGACACAATAGCGTGCTGTGACGTAGTGAGCGATTGCTTCTTCAAACTCTTCTACTTTTGAGCCTTGGGTAAGATGAGAACTTCGTAATATATCAACAACGGCAGCAATATCATCCTCTTCGATAAGCTGAGTCGAATACGGGATCATTTTTCTTCATCTTGGGTGAGTGCAATTTTTTCGAGTAACGCTTCAGAGTTAAGCCATTGGGTATTTGTATCCGAACTGTATTTAAATCCATATTCGACAGGTGTTCCTATTTCACCACAATTATTGAGGGTAAAATCAGAGTTTTCTGTAAATTGTATGGTTGGTTTTATAACATAGTGATCATGAAATTCGAGCGTGAGATGAGAGTCGTCTCGCGGGCACATCACTTCGTGCATCTTTTCACCCGGACGAATACCTACATTTTTATGAGGCATATTCGGGGCGATAGCAAAAGCTACATCGGATACTTTCATGGACGGGATTTTAGGAATAAAGGTTTCTCCCCCGTGCATACGTTGGAAGTTTTTGAGGACAAAATCGACTCCCTCTTGAAGGGTAATCCAAAAACGGGTCATTCGTTCATCGGTAATGGGTAGCTCATGTACTCCTTGCGCAATCAGTTTTTGAAAGAAAGGGACAACTGAACCGCGAGAACCTAAAACATTACCATAGCGAACGACAGAAAAGCGAATATCGTTGCCGCCTCGAATATTGTTAGCGGCAACGAAAAGTTTATCACTGGCTAGTTTGGTAGCACCATAAAGGTTGATTGGACTGGCGGCTTTATCTGTAGATAGTGCAATCACTCTACTTACTTTGCAATGTAAGGCGGCATCGATAACATTTTGAGCACCATTGATATTCGTTTTGATGCATTCCATTGGATTATATTCAGCGATAGGCACATGTTTGAGGGCTGCTGCATGAACAACATAATCTACACCGTTCATAGCACTTTCTAAACGTTGAAGATCACGAACATCTCCTATAAAATAGCGCATGCACGAATCGTTGAAGCGTTGCGCCATTTCATATTGTTTAAGTTCATCGCGCGAATAAATAATGATTTTATTAGGTTGATAGTGCTTAAGGATTGTTTTAACAAACTGTTTACCAAAACTTCCTGTTCCACCGGTTATAAGAATATTTTTTCCGTTAAGCATGCATATCCTAATTAATTATAGATAAGATAGAATTAAGCAAAAATGATACCAACTTTAGCAATTATATATTATTGACTATCCTATTAATTTGTTGTTTAAATGGCCTAAATTATTTAATCGGTTTATCCTTAGTAACAGTGCCCTGAATGAAATATAAAAGTATTTTAATTAGTGATTCTAAGAAGCTCAGGAAGCTCCATTATTTCCCATTAGCCGCCATACTAATTTGCTGACTAAGTGAACTAAATTGGTTCGTAAGCTTAGTCATTATGGAGTCATATTGAACAAATCGTGCTGTCATGGCAGCATATCGAGCATCCAATAAAGCCTGTGAACGTGTTTTATTATCATTTAATGATTTAAGCTCAGTGGAAAACCCAGTGGTTAACGTACTGATAGTTCCCTTACTACTTGTATAACGATCAAGTAACGTATTCATATTCGTAAATAATCCATTGACTGTTGTGCTATTTCCATTGGTATCAACAGTAGTGCGCCCACTAAGAAAAGTTTCCGATGCAGAAGGATCTTGGTTGAATTTTGTGTTAAAGGCAGTACTATTAAAGCTCATAGTGCCTGTTTGACTAAGATCAATACCAAATTGTGCGAGAGATGCTCCCTTACTGTTTATGGATGTGATGAGTTGATTTATTTCGCGGGTAATTGAGTTAATTGAACTGTCCCCATTGAAAATACCGACCGCACCAGTTGCTTGATTAGAAGTTGTCATATCATTTAATTGGGAAGTTAATGTATTGTAATTTTGAACAAATGTGCTCATTTCATCGGTGATGGCTTGAGTATCTTGAGTAATCGATATATTCGCACTTCCGCTGTCTTGGAGTAAATTAATTTTAACACCAGCGATAACATCACTTATCTCATTACTGCTGCGCGTAAGTGTGATCCCGTTAAATTTAAAGGATGAGTCACGGGCGGCTTGAATTTCGTCCATAGCATTGTATGCAGTATAGCTTGTTAATTTTGAATCCAAATTACCGCTATTGTCGGTCAAGGTAAGAGCTGCACTTGAACCTGCGACATTGGATTGCAAGACCAGCTTATTATTACTATCGATTGAAGCAATGGTAGACCCCGCCGCAGTATTGATAGAAGTGCATAAGGCTGCTAATGTTGTTGTGAGACCATAAGGAATAACATAGTTGCTGGTGCCCATAGCAACGGTTAAATTTCCGCTTCCAGATGCTATTGTATCAGTAGATGCAGTGAAAGCTTGAGATTCAATTTTTTTGGATGAGGCGTACAGCGAGCTGTTTAAGGTTCCTCCTGTCGAGTCGGCAAGCGTTATTGTTTGATCGGCACCGGTTGCAGCAGAGGTTAAAATAAGTCGATAGTCATTCGCTCCCACTTGTAATGTTGATGCTTTGACGCTACTTCCCGCGATATTGTTAATTGAATCTTTTAGATTACTCAAGCTAGTGGCCGATGTATAGTCTATATTATAGGTATGACTCCCAACAGACAGAGTCATAGATCCTGATCCAGTAGAGACATTAGCAGTTGTGGAACTGAAGGCTCCTGATTCTTTTACATTATTTAATGCCATTTGAGTATTGGAAATGGAAAATGACTGAACACTGACCCCTGCATCAGCAGTAACATTAACAGCACTGCTTGTACCGGAAACGCTACGTTGTTGATACAGTACATCATTATCGAGAGCACTAGCACTACTTTTGAATGTTGTAAGCAGGCTGCTAAGAAGACTTAATGCATTGCCTTTTTGTTGCTGTAAAGTTATTTTTTTAGTAATGGGCGTAATTATTGCTGCGGTATCGGCTGCTTTAAGCTGATCAATAACGGTAGATGTGAGCAATCCCGATCCTGCTCCAAGTGAGGCAATTGCCATAGTAAATCCTTTTACTTAAATCATTATAGAACTAATATCGACCAAATAGTCTAAAATTTTAATTCTTTTACAGTAAAGCAAAAACAGTTCCGCTAGACTTTTCTTGCTTTCAATCTGAGTATTAGCTATAATGCGATTTCTCTTCATTAGACCTGTGCAAGGGTGCGTTTAGACAGCGTGTCAGGGTAGGAATACAGCAGCACACCTAGACGTGTTTTGTGCCGCAGGTATCTGATGGGGAGTCTTTTTTTCTCACTTTTCACACACTTCTATCACAATACTTTCAAATCGTAAAAATAAAGAATAAATTTAATCTACAATGTCCTATAATCTTTTCAGCTAGTTTAAATATTTTTGGAGAAACGAATGAGACCTGAATTAATGGAACAAATTGAGCATGTTCCGATGCTCCCAGAAACCGTCTTAAAAGTGGAAGCAGTGTATAGCGATCCAAACAGCGGTGTAGCGGAAATGGCAAATGCAGTTAAAGAAGATCCGATTATTACTGCTTATATCCTCAAAACAGCCAATTCTCCGATGTACGGATTGAGTCGCACGGTTACCGATGTGGCTCAAGCGATTTCACTTTTAGGTAAAGATACTGTGCGAACATTCACAATTGCTTCAGCGGCAAACACGTGCATGGACATAGACCTCTCTCCGTACGGGATGACGCAAAACAATTATTTGGCGCGTGCGCAGTTGCAAAATGCATTGGTCAGCCGATGGGTTGCTAAAGTGGACCGTTCTTTGTTGGGACACCTTTCGCTTGCCTCTTTTTTACTTGAACTTGGTAAAATTGTTATTAGCCGCTACTTAATCGAATCACATCAGGGTGACTTGCTAAGTGATGCATTAGCAAAGGGTGACACAACCAAAAAAGCTGAGATCGGTGCGTGCGGAAGTAAATCTGAAGACGTAACAGCAACTCTCTTTTTCCGATGGAACTTTGATCCGGATTTGGTACACTTAATCCGTTTTGCAAATGAGCCAGAAGATGCGTCTGATCCTGAAACACAAGAAATGGCAAAGTTTTTAAAAGTGGCAAAAGAAGCCATTAGTCTCGAGGGGACGATGACGGCTGCAACATTGAAAAATGCACGTGAATTGATTGAAGAGTACGGAATGAACCAAAATCTTTTTGATGAGACGGTAGAAAAAATTCTCTCCGCCGCTTAATCTTCTCTATAACTCCCTGCCTTGCACCCTGTTGGACTGCTAGGCGGATTGTCCCGTAAATAACACAAATCTTCATACGCTTGTTTAAGCACCTTGCTTTCTCTTAATAACGGTAACATCTTCTCATCTTTTTCAGTTAATGAGATTGATTGATTGTATAACACTGCTTTGACTTCGGCATCGACTGCGGCAAGGGCTGCTTCGAGGTGAGTTAGTGAAACCATGAGAATTTTCCTGTATTTTTGAGTGATTATAGCTATAATTTGATCTATGAATATTAATAATTTTATAACTTTCGATATCGAAGAGTGGTTTCATGCAAATTATGAGGAGGCGAATAGTGAAGCCAGAGAGACTACTCTGGGGAGCGGCCTTGATTTGTCCCAATATAGCGGAACATCAACAAATTTAGAATCCAATGTTGATCGTCTAATTGATTTATGTGCTGAGTATGGAGTTAAGTCGACATGCTTTATACTCGGAGATGTGGCAAAAAATAAACCTTATGTGGTTAAAAAGCTTTTTGAAGCAGGGCACGAGATTGCATCGCACGGAATGTCTCATAAACTTATTTATCCAATGAGTCCTAATGAATTTCACGCTGATTTGAAATATTCAACTGACACCATCGAGCAAATTACCGGTCACAAGATTGTCGGTTTTCGTGCTCCTTCTTGGTCGCTTAAGCGCGGGACATTGCCATGGTTTTATGAAATTCTGGCAGAAGAAGGATTTTTGTATTCCTCTTCTGTTTATCCTGCTAAAAACACTATTTTTGGTATTCCAAACTTTCCCAATAGTCCTCACTATCCTACTTATAGTCCTGTTTTAGAAATACCCCAAAGCGTTATGAATCTTTTTGGAAATAAAGTTGGCTATGCCGGAGGGGGATATTTGCGATTTTTCCCGACATGGCTGATAAAACGAGAAATAGGGCTAAAAAACCGTGAGGGTAAACCGGTTTTTATCTATCTTCACCCACGAGAAATTGACATTCACCAACCGAGATTGAAATTAGGATTGATGGATGGTTATTTTCACTATCAAGGGATCCCGGGATGTGAGAAAAAAATTTCGTCTTTATTGGAAGAGTTTCAACACAGTTTTATCCGGATGGATGAGTATGTACTAAAATCGCAAGGGCTTTTTCCACCAGCGGTTTAGTATTTAAAAAAGTGAAGGCTGCAGTGCTTTTAATTTAAAACTTCTCCGATGAATCTCACAGTATCCATATTCACGTATAGCTTCGATATGAGCACTTGATCCGTACCCTTTATGCCCTTCAAATCCATATTGGGGATAAAGAGAAGCGAGTTTAATCATCTCTCGATCTCGTGTTACTTTAGCCAGTATCGATGCAGCGCTTACTTCAGGCACTGTCGCATCTGCTTTGACCAGTGTCTTGAGGTTCGGTATTCCAAAAGAGCAATTCCCATCATATAAATAATCCGCTTCACCAATGGTTCTCATGATCTCATGAAGACCTGATGATAAACAATGAGAAAGTCCAAACTCATCGATGGCGGATGCATCAAAGCGTACAATATGAAAGGTTGAGTTGGCGATGATCTCGTCGAAAAGAAGTTCTCTTTTTTTTTCACTGAGTTTTTTAGAGTCATTTAATCCATCTATAGGTCGATGGAGAATTACCCCGGCTATCGTAAGCGGTCCCGCGAGTGGTCCTCTGCCTGCTTCATCGATTCCACATAAATACATTGTTTCTCCGTTACTTAGCGATATTTTATCTTCTAATTTGCTATGATACACAAAAAGGAGTATTTATGTTGAAATCAGCTTTGTTTGTTTCGTTTATTGGTGTCTCGGTAGCTTCAGCGGCTACTATTTTAGGATTTGGTGCTGAGGCTGATTATTATAGTCCTACAGTAAGTGGAAATTTTAGTTACACAGGTAATGGGACCACAACGGATACCTATTTTTCTGACGATACTCAGTCAAGTTATCAGCTCAGTGCTTATTTGGAGCATCCTCTTCCAATGTTGCCTAATCTTCGTATCGATTATACCCCTGAAACTACCTTTAGTGGAGCAGATAGTATCATTGGAACAAATAATGTTTCCTTTAAACAACTTGATGGAACCCTTTATTATGAACTTTTGGATAATGTTGTAGATTTGGATGTAGGAGTAACATTTAAGGCTATTGATGGAAAGATTGAAGGATCAGCAAATCAAGATTTTAATGTTTTAATTCCTATGCTTTATCTGAGTACGGGTATCAAAATACCTGTTTTACCGATTCACGTAGTCGGTGATGTGAAATACGTAGGATACAATGGCGATTCTGTGATCGATGCCCGCGTAAAAGCGATGTGGGATATTTTTGCCGGCTTACAAGCACAAGCGGGTCTCCGCTACGAGTCAATGAAAATTGATAATCGAGAGAATATAAATGCGAATGTAACTTTTAAAGGACCCTTTATCGGTCTAGGATATGCATTTTAATCACTCTTCTCCCAATGCCCATTGTGAAAAGGGTACCATCTCGATTTTTGCAATCGGATGGGAGAGGGTGTTTTCCAAATTCATCGTCACTACAATAACCTCTTTAACTTGATACGTGATGATAAAACCTTCCAGTGCTTCTACTTTTTTAAACAAGGCATGTTCATTCGCAAATGCCGATGCTAATACGATTTGATTTCTCTCTGGGAGATAAAAATCAATCCCTTCATCGTAATAACACTCAATGTCATGTTTGATCAGTTCTAAAAAAATCAAATTTTCGAATACTTTTCCAAAATGCTTTTGCAAAACAAGAGCATGTTTTATAGCAATATCGCATAAATAGAGCTTTTTGATAGCACTTGGGTGATTGAACTTTTCACATCCGTAAAGATAGCGTTTATCGAATAGCGACTGCAGATGGGTGTAGAGTTTGTCTTTAGAAATTTTACGTTCGATTTTCAAACGCTCATAGAGGGTGAAGGCAGAAACTTTTTGTGTGAGCATCTTGGAAGCTTGAATCATTATGGAAAGCTCAATCTCAGATAAAGAGAGGGCCAAGGTTTTTTGGAGATAAAGGGAGCGCTCTTCACTGGGTAATCGGTGCATGGCCGGAAACCCACCAAGCTGGAAAAAGTGGTTAAGTGCAGTTGAATCGTAGTATTTTGATTCGAATGCGAGAAACTCTTCATAATCGAGGAGATGAAGGTCCAGTGTTTCAAATTCACTTTGATTGATATATTCACTGGAAAGTATGATTTGATCTAAATCAAATAGCTTAATGGCACTGTGATAATTATCAAGAGCCAATATTTTAATTTTATGTTCAATACAAAAAGGTTGAAGTGTCTCATTCAACTCATTAATATCAAGACGTATGTCACGACAATCCAAATAAAGATAGGCGGATTTTTTGTGTGAAAGTAAATAATTCTTTATTAAAGAGGTTTTACCCGACTGTGCAATTCCCATAATCCATACATTATTTTCATTGAGGGATGCTTTACGTTCGATGAAGAGGGGGTTGTGTAAGTCGTGTCGATAATATTCATCTAAAAGTGTATTCATAGGTAAAATAATAGCCTAAATATTATAGCTTCCTTATTAAAAGGAAACAAATTTATACTTATGCACCATTTTTACCCCCAAAATCATTGACCGCAAAGGGGTATGTGGCTATAATTCCAGCTGCCTTACAATAGTCAGCATCGACTGACGAGTTCTTTATAGAGGAAAAATTATGGAAAAGATTCGTTTGAAACTTAGAGCATACGATCATCGTGTACTCGATCGTTCAGTAGCTTCTATCGTTGAAGCCGTAAAGCGTACAGGTGCGGAAATCCGTGGACCAATACCTTTGCCAACAAAGATTCGTAAATATACGGTTCTTAAGTCACCTCACGTTAACAAAAGTTCACGTGAGCAATTTGAGATTCGTATGCACGCACGTTTGATTGATATCGTATCAGCTACACCTGATACTGTTGATTCTTTAATGAAGCTTGACTTGGCTCCGGAAGTGGACGTAGAAGTTCGCTCTATGGACAAGTAAGGAGTGGGTATGGAATACATTGTAGAAAAAATCGGCATGAGCCGAACAATCGGCGCTAATAGCCAAGCTGTAACTCTTTTAAAAGTAAAAGAAGTAAAAGTTTGTAACGTAGCAAACGGCGTAGCTCTTGTAGCATACAGCCAAGGAAAAGCACACAATAAGCCAATTGAGGGTCAGCAAAAGAAGTATAACCTTTCTGCTGAATTCAATAAATTCGCTACATTGGAAGTTGCTAACACAGAAGCAGGTGATCAAGATATGACTCCTCTAGCGGACGCAAAAGTCGTTAAGAGTGCATTCAACACCAAAGGTCGCGGTTTTACCGGCGTTATGAAACGTTGGAATTTTGCCGGCGGACCAGGCGCACACGGTCACCGTTTCCACCGTACTGGTGGATCTATCGGTAACCGCGAATGGCCAGGTAAAGTCCAAAAAGGGCGTAAAATGTCTGGTCAATACGGTAACGAGCTCGTTACTGTAAAAAATAAAGTGATGTCTTTTGACGCACAAAACGGTGTATTGGTTGTCGTGGGTGCTATCCCAGGTGCAAACGGTGCGCTAGGTCGAGTAAAGGTTGTTAAACAATGAGTGCTATTGTCTTAAATGAAAAATTTGAAAAAGCCTCTGAATTGGCATTGCCTGAGAGTTTTAGCGGGATTAATCCACACAATCTTTGGTTGTACGTTAAATCATATCAAGCAAGTATCCGTTCAAACACTGCATCAGCTAAGACTCGTTCTGAGATGCGCGGTGGTGGTAAAAAACCATGGGCTCAAAAAGGTAAAGGGGGCGCTCGTGCTGGTTCACGTCGTTCACCTATCTTTGTTGGTGGTGCGGTAGCTCACGGGCCAAACACGGGTCGTAACTACGATCAAAAGATCAACAAAAAGCAAAAGAAACTAGCGCTTAAATGTGCACTAGACGCTTGCGCTACTGCTGGGAAATTGTTTATCGTTGATTCGATTGACGTTCCAAGTGGAAAAACAAAAGATGCTTTGGCGTTGTTCAATACGTTGAACGTACGTGATGCATTGTTCGTTAAAACGATTCTCGATGAGAACACGTATCTTGCATTCCGCAATCTCTCTTCTACGTATGTAATTGAAGAGAATGAACTCAACGCCTTTTTGGCTGCGACATATCGCTCGGTTGTTATCGAAAAAGCGGTATGGGAAAATCTGACTAAAGAGAGCTGAGATGGCAGATATTACTGATATCAAATCGATCCTGTATACAGAGAAGACTTTAGGTCTTCAAGAAGAAGGCGTAATCGTAGTTCAAACGTCAACACGTATGACTAAGAACGGCCTTAAAGAGGTGTTTAGAGAGTATTTCGGAATCGTTCCTTCGAGAGTTAACTCACTAAACCAAAGCGGAAAAGTTAAACGTTTCCGTGGTCTTACTGGTAAGCAAAATGACTTTAAAAAGTTTTATGTGAAGCTTCCAGAAGGCGCACAAATCGATAGTTTGGCGGTGTAATTATGGCAATCAAAACCTATAAACCAACCACTCCTAGCCGACGTTTTATGACAAACGTTGATAACTCGGACATCACTGCAAAAGCAAGTGTTCGTGCATTGTTGACAAAACTTCCAGCACACGCAGGTCGTAACAGCAATGGTCGTATCACGTCTCGTCATAAAGAAGCGGGAGCTAAAAAGCTTTACCGTATTATCGATTTCAAACGTAATAAATTTGGTATCTCAGGAACAGTAGCAGCGATCGAATACGATCCATACCGTAACTGTCGTATCGCTCTTATTAATTATGCTGATGGTGATAAACGTTATGTTCTTCAACCAAAAGGTATGGTAGTCGGCGATGTAATCGCTTCTGCTGAGAGCGGTTTGGATATCAAATCGGGTAACGCTATGAAATTGATGAGTATCCCTGTGGGTACTACGATTCATAACGTTGAGCTAAAACCGGGCAAAGGCGGACAAATCGTTCGTTCAGCTGGAACTTCTGCTCAAATCATGGGTCGTGAGGGAAAATACGTATCACTACGTCTTCCGTCAAGCGAAATGCGTTACGTTCTTGGTGAGTGTATGGCAACTATCGGTACTGTTGGTAACGAAGAGTATATCAATATCGTTATCGGTAAAGCCGGTCGTTCACGTCACATGGGTATCCGCCCTCAAACTCGTGGTTCTGCGATGAATCCTATCGACCACCCGCATGGTGGTGGTGAAGGTAAAACGAATTCAGGACGTCACCCGGTTACTCCATGGGGTAAACCGACTAAAGGTGCTAAAACACGTAAGAAGAAAGCAAGTGATAGACTTATTATTACTCGCCGTAAATCAAATCCGAAGAGGTAGAGTATGGCTAGATCAGTAAAAAAAGGACCATTCGTTGATGGACACCTTATTAAAAAAGTGATTGCTGCCAAAGAGACGAAAAGCAACAAGCCTATCAAAACTTGGTCACGCCGTAGCGTGATCTTGCCAGATATGATCGGCTTGACGTTCACCGTCCATAATGGCCGTCAGTTTATACCTGTTTTCGTAACTGAAAACCACGTTGGGTATAAGCTTGGTGAATTCGCACCAACACGTACGTTTAAGGGCCATAAAGGTTCTGTACAAAAGAAAATCGGGAAATAAGGAAGAGATATGGCAAGAGCATTATTAAAATTCGTTCGCGTATCTCCGACTAAATCTCGTTTGATCGCTCGCGAAGTTCAAGGTATGAATGCAGAGCAAGCATTAGCAGCGTTGGAGTTCACTCCTAACAAAGCAGCAAAAATCATCGCTAAAGTAGTTGCATCAGCAGTCGCTAACAGCGGTATCGAAGCGGAAGATTGTGTTATTAAATCATGCCGCGTTGACAATGGTCCAGTACTTAAGCGTTTTACGCAACGAGCACGTGGTACAGCGTCAGGTATCCGCAAACCGACTGCGCACATTTTGGTAGAAGTAGAGGGTAAATAATTATGGGTCATAAAGTTAATCCTATTGGACTTCGTCTTGGTATCAACCGCAACTGGGAATCTCGTTGGTTTCCTAACTTTAAAACAGCTGCGGTATCTCTTGGTGAAGATCATAAAATCCGTACATTCTTGAAAAAAGAACTCTACTATGCCGGTGTGAGCAACATCGTCATTGAACGTACAGCTAAGCGTCTTCGTGTAACGATTATCGCTGCTCGTCCGGGAATCATTATCGGTAAAAAAGGTTCTGATATTGAGAAAATCAAAGATTCTCTCAACAAACTTATCGGAAAACCAGTTGCCCTAAACATCAAAGAAGAGAAAAAAGCACAAGCGTCTGCGCAACTCGTTGCGGAAAACGTTGCTACTCAACTTGAAAAACGTGTGGCTTTCCGTCGTGCGATGAAAAAAGTTATGCAAAATGCACAACGTGCCGGCGCAAAAGGGATTAAAGTTTCTGTTGCAGGTCGTCTCGGCGGTGCTGAAATCGCTCGTACTGAATGGTATCTTGAGGGACGTGTTCCTCTTCATACTCTTCGTGCGAAAATCGATTACGGTTTTGCAGAAGCACACACCACTTACGGTGTAATCGGCATTAAAGTATGGATTTTCAAAGGTGAGGTTCTCACTAAAGGTATCCAACCTGAAGCTAAAGAAACTAAAGAAGAGGGTGGTCGTGAAGATCAACAACGCCGCCCTCGTCGAAAGGTTAACTAATTATGTTAATGCCTAAACGTACGAAATATCGTAAACAAATGAAAGGGCGTAACCGTGGTTACGCTACTGCTGGAAATAAACTTGAATTCGGTTCTATCGGATTCAAAGCAACGGAAGCGGGACGTATTAACTCTCGCCAAATCGAAGCGGCTCGTATCTCAGCTACTCGTCACATTAAACGTACGGGTAAGATCTGGATTCGCGTGTTCCCTGCTAAGCCTTTGACTGCCAAACCACTTGAAGTGCGTATGGGTAAAGGTAAAGGTGCAGTGGATCAATGGGTTATGAACATCAAACCAGGCCGTATCATTTTTGAAATGGGTGGTGTTGAAGAGACTCTTGCTCGTGAAGCGTTAGCGCTTGCGATGCAAAAACTCCCGTTCAAAACAAAAATTGTTACTTTGGAGATGAGCAATGAAATATACTGATTTAAACGGTAAAACCGCTGCTGAACTTCAAGGCGTGCTCAAAGAGAAAAAGATTGAGCTTTTCACTTTGAAAATTAAGCAAAAAATGATGCAATTGACTAATACGAGCGAACTTCGCACGGCGAAAAAAGACATTGCACGTATCAACACCGCGCTTAGCGCAGTGAAGTAAGGGTAACCTATGACACATAAACGTGAAATTCAAGGTATCGTAGTAACTAATGGAGCAGACAAAACAGCAACAATCGTTGTTGAGCGTCGTGTAATGCACCCTCGTTACCACAAAACGGTAAAACGTTTCAAAAAATACATGGTACATGATGAAAATAACCAGCTTAACGTTGGTGATGAAATCATCGCTATCGAGTGCCGTCCGCTTAGTAAAAGCAAATCATTCCGTCTTAAATCTCTTGTAAAAGCAGGAGTAAGCGCATGATTCAAAGTTTTACGCGTCTAGCAGTAGCGGATAACACAGGTGCGAAAGAGATCATGTGTATCAAAGTTCTTGGCGGTTCAAAACGTCGTTACGCAACAGTAGGTGATGTTATCATCGCTTCTGTTAAAAAAGCGACTCCAACCGGTAAAGTAAAAAAAGGTCAAGTAGTAACAGCAGTTGTTGTTCGTACGAAAAAAGAGATTCACCGTGAAAACGGTTCTTTGATTCGTTTCGACGAAAATGCAGCCGTTATTCTTGATAAAAAACGTGAGCCTGTTGGAACACGTATTTTCGGACCAATCGGACGTGAAGTTCGTTACGCTGGTTTCATGAAAATCGTATCTTTGGCTCCGGAGGTTGTATGATGGCAAAATTTAATTTCAAAAAAGGCGATACTGTTGAAGTAATCGCTGGCGACGACAAAGGTACTAAAGCAGAAGTGCTTCAAGTAATGCCTAAGAAAAACAAAGTAATCGTTAAGGGTGTTCGTGTTGCGAAAAAAGCGATCAAACCTACCGAGCAAAATCCACAAGGCGGATTCTTGAACAAAGAGATGCCTGTAGATGCATCAAATGTCCGTAAAGTTGAGGCGTAATCATGGCACGACTAAAAGATAAATATTTGGCTCTTAAGCCTGAGCTTCAATCAGCTCTTGGTATTGCCAACACTATGCAGACTCCTAAACTTGAAAAAGTTGTGATCTCTGTTGGTTGTGGCTTTGCTATGAAAGACAACAAATTGATCCAAAGTATCCAAGATACGATTAGCAACATCGCTGGGCAACGCGCTTCAGTTGTTGTAGCTCGTAAATCTGTTGCTGGATTTAAAGTACGTGAAGGGATGCCAGTTGGTGTAAAAGTTACACTTCGTGGCGCTCAAATGTACGATTTCATGGATAAATTGATCTCTGTATCTCTTCCACGTCAAAAAGATTTCCGTGGTATTCCACGCAATGGTTTTGACGGTCGCGGAAACTACAACTTCGGTCTAACCGAGCAGTTGATTTTTCCTGAAGTTGATTACGATTCAATTATGCAAATCCACGGGATGAACATCACCGTAGTAACAAGCGCAACCGCTGACAAGGATGCTTTCAAGCTTCTTGAGATGATTGGTATGCCGTTTGCAAAAGGAAGAGAATAATGGCTAAAAAGTCAATGATCGCTAAAGCGGCTCGCACACCAAAATTTGCAGTTCGCGCATACACTCGTTGTCAGATCTGTGGTCGTCCACACTCTGTTATCAGCGATTTCGGTATTTGTCGCATTTGCTTTCGTAAGATGGCGAATGAAGGGTTACTCCCAGGCGTAAGAAAGTCAAGCTGGTAAGTCCAGCTCGATACTGCTTACGATTTAGATAAGGAAAATAAATGATTAATGATTTGATCGCGGATTCGTTGACTCGTATCCGTAATGCTGCAATGCGTCGTTTGGATTCAACTACACTTATGCATTCTAAGACTGTAGAAGCTGTAGTTGCTATTTTGGCAGACAAAGGATATGTTGAGAGTTTTAACGTTATTGAAAATGGCGTTAAAAAAACTATCAACGTAGTATTAAAGTATGACGTTAATGGTCGTACAGTAATTAATGAAGTAAAACGTATTTCTAAATCAGGACGACGTGTTTACAAAGGTGCGACTGAGCTTAAGCGTTTCAAAAACGGTTACGGTACTATCATCGTCAGCAGTTCAAAAGGGGTTCTTCCTAACGATAAAGCATTCGAGCTTGGCGTTGGCGGCGAAGTCCTTTGTACAATTTGGTAAGGGGATAAGATGTCACGTATTGGAAAACTTCCTGTTTCTATCCCAGCTGATGTAAATGTTACTCTTGATGGAGCGGTTATTACTTTTGTAAAAGGTGATACAACTCACACTCTTGATACCCGTGGAAATTGTGGTGTTACGTATGCAGATAATGCTTTAACGTTTGCTACAAACTCTGACGATCGTGCTCACCGTGCCTTTTGGGGTACTTACCGCGCACTTGCACAAAATATTGTTGTGGGCTTAACTGCTGGTTTTGAGAAAAAACTCGAAATCAATGGTGTTGGTTACCGTGCTGCTGTTGAAGGCGCTATTTTGAAACTTCAATTGGGCTTCAGTCATGATATTCTTTTTGATATTCCTGCTGGCGTTGCAATTACTGTTGAGAAAAATGTTATTACTATCAAAGGTACTGACAAGCAACAAATTGGACAAATTGCAGCTGTAATCCGTTCATTCCGTCCACCTGAGCCGTATAAAGGCAAGGGTGTTAAATACTCTGATGAGATTATCCTGCGTAAAGCCGGTAAGACATCTAAGAAATAAGGGGCGATGATATGACAGGTAAAACACTTAAAAATAAATCGGCAAAGCGTCTTCAGCGTAAGCGCCGTATTCGCTCTAAAATCTCAGGATGCGCGACATTGCCACGTATCTCAGTATTTCGCTCTAACCGCTTTATCAGCGCACAAGCGATTAACGATGAACAAGGGGTAACTCTTGCAGCCGTACACTCAAAAACTTTGGGTCTTAAAGCTAACATTGAAAGCGCTGAAAAAGCGGGTGCAGTGTTCGCAAAAACCTTAAAAGATGCTGGGATTAATGAAGTTACGTTTGATCGTAACGGATTTTTGTATCACGGTGTCGTAAAAGCGTTTGCCGAAGCACTTCGTGCAAATGAAATCAAGTTTTAAGGGCTGATGAATGAATCCTATTAATAGAGAAGAATTTTCAGAAGCGATCGTAAATATCGGTCGTGTAACCAAAGTTGTAAAAGGTGGACGTCGTTTTCGTTTTACTGCACTTGTGGTTGTAGGTAACAAAAAAGGGACTGTCGGTTACGGCGTCGGTAAAGCCAAAGAGGTTCCCGATGCTATCCGTAAAGCGGTAGATGAAGCGTTCAAAAATCTTACAGTTGTTAAGATCAAAGGAACTACTATCGCACACGACATCGAAGTAAAATACAACGCAAGTCGTATGTTGCTTAAACCAGCATCTGAAGGTACAGGAGTTATCGCCGGCGGCGCTGCACGTCCTGTTCTTGAGCTTGCTGGAATCCAAGACATTCTTACGAAGTCTTTGGGTTCAAACAATCCAAACACCGTGGTTCGTGCAACAGTAGATGCACTTTCACGTATCAAAGGATAAGGTATGGCACTCGAAAATTTAACCCCAGCTGTTGGGTCAACACACCCTACAAAACGTCTTGGACGTGGCGCCGGTAGTGGTACTGGTAAAACTTCTGGTAAAGGACACAAAGGTCAAAAAGCTCGTGGAGGTTACAATGAAAAGCGTAACTTCGAGGGTGGACAACAACCTCTTGCTCGCCGTTTGCCAAAAGTTGGATTTACATCACGTGTTGTAAAACCAACGATCATTAACGTTGAAAAAACAAATGTAATCGCTGAGCTTTCAGAAATTACAATGGAAACAATCCGTAGCGTACACCGTTTGAAAAAATCGGTCACTCAAGTTAAACTTGTTGGTGCAAGCGCAAAAGATTTAGCATCTAAAATTAAAGACGAAAACGTTACAACTACTGGTAACTAATGAACCAGCAACTTGTAAACAAGATCTTAATTACGATCGGTTTTCTCTTTATCTACCGTCTATTGGCATACGTGCCAGTACCGGGTGTTGACACAGCCGTCATCGCTTCATTTTTTAATTCACATCAAGCTGACGCGTTAGGTTTATTCAATATGTTTAGCGGTAAAGCCGTAGAACGATTCTCCATTATCTCCCTTGGTATCATGCCTTACATCACCGCATCTATTATTATGGAACTGTTAGCAGCAACTTTCCCAACTTTAGCGCAAATGAAAAAAGAGCGTGATGGTATGGTTAAATACATGCAAATTATCCGTTACGCAACGATTGTAATTACCATTGTTCAAGCAATTGGTGTGAGTGTTGGATTGCAGCATATGGGTGGTAAAGATGGCGGAAGTGCTATTTTAGTTGATCATTCAACGTTTGTTCTTCTTGCTGTTGTTTCGATGTTGGCAGGAACGATGTTGTTAATGTGGATTGGCGAGCAAATTACTCAAAGCGGCATTGGTAACGGTGTCTCTTTGATCATCTTTGCAGGGATTGTTTCGGCTATTCCTAGTGCTATTGGGCATATGGTTACGATGGTGAATACGGGGGCAATGAGTCCTTTAGTTGTCCTGGCAATCATAGCATTGGTAATATCAACGGTACTGGTCATTATTTATGTAGAGCTTGGTGAACGTCGTATTCCGGTTACGTATGCAAAAAAGACTATGCTTCAAAATCAAAACAAACGGGTTATGAACTATATCCCGGTTAAAGTAAACCTTTCGGGTGTTATTCCTGTTATTTTTGCTTCAGCAATTTTGATGTTTCCGATGACGGTTCTTTCAAGCAGTACGAATCCAACGATTCAAGCTATAGCGGATGTTCTTAATCCGAATCATTATTTCTTTAACGTGTTACAATTTACATTTGTTGTATTCTTTGCATTTTTCTATGCTTCTATTGTATTTAATGCCAAAGATATTGCTGACAATCTTAAGCGTCAAGGTGGATTTATCCCGGGTGTTCGTCCGGGTGAATCGACCAAAGCATTTTTAAATGAGACAGCAGGTCGTTTGACCATTACGGGTGCGATTTACCTCGGATTGATTGCAACGCTTCCGTGGGTTATTGTTAAAGCAATGGGGGTTCCATTCTTCTTCGGAGGGACGGCAGTTCTAATCGTGGTTCAAGTAGCCTTGGATACGATGCGTCGAGTTGAAGCGCAAGTGTATACGTCAAAATACCAAACCCTTAGTGCGGTTGGTCTGTAACAATGGCGATTGCGCTACGTAAAAATGATGAAATAGCCAAACTTCGGGAAGCGAATAAAATCGTTGCCGGGACACTAGAGCTACTAAGAGATCATGCAAAAGTGGGTATTTCGTTAAAAGAATTGGATGCGATGGGTGAAGAATATATTCGATCACTCAATGCAAAACCGTCATTTAAAGGTCTTTATGGCTTTCCAAGTGCTGTATGTACCTCTCTTAACAACGTTATTATTCACGGTATACCTACTGATTACCGACTTCAAGAAGGCGATATTATCGGCTTCGATGTCGGTACTCAAAAAAATGGTTATTTTGGTGATGCAGCCATAACGGTAGGCATTGGTCAAATTACCAAAGAAGATGAGGCATTGATCGCATGCGCGAAAGATACCCTCTACCACGCTATTGATATTATTGAAGACGGAATGCGATTCAAAGAGCTTTCTCATGAGATGGAGAAATTCATCCTGAGTCGCGGCTATGTCCCATTACGCAATTTCTGTGGACACGGTATCGGAAAAAAGCCTCATGAAGAGCCTGAAATCCCAAATTATTTCGATGGAACAAATCCCAAAGCGGGACCAAAAATCAAAAACGGAATGGTTTTTTGTTTGGAACCGATGATTTGTCAAAAAGACGGTATGTCTAAGATTTTGGCAAATGGTTGGGATGTGGTGAGTGTGGATGAGCTGAGAGGCTCTCATTACGAGCATACGGTTGCGATTATCAACGGTAGAGCTGAAATTTTATCAATCACGTAAAGGAATTTTATGGCAAAAGATGATGTCATTGAAGTAGACGGAAAGATTGTTGAAGCACTACCGAACGCAACGTTTCGTGTGGAGCTTCCAAATGGGCATGTGATCTTATGTCACATCGCTGGAAAAATGCGTATGCACTATATCAAAATCTTACCGGGTGATACGGTTAAACTTGAACTCACCCCGTACAGTCTTGATAAAGGGCGTATTACGTATCGTTACAAGTAAGTTTTCTTTCGTCATTCCCGCGAAGGCGGGAATCTAGCTTTTACTTCACAAAACTACAGCAATAATCACTAATCGTCTTAACTTTCAAATGAAATGAACTATTCGCAGGAACATCAAAACTTTCTGGACCATTAATAGCAATCCACTCTTCTGATTCTGGAAGTTGTACGTCCATTTCGCCACTCATAATTTCCATAATTTCTTTATCGCCTGTGTTAAACGTATATTCGCCAGGTAACATAATCCCCAGAGTTTTCATGCTGCCGTCTTCGAAATGAAGCGTTCGGCTCGTTACTTTTCCGTCGAAATAGATATTGGCTTTTTTATCAGCAGTAACATTGGTAAATTGTGACATTGTGATCCTTTAAAAAAATAGTGGAGAATTATAGCGGATTGAGCTCTTTTTTCATATTTTTAGGGAGATGAGCAAAGGGATATTTTAGATCAATTCTCTCTTCGTCCCCATCTTTGATGTGAATTTCCAGTGTCATTTCACTTCGATCAAAATTGATAAGCGTGTAGACTTTATCGTCTTCAATGTACGATAAACGCCGTCCTTGAAGATTCATAAAAGCTCTTTTTTTAGGTCTATATCCCATAAATTCCGTTCTCCTTGATGGTTATTTTTTTGGCATCACTTAGCTTGGTGAGGGCAGCTTTAAAATTCTTTTTGCTAAGTCCGAAGATTTTTTGAATAAGTTCGGCATCGCTTTTGTAGTTGTACGGCAACATTCCACTGTTTTTCTTGAGCATTTGAAGAATTTTTTCGCCGGCATCGGTCGATTTTTCTTTTCCCATTTTTTGTAGAGAGAGATCCAGTTTTCCATCTTCACGGCGCAGTTTTACAAACCCGTTTTTGATTTGACCTGAGCGAAGAGGCTCAAAAATCTCGTTGGCATAAAGCATTCCCTCGTAGAGGTGATTGACGATGGCTTTGTACCCCATAGGTGTTTTGGCAATAATCATAAACTCCACGGGGGTGTTTGGGTAAAACTCTCTTGGGGCATCGATGAGTGCCGGAGTGATTTTTTCAGTCCCTACGAGACGATTCGTCTGCGCATCCAAGATAACCCGTACGATGCGCTTTTCACCCACCTTGAAGGGAACTTTTTGCATCACGCGCGGGACAAAGAGGTCTTTTGGCAATCCCCAGTTGACAAACGCTCCGATAGGAGTGGTATCGACTACTTCGACGAAGGCGAGTTGATTGACCATCGCTTTTGGCATGACGGTGCTTGCTACGGGACGATCTTCGCTGTCCGTGTAAACAAATACGTCGATGGTATCGCCGATGTGCATCGCATCTGTAACGTATTGGTTGGGCAATAAAATATCGCTCTCATCCAGTGCTCGTAAAAAAAGCCCCGGTGTTGTATCTCTATCGATAGTGAGGATATTTATTTCCCCGATTTTTAGTGTTTCATTCATAGTGGAATTATAGCGGGTTTTGGGCTGTACCCGTCATCCCCGACTTGATCGGGGATCCAGTGGTTCTAAATACAGGGGATGGATTCCCAATCGAGTTGGGAATGACAGAGATGTTAGATTTAAAAGTGACAGTTTGGTATAATCAAAAAGAGTATTATTTATGATTTAATGATTGTTGTCATTCCCGACTTGATCGGGGATCGAAAAATTGAGATTAGGAGGGCAGATGAAAAAAATTATGTCAGCTTGTTTAATGTGGACAATTCTTGTAAGTAGTGTAGTAGCAGCAGGAGAAAAAAGTAAAATTTCTCAATCTGATATGGAAATAATATATAAATTGATTGGTTTAGAAAAGCGTCAAGACGGATATATTGCTCAGGAATGTGAAAATGAAAAAGTTGATCCGATAGTAGAAATGGTTGATTTAAATCGAGATGGAGTGAATGAAGTATTTGTTCTGGTCAATAGTAATACAGGATGTTACGGATTTTCAGGTGGAAATTTGATTTTATTAGTGAAAGATGAAAAAGGTCAATATAACAAAAATTTTGATTTTTCGGCAGGTGGGTATAAAATACTAAAAACAAGGAATAAAGGATTTCCTGACGTAGAGATTGGAGGACCTGGATTTTGCTTTCCAGTATGGAGATGGAATGGGGATAAGTATGAATACTATAAAAAAATATGTGAAAATGAAAAAGCTATTTGAATAGAATACGGATTGAAGCGCTGAAAGCGTTGATATAACAATCTGTCATCCCCGACTTGATCGGGGATCTATCCCCAGTATTTAAAACCACTGGATTCCCAATCGAGTTGGGAATGACGGGAATATTAAGGACAGAGCCTCGATGAAACAATCAGCTGTTTACATATTAGCGAGTAAGAAAAACGGTACACTTTACATCGGTGTGACATCGAATTTAGTTAAACGCATTTACGAACACAAAAACCATGCAGTCGAAGGATTTAGCAATCAATACGATGTTACGATGCTTGTATGGTTTGAAATATACGATACGATGGAAGCCGCTATTTCACGTGAAAAAGTAGTTAAGCGATGGAATCGATCATGGAAAATTGAGTTGATTGAAGGAAAAAATTTTGATTGGAAAGATTTGTATGAAGAGATTTTATAAAAGCTGTTTTGATACGTTATTTAGTTTATAATTTAGAAATTTATTTAGTACTCGTCATCCTCGACTTGATCGGGGATCCAGTATTTAAAATGGGATGGATTCCCAATCAAGTTGGGAATGACGGGAGAGAAAAGAATGCGTATTATTATCACAGGTGCAAGCAGCGGTTTAGGAGAAGCATTAGCGCTTCATTATGCAACGAAAGAGAATCAGCTTGTATTGATAGCCCGCAGAGAAGATCGTCTGAGTGATGTTGCACAACGGTGTCGAGACAAAGGTGCCGAGGTGGAGACGATTGTCGCCGATGTCAATGATTTTGTGCGAATGAAGGAAATAGGAGAGCGTTTGAGTCTACAACCGATTGACCGAATCATCCTAAATGCGGGTGTTTCTGTAGGTCATTTTGGTGAAGTGACACCGTTTGAGGATTTTCATCGTTTATTTCAAACCAATTTTTTGAGCGTTCACGCGTTGTTGGAGCCGATAATTCCAAAACTGATACATCAACAATCGGGTGAAGTGGTTTTTATATCGTCCCTAGCATCACTCTTTAGTATGCCGACCTCAATCGCTTATAGCAGTTCGAAGCGGGCACTTAATGCTTATGCGGAGGGGTTACATTATCAGTTAAAACCGCATGGGGTAACGGTTATGACGATATTACCCGGATTTATCGATTCAGAGATGACCCAAAAGAATTGTTTTAAAATGCCATTTTTTATGTCAACGGAAAAAGGGATAAAGCGGATTACTAATGCGATTGAACGAAAAAAAATACGCTACGCTTTCCCTTTTAGATTTAGCTTAATGATTCGAATTCTTACGTTACTTCCGCAGTCCTTAAGAGACAAAATTGTAAACTTCACTAATTATAAAAAGGGTAGTTAGCCCCCTAAGGAAGTTTTATGGTCATCGACAGCGTTTGTACCTATTGTGGCGTGGGATGCGATATTTCCGCTGAGGTCGAGGACAACAAAATTCAGAAGATTTTTGCTAAAGAAGAGGGAGTTGTTTCTCAGGGACGCCTCTGCATCAAGGGAAAACAGGGATGGGATTTTGTAACTCATCCTAAGCGTCTTCGCAATGCCCGAGTACGAAAGACATTTTTGGCAAAAAATGCTGCATTGTTTTCCGATTTGGATATGGATTATCTTGAACCTATTGATCATGATTTTTATGAGATCAGTTATGAGAGTGCGTACGAACTTGCCGCTCGCAAACTAAAATCGATCACCGATGAGTATGGTTCGCATTCGTTTGCTTCGATCGGAGGAGCACGGACAAGCTGTGAAAGTTCCTATTTGTTTCAGCACTTTACCCGTCATGTTGTTGGTTCTCCTCATGTCGATAACTGTGCTCGTGTGTGCCATTCTCCGTCATTGAAAGGGATGCGTACTACTATAGGCGAAGGTGCCGCTACGAATCCATTTGATGATATTTATGAAACAGAGTTTATGATAGTCATGGGCTCCAATACAACTGAGGGACATCCCATCGTTGCAAACCGAATGTTGGATGTGATCAAAGATAAAGGAATAGAGCTTGCCGTGCTTGATGTACGCAGACTGCAGCTATCAAAATCTGCCACCCATCATCTTAGTATCCCGTATGAAGCGAATTTGATGATTCTCAACATGATGACGTTTGTCATTATTTCTGAAGATTTAGTGAATGGTGATTTTATCGCATCACGAACCAAAGGATATGAAGAGTTCAAACAGGCCATTTTAGAGGATATGTATGCAAATCCTGAGTATTTACTACAAATTCCAGGGTATGAATCACTCGTTGAAGAAATAAGAGCGGTTGCTCGTAAATATGCAACACGCAAAAGCCTCTTTTTCTGGGGGCTAGGGATTACGGAACACTTAGATGGGTCGTATGCGGTTATGGCGATTACGCATCTTGCGTTAATAACGGGAAATATTGGTAAACGTGGAGCTGGGCTGATGCCTCTGCGTGGTCAAAACAATGTTCAAGGAACGTGTGATGTCGGTATGCTGCCGTATTATGCTCCTGATTATCAACCGCCTAAAGAAGTGGGAATGATGACTCCTGATTTGATAAATGCCATGGTTGATGGGAAAATAAAAGCTCTTTTTAACATCGGTGAAGACATTGCCCACATTCATCCCAATCAAAATAAAATTCATGCGGCACTTAAAAATCTTGATTTATTGATTGTCAATGAACTTTTTAACAATGAAATTACCAAGTTCGCGGATATTATTTTTGGCGTCAAAAGTGCCTACGAAAAAACGGGTGTCTATGTGAATGCAGAACGCAGACTTCATCTCTCACAACCTTTGATTCATGTTACGATGCCTGACGACTGGGAAGTAATCGCTGAAATTTCTAAACGCTATGGGACGGATTTTGGTTTTAAAGATTCTAAAGATGTCTGGGAGAGAGTTCGAGTCGATGCCCCTGTCCGTTTTGGAGGAGCGAGCTATGAAAAGCTTGAAGCCAATCGTTTACGCGGATTGCAATGGCCGGTACAAGAGGAAGATACCCCGGTATTACACCTCCATGATTTTAGAACGAAAGACGGAATTGCTTCCTTTCGTTACAAGCAGTATGAGCCTCGAGGTCAAGTTGCAGAGCTTTTACATGCTCCAAGTTATGAGGGTTATTACCTCACCACTGGGCGTGTATTAGTTCACTATAACAACGCGGCACAAACGAATGCATGTGAAAAGCTTAGTCGCTCTCATAGTGAAGATACATTGCTCGTTAGTGTCGATGATGAAGAATTTTTTGAATATAAAGATTTTGTAGTGCTTAAAAGCGAATACGGGCAAAGTGCTCCTTTGCGAGTAAAAGTGAGCACAACGGTTAAAAAAGGGACACTCTTTACGACGTTTCATCACGCAAAAAGTCAGATTAACTTTTTGTTCGGAGACGAGTCGGACGAGCTGATCAAAACTGCACGCTTTAAATCCATTAAAGTTGAAATCATTAAACCCGATTATCTGGACTAATCGGTGCATACCAAAGCTAAGGGCAATTTGGCAGAGGAGAAAGGGTGTGATTATCTTAGATCACACGGCTTTCGAATCATCGATCGAAATGTTTATAACAGATTTGGAGAAATCGATATTATCGCCCTTAAAGATAATGTCTTGCACTTTGTAGAAGTCAAAAGCGCTCAGAGCTATGAGCAAGCAGTTAACAATATTACCCATTCAAAACTCCAAAAACTAAATCGCACTATCCAAACCTACCTACAGAAAAAAAAGTTTTCACTTGATTATTGCATTGACGCTTTGATTGTTACGGTAGAAGAAATCGTCTGGATAGAGAATATTACACTCTAATGTTTTTGCTTAGAAAATATATGATAATTTTGTAATAAGACGTTTTAAAGAAAGGGGAGTTATAATTACTTAACATTAAAAACTCAAGGAAACAAAATGGGTAAATACATTGAATTAACAAACGCAAATTTCGCTGATACAACAAAAGAGGGCGTAGCTCTTGTAGATTTCTGGGCACCATGGTGTGGACCGTGTCGTATGATCGCTCCAGTTATCGAAGAATTGGCAAATGATTTTGAAGGTAAAGCTAAAATCTGTAAAGTAAACACAGATGAAGAACAAGATATTGCCGTAAAATATGGAATCCGTTCAATTCCTACAATCCTTTTCTTCAAAAATGGTGAAATGGTCGATCAAATGGTTGGCGCTGCTTCTAAACAAGCATTTACGGACAAAATTAATTCTCTACTGTAAAAATCTTGACCCGTTAGGGTCAGAACCTCTCTTTTTTATTTCACTTCATTTGCAATTTTTTCTAATTTCTCATAATGCTCTTTAGCTTCTTTTAGTGCTTCTTCGAGTTTAAATCCTTGCATCACTTTTTTGTAGAGTTCGGGCTTGTGTTTACGCCAGTTTCGGAGGGTTTTGACATCAAGATCTAAAATTCCTGCCATATCTCTTTGCGTCATTTTTACCTCTTTTTAGGCAAAAAATTACATTACAAGCACTAATTTAACAACAAGGTATAAATTCCCCTAAAATTGTTATAAAAAGGTATAAAATACCTTATGTTTAAGTTTTAATAGGTAGTATTTACCTTAATGATTATTTTAAAGGGGAATTAAGTTGAAATGTTCTTATAAAGTTATTGGAAGTATCCTCACAATTTTTGTAATAAATGGATGTGCGGATGTTAACTCTGGTATTCGTTCGTTTAATGAAACATTATATGGGGTTGAAAATGCAGCAAGTGGCGTATATGAACAAAATATATCAAAAGCGTTTTCTCCGCTTCCAAGTAAAACAGCGAAAAAAAATGTGATGCAAGCTTATGAAAATATGCAAAAGGGACTAAGTATAATTGCATGTACAAAAAAGGGCAATGGAGATTATTCCATGAGTAGACTTTCAAGGTATACAATTGATGGTAAAGTTTATTATATTGGAAGATTCCCTCAGTCTGGTAGTGAGATAACTAAACATACAGACGGGTGTTTAGTTATTGAAAGAATTAATGGTTATAAAGATATTGATATAAATGCTTTTTCAGTCAATGTTACATTTACTTCGGCGCAAACTGGTGAGTCTTCACAAAGAAGATATCAAATGGTTCAGGAAAATGGCGGAGAATGGTTGTTTAACTTCAATTAATATAGGGCACCACTAAAAACCCATATTGATATGAAAAAAAATATTGAGCACATGCCAAAAGCTTTTGAAAAAAGCACAAAACAGTAATAAACTTTCGGAGCCAAAAGATGAAGAATTTAGTTCTCAAAAATGTAGTTAGCGCGGCTATCAGTGTTTCAGCTGCAGTTATGTTTATTGGTTGCGGCGGCAGTGGTGACTCTGTAGCCCCTTCTCCTCAGCCGGTTATTCCCGTTCCTGTTGTTCCTCCCGTGGTTGTTCTTACCCCAGCACAAATTGAATACAACTTAAATCCTGCGCTTGCCCTTGCTGGCGCGCAGGCGGCTTATGACGCTGGCTTTACTGGTGCTGGTGTGAATGTTGCAGTTATTGACTCGGGCGTCACAGCATCTCATTCTGAACTTGCAGCGAATCTTAGTCGAGCAAATATTATGGAGCGGGCAGTTATTGCTACCTATACTGGCAACATGGGAAATTCATACAATGGTGTAGCTGGGTGGGAAGTCGCTTACGCTAACTTGTCTGGCGACCAGGTCTCTAAAATTGGCTATACAATGACTGATTCAAATCAAGTATACGCTTCAGCTCCAACCATTACGGTCACAGGAGATGGCACAGGAGCGACAGCAGAAGCCCTTCTTGGCAGTGATGGTAAGATTAAAGGAATCGTCGTCACAAATGCTGGAACAGGCTATACACACGCATCCGCTACAACTAATGACGGGACAAGTAACATCGTTATTTCAAATGCTTTTATTGCTGGAGCTGACGAGCTTGGTCACGGAACATTTGTTACGACTCAAATTGGAGCACAAGCTGATGATACAGGAATACGTGGTGTTGCTAATAATGCGACACTTTTCACTATTAAAGCTTCTGGCACCGGAACAGGAAGCGGAGCAGTTTTTATGGATAACGTCTTAAATGGTGTCGCGTGGGCTCAATCTAAAAATGTAAACATCATCAATCAGAGTTTCGGAGCTTATGAGAATATGGCAGGGTATTCCAATATCGCCAACTATGTAACGGCCCAGCAGGCAAATATCTCTTTTGTTACTGCTGCAGGCAATGAAGGTAAAAGCTGTTTAGTCATTGGTGATTGTCTTCGTCCGGCTGCGCTTCCTTGGGAGGCTTCAATGGTATCCTCGAATATGCTTACTCAAAACGGCGCATGGATCGTAGTTGGTGCACTTAACGCAAGCGGAAGTGATATTGCAAGTTTCTCAAACCGCGCCGGTATCACAAAAAGCAATTACATTCTTGCCCCTGGAAGCGGTAACGTTGGAGGGAATTTAGCAGGAGGTCTCGAGGCTGGCAATGGGACAAGTTACGCAGCTCCTATCGTTTCCGGTGCAATGGCTTTGATGTACCAAAAATGGCCGGCTTTGACCGGACGTGCAATGGCAGACATTTTATTTACTACTGCTGACGATATGGGTGTTGCTGGAATTGACGACATCTATGGAAACGGAAAATTGAATCTTAATCGCGCATTTGCTCCGGTTGGTGTTGTTGGCATTCCTGTCGCTTCAGTTCCAAGCGGAAAAGTTGCTGCAGTAAATACTGCGAGCATTAAACTTGCAGGAACCGGAATGTCTACTGGGTCTGCTATGGGGATGTCTCTACAGAGTTTTGGCTCGATTGACAATACAATCGTTCTTGACAGCTATCAACGTGATTTTAACGTCAAAATGTCCTCTGCGGTTGTTGCAACAGAGAGCAACGGCATCAACTTTGATGACTACGCCAATGTTCGTCTTGGAAAATTAATTGTTGGAGTCAACGGCATGACTGGTGACGGTGCAATTGGATATCAATATAACAAAAGTTTAAGCGTCATGGGCACGGTCAAAAAAGACCTTTTTGGAACAACAGCTTCAGGTGCTCTCGGGTTCGATAATTCAAAAACATATTACCTTAACGCTAAGAAAATATACAGCAGTGACGACTTCCGTCTTGAGGGGCAGCTTACTTATGGGTATGGTCAAGCAGACGCATCAAATGGAAGTATGATCAAAAATGTTTCTGATGTACAAGGAGTTGGTGGGAAAGTACGTGCTTCATATTTTGGCTTCGGCGCAAGCTACGAGATTCCGATGCGTGTAATAAGCGGATCAATGGATTTCTCTGTACCAGTATCTCAAACTGTTGATGGATATATTAACTATGAGAACTCAACTGCTAAACTTTCCCCAAATGCCTTAGAGCAAAAGATGGGAGTATTTTTCCAAAAGAAAGCTTATTTATTTAGCTTCCTTACCGAATACAACCACATTATTGATAAATTTAATATCAGCGGCTTCTCTGACGATGAAGTTTCTGTTTCTCTTTATTACTACTTTTAAAACATTCCGGTTTACCGGATTGCCTCACTTCATAAATATATAACAATTCAGTTTATCAAAAGAGGGAAGATTTAAAAATAAATGAGTAGAAGTGCATATAGTTAAATTATATTGATTATTCTACATCCTTTTCTTCGAGCTTTTCAATACGTTTATTTAGGCTAAAAACATAATAGGTGAGCAGCCCTACAATAATTCCAAGTAATATTGTTTCCATTGATTCCCCTTTTTTGTGGTATAATTTTTGCAACAAAAGGATAGGGAAAGGGGTTGCGCCCCCTCTCCTAAAACTCTTTTAGGATTTGGATTATCCAAAAGATAATCTGTAAGACCTTTAAGAGCGTTTCAATGAACCGTTTATTCACCGTGACTCCTTTTGTTTTTGCTACTTGCGTTTCCGCTTTCACCCCATGATTATAACAGATTACAATCCCTCTAAGCTCGTTTTTTATCCCTCTAATTTTTAGCCTAAAAGTTTTCTAAAACCATTTTTCTTTTTATCAATTTGTAGCATCCTTTAACAGCAATACAGTACCATACGTCCAATTTGAAATGAATTATATTATGAGGTGTACACTATGTTGGATTGTGCGATTATCGGAGGGGGACCTGCGGGATTAACGGCGGGTTTGTATACGACACGCGGTGGCTTGGATAATGTTGTGATGTTTGAAAAAGGGATGCCCGGTGGTCAAATTACTATGAGTTCTGAGATCGAAAATTATCCCGGTGCTACGGCTCATAATCTCAGCGGAATGGATTTTATGACCCCGTGGCCTGAGCAGTGTCAGCGTTTTGGGTTGAAGCATGAGATGTCCGAAGTAACACGTGTTTCTCGAAATGAGGATGGTACATTTACGATTCATAAATCCGATGGCAAAACGGATACGGCTAAAAGTGTGATTGTGGGGACAGGGTCAACTCCAAAACGTGCAGGATTTATCGGTGAGGATAAATATTTCGGTCGCGGGGTCAGTACCTGCGCGACTTGTGATGGTTTTTTCTATAAAGGAAAAGAAGTTGCAGTGATTGGGGGTGGTGATACGGCTCTCGAAGAGGCGCTTTATTTGGCAAAAATCTGTTCAAAAGTCTATCTTATCCACCGTCGTGATACCTTTCGTTCAGCACCTAGTACGATTGAGCGAATCAAAAATACCGCAAATATTGAGCTTGTCCTCAATGCTTCTCCTGAAGAAGTGCTCGGTGATGCCATGGGTGTGACGGGCATTCGTGTTGCGTTTAAAGATGCTTCCACTCGTCAGATAGATGCTCCAGGAGTATTTGTATTTATCGGCAATAACGTCAATAATCAAGTACTAATACAAGAAGACGGCAGTTTTTTATGTGATATGACACCCTCAGGTGAGGTCATTGTAGATTTGAGTATGAAAACATCGGTTGCAGGATTGTACGCTGCGGGCGACATGCGTACTCAGGCACCTAAACAAGTTGTGAGTGCTGCAGGTGATGGCGCAGTTGCTGCATTACAGGCAATTAGTTACGTAGATGAACATTTTCACGCATAAGGGCAAAGTGGCACTTAAACCCTAAAACGATACAATTCGTTTTTACTATTGTAAACGGGAGATGACCATGATTAGAGTAGGAGTATTTGGCGCGGGTGGACGTGTTGGAAAGTTGATTATTGAAGATTTACGTCAGGAAAGTGACATATCACTGGGTGCTGTGTATGTACGCAATGAGCTTAATTTTTCGATTGATCCATCTGTCCTTGTTACCAATGATATGAATGTGTTACTCAAAAGTTCCGATGTTATCATCGATTTTTCACTTCCGGAAGCGACTCAAGCGCTTTTGGAATGCGCGATGGTTCATCCTCGTCCTCTTGTTATCGGTACAACTGGGATGGATGCGCATCAGCTTAATTTGCTAAAAAGTGCAAGTGAATTAATGCCGATTCTGTACGCAACCAATATGTCACTAGGAGTAGCATTGTTGAACAAGCTTGTTTATGCCGCTTCGAAAATGCTCAAAGAATTTGACATAGAGATTGTGGAACAGCATCATCGTCACAAAAAAGATGCTCCAAGCGGTACTGCATTGACATTGGCCCACTCTGCAGCACTTGCTCGTGGTTTGGATTTAGACAAGGTTCGTATCAGTGGTCGCGATGGTAATATCAGCGAGAGAACAAAAGATGAAATCGCTGTAATGGCATTACGCGGTGGTGATATTGTGGGACGTCATACGGTTGGTTTTTACAATGAAGGTGAGTTTGTCGAACTTCACCATACAGCAACAAGTCGTAATACATTTTCAAAAGGGGCAATCCGTGCTGCCAAATGGTTAGCCAGTCAAGAGAACGGATTGTATAATATCAGCGATTGTTTGGAATTAGGAGAATAAATGCGTAGTATGAATGAAAAATGTGCAGTTGTTGGTATCTTCGATCATCCTGAGGCTTCAAAATTAGCCTATTTCTCGCTTCATGCTCAACAGCATCGAGGTCAAGAAGCGGCAGGAATCAGCACTAGTGATGGTGAAAAACTTTATACGATTAAAGATCGCGGATTGGTTACGCAGGTTTTTGATAATCAAAAGTTAGCAACCCTAAAAGGTCAAATGGCCATTGGACATACACGCTATTCAACTGCTGGAGATGATTCTATTCTCGATGCACAACCGGTATTCGCCCGTTATGATCTTGGAGAGATGGCGATTGTTCATAACGGAAATTTCACCAATGCCAAAGAGGTACGTGATGCGCTCATCAAAAAAGGGGCAATTTTTCAAACCTATATGGATACTGAAAACTTAATACATTTGATTGCAAAAAGTGACCAGCATCATTTAACAGATCGTATTATTGACGCGGTCAAAAAGATTGAAGGAGCGTATTCTCTCGTCTTTTTAAGTCGTTCGAAGATGTTTGCGATGCGCGACCGTTTTGGATTTCGTCCTCTTAGCCTTGGGCGCTTAGGGGATGGTTATGTAGTAGCCTCTGAAACATGTGCTTTTGATCTTATCGGTGCGGAGTATATTCGTGATGTAGAGCCGGGTGAGCTATTGATTTTTGAGAAAGGAAAAGCTCCTCAATCGATCAAAGTTTACGAGCCAACACCAAAGCACTGTATTTTTGAATATGTCTATTTTGCGCGTCCTGATTCGAATGTTTATGGACAAAATGTGTATGAAATGCGTAAAGCAATGGGTAAAAAATTGGCGCAAGAGCAGCCGATGGTTGCCGATATGATTGTCCCTGTTCCAGATGGCGGTGTTCCTGCAGCGATTGGATATTCACAAGAAAGCGGTATCCCCTTCGAGATGGCAATTATGCGTAATCACTACATTGGGCGTACATTCATTGAGCCAACCCAAGAAATGCGTGATTTAAAAGTTAAAATGAAACTTTCTCCGATAGAGCATTTGATCAAAGGTAAACGCTTGATCGTTGTCGATGATTCCATTGTACGAGGAACGACAAGCCGTCGAATTGTACGTATGTTAAAGGAAGCTGGCGCACTTGAAGTCCATATGCGTATCTCAAGTCCTCCAACAACTGATCCATGTTTTTATGGGGTTGATACGCCTGATAAAGAGAAGCTAATAGCTGCTAACATGACCAATGCAGAGATCTGTGCCTTTATAGAAGCAGATTCGCTTGCTTATTTGAGCAATGACGGGCTGTTGCTGAGTGTCAATGGCAAAGAAGAAAATTATTGTACGGCGTGTTTTACCGGCAATTATATTATTTAAAACATTCAAATGCGCGAACAGATTTTTACTTTTGGACAGTATTTGAGTGAAAAGTTTGGGTGCAAAGTCTCCAAGGTTCCTGTCTCTATTTCAGGATTTACCTGCCCTAATATTGATGGTAACGTTGCAAAGGGTGGATGCGCTTTTTGCGAAAATGATTCCTTTAGTCCGAGTTTGGATAAAGCGAAGCCTCTTAAAGGTTTTTTTCTTAACCTTGAATCCTCCGAAAATCCTTATCTGGAAAAACAACTTGAACAGCTTGAATGGCAGTTTAATGCGCTCTCTCAAAAACTAATGCTTCAAAATGGGACGCAAAAGTACCTCGTTTATTTTCAAAGTTTTACCAATACTTATGCCCCTCTGGCAACACTTAAAGCTCTTTATGAAAAAGCCCTTAGTTTTGACAATGTCGTTGGTCTTAGTATCGGAACACGCTCGGACAGCATTAGTGATGAGGTATTTGAGTATTTGTGTGAGCTTTCCAAAAAAACAGAATTGTGGATCGAGTTTGGAATTCAATCGATATTTGATGAAACATTAGAAAAAATCAATCGCGGACATGATGCGCAAAGTGTAAAAGATGCAATACTGAAAGCCAAAAAATATGGATTAAATGTATGTGGACATCTTATCTTCGGACTTCCGGGAGAAGATAAAGCAATGATGCTCCAAACGGCGCAGGCGGCATACGAGTTAGGAGTAGATTCACTCAAATACCATCCCCTTTATGTGGTAAAACGAACAGCATTGGCAAACGAATATGGACGGGGTGAATTTACCCCCATTACTCAGGAACTGTATTTGGAAGTATTAAGCGAAGCTTTGAAAATGAAGCCAAAGAACATAAGCGTTCAGCGACTGACAGCGGGAATTGATGATGAATCGCTTATTGCTCCGCAGTGGTGTCGAGATAAAAATGCCCAATTGAGAGCCATTAATAATGCTCTCAAAGAGCTTGGGTTAAAGTACTAACTTCCCTATTGACCGTACGCTCTAACGTAGCTTGTATACCCTTTAAAATATGAAGGGTGAGGCATAATAATTCTAAATTCTTTTCGCTGACCCGGCTTGAGATCGGTGGCAACCACTTCGGTAACGACTAGATAAGAAGGTTTGACGCTACCATCTCCGATAAGTTCAGCAAACGCATTCGACTGATAAGAGGGTTTTCCTTCTAGTGCAGGGGTGTCTTTGTTGACTATTTTTATTTCTACGCTTACTTCTCCGATCGTATAATTACCACTATTTCGTACAGACCCTATAAAAAATATTTTTTCCGTAGGAAGGAAACGATGATCCTTAACATCGGACAAGGTAATTTTTTTGGTGTAACTATCGATAACTAAAAGTGCACCAAACATAAATCCAGGTATAACAAGAAGATAGGTGAAAATAATGGAAACTTTTGAGGTTGATTTAGGTTGCAAAAGTGTTAAAATAATGAGGAAAATTAGTAGTAACGTAAAAAAAATAACAGCCCCATAGTGCCAAAAAGTAAAATAAGTATTCATCATCTGCAAACTCCCCACGCTGTAACGCTAAATTTCTTTGAATAACTAAAGGGTTCAATTAAGAGTTTAAATGTCTCTGTACTATTGGGTTTGATGGATTGCGTAAGAATGAGTGTTTGACGATGAAAAGGGAGATAAGGATAAACCTTATCGTTGAGGATTTTGATAGACGACGTCTTTGATACACCAAAATAAAGAGTACATTCTTTGAAGCTCTGTTGGGAGGTATTGTTGATGTCTCCTTTTAGCAGTAGCGCCTCAGTAAATTCGAGATCTTGGACGGTAGTGAGGGTGATAGTATGTTTATAAACGTATTTATGTAAAAGCAGATAGCCACCCAACGGCGCACCTAAAAGGAGAAGGAATGCGCTGAGGATAAGACTGATAGCAAGGATAAGTTTATGATGAAATAATACTGCCAAAATAAGAAAAAGAAAAAAGAAAAAAAGGATTCCCCCAAAAAGGAGGTAGTCATAAAGAGCTAAGGTATCAATAAAGTGAAGCAGTTGAGTTTTCATTTGTTCCTAGAATTTTTCTCTGCGATTCCGCTTACACCTGATCGTCGGGCAAGCTCTTGTTTGATACGATCGGGAGAGATGTTTTTGTGCCCCAGTGCTACCAAGACATGATAGACTAAATCGGCACATTCGTAAATAATTTCATCTTCGTTATTGTCTTTGATTGCAAAGGCGAACTCACCTGCTTCTTCAACCACTTTTTTCAAAATAGCATTGTCCCCTTTTGAAAGGAGTTTTGCTGTCCATGAGGTTTCAGGATCACTGTTCTTGCGGGCAAGAATAGTGTGGTAAAGCTCATCGATAATCCCGTAGGTGTTTAGGGTGTCGATTTCGGGTTCACTGATGATTTCATCGGATTCGATATCCGTAAAGAAACACGATTTACGTCCTGTATGACAGGCTACACCGTCTTGTTTTACGAGAATGAGGAGCGTATCGTTGTCGCAATCGAGTAAAAAACGTTCGATGTGCTGTAAGTGACCACTGCTTTCACCTTTTTTCCATAGACGTTGTTTGGAACGTGAAAAATAGTGTGCCACTTTTGTAGAGAGCGAGAGTTCTAGTGATTCACGGCTCATATACGCCATCATCAAGACTTCTAAGGTTGTAGAGTCTTGTACGATAACAGGAAGAAGTTCAGACTTGGCCCAGTCAATAGTATTAAGATTCATGGATTATTTATCCATAGAGCTAATTTTTTGATTATCGCCTGATTTGGTATCGAGCCAAATATTAGGAGTTGAGCCGCCAGGTGTGAGGAAAATTTTCGCGTCTTTATTTTCTCTCAGAGCGTCATTGAATTTCCCTTGCACTTTGATCTGCTCGAGTTTGAGCAATCCCGGTGTAAGTGATTGGGCTAGGAGATGGTTGGCTTTGGCTTGAGCAATGGCTTGAATGGTAATCGCATTGGCAGTTCCTTGTGCTTCTGTCTCTTTTTTAAATGCTTCTTGTTTTGCACGTTCGACATCTTGCTGTGCTTTTTCTACTTCTTGTTTGGCGACTTGAACCCGTTCAATTTGAT
>JAPLGN010000030.1 GCA_026390135.1 Campylobacterales bacterium | reverse complement strand
ATGGTCATACTTTGAAGTAAAGAAGCGTTAGGAAGCGGATACAGCAATGTTTTCGCAGGTGAGATGATAAGCGGTTTTTTCGCAGAAGTATAATAGGTGCGTAATGCTGCGAACAGCCCAAACAACTCTTCATGAAAAGGGCGCAAATCATCCATATAGGAGGCTCTAAAATCAGGGAAGACAAGCGTATCTATCTCTAAATACTTTGCCACATCAGCAAGCTCACTAGCTTCTTTGGCATCTTCACACACGATAATATCACATCGTTTTTTTGGATTATTTTTTAGATATTCATAAAATCGTGGTTGCGGCATTAGTTGTACTTCATCCTCTTCAAAAACGCTTCGGCAACACTAAATGAGCCAAAGACTAAATATTTTTTATCCTCGCGGATTTCTTGAAATGAACAGTACGTTATCCTAAGATCGCGTATTACGCCTTCCAATAACTCTCGCGCTACGATACGAGTTTCATCCACCTCAATAATTTCGACACTCTCAATGATGGGGGCTAAGATGCTCAGTATCTCTTGGTAATCTTTATCCGCATACGTGTTATAAACAAGCACTACTTTTTGACCTCTAAACGCTTCAGCTATTGCTCGTGCAGCAAGAGAATTATGACCAACATCAAGCGTAATGTTATCCTTGATTTTAGTCAGTCGCCCAAAAAGTGCATTTTGATCAAATAAGACTTTTTCTGCTGTATAGCCCAAAACTTCATAGGCTGCCATAGCAAGTTCCAAATTATCGCGTAAATAATCACTAAGACCATTTTTTATGGCATTTTGCAATGCGTGTTCTTTGATTTTAACGCTTGCCATTCCATCAATGCATTTAATATCGGTTTTTTTCTCATTCGCGATTTGACGAGCAATAATTTTAGTTTCAATAAAAGGCTGCTTACCCATCAAAGCTACACGTTGCATACTTCGTAATTTTGTTGTGGTAATGGATTCTATCGTATTACCCAAGAATGCACTGTGATCAAAATCAATGGGGGTAAAAACACTTAAGACTTTATCAAAAACATTGGTTGCATCGAATTCACCGCCAAGTCCTGCCTCGAGAACAACATACTCACACTCTTCGAATACCACCATTGCAAGGAGAGTTGTGTATTCAAAATAACTAAGAGTGTGTGCGTATTCAGACGTCAAAATGCCTAAGATTTTTTTATGGGCCTTTTCAAGTAGCTCATCCGATATTTCCTCTCCATCCATCCATATCCGTTCATTAAAGCGTACAATATGAGGAGAAGTATAATGTCCTATTTTTTTCCCTGCTCGATGCAATGCAGTAGCCAAAAATCGTCCCGTAGATCCCTTGCCGTTTGTACCCACAATATGAATAATTTTTGGAATAGCTAAAAAAGATCGGATACTCTCATATGCGGCTGGAAAGCGCTCATAATCAATAACATCATAAAAAAGAGGCTTAGAGCCAAGAAATTGGACTAATGTCATGCAGGTTCTACGCGATTACGCCCTTTTTTCTTTGCCGTATACAGCTGCTCGTCCGCACCAACTATAGTACTTCCAAGTGATGAATACATATCACGCTGTGCAATACCGGCGCTTACACTTAATTTAATTCGCTTCTCTTGATACATAAAATGTGCCTCTTCGACATGTTCACGCACTTTATTGGCAAAAATTTTCGCCCCCTCAAGAGTCGTCTCTCCTAAAATAACTAAAAACTCTTCGCCACCAAAACGACCGATAATGTCATTTGTACGACCCTCATCTTTTAGAATGCGGGCAAATGCTCGCAGTACCATATCTCCCGCTTCATGCCCGTATGTATCGTTAACTTGCTTGAAATGATCTAAATCAAACATCGCAATACAGTAAGATCGTCCATAACGATCAAAGTCAGCCTCTTTTTGCGCCATAAACTCATCAAGTGCTCGTTTATTATAAAGCTTAGTCAAAAAGTCTTCTCGTGAAGCCTGTGTAGCTTGTGCTAATTCCTCTTCAAGTTCAGTAATCTTGGCTCCCATTTGAATCACTTGCTCGTTATGATATTTCAAGTCTTTACTCAAGCCTTCAACTTTTTCTTCCAAAGCACTTGCTATGGTATAAAGTCGCTTGTGAGCTGTTTTAAAATCAGTCGTTTTTTCTGATCCTAGACTTTCCAAATCTTTTTTTATTTCTTTAATCTCAACACTCGACATATCACTACGTTCAATCAAATCAATTAGCTGTACTGAAAGTTTCCCCAATAAAGTATCCAACGAACGAATCATCTCATTCACGCTTCTTTTATCCAGAGTGATACGCAGTGCGATTGCTGCTTTAATCTCATTCTCAAACGTCTCATGAACTATATGTTCAGGATTATCATATACTTTACGAGCCAATGCAGCAAGTTCATCATCCATTTTGGGAGCAATCGACGGAGAAAGCCCCAGTATAAGAAATGAAGCTATTTTTGAGTAATCGTTTGAAGCAGAACTTGTTTTCACTTGCTCTAGCCCTTCAACCGTTTTTTTGAGATTGGCTCGATCAACATCCCCAAAGGTAGAGAGTTTCATCAAGAATGTATCATCATACACACTCAAGAAATTTTCCCACGCCTGCTTCAATAATTCAAGCTGGGTTTTCCCTCCTTGAGCATCTAAAATAGTAATGGTTTTTTTGGCCAAAACTGACGCATCAGGATTATGAAGAATATCAATACCCTGCGCCATCGCTCTGGAAAGAGCACTCAAAATCTCAACTAACATAGAGGCTTCAGTTGGGTTTAGACGGCTCATTTTAGAAATTAAAAAACGGATCAATTCTGCTGTCGTTCTGACGCGGTATTGCTTCACTTCCTCCAACGTTTTTTTATCCAATAAAGGAGTAAATCGATCTATACCACCACAATCTTCTACTTGTACTCCAGCTTTTTTTGCTTCCATACAAAATGTTTGAGCATACACATCCGGTGTCCATACTTTACCTTCAGCTTTTAGCCGTTCTACCGTATTACGTACAATTTGATTGATTGTCACTGTTACTCCTTTGGAGGTTTTGAACCCTGTGCTGCAACTTGGGCAATAAATACATCGATCGCTTTTTGTGAACTTAGTCGTATCGCTTCAAAACGAGCCTGATCCGAAATAATTGCATTGGGTTCTATATCAAAATCATAAACACCTGAAACTGTATAATGCCCCTGTGAGGCTTTTGAAACTCTCTCTACAACAATTGTAACAGTTGTTCGATACGTTATAACATATCCATTCGTATCGTAGCGCAACGGAGAGAAACCAACCGAAGCGACACTGAACTTCAAATGTGTTTGTGAACTACTTTTACTCACTAATGCGGTGCGAAATTTGGTAATTATCGCCGCATCCACAGCATCTTTGATAATAACAGTATTTTGAGGATCTTCCATTGAAATGGCAACCTCAGTGCTGACACTCTCTCCAACAATATTCTTGGCATAATGACTTGCAGGTGAATAACCGCACCCTAACATCAAAAAGAGAATCGCCAATGAGAGTAGAAATTTCATACCTAACCTTTTATGACGAGATTAACGAGTTTTCCAGGTATAACAATCGATTTTATCATCTCTTTATCTTCAATCCATTTTTCAACAGAAGCTTTTGCTATTGCAATAATCTCTTCCTCGCTTGCATTGACCCCGACTTCGATTGTGGCACGATTTTTTCCGTTTACAGAAACACCTAAAGCCAATGCATCAACTTCAAAAACCTCTTCGAGGACACACTGAGGAGTAAGATTTTTTCCGCCAAAAAGAGTATGAGAAAGTTCCCAACAGACATGAGGGACGATCGGTTCCATCACAGAAGTCAAAATCCAGTACCCCTCGCTCCAGACATCACGATTCGTTTGTTCATTAAGGGCATTCAACGCTTCCATAACGCCGGCAATCATTGTATTAAATGTATAGCGTTCATTGTAAACTTCTTGGGCTCGCTTGAGTGCTTCATAGACTTTTTTACGTGCATGCTTTTCTTCTTTTGAGAGACTTGCATGATCTATCGATGGAAGCTTATTGCTTTTGTTTACATATGAACTACGATCAGCAAACCGCTTGAGAAAACGAAATGCCCCCTCAACCGCACTGTCATTCCACTCTAACTCTTGGGTGGGAGGAGCAGCAAACAATATAAATAATCGAGCCGTATCCGCACCGTATTTCTCGATGATCGCATCGGGATCAACGGTATTGCCTTTTGACTTGGACATTTTTGCCCCATCTTTAAGAACCATTCCTTGTGTCAAAAGCTTCTCAAAAGGTTCATCAAACTCTAGGTATCCCAAATCTCTGAATACTTTGGTAAAAAATCGCGCATAAAGCAAATGCAAAATCGC
>JAPLGN010000018.1 GCA_026390135.1 Campylobacterales bacterium | reverse complement strand
CGGAGCAGTTTGCAGGTATTATTTCATCTAAAGATGTCAATGCATTGAAAAAAGTTCCTGGGATTGGGCCTAAAAGTGCTGCAAGGATTATGGTGGAATTGGCTGGATTTGATGCGATATTGCTCCAAGGCGAGTCGTTTAAGACCAGCGCATCAAGCGAAGCATTGATGGCTCTAGAGTCACTGGGCTTTAAGAAAGAGCAAATTATTACTGCTCTTAACAAATGCAGTGCTACCGATACACCTACGCTTGTCAAAGAAGCATTAAAACAACTTCAAAAATTTTAATAAGGATTAGAAAATATGAAATTAGCTATTTTATTCGGCGGAGCAAGCTTCGAACATGAGATCAGTATTGTCAGTGCTATTACCGTCAAAGGAAAGCTCAAAGGATTCGATTTAAGTTTTATCTTTTGTGATCAGGATCATCGCTTTTATCTCGTGGAAGGCTCTAAGATGAAAGCGGTTACTTTTTCTCGCGGCGAGCATCTTAAAATGCCTCAAATTTCTTTGACAAAGGGTGGCTTTGAGCAGAGGGGAATATTCGGGTCTAAACTGCACGCAATGCCGATTTTGAATCTTGTTCACGGAGGAGATGGTGAAGATGGGACTATCGCTGCTTTACTTGATTTCTACGCTATTTCATTTATTGGACCTCGTAAAGAAGCATCAATGTTTAGCTTTGATAAGCATTACACCAAATGGCTCGCAAATTCTTTGGGAATTAAAACTCTCCCCTTTGAAGCGATAACGCAGGCTAAGCGCAATTCCATTATGACCTCGTATCCTTTTATTGTCAAACCTGCACGTTTGGGAAGTTCTATCGGTGTTAGTATTGTTCGTGAAGCCCACGAGCTTGAATACGCATTGGATGTTGGATTTGAATTTGATGAGGTATTACTTATCGAGCCGTTTATAAGTGGAGTAAAAGAGTATAATCTTGCCGGCTTCAGTGCACGTGGAGAGATTACCTATTCCATCGTCGAAGAGCCACAAAAAGCGGAGTTTTTGGATTTTGAGAAAAAATATCTTGATTTTTCCCGTTCCAGCACCGTAGCGGAAGCCTCAATCTCTGAATCTCTCGTGCAACAGCTTCAAGCCGCATTTAAAACAATCTATACTCCGTTATTTGAGGGTGCTTTGATTCGTTGTGATTTCTTTGAGATTGATGGTGAAGTGTATCTTAATGAGGTAAATCCAATCCCTGGATCGATGGCGAATTACCTGTTTGAAGATTTTAGCGCTTCCATCACAAAACTTTTGGGTTCACTTCCTACTAAAAAACAGATTCGAGTACAGTACGATTACATTCACTCTATCTCACAAGCTAAGGGTAAATAAACGTGGCAGTAAAATCGTTCCTCTATAAGGGCAATGGATTTGCCATTAGTTATGAAATTCTCAATCCTGTACAGAAGAGAGATATTGTCTTTTTGCACGGATGGGGTTCATCGAAAGGATTGATGAAACAGGCATTTGCTAAAACTCTCCATGACTTTCGCCATATTTACATCGATATGCCGGGATTTGGGTCAAGCAGTTGTGATGTTGCTCTTACGACAGAGGACTACGCTGCTATTCTTGAACTTCTTTTACATGAAATAAGTGCTTCGAAAGAGATTATTTTAGGACATTCATTTGGTGGAAAAGTTGCTACACTTCTTAACCCAGATTTTTTGGTACTCGTAGCCTCAGCAGGGATTTTAGTTCCAAAACCGTTTAAAATCCGTGCCAAAATCGCAATCTTTAAAGTATTGAAATTTACAGGACTTACATCGTTACGCCGTTTTTTCGTTGCACCAGATGCAGTAGGAATGTCTGAAACAATGTATCAAACATTTAAAAATGTCGTCAATGAAGATTTTAGTGAGCATTTTAAGGCATTTAAAAAGAAAGCTCTTTTGTGTTTTGGAAAGGCGGATACGGCAACACCGCTATGGACAGGAGAAGTGATAAAGACGTTAATTGCAGATTCGCGATTGGTAGCGTATGAAGGGGATCACTATTTTCTTTTTAAAGAGGGAAAGTTGATCGCAGATGAGATTGAGAAAAGTTTGAGAGGAATATAATTAATGGATAATATACAGCTAATCGCCTTTGTGAGTAATACCATTTTCGTGATGGCATTGGGATGGTATTTGATTACCAATTTACAATGGTATGATTACCGTATCGAGCGTGTGGTGCTTCGTCATCATAAAACATGGTGGCATGCTATTTATTTTGTTGTACCTTTTATTCTTTATTATGGTCTAGGAAATTACTCACCTTTTATTTTGGTTGCCTATCTTCCTCTTTTAGGATATTGGTATTTTAAACTTGATAAAAAACTGGTATTGACGTGGCGGGTAAAACGATTTTTAATTCTACTTTTCTCAATTACCCTCTTTTTAAATATTTTGTGCACACTCAAAGGGATCGCTCAAACGTACAGTGTCTTTTTCCCTTTATTCTTAGCGTATGTGCTCTCGTGGGCAACCGAAAAGTTCTTATTTGAAGCATACAAACGAGAAGCAAAGAAAAAAATAGCGTCCATGCCCGAACTCACTATTATATGCGTAACGGGGAGTTATGGCAAAACGTCTATGAAAAATTTCATTGCGCAGATACTTGCATCAAAATTTAATGTTTACGCCACACCACGCAGTGTCAATACCTTGGGTGGCATTATTCGTGATGTTAATGAATCTTTGCCTTCCAATACACAAATTTATGTGTGTGAAGCAGGGGCCCGTGAGATCGGTGATATTTATGCGATTACACAGCTTCTTAATCCACAAATTGTGGTTGTGGGGAAAGTGGGGCCTCAGCATTTGGAATATTTTAAAACGTTAGAGCGTATTCAGCAGACTAAACTCGAGATTATTCACTCTAACAGACTGAAACGTGCTTTTATTCATACATCAGTAACCGATGTCCCCCATGATAAAGTGACATTTTTTGGTGATGGGATTCTAAATCTTAATGCTACGCTAGAGGGAACTGATTTCGATCTGTTATTGGGGAATCAGTCACATCATTTTCATACGTCAGTATTAGGTGGATTTCAAACGATGAATATCAATGCAGCTCTTTTAATCGCGGATGAGTTGGGAATGAGCAGTGATGAGATGGTTAATGCTGTAGAAAAACTAAAAAGTGTTGAACACCGATTAGAGCGCATTAATGCAGGTGGAAAGATTATTCTTGACGATGGATATAATGGCAATATTGATGGGATGCTTGAGGGGGTGCGTTTATGTTCACTTCATGCAGGGCGCAAGGTGATCGTTACTCCTGGACTAGTAGAGAGTACGGATGAACTGAACTCTGAGCTTATTGAGGCAATCAATCATGTGTTTGATATTGCTATTATTACGGGTGCTCTCAATGCACTAAAGTTTGAAAAAGAGTTAAAAGTTCCTGAAGTTATAATGTTAAGTGATAAAACTCAAATGGTTAAGACTCTTGGTGAAGTGACAAGGGCAGGGGATATTATTCTTTTTGCCAACGATGCACCGAATTTTATCTGATGGAAAATACTTTATACGCTCCATGGCGCAATGAGTACGTAGCAGGTAGCAAAGTTGAAGGGTGCGTTTTTTGTAATATCAGTGAAAATTCTGAGTTAGACGAAGAGCATCACGTGTTGTATCGTGATGAGCACTGCTTTATGGTAATGAATCGCTACCCGTATACTCCTGGACATTTTATGATTATCCCTCATCATCATACAGATGCACTTGAATCACTTGATCCTGCGACGTGGTTGCATATGACTGCATTGGCACAACGGGGTGTTAGAATGCTTAAAGAGTCTTTGGGCGCACATGGAGTCAATATCGGCATGAATTTGGGAAAAGCGGGGGGAGCTGGAATAGCAGAACACATTCATCTGCATCTCGTTCCGCGATGGGAGAGAGATACGAACTTTATTACTTCTATCGCTCAAACACGAGTTTATTCGACCGATTTTGAGCGGATTTATCTCAAGCTGAAAGAGGTATTACCCTCTTATTTGATTTGAACTTCTATGCGACGATTTTGAGCACGTCCCGCATCCGTTGCGTTAGAAGCAATTGGATTCTTTGACCCTTGACCTGATGTTTTAATTCGATTCATATCAATTCCATTTGAAATTAATTTATCTGCTAATGCTTTTGCTCTGGCTTCTGAACGAGGTTGATTTCGCGCATCAATTCCATTATTATCTGTGTGTCCGATAATCGTAATCATACATGCAGGATTCTCTTGTATAAAGGTTGTTAATATCTCTACCTCTTTTGCAGAAGAATCCGGTAGGGTATTTGATGCAAAAGGGAAATTGATATGAAGGGTAACACTTTTTGGACACCCTTTTGAATCAACTTTATATCCTTTTGGCGTTTTAGGACATTGATCTAAAGTATTCTCGATTCCATCATGATCATCATCGTTAAGCGTTGGAATAGCTACTATAGCAATAGGAGCAACGGATGGAGATGCTTGAACAATAGGATTATCTTTGATTATCTCTTGGTAACTTGGGGTAAAGGTTGTTTGTTTATAATGCTCTGGACATGTTTCGTGACGTGTTATACATTGCTGATCGACAGCATAGCCTGAGAGGGATAAGCCAACAGTAAAAAGATAGGCAAGTGCTGGTGCTTTAGATACAATACAGTTAGACATGAATATTCCTAATTAATGATTTATAAAATGGCAGTATATACAAATAATACATAAAATTTTTATTATTTTGTTGTTTCATGGTTAATTATAACATTTCAACTACAATTTATGAGCTATAATGTCATTATTAAAATAACTAAAATTATGATTTACCGACAATCGGCACGTGGTTTTTACGATTTGTAAATCTTTTGAAATAAAGGCTATATATGATGAAAAACAGATGGGTAATTGTTACTACTTTCTCAATGTATGCAATCTCAGCAGTAAATGCACTTTCTTTACAAGAAGGGATGGATGAAGTACTTAATACTAATCCAATCGTACAAGAACGTCTTCACAACTATCGTGTTACTTTAGAAGATTTACGAACGACCGAGGCGCAGTATCTTCCAACATTGGATTATACAGGGACAATTGCTCGGGAGAAAACAAATTCACCTAGTACCAGTTTTAAGACTATTTCTTTAAATAGTTATGAGCACTCATTGCAATTGACTCAAAACCTTTTTAATGGTTTTGGTACAACGTACGAATCAGATTATAATAAAGCCCGTATTTTGGCTGCAGCGTACAATTATGTTGAAAATGCCAATGATGTTGCGTTTAACTTTACTACAGCTTACATAAATGCGCTTAAATCACGTGATATTATGTTTGTTGCGCAGTCCAATGTGCAATACAATGATGACATTGCGATCAAAGTACAAAAACTTTTTAATGCGGGTCTAACAACGCGTTCAGAAGGTGAAAAAGCTGATACCTCTCTTTCTTTAGCAAAATCAAATTTTGTCGTCGCTCAGAATAATCTCGATGATGCACTCTTTAATTTAGAACGTATTTATGGTAAAAAAGTTGCTCCTGAAGAGTTGCAAGGACTCTCTTTTTCTGGAGAATTACCAGATTCAATCGAAGAGATGAGAGAATATGCACAGCTTCATAATCCTTCTATTTTAGTAAATGATTACAATATCAAAGCAGCTCAAGCTCAAAAATCGCTTGCTCAAAAAGGGTATTATCCAACGATTGATGCATTTGCACGTAAAAGTTTGGGCAACAACATCGGGGGACTAACTGGCGATGATGATCGTTTTAAGATAGGCTTGAATCTTTCATATAACTTGTATCGAGGTGGAGCGGATGAGTCCCAAATCCACAAAAGCTTGAGTAAAATCAATCAGGAATCTGAAATGAAAAGAGATAGTATTCGTAAATTAGACGAACAAGGATCACTTTCATGGTCTGCTAAGAAAAATTTAGCGGATCAAATCGTTCATCTTAAACGCTATGAGATTTCAAGTAAAAGAACATTAGAACTGTATCAAAAAGAGTATGATTTAGGTCGACGTACATTGCTTGACTTACTTACGGCTCAAAGCGACCATGTCTCTGCACAAACACAAATTATTCGTGCTGAAAATGATTTGATGCTTGCTCATTACCGAATTTTAGATTCCATGGGGACGATGGTTCCATCGATTCTTGGAACACAAGAGAGTGACTTGATCGCACGCGTTGGCTTGAAATCATTGGATAATCGTATTGATAATAATGAACGTATTGAAAACCTTATTTTCGCGGATAGAAAAATAGATAAATACAAAAGAGAAGTTGAAAAGTAAAATTTAGGTAAACTGTGAATTAAAAGAACTTTGTTGATTAGGGTGATGATATATGAATGATAATGAGCAAGCCAGAATAAGTGATCCAGAAGGAGCAGCTTTTGGTGTTGATCCTCTATTGCAATGTTTGGTTCTATTCACACATATTTACCATAAACCTTACAGTGCAGAAGTCCTTATGGCTGGCCTTCCTACTTCTCCTTTTGGAGGAGCTCTTCAGCTTTTTAATTTAAAGTCGTCTAAAGGGCTCTTTGCTCGCGCAGCAAGTCGTGCTGGTTTAAAAAGTACATTAGTGCATCGTCCTTTACGTGATATTTCCCCCTTGCAATTACCAATGATACTTCTTTTGGAAAATAATAGTGCTTGCATTTTGGACTCTTTTTCACCAGATTTAAAAACATGTAAAGTCATACTCCCAGCTGAGGAAGCAGTAGAAGAAAATGTCCCTGTTGAAGTTTTAGAAAAAGAATATGCAGGATATGGGTTTTTGATCAAACGACCGTTTGTATATGATGAAAATGACTCTTTGACGCTCGATGTTAAGCATAAACATTGGTTTTGGGACACTTTAAAGCTTTCTAAAAATATTTACCGTGATGTTATTTATGCTACGGTACTTGTCAATTTATTTGTCTTGGCAACTCCAATGTTTACAATGAGTGTTTATGACCGTGTTATTCCTAATAATGCGACTGAAACGCTGTGGGTATTTGCTGTAGGTGTATTGATTATTTATTTGCTTGATACCTTTTTAAAATTTACTCGGGCAATGCTATTGGAGAGTGCGGGTAAAAAAAGTGATGTTATTATGTCATCCATTATTTTTGAAAAAGTTTTGGATCTTAAAATGTCATCTCACCCAAAATCGGTTGGATCCTTTGCCAGTAATCTGAAAGACTTTGATTCAATACGTTCATTTTTAACCAATGCAACACTTACGGCATTAGTAGATTTTCCCTTTGCTGTTTTATTTTTAATCGTCATTGGGTATATTGGAGGTTGGCTTGTCGTCGTTCCGATCACAATCATGCTTCTTATTGCAGCGTATGCACTCTTTATGCGGCATCCCCTTAGAGAAAGTATTGAACAAAGTCATAAAGCCTCTGCCGCCAAAAGTTCCATTCTCATTGAAGCGTTACAAAACATTGAAACACTAAAGACCTTAGGAACTATGGGACAGATGCAATGGCAATGGGAAGAAGCCACTGGGGAAATTGCTCAAAAAAGTTTAAAATCACGTCTTATCTCAACATCAATTTCAACTATTACGGGCTATCTCACACAATTAACGACGGTCGTAACCGTTATTGTTGGGGTTTATATGATTGGTGAACATGAGTTGAGTATGGGTGGGTTAATCGCTATTATTACATTGGCTGGTCGAACGGTTGCCCCGATGGGGCAGGTGGCTTCTCTGATTTCAAATTATTCAGATGCAAAATCGGCTTATGATGTTATCAATACGATTATTTCACAACCGATGGAGCGACCGCATGGAAAGAAATTTGTAGCCCGTTCCCAATTGAAAGGTGAAATTGAGTTTCAAGGAGTCAATTTTGGATATGAGGATTCTCAGTTTAGTGCTTTAAAAAATCTCTCTTTTTCGATTAAAGCGGGGGAAAAAGTAGCAATTATAGGTCGTATCGGTTCCGGTAAAAGCACGATAGCCAAGTTGTTACTTAATTTATATCAGCCTCAGAGCGGTTCAATTTTACTTGATGGTATTGATATTAATCAAATTGATCCTGCTGATTTGCGCAAAAATATTAGTTACGTTTCTCAAGATATTAATCTTTTCAAGGGCAATGCAAAAGACAATATTGCGTACAGAAATACACGAGTATCAGATGAACAGATGATTCGTGCATCGGTTATTTCGGGCTCAGATGAGTTTATACGTCGGCATCCTTTGGGGTATGAAATGCCGATCGGTGAGCGTGGTATGGGGCTTTCAGGCGGTCAGCGTCAAAGTATAGGGATTGCTCGAGCCTTATTGTTGGAATCACCAATCGTCATCATGGATGAGCCGACAAATGCCATGGATCAACTTAGCGAGAATCGATTGATTGCTAATTTACAAACGTATTTAATGGATAAAACTGCCATCATAATTACGCAAAAAAATACGGTTTTGCCTTTGGTTGATAGAATCATTGTGATGAATGAGGGTGAAATTTATTTGGATGGACCTCGTGACAGTGTCATAGCAAAGCTTTCAGGAGGTCAAGTATGAGTCCTAAAAAAAAGTTTAATTTTGATGCTAATGATTATCAGTTTATGCGAAGTATTTCTGCAGCTGTTCTAGAGGATACTCCGCATAAATTACGTTTTGTGTTTATTTTTTGGATGGTAACAGTGTTCGCTTTTTTCTTGTGGGCAGCGCTAGCACCTATTGATGAACTTGTAAGAGGAGATGGTAAAGTTATTCCCGGTGGTGAAAATCAAATGATTCAGCATCTGGAGGGTGGAATTCTTAGTGCAATTATGGTTAAAGAGGGACAAAAGGTCAAAACGGATGATATTTTACTAAAAGTAGATAATATAAAATCCTCTTCTACGTATGAAAGTTCGCAGTATAAATCAGGTGAATTACGTGCACGAATTGTACGCTTGCGTGCTGAATCAACTGGGAGCTCTTTTTCTCCATCTGATGCAGATGTGAAAGCTGTTCCAATGAAGATTATGGAAGAAAGAAGCTTGTATTTATCCAATAAAGAGCATTTGGAATCTCAGATAGCTTCATTACAGGATCAATACGCACAAAAGCAAAGTGAATTACTCGAAGCGCAAGGTCATATTAGTGAACAAAAACATGCTCTTGATCTTATTCGCGAAGAGGTTTCGATTTCTGAACCGATGGTGGCTCAAGGGATTAAACCTCGTGTAGAATTTCTAAAATTACAGCGCGAGTATAGCGATGTCAATGAGCGTTATAATGCGGTGCGCTCCTCTATACCAAGACTTAAATCTGCTATCAATGAGATTACCAGCAAGATGCGTGAAGCGCGATCAGAATACGTAACAAAAGCACGTTTGGATCTTAACCAAGCAATAACAGAGTATCAACGTGTGGGTGCTGAGAGTTCGGAATTGGCAGATCAAGTAACTCGTACGATAATTAAATCACCCATTAACGGTATTGTCCAAAAATTGTACGTTAATACTGTTGGCGGCGTTATTAAACCAGGGGATAATTTAATTGAAATTGTCCCAACAGAGGGTGGATTGCTTATTGAGGCAAAAATAAAGCCTGCTGATATTGCATTTATTTATCCTGGGCAAAAAGCGGTTGTTAAAGTAACGGCATATGATTTTTCAACCTATGGTTCATTAAGTGGTATTGTGTCAACCATTAGTCCTGATACGGAAACGGATACGAAGCAAAATGTTTATTACATCGTTAGAATTCAAACGAATAAAAAATATCTTGGTACAAAAGAGAAGCCACTAAAAATCATTCCGGGAATGATGGTGAATGTTGATGTAGTCACCGGTCAAAAGACGGTTTTGGAGTACATTCTCAAGCCTTTACTTCGTGCAAAACAATATACTTTTTCGGAGCGCTAATGAAACTTTATCTTGTGTCTTCAATGGATTCTGTCTTAAATCATTGGAATAGGGCGTTAAAAAAATATCATCCTATAAAACTCAAAACAATTAATGAGCTCAATCAACCGAATGAGGGTATTGTTTTTGTGCATGATTCGGCGCTGTCCGATATTGAATTACATCATTTTTTACGCTCTGGATTAAGTCATATTATGGTTTTATCGATGGTGCCTGATTTTAACAAGGCTCAACAAGTACTCAATGCCGGTGCTATGGGGTATGGTAATGCTTTGATGCATGAATCTCATCTTCAATCGGCGTATCAAGCCATTGAAGAGGGAAAAGTGTGGCTGTATCCTGATTTTATTGCAGCCCTTATCAGCCGCTTAGCTGAATCTCAACCTAAGGCTATTGATGAGCATAAAGAGTTGGATAAATTATCGGTTCGAGAAAGAGAAGTTGCCTTATTACTGGCTCAAGGAATGACCCATAATGAGGTCTCTGAAAAGTTAGATATTACCGTTCGCACGATCAAAGCTCATTGTTCAGCTATCTATGAAAAACTCGCTGTCAAAGATCGTTTAGGACTTTCTCTCCTTCTTCATTCATAATTTATACTTTTATATGACAAGTATGTGATACTAAACCTTTCGTTTAGTACCTTAGTACAATAGTATTACCTTCTTAATAGTGTTAAAATATGAGAATTATTTATATTATGAGGATTTACTATGGCACGAATTATTGGATATGTAAAAGCAGTAGAGAATGGAACATTTTTTGTTAAAGATATACATGGGCATATCCGTCAGTTAAAAGCGGGTGATGTTATTTCAGAGGGTGAATTGGTTTATGGTGACCAAGAAAATATAAAAACTGCAAAAATTATTATTGATATGACGGATGCCGGTGCTGATGATATTACACTTGCTGGAAATAATGCCTTAAATTTTGACACTTCTTTACTGAAAAGCATTTTTTTAAGTGATGATGCAGTTATTCATACTAATTCTCTCAAAAGTGCACTTAATATTGTTGATCCTGCATTAACAGATGAAAAAAATAATGATAAAGAAACGGCTGCCGGTAATGAAGTCGTTATGAGTGAAAATTCGACTTCTGTTGTATTTGCAGATAGAACGGGGATGGTTAAAGATGTTAGGACTTTATTGGATCTTACGGCGATAAATTCAGATCAGCCTCAAGTGACGATTGAAACTTTTCGACCGGTAGTTATCAATACGCCAGTGATCTCAGGGGCTAATTTCGGTGTCGATGCCGGAAGCGTAACGGAAGATACCGCTCTCACCACTGCAGGAACTTTGACGATCACGGATACCGACGCAGGACAAGCAGCATTCCAAGCACAAACAAGTACAACCGGAGCGTACGGAACCTTCAC
>JAPLGN010000050.1 GCA_026390135.1 Campylobacterales bacterium | reverse complement strand
GGTTTCATGTCCGCGATAGGTTTGCCTGTGTACCCAATGGCAGTAAAATCAATGGATTTCAAAATATCTTTAACTTTATTAATATCAAAAGGTGCACTTTGTGCTTCTAAATTACCAGATGAGTAACTCTCAACACTTTGGCTGTATTCCACAAGATAAGCCTGAGAGAGAGTTTTTCCGGATATTTCACCGCTTTTGATTTTCTCTTTAAAATCAGCAGACTCTTTTTCATTTTGTCCGAGAGTATTTGCCGCATAGGGATTAATTGAACTGGTTGTTGCATTGATTTGCATAATGGTTCCTTTGAGTATCATATCTATCTATATCGTCCAAATTACTCATGTCGTAAAGCATCGATCGGGTTAAGACGGGCTGCTTTGCGCGCGGGAAAATATCCAAAAACGATACCGACGATGGTCGAAAATAAAAAAGCGATAACTACAATCGAGGTATTGAAAACAAAAGGGAGATCAAAAAAGAGGTTGATTCCCACACCCACACTGATTCCCAGCACCATACCGATAATTCCTCCCAATGATGAGAGAACAACGGCTTCGACCAAAAATTGTAGCAGTACTTCACGCTCCAGTGCACCGATAGCCAGACGTATACCGATTTCCCGTGTTCGTTCAGTGACGGAGACGAGCATGATGTTCATAATCCCGATTCCACCGACAAGCAGACTGATGGCTGCGACGGCACCTAGTAAAAGGGTAAGCATTTTAGTGGTAGAAGAAAGGGTTTGGACTACTTCGCGAAGATCCCGTACATTGAAGTCGTCTTCATCTCCCTGGTGTATATGACGGCGTTCACGCATGAGCGAAGTAACACTGTTCTTGATGTTTTCCACACCTGAAGCATTGTTAGATGAGAGCATAATGGTCGAAATATCCTGATTGCCGCTGATGCGGCGCTGGAACATTCGAATCGGAACAACGATGACATCATCTTGATCCATTCCGAACATCGATGCACCTTTGGGATGGAGTAATCCGACTACCTGACAGGAGAAGTTTCCCAGTCGTATAGATGCATCAAGCGGGTTTTGGTCACCAAAAAGTTCTTTGCGCACTGTCTCTCCGATCACGCAGACAGCTTTCCCTCCTTGTAGCTCACCAGCAGTAAAGTTTCGTCCTGATTCAAAAATCCAGTCTTTGACAGTAAAATAATCGTTATTGCTTCCATCGATCGATGTGGAATAGTTTTGATTGCCATAGACGGCTTGTACTCCTTTTGAGGAGACGGGTGCTACTCCTTTCAGACCTCCGATTTCGCGTGAAATGGCAGTAATATCATCTTGTGTAAAACGTTTGGCCGTAGCATCCCCACCCCCTGGACCATGACGGTCTTGTCCTGGGCGGATGATGAGCATATTACTTCCGAGTTTGGAAATACTGTTGGTGACGTATGCCGTTGTGGCATCGCCTAACATTACCATGGCAATGACGGAAGCCACCCCGATAACAATTCCCAATGTTGTCAGTACAGAACGCATCACGCTACGACGGATTTCACGAAGAGCCAAAATAAAGGCATTCCAAATCATGGGGTGTCCTTAGGCTCAGCGGTATCGATGACCCCGTCGCGAAAATGGATTGTTCTCGTTGCATAGGCTGCCATATCACTTTCGTGAGTGACCATAATTACGGTGATGCCATGATCTCGGTTAAACGAACGCAGCAACTCCATTACTTCGATACTTTTAGCAGTATCAAGATTTCCAGTGGGTTCATCGGCGAGTAATACCAAAGGATTAGTGACAATAGCACGTGCAATCGCCACACGCTGCTGCTGTCCTCCCGATAGTTCTCCCGGGGTATGATGCGCGACATGTTCAAGTCCGACGCTGCGAAGCGCTTCCATCGCCATTATTTCGCGTTCATGCGCGGGAACACCTCGATACAGCAGGGGAAGTTCAACATTTTCGACTGCTGAAGTTTTACCCAGCAAATTGAATCCCTGGAAGATAAAACCGATGTAATTACGCCGCAGCAATGCCCTTTGGTCACGGCTGAGTTCTCCGACATCGATCCCTTGGAAAAGGTATTGCCCTTCTGTAGGAGTATCGAGACATCCGATGATGTTCATTGCCGTCGATTTTCCAGATCCGCTGGGACCCATG
>JAPLGN010000015.1 GCA_026390135.1 Campylobacterales bacterium | reverse complement strand
GATAATATTGTATTATCATTATATTATAATCAAAATGAGCCTCTACAAGACTCCAATATTGCTTCCAGTCGCCATTTGTAGCTAATGTATATTATCAGTGTAATATCAAAAAGTATATTTTATATAATATCACTATTTCTTGACTATAGTATGACTTATAGATAGAATACTTCTAATTATTAAAACTATATCAAGGATTCATACCATGAAAAGCCAACAAATGGAAAAAATAGACCGTAGAGTCGTTTTAAGTGTCAATAGTCTGGATGAAATCGCTAAATTTGCGAATATTCTTGATTTAGACAAATCGTTAAACGAACGAGAGCGTTTGGGTACTGCGATTGAGAGTTTGGTCGAATTGAAACGTCTTCATGATAAAGAGTTCATCGATCTGGATAAAATCTCTAAAGAGCGTATCCATACGATGATCGGGTTTGGGGAATATCACGATAAAGAAGCAGTGGTGAAAGCGGCGATTGAAAATCTGTTTACCCAGCACCGGGAGAAGATCATTAAGAAGATTGAGGCGTTATAAGCTTAGTGCGTCTTCCAATTTTTTGAGTGCATCATTTCGTTCTTGAATGCCCATCTTATCTAGGTTTATCAACTTCCACTTGATGGATGGTAATTCAGAAATATTTTCAAACGGCAATAGAGACCAGTCTGGTGTTCCTTTTTTTACTCCAACTAAAAACTCTTTGTGCTTATCGGTCATTTTTTCATGAATGGTACGAACAAGCTCTTCTCGTGTTTGCTCAAGCGTAGAAAGGTCGATCACTTCAGCCGTCATTCCTACAAATTGATCTTCGAAAATTTGTTTCAAATCAATAAAATTCGGCCGAAGAAGTTTTGTGATCGGTTGATTGCTGCTGATCAAATAAACCATGAACACATCCATCAACGAATCGGTAATTCCCTCATTGTCGAGTAATCCCCGTACGTCAAAAAAATCTCTTGGATGTTGACGGTCCAATGCAGCGCAAAGTTTTCCAGCATATAGGTCATCAAGATGAACTACCCCTGTTTTTGCAAATCCAAATACTTCTTCAACTTTAGGACTTACTTTTCGTTTCGTGATATCCCGAACAGTTCCTCTCATTACAGGAGAAGTCTCAATTTTGATTCTTACCCCGTTTCGTTCGACTTGAAGTTTGGAGAGCTCTTCTTTGGAACGCTGGTAAATTCGATAAACTTTACTTCCTCGAAGTGTTCGTTCAATATCAGCAGCTATGCGTTCAAATGCATCAGCAATATTTTTTAAACTTGTATTACGATCTTCGACCGGCAAATACATCAAATCTATATCGACTGATAGCCTTGGCATATCACGAATAAACATATTAATGGCTGTTCCGCCTTTAAGAGCAAAACACTCTTCTTTATTGACAAACGGGATCACTTCCAAAAGCAGCTGTACTTGTTTGAAATAAATGTTTGTATTATCCATGGTTGAATTCTTTCGGTACGGTTATTAAAAAGTTTTTATCGAATACACCGTCTTTTACTATCTGTAATTTACCTTTTCCCAATTCGATTCCATCGATTTCAAGATACTCATTCCATGGGTGATTGTAATATCGTGATAAAAATAGAAATAGCCGTTTCACTTTTATATTGTCACATATTTTTAAAAGTTCACTTACTAAACTAGGACGTAATGTACTCAACCCTTCAAACAGCTCTGCAGCGTATTGAAAAGTTATTCCCTCTTTCTCTACTAAATAGAGAACTTCCATTATGGCTCTTTCAGGCGATGAGATAATCAGTTCCCAGTCTCTTATTCCAGATGGAATTTTTTTTAATCCACTTTCACCGAAAGAGGGCTTTTTAAAAAATAGTATTGTTTGAGATAATTGAATATGTCTCATCCATGCGGGTGGAGTATCACTCCCATAAACATAGAGCTGTTTCTCATTTCCCATTGGGAGGTAATGGGCATATCCTTGTAAATTGAGGGCACTGATTCCTCCAACATGAAAAGAAAGATTGGATAATCGTTGCAGTGCTAATACTGCCCCTTTCCACTCCACCCTGCTCTCAGGTTTACTGAAAGCTCCATGCCCTACTTTTTTAAGCCATCCGTTTTGAACATACTTATACACCAACTGTGGCGAATAACCCTGCTTACTCAGCCATGCAGATGGAGCGCTAACGCCTTCAGGCAACAATTGAGATAGTTTTTTTAATTTATTATCAATTAGTAAACTCATAGTTTATATTTTACCATATTTTACAAACTAAAGTAAAGAATAGTTCTAAAAAGAACCATTTTTATAAACTTACAGATTATAAATATCTATTTTTAAGAACCACTATGGTTTATAAAGTACTTTAAGCAAATTTATCTGATAATATAACAAGTTCTTTATCCTGTTATGGACAAAATTTAAATACGTATCCTTTTGGTTGTGTCACATCACGTAATGATGTATTTAAATGGAATGAGACTCAATAAAAGCCTTTTGATCAAAGTCTCACTTCTTGATGTGCGAGAAGACCTGGTGATAACTTATATGTGTACTATGCAGTGACACCTTGATTTTCAAATCAAAAGTTACAGAACCATTTTGCACGAAATTATTTTACTTGGAATCTAGAATTCTTTTAATTTAATTTCACCAAAAACTCCCGATAGAAATCATATTTCTCCTCTTTTTTCTAACAGTTGAGACACTTACAATGAACTAGAGACGGCAACGACAAAGTCGTTGAGAAAGAAGACAGAAAAGCCGCTTCAAACAATGTTTTAAAGTTTTTTTTACCGCTTCAAAATCACCCCAAAAACCGCTTCATACACAAGAAGCACTCAACGATCTGCACGTTGCGACCTTATCCTATAATAATTTAGCAAATCATCCTTACTGCACTCCATTATTTGCTATCAGACCACCACTCATGACAGAGCTAAAACAGCCTCCTTGTACCTAATTTTGCAATTTCAAAAATTGCTGATGAGCCTTATGCTCACTGACCATTCTTACTGTTTTAATATCTGCTTGTCATCTCCACGGGAGGATGATGTGGTGCCTAACTATCCCAACTACACGGTGAGGTCAAGCCTCATCACTACTCAACCGTTCAACAATCTACATCTAATCAAGGAGCCTCTCATGATTCACGACCTATATAACGCTGCTGGGCGTATGCACGGATTTTTCAAAAACAACCAAAATCCTTCACCGGATCAAATCCGAAAATGGCTTGAAATTATCGATACCGATCAAAGTAAAATTTCATCAAAAAAATCACGCTTTTCTGGGTTTAAGCAAACCACAGCTACTGCATTAAGGCGATATGAAGAAGACATTAACGTGTTTAAAGCCGATGGTAAAAGTGAGCGTGCTATCCATTCTGCACTTATTAAACAGTACCCGTTCGCAAAAAATATCCCATCAGTTTCTACAATTCGTCGTTTTTTGAATCGAAAAAATGTCTAATTTAAAAGGAAGTTGCTTCACAAAACAAATCAAAAATGCACTCATACGAATTGATGCACGTGGCACCAAAAGAACTGGCGATGCCAGGTTTGACGGTTTAGCACACAGTCATGCTACTCTCGCTAAACGTAAGCAACTGTTGAATGATTTTGCAGATTATGCAACAAATTGTTCTTATGAAGGGAAACTCAATAAGCTAATGACGCCAGAAATTATTCATGGGTTTTTCATAAAATGGGTGGAGACAATGTCTCTATCATCAAAGGAAAACTACATTGCAAATTTTTCAGCACTCGTGAAAGGATTGCGCTTTAAGAATATAACTATTTCTGAAAAGACTGATTACGAATTTTTTCAACGATGCAAAGATGAAATAGGCCGCCCTGATTCGAAGATTTTTAAGACGGGACGCTATATAGATCAGCATAAAAAAGACTCAATGATCAACAAATTACCAAAACGCTCTCAGGTTGTTGCTGACATCCAATTCAAGCTCGGCTTCAGAGCTTCCGAAGCGCTAGAAATTGCTAACAATCCAGACAAATATCTTATTGGGCTCAATATTACTGGAGTAAAAGGAAAAGGTGGGCAAATTTATCCACAAAAACTTGTTACCAAAGAATTTGCTGAATTGATTCAATCAAATATTCCTATTTCTCGATCAACCTACTACAGAGACCAAAGACAAGCTCTTAATGATAAAAATCGTCCCCACGATTTGCGACTTTCATACATTGTTAACCTCTACGATAATCTTCGTGATGCAGGAGTCGGACATACAGATTCGATGCTAAAATCCAGTAAAGAATCAAACCACCATCGGACGCATACAACCGGTAGCTATCAGGCAAGGCGCTGAATTAAAACACTAAAATTATTAGACAAGCTTTACCCTAAATTTTATATGTAAATCAGGGGTAAAGCATTTCAACCTTTTATCAATAGCCCATAATTTTAAATCAACTCGTAAAAAAAGAAATACTTGAGCATTTAACCTCTTCGACTCCAAAAAAGAAGTCGGTGATATCACACTCTAAAATATACGCAATTTGATATAAGTGCTTGATATTGAAATGTTGTTTCTTGAGATAGAGTTCAGATTGAGAAATCAAACCGGGTGATTTTAAATTCAACGCAAGCGAAAGCTGCAACTGCGTTATTCCTCGCAATTCACGGTGCTTTTTTACATTTATTCCTATCCTGCGATACAGCTCATCAACATCATTTTCACCAATTTCCTCAACTGTTCTCAATAGGACTCCATAAATAGTAATAACTATTTAGAGTTTACTTATGTTATACTCCTCACATCAAATAGTAGTTACTATGTGATAGAAAAACAAAAGGGTTATTATGACTATAAAGCTTCTTACTATTGGCATTACAGCAGCAGTACTGCTCACTGGGTGCGGGCCAAAATACTACACAACCAAAGTTGTCGTAAATCCTACTGATCATACGGCATCAGTTATTGCAGCGGGTGAGGGAAGAGAATTTGGTTTCATTAACCATGCCAATTTGTTGAATAGTGCGATCACCTATCCATTACAGCTTGCTGCTGAAAAAACAATTGAGGCAGAGAAACAATATTTTTCAATTACAGCTCCAACTGAAATTTCCAATTTGGCTGGAATTAACGTTAACACTGCAAAAGATTATATTGAGAAATGCGCAAACAATGGTTTTGCTAAATCATTAGTGTGGTTAACCAATCCGTGTAGAATTGCGGGTGGTGACCTCAATTATCCAGCAGGTGGAAAACTTAATATCAAAATGTACGATGATAAAGATCGTCCTGCTGATATTGCTTCTTACGATGCAAAAGCAATTCTTGTTTATTTAAAAGAACAAGAGTTAATGGCTCAACCACATTAATCAGAATCAGTGTAAGTTAGTAAAAAATTAGGAGTATTTTATGAAAAAGTTTCTTTCTACGCTAGCCATTACGGCATGTTTATTTTCATCTACTGTAATAGCTGATGAGTCTGATCACATGAGTGGTGGTTCGATCGGTTATTCTAGCAATACCATTAACTCTGAAAGTTCAACAGGTGGTGGATATTTGAATTTTGACTTCTTGGTTCCCATATCATCCGCATCAGGATTTTATTATGGTGCCGGAGTGGATGCAAATATGATGGGAACTAATGTCAATGGCTTTGGAGCGGGTGATAGCGCTTATACAATGGGCGCGACGGTAAAGGTCGGTTACTCTTTCAATAAAAACTACAATATTCCCTTGCAGCTAAAAGCTGGTCTTGGCTATGGTGTGTTTGATGTTGGCAACTTTGATAGTTGGGGAATGCAGTATGAAACGTCAGCTGATTTTACCCTCTTTTCTAATATAGGAATCGGAGTTAAATACAAAGTAGCTAATGTTGAAGCAGCGGGACGCTCTTTTGATATTGCTTCTACGATAGGTTATATTTCTTTTATGAAATGATGCTTGTGATAAACACGCTCTTTGCAATTCGATGTTTAAAAAATTAAGCGGGTACATTTAGACTACTGGAAAAGTAGTTTTTAGCGGTGCCCTTATAAAATGGAGAATTATTATGAAAAAAAGTTTGTTCTCAGCGCTTCTTGCCGCTGGGTTATTAATCGGATTTAGTGGATGTGCTGGTGTTGGGGCTGGAGTTCCTGAAACAAAACAATTGCAACATAGTGAGCCAAAGGTAGTTACATTTAATTTTCCTTCTCAAGATAGTGTTACAGGTGAGAACCTTGCTGTTGATTTGAGTAGCTATAATTTATCGAATGAAATAGTTAAACTAAGTACATACCCAGCTTTTCATATAACGAGACAAGCAAGCGATGGAATCCATATAACTGATTATTCAGGGTTAAAAGTTGAAAAAAAACAAGGTAGCTACTTGTTACGATATGCGAACGGTGATTTAAATAACAACTCTTGGTATTTAACTGAGTCAGATTTCGATATTAATTATGCTCAAAATGACACTAATCGTCTTACGTTTATATTTCCCAAAGATTACAAATTTCAACCATTCAGAAATGCTATAGGAATAGCTATTGACCCTCTTGCATCTCAATCTAATTTAGAAGCTGACGCTAAAAGCGTATTTGATAAATTAGATCAATTGACTTTAACAATCAACAAGAATTACGCATTCAAAGGTGAAGTCAATACAAAATATCCCGATAAAGCAGTCTATGCAAACTTTAAACGACTTATGGGAATATATAATTGGCGTGTAGAAGATAAGGTAAGTGATATTAAAAAAGAAAATACATTTACTTTAACTGTGCAAGGTAAGCAATATCCATTATATGTTGAAGTTTTTCCTTATCGAGATGGTACAAAAGTTATTTACTCTACAACAGTAGGCTATGTAATTAATTCCAAAGGTTCTTGCTCTTTGAATCAAACTGATATTAAAGAATTGAACAAACAAATTGAAAAGATTATCAACGACTGACCTTACTGACCGCCCAGTGCCCAAAAAGCACTGAGCGCTAATGAGCTACAATATAACAACATCCAAACCAATAAGCAGCAAAATGATTTACTGTAGTCTCATCTTCTGAGTAAAAATTAACTAATTTTTACTCTATATCCTTCAAATTTTTGACGAGTAGTATTCTCAAATTCAGTGAGATCGGTAATTTGCTTATTGGCTTCTTCTATCACTTTATTTTGTAAAGTATCTATCCTGGCCATACCTCTTCGTATGAGGGCAGCACGATTTTCTGCTCTTAGCAATGGGTTCATAGGTTTAGTCATCGTTTTCCTCCGATTCAAATTCTGGGACTACCCAATCAAATTGATCATACGTAATATTTTCATAATAATTGTCATTCTTCTTATCTACTACATTGAGTGTAATTTTATCACCAAATATCTTTTTTAGCTTGTAGGTTGTCAACCGAGATTCAATTGCATTTTTTAGAAATACATCCTCGGGCACCATTCTTTTGGTGACTAGTTCTCTTTTCTTGGTGTATAAAAAACACGTTTCAAGGTTATTGTAAATATAAAAAATCTCTATCTCATATCCTGCATCCAATAATTTTTTGATATTTTCTTGGGCAGTCTGGAATTTAGCCAAATTTGAATCTAAAACAAATGACAATCCTCTTGACCTTACTATTTCTTCAAAAAGATATTGAACGCCGTAGCTTGACGGTTTTTGAAATAAATCACTATTCGAGCCATCGTATCCAATATCTATGAAAAAATTCCTAATCTCATCAATATCCAAATGGACTAAATCGCTTTCAATGTTCAAAATCTCTTGCACAAATTCTGTTTTACCTGCACCGCTTGGACCTGCTGTGAAAAAAGCTAATTTTTCATCAAGCTGATTGTGCCCATCAAGATACATTGAAAATAATTTATCTAAATTTGCTTTGAGATATGAAATAGCTTTTTTCTCTATTTCACTTTTATCCATTAACCATCTCCTTTTGAGAGTATAAATCCGCCAATTCATAATTTTGTTTGATTATAACAGATTGCTTTTATTTTCCGTCATTAAAGTTCTCCGTTATTTGCTATTTGCCTCCCCAAACCACTATACTAAGAATCGGTACAATGCCTAAAACTATCACATCCAGCGCGATCAAATAAACCACAATCCTCTTCCAATATCGTTTAATCATAGTGAGCTACCTCCATCTTTTCTCCCCTTCCACTGGGTAAAACTCTCAACTTCACCCTCAAATTCTTCTCGCTCTTGGCGGTATTGCTTATATTCCTCTATATCAAATGTTTTTGAGGGTTTCGGATTACTAAAAACCCGCTCCTCAATGATCCTCGCACACTCAGCGTCATCTTGCATCTCTTGGGCAAAGTGCTCGATGGAAAGTTCAATCGCACGCCTCATGGTGTAGACTTTTCTCTCATCCCCATCGAAACACGCTTCAAGATGTTTAAGTGCGGAGTCGGGCATTTTAAAATACCATTTATGAGGATCATACTCTTTACCTAAACCGGTAAAGTCATTAACAACTGTCCTATAGTCCTCATTCTGTACTTTTTTCTTTTTACGCTCTCTATCGCTTTTGTAGAGACTGTACATTGCGAACCCTATCGCGATAACGAGTACGATCATGTTGATGATTTGAAGTGTTTGTGACATGGTGAATCCTTTTATTTTTGTTTTTATTTTTTTTATTGTGCTACTAAAACCAATCCAGCCACCGTTTTATCTTTGGGTCATTGGGATACAAGACAATGTAGCTGACTAGAAATCCTAAGATGAAGGCACACGCACTGTTGATCCAATCTTTGGTGGTATCTCCTGTTAGGGCAAACACAAACCCGGGTATAAAAAAAACCATCCCGATAAATATCCATTTCATCATGGTGTCTCAATCATTGCTGTTGATGTTGTAAACGGGCTTGGTCTCTGAAAGCCATGCCACCATTACAGCTACGATTATTACAGCACCAATAGTAATGGGAATGTAAAAGATCAGTTGTGCCAGAGAACCGGCAATGGCATAAAGTTTGGGAGCTTGTTTGAAGTTGTTGACGATCACTCCTATGAGTAGAAGTACTCCAACTGCCAATACAATTGCCCCATTGAGCCAATCATCATTATTTGCCAGTGCTGTTTGCATCCAATTGTTTCCGAAAAACATCAGGGCATACGAGAAGACCATTGCAACGGAGTGCTCTTTGGTGAAGAACTCATATTGGGCATGATGATAGGTATATTTGTTAAACCATAGGATGCACGTATAGATGGCGAATGCTGCTATGAGCAATCCGATAAGGGTAAGTATTAACATTGGGATTCTCCTGTGTTGTTTTTATGCGCATAAGCATCGATTTGCTCTTGGCTGATACCGCTCTCACACCAGCCGCGTTTGGTATCACGGTTATTGAGCCATCGCCCGATGGCTGCTGCGATACCAATGAATACCAACGCACCGCCAATGATGATTTCACTATGGCAATTTACCTTACAGACAGGAGAACAAAGAGCAAAGATACCCATAACAATTGCGATGAGCAGTATCATGAGTAGATTTTTATTCATGGTAATCACCGACGAATTCGTTAAGCTCTTTTAATTCCGGATCGGTTCTATACAGCTCTGCCATTTCCGCTGCACCTTTACGGATTTTTTCTTTACGCTTTTCTCTATTTTTCTCACGAGTTTTATCCTCATCACTCACCGGTGCTACGGTACTGATATTTGTACTGTTACTGTCGTTTTTATTCATGGTGACTTCCTTTTACCTATGATCGGAGGTGTGATACCCCCGTTTATATTTTTGAGCAACAAGAACTATCATCTGTTCCTTTGCCTCTTGGGGGCTTTCATAAAGCTCACTGATGACTCTGGTGGGTTTGGCACAACTACATGAACCGTAAGTACGAATCAGCAGTGTCTCTCCAAACAAGTTAGGAATCAGTTCGATTTGGTAATAGCGCTCACGGGCGTTAAGGGTTCGCTTCATCATGAGTTTCATGGTGTTACGCTGCTGCTCGACACTCATACGCTGAGTCTTCAAACCAGCTCATATCAAAGTTGGAACCTTTGAGCAGTTCGTCGTAATACTTTTGTTTGTAGCATTGGATGCTGCTAAAGTGCTCGGAGAGCTTTTTATGCAGACTCTGGGATCCGGCATATATCAACAAGGCAATAATCTTCTCATTCACCTCTTTGATATTATTGGGATACGGTTTGCTCATAGGTGCTGTGCCACTGATAGCACAAAGGTATCCATACGTTTGTCCACGGGTTAAGGGCATCAATGCACTGACAAGTTCTTCATCGCTGATTTGACTTGCATGCGTGAGAATCAGTTTGGTCCAGTTGGCATTGCTGCTTTTAGAAAGCCTAGCCCCGCAAGCAAGACGATCGACTTCATGGAGGTAGTCACGCTTCATCCACAAAAACTGTATCTTCTCAAACATCGGTTTGTAAAACATACCAAGGGCTTGGGTATCGATATTGATGTCATCATAGACAAACACACAATTACGGTGGTTATGGGTAAGCGCATGATTGATAGCTTCCAATAACGCAAACTCCTCGGCTTCATGCACGCTGTGAGCATGCATAAAGATGGACAGACACAGACCAGTAGAGAGGTTTTTAACCCCGATACCGGCTTCTTTGGTACTATGATCGTAAGAAGCATCGCTTAGATAGATGACATTATTCTCCATGGGAATCACCCTTAGGGGGATTAGTCATCACCTCTGCTTCTTGGATTTTTTGTTTCTCTTTTTCCGCTTCAATCTGGGCAATACGTTTGAGTGCCGCATTGATCCGTTGTTTTATCTTCACAGTCATATACCCAATCACAACTATGGGAAAAGACAACAAAGCTATTACATGCCACAAAGGATCAACGTGTAAGGCAAAAACAGCGACTTGTGATCCGATCAGGATTATGAGTCCTGCGACCACTACTTTTATATCTTTAAACATGATGAGCAGATACACAGCGGGAATTATTAAGATCGTTCCCATAATGAGCAAAGTGGTGTCATTTATTTCATTCATTGTTTTTTCCTTGTTCATCATCATTCATTTTTTTCATCTCACGAATACAGTTAAACTCTCTATAGAAGACCCATAGGGCGTAATACGAAGCAATCAGCTCAAATCCAATCCCTCCAATCAATATCCACTTCAGTTCAAAGAACCAGACAGCCCCTGCAACGACTATTGCATGGACACCAATCCAATAGAGCAAGGCTTTGCGTAATCCGACAAGGACTAAAGTTCCTAATCCAAGAGTATAAAAGAACAGGCTTATCAGTATTAATTGCGTTAATTCATTCATCATCATCTCCTTTATGCATGCTGCGAAACAAAAAGCTCACGGCTAATAAAACCATATAGGCAAACCCATACAGTACGACAGAAGGCTCAGGTGACTCTTGAGCTATGACGTTAC
>JAPLGN010000032.1 GCA_026390135.1 Campylobacterales bacterium | reverse complement strand
TTAGACCATTTTAAATTGATCAACGATACCTATGGCCATGGAATTGGAGATATGGTACTAAAACATTTTTCAAGTATATTGGAACATACTCTTCGTAAATCGGATTATATTTTCCGTTTTGGGGGAGAAGAGTTTATGATTTTACTCCCTATGACAGATAAAAGTGAAGCTCTTGTATTGGCACAAAAGGTTTGTAGTGCAACCGCTTCCAGCGAGCTTGTTATCGAGAATATTTCCATTCAATACACGGTCAGTATTGGAACCATAGCTATCCTAATCGACAATACCACACAAATAGAACAGGAAACCATCGATCAATATGTAGCTCAAGTGGATGAAAAGCTTTATCTTGCAAAAGAACGGGGTAGAAATCGCGTTGAGTAGTTTTTTTGAAGGTTTCAGGCACTCGTTTTTTCATTTCATACAGTTTTTAGTTGTCAGATCAAAACATAAGCGGTATATATTTAAACTTCACACAAAACTCATAATCGAATAGTAAACTAAAGATAAACTTATGATTGGAGTGTGCATGAAAAACCCTATTACAAAATGCCTTGTCGGAGGGGCATTACTAATAACAGCATTTCTCGACACGGCGTATGCTGTTCCAAGCTTCGCCCGTCAAACAGGATTCGATTGTGCTGTCTGTCATACTGTTTTCCCTGAGTTGACGCAAACAGGGCGTGAGTTTAAACTTCGCGGTTATACAATGAACAATGGTGAAAAAAGTAAAATCCCTCTTCCTTTGTCTGCAATGGTAATGGTTGATGTAACTAAATCAGCCGATAATACTGACGATGTTATGCATAAAGATGGAAAAATTGTTGTTCCGCAAGTGAGTTTGTTTTATGCAGGTAAAATTACCGATAAATCCGGTGCCTTTATTCAGTTGACGTATGATGGTACGGAACTTCTCGGAAAAACTGATATTGCTCACCATATCGGTATGGACAATATGGACATCCGTTATGCTGATTCTATTACCCTTGATGGCAAAGAACTCGTGTACGGTGCCACCATCAATAATAATCCCTCCATGGCAGATTTATGGAACAGTACTCCTACGTGGCAATTCCCATATGCATCTTCTGCCATCGCCAATACACCTGCCGCAGCTACTATGGTTGATGGTTCTCTAGGGCAAGCGGTTGGAGGTCTTGGAATATATGCCTTATGGAATGATTTACTCTATGCGGAATTCGATGCGTATGCCAGTGCAAAACCAGGTGGAATCATGGGTATATTTGGTTGGAAGAATCAATCACTTAAAGGTGATACTGCACTTGTTGAGGGGACAACACCGTATGGTCGTATTGCTCTTCAGCACTCATTTGGTAATAACTACATTATGTTTGGCGGTTACGCTATGAGAACAACTATTAATCCAATGTCAGTTACGAATGCAGGCGGACCACTAGATACCTACAGTGACCGTGCCCTTGATGCGGAGTATCAATATGCAGACGGCAGTAATAGTGTCACGGCTACCGCTACTAAAATCTGGGAAAAACAAACGCTTGATGGCAGTGTAGCGCAAGCATTAGCTGATAATCTAAATGACTCTTTGTCAACTAGTAGAGCCAAGGTTAGCTACTATTATGACCAAAAATACGGTGCATCACTGGCATGTTTTTCAACAACAGGTACTACTGATGCTACAAAATATGATCCAGATAATAGTGTTATGATTTCTCCAAATAGCCGAGGCAAAATTGCTGAAATCGATTATCTTCCTACACAAACTATCAAATTGGCTTTGCAGTACACCCGATACGATAAATTTAACGGTGCAAGCACAAACTATGACGGAGCAGGTCGTAATGCTTCCGATAACAACAATCTCTACTTACTTGGTTGGTTTATGTTCTAACCTTCTTTATATACTTTTAATAAAGAGTGCTTATCAGCTTGATATGCGCTGGAAATATTAGCGTTGGATTGATGAGTAAGGCGGTACTCCATATGCCTGCATCTACAGTTGTGGGTGCGATGATACTGACTTGACTACAGTTTTGTAATGCTGGATCAGATGGTATGATGTGAGAGATTTTGATTCTCTCAATCTCATTAAAACGTTTAGAATGACCTGATGTGCATAATGAGTGGTTATGCAGCTCAACTTCCATAAGATTTAAATCCAGTGAATTTGGATTTTGGATTCCAATCTTCCATGGGTTATTATGACAAGTTCCATACGCTGCAATATCACCTCCAAAATTGATCAGAGCAGATGTTATTCCAATATTTTGAAGTAATACAACAGCTTGGTCAACAGCATACTCTTTTACTAAACCGCCAAAATCTATTTTTGTGAAGTCATTAGAGAATGTAAGTTGATTACCTTCCAGAAGTACATGCTCAGACGATGCAAACGGAATTAGAGTATCTCTTATCGTATAGTATTCTTCTAGTGTAGTGGCTTTAAATGATGCTTTAAGTGTACCGGATAAAGCAATATCGAAAACCCCTTGAGTTATTTTCGTATAAAAAAGAGCCATTTGTATGAGTCCAGCAAATTCATCACTTATGATGTGCGTATTATTTGTGCGATTATTAATGGCATACAGTTCAGAGGTTTCCCGAAAAAATCCATAACAGTGCTCTAATCTCTTAGTATGAGAAATGATGATTTGCGCTGCATTATCGGCTTCTGCCTGAACAGGAGCCTCAATATGAAGCTCACACGATGTTGTAAATGCTTCGAAGTTATACAGATACAACGCTAATCGTTAGGCTGAAAGATTAGCATTCGTTCCTACTGCAGCAGTTGAACTACCGTAAGCGGCCATGATTTTATTAAACAAGTTTTTTTGCATTTCATTTGCAGGAGAAGATGCCTGTGTTGTTGAGTTTGCTTGAGCAACTTGTGAAGTACCATCCGTTGCACTTGTGCTAGCCTGATGATGGTGATGTGTTTTTTGAGCTTGTGCTTGAGTAGTAGCTTGTTTGATAGCATTTAGCATCTCATCTGAACTAATTGAACCATCGCCATTCGCATCCATTTTAGCAAAAGCTGCATCGATACCGCTGGTATCAGTTTTACCACTATTTTTAGCCAATGCTTGAGCTGCTTGAGAAAACTCTGCTTTATCAAGGGTACCGCTCTTATTGGTATCCATTGTTGTCATAAGCTGCTGAGCAATAGCACTGAAATCCATACCAGCCGCTTGGCTAGCACCATTCCATGTACCACTCGCGCCACTTTGGGCCTGTACATCTTTATTGGCATACATTTGAGATGCCATCATCGAATTATTAGAGACCGTCATATTAACCTCCATAGAAATTTATGTTTTTAACACAATATTAGCAAGCAAAAAGTGTACCATATATTTATATTTATATAGTAAAATATAATAATTAATATACCGTATATGTATAAATAAATTTTATAACAAAAAAAGATTTTATTTAAAGATGTTTATGTAGAAGAAGAAAAGCGATAGCCGAGGGAGGCAGCCATCGGACCTATATTTTATACATTCCTGTATATGAGTGACAGTATAATAAAGGGAGTGTGAAGTTAGTGTGAACTTTTCCATAAAATAGTAAATGTTGTTCCATGCGCAATCTTCGATTCAACATGAATCTCAAAATCGTACTCTTTGCAAATCATTTGGATAATATTTAGTCCGATTCCAAACCCTCCATTTGCTTCGTCAAAACGGGTGTAGCGATTAAAAATTTGATTGATATTTTCGTTTGGAATGCCGATGCCGGTATCCTGAATACTAAGTGATGTTGTATTCATAGTGATAGTGATGTCACCTAAAGGTTTATTGTATTTAATGGCGTTGGAGAGGAGATTATCGATAATACGTATTATTTTTTCTTGATCAATGATGAGGGTACAAGGTTGCAAATTGGAGTGAAGAGTGATTTTTTTGGCTTCAGCAAGAGGACGAAAATACTCAATACGCTCTTCCATGAGGGTGATGAGATCAGTTGCTTGATTATAATTTTTGGTTTGTTCATACATAAGCAAAAAAGCGAGATCGTTATAAAGATTTGAAATCGTTCGAGATGCAACGCTGATGCGTTGAATATGTTTTAGATGAAGAGAATTCAGTGCCCCTTTATCTAATTGTTCAATGCTCATATTAATAACAGAAAGGGGTGTGTTGAGTTCATGGGTTGTATCGCGAATAAATTGGTCGAGTTTGTTGATGGCATCTCGCAGCGGATGTAAAAAAAGTTTTGAGAGAAGATAAATGACAGCTGATAAAAAGAGAATGGAAAAAATTAAAAAAAGAAAGATATGTTGACGTGTTTGGACAAGCTGGGACTCAACGGTATTCGTACGAATGACGATATAATGGATTTTCTTTAGATGTTCTACTTCAATAACATCAATATAATAGTAGTGATCTTTATATTCAAAAAATCCTTGATGAAAGGGAAAGCTTATATTAGATAATGAAGAGTAAAGAATCTTTTTTTTGTGGTTGAGAAAGGCAATATCAAAGCGGGGATCATGGCTAAGGTATTGATGAAGCTCTGAAAGATTTTTGGCCTTGAGAATATCTTCTTGCAATTCTCCTACATGATAAATCATTGAGTCATGTCGTAATTCCATAAAAATATTTTTTTGATACGAATAATACATGCCTGAGATGATTAAAAGAAATAGCGTATTAAGGACGATAAACAGAGATACAAAGCGTATAAGAGCTTTTCGTTCAGGAGTTTTCAATGCTGTACCCTTGTCCTCGAACATTAAGTATGGTCTCTTTTCCTAGATATTTACGTAAATTTTTGATATGAGTACGAAGACTTTCCTCGCTCGCCTCTTCATTAAAGTCCCATGCTGAATCAATAAGTGTTTGGGAACTGAGTATTTCATTGGGATGAGAGAGAAGTATTTTGAGTATTTTTGCTTCTTTGAGAGAAAGTACAATGACATTATCGTGAACACTTAAGCGTCCAGATTTTAGATTAAAAACTATATTTTCGGCAATTTTGATGGGCTCATCAGTTTTGAGTACAGAGGAACGTTTTATCAAAGCTTTGATCCTCAATTCCAGTTCTTTCAGTTCAAATGGTTTTTTGAGATAATCATCACATCCAGCATCATAAGCATTTGAAAGATCGTCAATACCATTAAGTGATGTGATAAAAATTGCAGGAGTGTGGTTATGCTTACTTCGTAGTTCACGTAAAACGTCAAAGCCATTGCAGTAAGGGACTTTAACATCGAGTAAAAAAAGATCAAATGCTTTTTCATAACCCAAATCGATGGCACTATTTCCATCATATGCACATAAAACTTCATATCCTTGTTCTGTGAGAAATTCTTGAAGGATACTCGATAAGGTAAAGTCATCTTCCAGGAGGAGAATACGAAGGTTAGTATAGCTGGTTAATTTGGGCATATTTTTTAGTACCTATTATTTTGTGCTTGTATTATAAGTCATTTAGATTAATAGTCGATAGCAATAAATGTCTATAGACGAAGCTGGACAGATAAATTAGCTGAAAGTGATTGAATAATGAGGCTTATAAGATTTTTTTCGATTGTTTAGGAAGTTTTGGTGGTGGCCAATCTCGGAATCGAACCAAGGACACGCAGATTTTCAATCTACTGCTCTACCGACTGAGCTAATTGGCCACGTTTTGTGGAGTGCAAGTATATCTAGCAAAGCTTAAAAATAAGCTTAATAGCTATACAGTTTTTTGTGCAAGCTCTTTAAAGAGATTTCCTCGCTGTGCGTAAGAGGTAAATTGGTCCAGACTGGCAGCAGCTGGAGAGAGCATTGCTACGCTTTGGCGATTGTGTTTTTGTTTGATTTGTTCTACTGCGACATCAAGAGTATGGCATAGTGTGCAAGGAATATTGTATTGTTTGCACAGTGCTTCGAGTCTGGTTGCGTTAGCTCCGATGGCATAAACCGTGAGTTCATACTTTTTGAGCGGGATAAACAACTCTTCGAGTTCAACCCCCTTGTCATCACCACCGAGGACCAAGTGTATTGGGAATTCGCGGTAGGTACGTAATGCTGCAAGAGTAGCATCGATGTTTGTTGCTTTGGAATCATTGACCCAAAGGCGGTTTTTCGCATCACGAAATTCTTCTTGACGGTGGGGATCGAGGATAAAGGCATTGATACGGTCGTAATCAACACGATCGTAAAGGATTTTATCAATCCCCATTGCGATCATGGCATCCATTAAAAATGCCCCTTTAAATTTGATTTTACTCGCATCAAATCCGAAATACTTAGCCAAATCTTTTTCATTTTCGTACAGTATTTTAAAGCCCTTTGTAGGAACATCGGCAAACATTTTCGGCAGGATGATTGCTTCTCCCTCTTTCATCATGGAGAGTGGTTTGAGCTTGGCTTCAAAATACGCTTCCATGCTTCCATGCCAGCTTACATGGTCGGGAGTGACGGGGAGCAGGGCATAAATATTCGGACGTGCTACCTCGTTATAGTGCATACTAAAGGAGCTTGTCTCTAAAATCCAAATAGGTGCCTCGGGAGATAGATCTGCCAAAGGTGTTCCGATGTTTCCACCGCTGACAGCCCCTTTGTCTTTTAATAGATGTTCTACCATTTGGGTTGTGGTGGTTTTTCCGTTTGTTCCGCTGATCCAAATTGAAAATGGCATTTTAGGAGCAAAGAAATCGTATTCACTGATGAGATGCGATGCACTTTGGATGAGTGGATGCGAAGGAGGAAATCCTGGAGAGGGGATTTCATGGGTAAAAGCTCTCGTATCAAATTCATTGATAGGTTTGAGATGATTTCCCTCCTCGTCGATAAAGGGTTTCGTGACTTTGTCATCGAAAAAGGTACACGGACCCATACATTTAGCAATAGCACGGGTTGTTTTGCCGTACCCGAAACAGGCGATTTTCATGTTTTCCATTAACGAATCTTCATTGTGATGAGCGCAAGGATGTTAGAGAGCAGTGCAATAATCCAAAATCGAACGATAATTTTATTCTCTGCCCACTGTTTCATTTCAAAATGATGATGGATTGGCGCCATTAAAAAGACCCTTTTTTTGCGAAGTTTGTAGCTTCCTACTTGGAGTATGACCGATACGGTTTCAATAACGAAAATAAAGCCAATAAGGATAAGTAGAATCTCACTTTTTCCTATGATTGCCATGTACGCGATAAAAGCACCCAAGGTAAGTGAACCACTATCTCCCATAAAGACTTGTGCAGGATGGCAGTTGAACCATAAAAATCCAACCAGTGATCCTATAAGAGCCGCAGCGATGACGACCACTTCTCCCGCAGGAATTTTAGGCATCAAGAGATAGTGTGAAAGTGCAGCATTACCAACAACATAGACAATAACACTTAAGGACAGGAGTGCAAATACCGAGGGAACGGTAGCTAGTCCATCGAGCCCATCGGTAAGATTAACAGCATTAGAAGTAGAAATTATCACTAAAACCCAAAATCCGATACTAAAATACCCCATATCAAAAAGGCTTGATTTGATAAATGGAACATAAAAACCGGTTTCGAGTTTTGCAAAATAGATCAGAAATGCACCGATAGCCAGTCCAAAAATGAGTTGAAGGGCAAGTTTAGACTTAGCGCTTAGACCTGCGAGATTGTCACTGCCTCGAATTTTTCCCCAATCATCCGTAAAACCGATGTAGCCATAAAAAATGAGTGTGAGTAATCCGCCAATAGCAAAAGGGTTCATAAGATTGATGGTTAACAAAGAAGCAATAACGGTGGAACCGATAAAGACAATTCCTCCCATTGTCGGTGTTTTGGCTTTGCTTTGGTGGGCACTGACATACTCATTAATGGGTTGTACTTTAGCGGATCGTTGTGCCCATGAGATGAAACGAGGCATAATAAAAAGGGTGAGTAATAAGCCGATAAAAAAAGCAAGACCCGCTCGAACGGTGATGTATTGAAGAATATTAATACCGAGATGTAGATGAAACCAATATAACATTAAAGGACTCTTTGACGACAAAATTGTAAAGCAAGTGACATTTTAATATAATTAGTCAAAAGTTTGATTAATCAGGAGGCAAAATGAACAAAAAAACCGTTTTGGTCATTACCGATGGGATTGGGTACTCGCCCAAACACTCTTTTAATGCCTTTTATGCTGCAAATAAACCGACGTATACTCAGTTATTTGCGCACGTTCCTCATTCTCTTATTGACACATTTGGCTTAAGTGTCGGTTTGCCTGAAGGGCAGATGGGGAATTCTGAAGTAGGGCACATGAGCATGGGAAGTGGACGGGTACTGTATCAAGATCTGGTCAAAATTTCTCTTGCTTTGGAAGATGGCAGTTTTGAACGTAACGAAGTATTTAATGCTTTATTAAAAACAAGCAATCGACTCCATCTGATTGCTCTTATGTCGGATGGCGGGGTTCATTCTCATATTGACCATTTGATAGGCGTTGCAGAGATTGCCGCCGATGCTGGTAAGGAAGTCTGGCTTCATCTTATTAGTGATGGACGGGATGTTTCACCTACATCTGCTATCCATTTTGCCCAAACCATCAAAGCGCATGGGCGTCGTAACATTCGAATCGGTTCGTTGGGCGGGCGTTTTTATGCGATGGATCGGGATAATCGTTGGGAGAGAGTTGAGCGTGGATATAACGCCATCGTCAACGCAACTCCTAAAAGTGAACAAAGTGTTGTTGATTACATCGAAAATTCATACGCCAAAGGTGAACAGGATGAATTTATCGTCCCGACTGCATTTGACGGATATGAAGGATTTAGTGCTGGGGATGCGGTTTTAACACTTAATTTCAGAAGCGATCGGATGCGACAACTTGCCACAGCTTTGGGAGATGAACACTTTAAAGGATTTGAACGCCGTTTTATCCCTACTCATTTCGCAACGATGACGCAGTACGATAAAAGCTTTCCATATCCCGTCTTATTTCCTAAAGATGCACCTGTAAATACTCTTTCAGAAGTAATTTCTCGCGCGGGTAAACGTCAGCTTCATACAGCTGAGACAGAAAAATACGCGCATGTTACTTTTTTCTTTAATGGCGGTATCGAAGAGCCGTATGAGAATGAAACACGGGTATTGATTCCAAGTCCTCAAGTTAAAACCTACGATATGAAACCCGAAATGAGTGCTGCAGAAGTGGGGGATGTTGTGGTAAAAGCGATTGCTGAGGGGATTGACTTTGTTGTGGTAAACTTTGCCAATGGTGATATGCTTGGACATACAGGCAATTTTGAAGCGGCTACACGTGCAGTTGAAGCCGTCGATGAGCAGCTTGGACGGATTGTCGAAGCTGCAAAAGCCCAAGGATACGCGATGGTACTTACATCTGATCATGGAAACTGTGAAGAGATGCGTGATGATGCAGGTAATACCTTGACCAATCATACGGTTGGTAAAGTATGGTGTTTTGTTATGGCGGATGAGGTCAAAGAAGTCCATCCGGGTGCACTGAATAACATTGCACCGACAGTTTTAAAGCTTATGGGAATTGAAATCCCATCTGAGATGGACACACCACTGATTTGACGCTTTTGGAGGTGGGGTTTTAACCCCGCTTTTTTACCGACACTAAAGTGTCAGTTCCGATAGTGACAAAAAACAAAATCTACAAATAAGGAAACAGATGAAATTCACAGGTAAAAATGTTTTAGTAACCGGTTCAAGCCGTGGTATCGGTGCAGAAGTAGCAACAGTGCTGGCAGGGGATGGTCTAAAAGTATGGATTAATTACCGTAGCGTAGCAACTGCAGCTGATGCAGTTAAAGATGAGATTGAGCGTGCTGGCGGAAAAGCGGCAGTTATAGGCTTTGATGTAAGTGATGAAGCGGCATTTGTTGATGCTGTCAAAACAATTATCGATGCGGACGGTGAGCTTTCTTA
>JAPLGN010000035.1 GCA_026390135.1 Campylobacterales bacterium | reverse complement strand
TTGATCGTTTTATCGAAGAAGTAGAAAAAATGGAAGCGCAGGAAGATTAATGGAAGAATCTCTTTATAATTTAGCCTTCGAAAGGTCTGTCCTTAGCTCCATTATTTTTGATCCTGCCCAGTTTGATGAGTTTGAAGCGGTGCTCAATGCTGAGGATTTTTATCTCGCGGCGCATCAAGAGATTTATCGTGCGATGTGTTCTCTCTCTCACCGCGATCTCCCTATTGATGAAGAGTTTATCAAAAAAGAGCTCAGTGGAAAACAAAAATTTGATGAGCGAGTGTTGGTCGAAATTCTCACAGCTAATCCGATTTCTAATACCACAGCGTATGTTCAAGAGATCAAAGATAAGGCGATTAAACGTCATTTGCTGACTCTTACGACAGAAATCAAACGGGTAACGCTCGAAGAGAATTTAAACGGCAATGATGTTGTTGATTTGGTTGAAAAAAAGCTCTATGAGATTACCCAAAATTCTCAATCCATTGATTTTAAAGATGCCACAAAAATTACCGATGATACAATGGCGTACATCGAAGAGATGCGTGAGCGGGGTGATGCGATTTTAGTGGGTGTGGATACAGGATATGCCGAACTCAACAAAATGACAACAGGATTTGGTAAAGGGGATTTGGTTATCGTTGCAGCGCGTCCTGCAATGGGGAAAACATCATTTGCTCTCAATATGGTTCAAAATCTTCTCGAAAAAGGGAAGGGAGTGGCTTTTTTCTCTCTGGAAATGCCAGCTGAACAGCTGATGCTCAGACTTTTAAGTGTGCAGACTTCGATACAGCTTCAGCGCCTTCGTGTCGGAGATATGACTCCCGAGGAGTATAAGCGGCTTAATGATGCAGTGGATAAAATGCGCCATTCCAAGCTCTTTGTAGACGATCATGGTTCGGTTAATATTCATCAGCTTCGCTCGAAGTTGCGTAAGCTCAAAAGCCGTCATCCTGAGATTGAACTCGCCGTCATCGACTATCTCCAAATCATGAATGGTACAGGAGGAAAAGATCGTCACCTTGAGGTCAGTGAGATTTCACGCGGACTTAAAATGCTCGCGCGTGAGCTTGAAATCCCTATTGTAGCACTCTCTCAGCTTAACCGAAGTCTTGAATCACGCTCCGATAAACGTCCGATGCTCAGCGATATTCGTGAATCTGGTTCTATTGAGCAGGATGCTGACATCATCCTCTTTGTCTATCGTAATGATGTTTATCTTTACAAAGAGGAAAAAGAGCGGGAAAAAGAGGCAATTTCTGCCGGGAAAGAATTTATTTCTAAATACACTGAAAAAGAAGAAGAAGAAGCGGAAATCATTATCGGTAAACAGCGAAATGGTCCGACGGGGCATATTAAACTGGTCTTTCAGAAAAAATTCACTCGATTTGTCGATAAACCTACTTTTGGTGCGGCGCAGATTGTCTATGAGAGCATTGATATGAAAAGTGCCAATATGAATATGGGTGACAATGTCGGGAATGTTTCAATGCCGATAATTTAATGTCAAAACTCGAACGCATTGATCTCTTTGACCTCAAAAGCGGTTCACTTTTTGTTTTATTTCTTCTTTTTATTTCTTCACTTTCCCTCAGCTATGAATATCACAACTACTCGCAACTCAAACGCTTTGATGATCCGCTGATTCGGGCAGAAGTGATTGATCAAGAGGTTCGCCTCATTGCGCAACAACCAAAAACGTCAATGAAATTACAGCTGGATAATGGATCATTGTGCCGATGTGTGATGAGTCCCTATTTGCGTGACTTGCGCGGACGAGAGGTTTTGGTCGAGCTTCAAGTTAAAAATGTTACTTTTTTGGATTACCTCAGTCGATTTAATGCACATGCTTCTATCATTGAGGTGTATCCCCAGCTTAGTCTCAAAGAGCAATGGTATGGGCATATCGCCTCCATGCACACGGATAAAATGATGCAAGAACTCTATGGAGCGTTATTTGTTGCTACTCCTATGAGTCAAGAATTTCAAACATTGGTGGGGGCAATGGGGTTGAGTCATATTCTCTCTATCAGCGGGTATCATTTCGGAATTTTGAGTATTATCGCTTATTTTCTACTTCGTACACCGTATCGATGGCTTCATAATCGTTATTTCCCTTATCGTCATGGCAATCGTGATCTTTTTCTTATGGTACTTGGATTGTTGTTTATATATCTGTGGGCACTGGAGTTTATCCCTCCAATGGTACGATCCTTTGGGATGATTGCGGTTGGGTATTGGCTGTATGATCGTGGGATGAAAATTGTGTCAATGCAGACTCTATTGATTACTGTTGGATTATTACTGGGCTTTTTCCCAAAACTTTTTTTCTCACTTGGTTTTTGGTTTTCGAGTTTCGGTGTTCTCTCTATTTTTATTTTTGTCCGATATTACGAAGGGTGGAAGCCATGGCAAATCTTTTTGGCACTGCATATTTGGTGTTATCTGGTAATGCTGCCTATCTCATTGGCAATATTTGGAACGTTCGGATGGTGGCACATGGGTTCGATTCCACTGGCACTTCTTTTTAATCTTTATTATCCGGCAGTTTTAGTGCTGCATCTTACGCCATGGGGAAATCTTTTCGATCCATATTTAATAGCGTTATTTAATTCAGGAGATGTTCACAAAATAGTTATTCCATTATGGATTGGATATACGAGTATTGTTATAGCCTTAATGGCGATGCGCTGGAGAGCAGCGTTTTGGGCATTAGGTACTTTGGGTGCTGGAACGCTTGGCGCTGCGATTTATCAAATAGCATAATTTCATCCCGTAAATGACAATAATCCATGAAACGTAAATCCATAAAAAGAAAAAGATAAGAGCAGAAAGTGAGCCATACATTGTGGCATAGGTTTTGTTGTAAAAAACATATTGTACAAAGCTATTTTTTGCCAATCCCCAAACCAATGCGACGACAAAAGAGCTGATGGCGGCAGCTTTTGGAGAGATGACTGCATTCACTGCAATTTTATAAATGATAAAAAAGATTCCCCATAAAAGTAAAAAAGGGAAAATTGAGAGAGCATTTAATGCCATTCCTGAAACATGAGCAACTAAATAAGCTTTTAGACTCATGGAGGCTATTAAAACAATAGGGGTGAGGGTAATTAGCGTCCAATAGGTTGTGATTGCTTCCCAAATACCACGTTGTGGAGAGTGAAAAATTTTCTCGACAATGTGTTCAAAATTTTGAAAAAAGAGCATTGAAGAGATAATCATTGTTGAAAATCCAATAATTCCAAGTTGCACAGAGTTTTTAAAGAATGACTCCAAGTATCCAGCAATAGCATCGGTCTGAACCGGCATCATGTTATCAAATATAAATACTTGCATTGAGGCATATTGAGCGCTAAATACAGGGACGTTCGCGATAAGGCTGAGGGAGATGATAAGTAAGGGAACAAGGGTGAAAATGGTGTAAAAACTAAGACTGGATGCATAGACCGTAATATCACTATCAAACATCAAGAAGAAAAATGTCTTTAGATGTTTGAATATCGCTTTGAATCTCATCTTTAGTAAAGTCCCATTTTGGCAGGGTTTAAAATATTGTTAGGATCAAAAGCATTTTTAATCGATTGAAAAAGTGCCATTTCCTCAGGGGTAAATGCCATGGACATATAAGGAGCTTTAGCAAGACCAATCCCGTGCTCACCACTAAGAGTTCCCCCTAAATCGATTGTAGCCTGGAATACTTCTCGGATAGCTTCATATCCGATTTTTACTTGCTCAGGATCTTTGCCATCGACCATAACATTGGTGTGGACGTTTCCATCACCCGTATGACCAAAGCAGGGGATATTAATGTTGTATTTAAGAGCGATAGCATTAAATTTTTCCAACAGTTCAGGTAATGCAGAGCGGGGAACGGTTACATCTTCATTGATTTTTTTGGAGCCATAAATCGAGAGTGACTGACTGGCGTTACGTCGTGCAAACCATAAGTCGCTTGCTTCTTGTTTGTTCTGGGCGATTTTAAACTCGCTGCATCCATTTTCACGGAACACTTTTTCGATGATAGCGAGTTGAAAATCAAGATCTTCTTCGAGATTTCCATCCACATCGGTGACGAGAATGGCTCCTGCTTCGACAGGTAACCCTTTATGATACACTTGTTCTACGGCGCGGATGGTGAGATTGTCCAAAAACTCCATGGCCACAGGGGTGACTCCGCTTGCCATTGTCTTATAAACTGCTTCCATCGCTGCGTGAACGCTTGAAAAAATTCCCATGGCAGTTTTAGTCATTTTTGGTTTAGAGAGGAGCTTTAGGGTAACTTCTGTGGTGACAGCAAGTGTCCCTTCAGAAGCAATCAAAATACCTGCAATGTTATATCCTGCGACATCTTTGATGGTGCGTTTACCGGCTTTAATAATATCACCATTAGGAAGAACTGCACGGATTGCCATAACGTAGTCTTTAGTAATACCATATTTGGCGGCGCGCATTCCACCTGCATTCTCATTAACGTTACCGCCAATCGTAGAGTATTCTTGGCTTGCAGGATCAGGCGGATAAAAAAGACCAACTTCTTCAACGGCACGTTGCAATTCCATATTGATAACACCCGGTTGAACGATGGCAACCATATTTTGCATATCAATTTCTAAAATTTTATTCATGTGTTTTTCAAACGCCAGAACAATTCCACCAGAAGAGGGAAGAGCCCCACCTGTAAAACCGCTCCCTGCACCGCGAGGGACAATAACGATTCGATGCTCATTGCAATAGCGTAAAATGTTACTTACATCTTCTTCCGTTCGAGGAAATAAAACAGCATCGGGTTCAAATTTCTCACGTGTAGCGTCATACGAATAGGCAATTAAGTGAGCTTTATCACTGTAAACATTTTCTGATCCGAGTAGTTCGGTAAAAAAATTAAGCGCATTAGTGGGTAACATGATTACTCCTTAAGATCAAAATTGCGTAATAGTGCACTTTTCTCGCCAAATTTACCTTTGTAGAGTTCATATAATTCTTTATTTTTTGGGTTACTTAAAGCAATTTGCTGAAGATAATAAGGCTCATACGACTCAAGACGAGAGCTCCCATTTCCCCACCATGCAGCACGAATGGTAGGAACACGAGAATAAAAAGGGGTGAGAGAATTTTTTCCAATTGAATGAGATGGTGTAGTTTGAAGCAGTGTGAAATTTTTACAGTCGAGAGTAAAGAGGGTATCGGCACTTTGGACAAAGAGCAAGCCAATAGACGCTGACGTACAAAAATGGCGGAAATCTTCTACTAACGGGGTTGGATGCCCTTCGTGAGAAAGATAAGTAGCGTAGAGATCAGGGTGAATCCATTCGATATTAGGAATGCTTGATGTGAGTGCCGCATAAGTATCATCATTGGGTGCAATAAGCAAGGCCCGACCATAATCGTAGGCAATGATAACTTCATCGGCGGCTCGTGGTGTCCATGTACCGCTGGGAAGAGAATTCTGACGCAATCCGTCATAAGCTGAGAATTCTAGGAGGGCACGATTAGATGAAGGATTAATCTGTGTAACGCGCGCATTTGCAATGATAGAACTGTGTGTGGCATCAAAATGTCGAACGACAAAACCGCTCATTCCGACCTTTAATTCAGGTGCTTCAATTGAACCTCGTTGCTCTTGTACTTCTAATAATGGCGTCGAAATTGAGGATGCCTGAAGCATGTTTAGCGTGATGAGTAAAAAAAATAAAATGCGCATTAGGGTAACCTTTGTTGGGGTAAATGTGATAGATTATAGCCAATAGAGACTTTGTAAACAGTTTTTTTGCTATCATTTAAGACTCTTTTTGAAAAAAAAGATTTCAAGGATGTTAATGGGTCGAATATTTCTATTTCTATTGTTGCCCATTTTGATTTTTGCTGCACAAGTCAAGCCATTTAAATGGAACAATGGTGAGAGTTTTCTCAACTTTTTAGAACACAAAAAACTTCCTCTTGCTCTTTATTATAATATGGATAAAGAGGATCAAAAACTTACCGAAGATATTCCCTACACTGCTAATTGTCAGATGTTAATAAGTTCTAAAAAAACCATCAAACAAATCCTTATCCCTGTCAATGATGAACTTCAGCTCCAAATTTATTTAACTCCAAAAAATCGTTACTCTATACGTGTTATCCCCATTATTAGTGAAACTTACAAAGAGGTTCTTTATACAGAAATAAAGAGTGTTCCTTATGATGATATTCTTAAAGCCACTGGATCTAAAAATCTTGCTTCTATCTTTGTAAAGATGTTTAAAGGACGAGTGAACTTTAAAAAGGACCTCAAATCGGGAGACCCTTTAGTTATTGTTTATGAGCAAAAATATCGTCAGGGAAAACTTTTTTCAATGCCTGAAGTTTCGGGTGCAATGATTGAAATCGGAGGGACGCGTTATGCTCTTTATCGTCATAGTGATGGACGTTTTTACGATATAAAAGGGGCTCAAATTGAAAAGTTTATTTTTAAACTTCCGATTCGAAACGCACGAATAACGTCAGGGTTTACTAAGAGTCGTTATCACCCCGTTTTACATCGGTATCGTGCACATGTGGGAGTTGATTTTGGAGCACGTCCTGGGACACAGATTTTGTCAACAGGTGATGGAAGAGTGAGTTTTGAGGGTTATTCAAACGGATATGGGAATACCATCAAAATTCACCATTCTAATGGTCTTACCAGTCTTTATGCTCATCAAAAAGGGTTCAAGCCAGGAATCCATATAGGCTCAAATGTAAAACAGGGAGATGTTATTGGTTTTGTCGGTTCAACGGGGCTTTCTTCTGGTCCTCATTTGCATTTTGGAATGTATGATGGGACTACACCGATTAATCCATTAAGTGTCATGAAGAAAAAAACCGAAGGATTTAGTGGTAAAGAACAGAGCGTATTTACTGCTATTCGTAATAAGCTGGATCGTATCTTTAATGAAAAACTCCGCGCAAAACCACTCAATCGTAGAGGATATGATTTTCAAGATACCTATTATGTAGATAAAGATACGTTTAAAGTAAAAGCATTTTAAGAGAGAATCTCCCGATAAAATCGGGAGAGAGAATCCTGAAATTTTGACGAAACGTTAGGATTCCCCAAGAGGGGAAGAGAGATTAGAACTTATAACTCATAGCGACATTAAACGAACGTCCCATGCCTTGCAAAGGAGTAGTATAGTTTGTTCCGTTATTGACTAAATCAACTCCGCCGAGTGGAAGGGCATACGCTTTATTAAATAAATTAGTGACGGATAAATCCATATTTAATTGTTTTGTCCATGCATACCCAGTTTTAAGATCAACCAACGCATATCCTGGGGTTAATGGTTCATTGCGAAGTGTGTCGACTGATTCTTTTGCACCTACCGTTTCGACATCGATTTCATTGTTCCATGCACCAGAAACACGATCAAGGCTGACTTTGGTATGTAGCGGCATTATATGATACAGTGATCCACCGTTATCACGGAAGCCACGGGTATAGCTGAGATTACCTTTGAGGGTTCCTTTGCCGTTATCACTGTTATCCCATAGCGTTGTGTATCCTGAAAGATCTGCACCGAAGAGATGGGCATCGGTATTTACGAATTGGAAATAACTACGTTTAGTGACACCTGAACCTGTTGATGTAAGAAGTTTAATGTCAATATAATCACTCACCTTGGTGTAATAAGGAGTCAATTTTAGTCCCCATTCTTTGTCTGCACTATCATGGAGTGAAATGGTCGTACTAATGGTATTGGCAACTTCTGGTTTAATATCGAGATTTCCGACGTATCCATTTCCATCACCAAACCAGTTTACCATACGCATATCCATTAGCATTGGATTGGTGAGTGTGATACCAGGTTTGCTTCCTGCCCATGCATAGCGCTCATACATATTTGGTGAACGAGTTTTATGTGCAAAACCAAGTTCCATATCGGTAGTAGTACTGTATTCATATTTTGTTGTTGCGGTTAGATCATAATTATTATCGGTCTTTTTGTGCTCAAGAGCATTAAAGTAAGCTGTATCGACTGGGTCATTATTATTAGCACCCGTAAAGCCAGTATATCCATTGTATCCGTGGACATCATCGGTATCCATCATTACTCTATCATAGCGTGCACCCAAAATAGAAGATAGTTTTTCACTCCATTGTGAGACAACTTCACTAAATAGCCCAATGCGATCTCGTTTTCCATTATTGATATTAAGGAATGTTCCTGGTGACATTCCTGCCATGTTATTAACTGTATCGGCTGGCCACCAGTCGTTAAGACGGTAGCGATCATAATCGGCACCAAATTTTAATGTCTGTGTAGAAGTGAGCGGCAATGTAGCTTTGAAATTGATTCCACTCTCTTTAGCATCGGTGTACATTGGCATATTACCTGTTCCGCCACGTTCTGAATTTATTCTATTCATATAGTGATCGGTTTTTTGATTATATGCGTTAGCATCAATCAATAATGCACCAATTTTTCCTTTATAGCTCAAGTTCTCAGAGGTTGATTCATTTCCAAGCATGTCCATGTATTCATTCGGAAAACCGATAAAGTCTGCATTAGTTTTTGTGACTTTAAGAGCAACAGTATCGTCAGAGCTTACTTTATATGCGATGGTTGCCGATTGATTTTGTTGTTGATAGAGAGTGTCTTTGACGATTTTGCCATTACCATTTTTATAGTTTTCGGCTTTTTCGGCGAATCCTGAGTAGTTAACACTAATTTTATCATTTGCCACAGATGCATTTACAGAAGCTCCACGCGTTTGGCTATTGCTACGATAAAATCCAGATACATCACCACCTATGAGAACTTCACCTACATTTTTAGCAAAGAGTGGGTCTTTAGATTTGACCATAATGGTTCCACCGATACTATCTCCTCCTGCGCTGACAGGAGTTATTCCTGCCATCACTTCAATTGATTCGATTTTAGATGTATCGATGTAAGAAAGGGCTGGATTCATGTGGTTTGGACATGCTGAAGTAATTGTCATACCGTCAATGTCGATTTTGACACGATCATCTGCCATACCGTGAATAACAGGCAATGACGCACTGCTTCCCATGTTATAAACACTGACACCAGGAATATCAGCAAGAATGGCAGCTGTATCGCCGGTCATGGTTTTTGATTTAGACGTTGTAAGTTCATTCGCAGTAATATCCGTTTTAGGCGCAGCAGCTTCAACGGTTATTTTTTGGATTGCGATGGGCTCAGAGGCTAGCGCAGCAATTGCCGCCAATGAGAGGATGGAGAGTTTTTTCATTCTTTTTCCTTAAAGATTATTTGACATCATATAATAAGAAAAAAGTGTTACATTAGTGTTAAGACGGAACTCTTAACCCCACTTCTTCGGGAAATTGCATCGTAACACAATGCAGTGATCCGTGTTGACGAATGAGGACAGAACAGTCGATAGGGATGATATCACGTCCGTAAAATGCACGTTTGCAAATAGCAATTGCTTCAGCATCATGAGGATCATTGTAGACAGGCAAAAGTACGGCATCATTAATAATCAAAAAATTAGCATAGGTAGCAGGAAGCCGTTCACCCTCATAAAAATGGGCTTGCGTCATTGGTAGCGCAATGAGATGGAAGGATTCACCGTCTAAATCACGTAAGGCTTGGAGCTCTTCCTCCATTTTTTTCAATTCATTGTAATGTTCATCCTCTTTATCATCACATTTGACATACATAATAGTATCGGTATCAATAAAACGGGCAAGGGTATCGATATGGCTATCGGTGTCATCTCCTGCCAAATACCCATGATTTAGCCATAAAATCTGTTCAACGCCGAACTCTTTTTTTAAAATTGCTTCAGTTTGGATTTTAGTGAGATGAGGATTTCGATTTGGGTTTAGAAGACATTCGGAAGTAGTAAGCAAACTTCCTGCACCGTTGGATTCGACACCTCCCCCTTCTAAAATAAGGTTAATTTTTTCCATACGCGCACCGTAAATACTTTTGATGTTTTCGCTCATGGCATTATCCCGTGTTGCATCAAATTTTCCACCCCATCCTGTGAAGGTAAAATCCAGCAACAATGCTTCGTCTTCATCTTCATCAATGACGCTCAGCGCACTGCAATCCCGTGCCCATGTGTCATTACTTTGGTAGGGAATAAATATTAGGTTGTCATGAGAAGAAAAATAGCTTTTGACAACATCAATATCATCACAAATAATAAGACACGGTTGATATTTAGCAATGGAAGCGGCAATAGCTACAAAGCATTGACGTGCTTCTTCAAGATAGTCTACCCAGTCACTTTGTGGATGAGGAAAAATGAGTTGAACAAAACTTTGGAGTTCAAATTCGGCTGGGAAATAGCGCATTAATTTACCTTGTACTATAATTTGTTATGGGAAAAATAAAACTTAGCCGTGAGGCACTTAAAAATAATCTTGACATTATTGCACACCAAGTCGGTGGAAAAGATAAAATAGCAGTGGTTTTAAAAGACAATGCATATGGTCATGGAGCTGTTTTAATTGGTCAGGTTGCGCATGACTACGGGATTACTCATGCGGTTGTGAGATTGGAGCGTGAGGCATTGGAAATCAGCGAATTTTTTGAGGATATTGTAATTCTTTCAGATTTTCCTACAATGGCCAATTCAAAATTTCATTACGTTGTTAATTCTCTTAGCCATCTAAAAAAGTTTCCAAAAGGGACAAAAGTAGAGCTTAAAATTGATACAGGCATGCATCGTAATGGTGTTAGGACGGATGAACTCAAAAAAGCTTTTGACGCTATTGCATCTCAGGGGTTAGAGTGTGTTGGAGTTATGAGTCATTTTAAGAGTGCAGACACCCTTAGTTCTGAGTGGTTTTGGCAACGATATTCATTTGATACTCTCAAAAAAGATGCATTAAAACATGCACAAAAATATCAATGGAATCTTCGTTTTCACCTTTCCAACTCGGCAGGAATATTTCGCTCAAGCGAATGTTCTGATGATATGGTACGTGTCGGAATCGCTTTGTACGGATGTTTGCAAATGGATATTTCCTTACCTAATCCTCAGTTAAAGAGTGTCTTGTCGCTGTGGGGGAATAAAATTTCCACACGAACGTTGCGAGCAGGTGAGAGAGTTGGTTATAACGGGCTGTATGAGGCATCATCTGATGAAGTGGTATCGACATACGATTTGGGATATGCCAATGGACTTGACAGGCTTGCATCCAATCGATACATAACTCCCAAAGGAGTTGCTTTGCTTGGACGTATTTCAATGGACTGTGCAACGTTCGCCAGCGATGAAAATGAGCTATTAATTTTTGATAATGCAAATGAGTATGCTAAAGCCGTAGGAACGATTGGATATGAAATACTTGCATGTTTGGATAAAGATTTATCAAGAGAGTGGATTGATTAATTTCTTTGTCGTTTAAACTAGGAGGTGATTTTAATTATCGCCTCTGCAAAAACAGCTCCATCAAGTCTCATATCAATGAGCCTTTCAAGATTTTCCTCTTCTTCACAATACCCCAATACTTTAGCATCAAAGAGATAATGTTCTGCAACTTTTTGAATTTCAGAGCCATTTTTAGTATTGACGATGAGGTAGGTAGCATGAAGATTCTCAGCCAAAACTGCTTCAATAGTAGTGTTAACGTACAGGGCAAATCGGATATTATTAAGACGTAAATGAGAAATGATATCAAGATTTTGCTCTTCAAAAAATAGCGCTATAACAGAGTTTGAGGGGGTGTTAGTAATCGCTTCGATAGAGCTGATGTGATAAAAGCGTTCCGAAGAGATAAGTGGGTGACCAAAGAGTATCATGATTATCCTTGTTTCTTTTTCAGACATTCAGGTGAGCAATAATATTTTCCACTGCTCATTATTGCTTCTTTAGCTTGAAAGTACGTTCCACACATTGCACATGGAATCATTGCTTCTTCCATGGAATCATTATTTTTGCGGGAAGTGATACTTTTTTTCTTTGCAAAAAAAACATAATAAACGGTACTAATAAAACCAATAAAGAGTAATAATTTCAACATAGTTTATGACTTAATAAGAAGATAATGACGATTTTGTTTTTCGATAATTTGGTAGTCAAACGATTCGTCTACTTCATCATACACTTTTTCCCCTTTGTAAAAGAGCAAAAGGGTTCCCTCTGAACGAAAAGGTTCTGAAAGTTTGAGAAGCATTTTGGTATCCGTCACGGCGCGAGAGGTAATAAAGTCATAGGATGCAGGGGGAAGCTGTTCAATGCGTACGGCTTTAACGTCTACATTTGTAAGTCCTAAATCAGCTTTGACAAACTGTAAAAAACTGGCACGTTTTGCAAGGGGTTCGACAAGAGTAAAATGGGTTTGCGGCAGAGCAAAGGCCAAAATCATACCAGGAAATCCTGCTCCAGTCCCTATATCCATAGCTTTTTTGATGGGAGGTAAAAAAGTAATAGGAGCAATTGCATCAACGATAAATTCATCAATTTGAGCGATGTTTTTTGCCCCTGTGAGGTTATGAATTTTATTCCATTGCATTAATAGTGTTTTATACACTTCAATTTTTTCAAAAAAATCATCTGGAACGTTAATATTTTGAGCTTGGAGCAATGTTTTGAGTAATGCCAAAGGAGTTTCCTCTTAATTTAATTCAACACCTATAATACCAAAAAAGTACTTAGGCTATATATTGTGAAGAGAGTATCTGCTTAGATTGATTTCTCGATTTTTCAAAAGCATAATATAAAGTAGTGTAAAAGGTATTGACATCAATTGGTTTGCTTACATGGCCGTTCATTCCGGAGCTGCTGATGTTATGAATATCACTTTCAAACGTATTCCCAGTGACGGCTATTATAGGAATAAAATCTTTTTCGTGATCTTGACGTATTAATTTTGCTGCTTCAAAACCATCCATAATCGGCATTTGAATATCCATTAAAATAACATTGATGTCTGAATTGAGTTCAACGATATCAACGGCTTCTTTACCATTTTCAGCGGTTATTATGATGATATTTGTGCCGGAGAGCAAACCTTTAATAATAGAACGATTAATCTCATTATCTTCAGCTAAAAGCAGTGTTTCACCTGCAAATTTTTTCAAATTGTCTTTGAGTTTTTTACTGTTGCTTTGTCCTTTTTGCTCTTGATCTAAATGGCCATACGCTGATAAGATGGTGTTAAAAATACTCAGTTGGTTATAAGGCTTTGCGAGGCTTATGCCTCCTCTTTTTTTAATATCTTCACCCATCCATACGAGCTTTAGATCATCGTTTTTAATTCGATGTTGAAGTTCTTTTTTAAATTCTCCCGATAGTACTACTTTTGTATCGATAAAGACAATATCGATAAATTGATTTTTTAAGACATCGAGAGCATCGGTAGAGTTAGTAGTAGTTTTCATTTCGTAATGAAAATATTCCAATCCTCGTGTTAGCACCTCAGCACTGGTTAAATTCGTATCTAAAATTAATCCATTTTTAGACATCAACTTTTCTGTAGGAAGGCGATAGCGACGTTTTTCGTACTCAAAATCAGAATAGAGTTTGATGTCAAAAGAGAAAGTGCTTCCTTGATTAGGGACACTCTCTACTTGGATGCTTCCTCCCATTAAAGAGATGAGATTTTTACATATTGCAAGCCCTAAACCCGTACCGCCATATTTTCGTGAGATGCTCTCATCGGCTTGAACGTATGAGGCAAATAATTTTTTTAAGGAATCTGCTTCAATACCAATACCGGTATCAATAATTTCAAAATGAATTTTTAGATTTAAACGGCTAATTTGCTGGGCACGTAAGCGAAGAATAACACTCCCATTATCGGTAAATTTGATAGCATTATTGAGTAAATTAACCAATATCTGGAGCAGTCTCAGAGGATCGCCGATGAGTTTATTCGGAACACTTTGATCAATATCAAAAATCAATTCAAGTTGCTTTTCGTCTGCTTTATGGGTAATGATATTGGAAATATCATCCAACATCGTATTGAGATCAAAAGGGATTTTTTCAATGGTTATTTTACCAGCTTCTATTTTTGAGTGATCCAAAATATCATTAACCAACGTGTGTAAAATGGAAGTTGCATCTTTTATTTTAGTAATTTGAGAACGTTGACTTATAGTGAGTCTTGATTCTAAAATTAGATGACTGATCCCCATGATCGCATTAATAGGGGCACGAATTTCGTGATTCATCATCGCAATAAAATCATTTTTAGCTTGCATGGCATCTTGAATTTCTATTTTTTCTTTTAAAAGAAGTTGATTACGGTTCTGTAAAATTCTTAATAGACGTGCACTCCATAAAAAATAGACAAGCAGTACTGCGAGTATAGAGAGAAAGAACACTCTTTCATAATTGTATGGCGATGCAGTTGATACATTTTGTTCTTTTTTAGGCAGTGTGATTGCTTTAGCAACTTGAATAGAAGGACTTTGCTTTTTTAGGTTTAGATTATTCCGGTGCTGCATCAAAAGAAATTCGATATCATCGGCGACACCACGACTTACAAAAGCATGCGGGTAAAAAGGAGAGAGGTCTTGCAAGACTGCTTGGGCCTCTTTTTGATTCGAAAAGGGTTCAATTGCAATAATACTTTTTTCTCCTGATTTTCGGGTATGAATAATCAGTTGTTCTTCATTAAGATAGGGGAGAAGAGCACTTTTTGGATCAGCTTTATTGTGTTCAAATGCTTGTCGTGCTTCACTTTTCGTTTTATAAGTATCGATAACAATTTTATAATTATCACTTAAGGCAAAAAGTGTCGTTAGTAGGCTTAAAAATAATACTGCTATACGCATAAAACCTCATTTGTAAATAAAATTATTATATATTCTAACGTAAAAAAATTAAATAATGTGACCCATACATTCTTTCTTTGTTTTTAAGTAGCCTTCATTATAAGGATTGGGATCGATAATTACGGGGATACGTTCGGTTATTTCAACATCCAATCCTTCAACAACTAGAATCTTGGCAGGATTGTTGGTCAGAAGTCGAATTTTTGTGAGATTAAAATCATTGAAAATTTCACGTACAACATCATAGGTACGCTGATCAGGTGCAAACCCAAGCTCTATATTGGCTTCAATGGTATTGCGCCCTTGATCTTGAAGTGCATAAGCGTTTAGTTTATTAAGTAAGCCGATATTTCGCCCTTCTTGAGCATGATAGATTATCAACCCGCCTTCTTTAGCTATAAGCTCAAGTGCTTTGTGAAGCTGATTGTTGCAATCACATTTGATACTTCCAAAAGTATCACCCGTAAGGCATTGAGAATGAATTCGTACTAAAGGGGATTCTACAGAATCAAAGTCCTCAGTAAAAATAGCAAGATGTTCTTGACAACCTTCTTTGTAAGCACGGATTTTAAAGTGCCCATATTTACTTGGAAGATTGGCGATGGCGGATTTTTCAAAAAATATTTCAGATGTCATTCGGAAATTATAGTTTGTTTTTCTTAATCTATTTATTGATACACTTTTAACTTAATTTTTTACAAAAGAGGGTATTTTTATGGAGCGTTTTCGCCGCACTCGTCTTAATTCTTATTTACGTTCATTGGTTCGTGAAACGCATGTTAGCGTCAATGATTTTATTTATCCTTTATTTGTCAGACCAGGGGAGGGTATAAAAACAGAAGTTGCCTCTATGCCGGGTGTATTTCAGATGAGCTTAGATGAGATTTTAAAAGAGTGTGAACTGCTTCAAACTTTAGGGATCTATTCAATACTTCTTTTTGGTATCCCAGCAGTCAAAGATTCTATAGGTTCTGATGCGCTCTGTGATCATGGAATCATTGCAACGGCAGTTCGCGCCATCAAACAATCATTCCCACAGATGTTTGTAGTGACGGATTTATGTTTTTGTGAATACACCGATCATGGACATTGCGGGATACTTGATCACGTGCATGAAACGGTTGATAATGATCTTACTTTGGGGATTTCAGCGCAACAGGCGTTAGTTCATGCACGAGCAGGTGTGGATATGATAGCACCCTCAGGAATGATGGACGGCATTATTGCGTCATTGCGTGATGCTCTTGATAGGGGTGGATACCCAAATCTCCCTATTATGGCGTACTCTACTAAGTTTGCAAGTGGTTATTATGGGCCATTTCGTGATGTTGCCGAATCGGTTCCAAGTTTTGGAGACCGCTCAACCTATCAAATGGATCCTGCTAACCGTCGTGAGGCCATTCGAGAAAGTCTTGCAGATGAAGCTCAAGGTGCAGATATTTTAATGGTAAAACCTGCGTTAGCGTATTTAGACATCATTCGAGATATTCGTGAAGCTTCTTCATTACCGTTGGCAGTTTACAATGTGAGCGGAGAATATGCAATGCTAAAATTTGCCGGAAATGCCGGACTTATTGATTATAATCGCGTGATGATGGAGACAATGATTGGATTCAAGCGAGCGGGTGCAGATATCATCATTAGTTACCATGCTAAAGAAGTGGCACGACTTTTACATTAATAAAATTATTTTATGCTATGATTGTTTTTTGAAAAAGAGGATTTTTTGTGAGACATTTTTTAACTTTACGTGATTACACCAAAGAAGAGATTTTAGAAATAGTTGATTTGGCGTTATCAATTAAAAAAGAGCAAAAAGCCAAAAGCCCACATCCTTATTTGGCAGGACAAACATTGGCAATGATTTTTGAGAAAAGCTCAACACGTACACGTGTTAGTTTTGAATCAGGGATGTTTCAGCTGGGTGGGCATGCCTTATTTCTTTCAAACCGTGATATTCATTTAGGACGTGGTGAGCCTGTTAAAGATACGGCACGCGTTATTTCTTCGATGAGCGATATGGTAATGATACGTACGTTTGCGCACTCTATGCTCGAAGAATTTTCCCATTATTCAAGTGTTCCTGTCATCAATGGTCTAAGTGACAGCTATCACCCCGTTCAGCTTATTGCCGATTATATGACGATGGTGGAGTGCGGACGTCATGAAAACCCAATCGTGGCGTATATCGGTGATGGAAATAATATGACCCATTCATGGTTGATGTTAGCGAGTAAGCTAGGGTTTGAACTTCGTGTAGCCACCCCAAAAGGGTATGAGTGTGATCCGGTTATTATTGAAGAGGCACTGATTTTTGCAAAACAAAGCGGTGCAAAAATCACCTTTACCAATGACCCAAAAGTGGCCGTAGAAGGCGCTACTGTGGTTACAACGGATACGTGGATTTCTATGGGTCAAGAAGAAGAAAAAGCCAAGCGTCTGCACGATTTTAAAGGCTATATCGTTGACGAAGCTCTAATGGCATTGGCTGACCCTTATGCAATATTTTTACATTGTTTACCTGCATATCGTGGAGTAGAGGTAAGTGAAGCAGTATTGGAAGGGGATCAGAGCGTAATTTTTCAAGAGGCAGAAAACCGCCTCCATGGACAAAAAGGGTTAATGGTTTGGCTTAATAAACATCGTTAAAAGAGGGAGGTAGTTATGCGTTCATTTTTGGGTTTAATTTTAATTAGTATGGGTCTTTTTGGGGCAGAAGTGGTTCAAGTCGGAGATAAATTCAAAGATTCTACTAAGTGCAAGGCGTGTCATACTCCTATTGTGAAGCAGTGGGAGCAGTCATGGCATGCTAAATCTCATTATGACAGTGATGAGTATTTCCAAAAAACGATTGATTATGTAGCGCGAAAAGATAATCGTAAATCACTTAATACGATTAAAATTGAATGTGCGACATGTCATAATCCTCGTATTTCTGTTACTTCTACGAATGCAGAAGATGAAGCTCTTGCTTCTGTTGGACTTGATAAAAATTCTGCTGCGACAAAAGCACTTAAAAGTGATGGTATCTCCGAGGGGATTAACTGTGTTGTCTGTCACAATATTGATCAAATTCATGATGAACTCCCTGAAAATAAGCGGGGGATGAATCGTGTTACGTGGATGAAATCGGGTACCATGACAGGGCCTTATGGTGATGCTAAGTCGCCATATCATAAAGTTGAACCACGTGATTTTATGGACAAAAACCCCAATCAATTGTGTTTTGTCTGCCATGCTAATGATAAATCGGAAGATGGACATAGTTTTGTTAACATGCAATCCGAATTCAAAAGCAATGGCAAGCAATGCGTAGATTGCCATATGGGAGCTCGAACGCAAGGAGTTGCGGCAACATTACGGCTATCTAATGGTCAAGCCCATACGCGTATGGTTCGTAACCATGGCTTTACTGGAGGACACATTGAAGCAATGTGGCAGGACGCATTGGGTGTGGATGTAAAAAAAGGGAAGCAGACGTTAGAAATAACATTGAGTAACCCTCAACCGCATGCGATTCCTAGCGGATTTGGTTCACGTGAAATTTTGATTGAAGCGCAGTATGCAAGTGGGGGTAAAGTTGTAAAAATAGAAGCTTTATCCCTCACTTCTAAATATCTAAGCAAGCGAGATAAGCCAACTATTCCTCATTTGGCAGTAAAAACGATCAGCAGTGTTTCGATTCCAGCGCTAAGCTCAAAAACATTCGTTTTACCTATGCCTACCGGTGCTGAGAGTGTCAATATTGTTGTTTCGTATCGATTGGTAAATGATGAAGTAAGAGAGTTGTTAGATTTGAAAGATCCAATTTGGTCGAAGAAAATGGTGATTAAAAAGCTAAATTTAAAACTGTGAGGCTCAAGCCCCTCCAGTTTTAATTCATTTCTACTTTTATAAGAAGATCATTCCCTTCTTCAATAATCGAAAAGTTGTGTTTTTTACAGAAAGTTTCATTCATTTCTTCTGCCCACTCTGACGCTTCACTTAGTGCATCATCTTTATTATCAAAAGTTTTGATTGAGGGCATCCCGCTTCGTTTAAAACAACCACACTCTTTTTCCATACGTACATTAAACATAGACATTCTCCAATATAATTTTTGCAAGTATAATCTCCAAAGTTTAAAATTTTTAGGATGAAATATAAACAATTTGAAACTAAAGATTAACTTTAGCTTTTATTACAATGGGTTTATCAGGAGTAATTATGCTTTGGCAAGTTATAATTCGCTCGAAATTTTTGGGTGCCTTCGTAAAGCTTTAATAAGACTGAAACTTTACTAAGGTACCTTCCATGGTAAGAGAGCAACTCTCTGAAAATTTGTCGTCCAAGAGGACAATAATTTAACGTCATCGTCACACAGCATAGCAACATGGGCTTTTTAGGAAATATTTTCGCTTGATTTAGTGAAAAACGGATTCCTTTTTTTGTTGGCGTGGCGTACACACAAAAGGTAGAAATATGAACAACGTAGAAACAGAACTCGTAGTAGTCGATCAAGATCTTCCAACATTTGCTGATTTTGGTCTTCGTAAAGAGATTATGCAAAGCATCGAATATGCAGGTTTCAAGAATCCAAGTCCAATCCAGTCAATGGTAATCCCTGTAATTATGGAAGGGCGTGACGTTGTAGGTCAAGCTCACACCGGTACGGGTAAAACAGCAGCATTTGGACTTCCAGCACTTAATAAAATGCATTTAAAAGGTGGTATCGAAATCCTTATCATCACACCAACGCGTGAACTTGCTAACCAAGTAAGTGATGAGATTTTTAAATACGGCAAGCATTTGGGTGCTCGTACAGTTACTATTTATGGTGGTAGTTCGTACAATCGTCAATTGGATTTGATCGATCGTGGTGCGCAAGTAATTATTGCAACTCCAGGACGTTTACTGGATATGCTCAGCCGTGATATGCTCAAAGGTTTTTCTCCTTCAACTGTTATTTTGGATGAAGCGGATGAAATGCTTGATATGGGCTTTTTGGATGATATTAATGAAATTTTTAGTTATCTTCCAACTGAACGTCAAACATTGTTGTTTTCAGCAACCATGCCACAGCCAATCAAACAGCTTGCAGAGCGTATCTTAGTAAATCCATTTTTTGCGTCTATCACAAAATCTGAAACTACTAATACAGATATTACGCAGCAGTATTATGTTATCGAAGAATCAGAGCGTGATGATGCCATTATCCGTTTGATGGATGCTGAAGATGCTAAAAAAACTGTTGTTTTCTGCCGTACGAAAAAAGAAGTTGATCGTCTTTCAAATGTATTGTCAGCAGCAGGATATTCTGCCAAAGGACTTCATGGAGATATGGAGCAACGTCAACGTGAGAGCGTTATCAAAGGTGTTAAATCCGATGCTTTTGATGTATTGATTGCAACAGACGTAGCAGCTCGTGGTTTGCACATCGATGGCATTACTCACGTATTTAACTACCATATTCCTTTTGATCCTGAGAGCTATGTTCACCGTATCGGTCGTACAGGACGTGCGGGTAAAAAAGGGGTAGCGATTACTTTGGTAACGCCACTTGAGTTTAAAGAGCTTCAGCGTATCCGTGCAAAAGTAGGAACTACTATGGAGCATGCTTATATTCCAAGTAAAATGGATGTTAAAAACTCTCAAGTTAATCGTCTTCTTGCAGAAATCGAAAAACAGCATATTTATGATGAAGCGCATAAAGTTTTAGATGCACTCAAAGAAGATTTCGATCAAGAACAAATTGCTTATAAACTTATTTCAGTTCTTATGGAGCGCAACACCGTTCAAGGACCAAATCAAATTGGTATTGCAGCAGAGCGCTTGGATAAAATTTTGAGTAATCTTGAGAGTCGTGGCGGAAGCGGCGGAGGTAATCGTCGTCCTGGCGGCGGCGGTGGATACCGTGGCAATAATAATCGTGGCGGAAGTGGAAGCGGCGGTGGATACCGTGGTAACAATGACCGTAATGCTAGCGGCGGCGGAGAGCGCAGTTCTTCAGGCGGCGGATACCGTGGTAACAACGATCGCAATGCTAGCGGCGGCGGAGAGCGTAGTTCTGCTGGCGGTGAACGTGGAGATCGTTCACGCAGCTTTAGCGGTCAAAATCGTTCAGATAGCAGACCAAGAAGTTAATTTCTTTTGTACGCTTTCTAAAAATGGCTCCATCGGAGCTATTTTAATACTTCCCTCTCTTTGTTTAACTCCCCACATCGGCTCTGGAAAATAGCTATCGTCATTAAAGCGTGCCATTATATGCCAATGAACCCTCGGACACATATTACCAAATGAAGCTATATTGATTTTATCTGGTTTGAAATATTCTAACATCTCTTTCTCGATAATGTCTAAGCATTCCCAAATCATTGTTTTTTCATGAGATAAACATTCAGAGAATTCTTTATGAGGGGTATGAGTAAAGATTTTAAGCCAAGGGATTTCACTGTCGTGAAGTTCAATATAAACGAGGGAGTTAGAATAGAGCATAAAAGACCTTTATAATAAGTCTTTTATTGTAGCAAAAGAGTCTTTATTTACCTTTTCCAGCAAAAGGAACGAGGGCACTTCCCCATGTCAAACCACCACCAAAAGCGTCAAGAAGCATTAGATCACCCTCTTGAAGGCGACCTGACTCATAGATATCATTGATTGCCATTGGAATGGATGCGCCAGAGGTATTACCGTATTTTTCGACCGTAAGGACAACTTGTTTCTCTTCTAGGTTTAGTGCATCACCAACCGCTTTAATAATGCGGTAATTGGCTTGATGAGGGATGAAATGTTTGATAGCAGATGAGGTAATATTATTTTCTTCTAAAATTGCTACAACATCACTTGTCAGAGTACGAACAGCAACTTTGAACGTTTCATTCCCCTTCATTTTCATAAAGCATCCTGCTTCTTCACGATTAGGCTCATCGTGTGCTGATCCGCTTCCTCCATTTGGTGTCATAAGTAGATCAGCATAGGCACCATCAGACCCCGTATGAACGTCAATGATTGCTTCAGATTGTGTAGTTGTTGCGCTGATGATAGCGGCACCTGCACCGTCACCAAAAAGAATACAAGTTCCACGGTCGGTATAATCGGTTATCGCACTAAGTTTTTCAGCTCCGATAATAAGAACGTTTTTCTTCATTCCGGATTCAATAAATGCTTTGGCTACGCTGAGAGCATAAACAAATCCGGTACACGCCGCAGAAATATCATACGCCATTACTTTTTCTAGACCAAGTTTATCAGCAATAATAGTAGCTGTTGAAGGCATGCAAAAATAATCAGGTGAAATGGTTGCACAAACGACCATATCAATTTGATTTTTATCGATACCGGCACGTTCTATTGCCATTTTAGCAGCTTGTACACCCATATCACTGGTAGTTTCATTGTCTGCTGCAATATGACGTTCTTTTATTCCTGTACGTTTAAATATCCATTCATCACTCGTATCGACCATACGTTCAAGATCAGTATTGGAAAGAATTTTTGTGGGGACATAAGCTCCAATAGAGCGGAACGCTGCATACATAGTACACCTTTGTGTCAGGCTGGTTTAGTTTTTTAGTTCTTCAAGACGGTTTTCAATGTGTATATTTACACCCGTATCCACATAGCGGATTGCTTGAAAAATGGCATTTTTCACTGCTTTTGGATTGCTTTTACCATGACTTACAATAGCGCATCCTTTGATTCCAACTAGAGGCGCTCCACCAATTTCGGCGTAATCAATCTCTTTTTTGAGTAAATGAAATACTTTGCGCATAAGCAATGCTCCGGTGATAGCGATAGGTGATTTACGGATATACTCTTTGATAAAATAGCTGATAGTAGAGGCTACCCCTTCAGATGCTTTAAGAACTAAATTTCCGATAAATCCATCGCACACAATAACATCGCAAGAACCGTCAAAGATATTATTTCCTTCGACATTACCGATAAAACCTTGCTGACCTTCGAGTAATTTGAAGGCTTCTTTAGTTATTTCATTCCCTTTGGAAGCTTCTTCGCCATTTGCAAGAAGTCCAACTCTAGGCGAGGAGACTTTGAGCATATCCTGGGCGTAATAATAGCCCATGATTCCAAACTGAAAAAGGTGTTCGGCTTTACAGTCGACATTTGCTCCAGCGTCCATTAAGATACTTCGTTTTCCACTTTTAGTCGGCATCGATGTTACTAATGCTGGACGTAATACATTTTTTAGGCGTCCAAGACGTAATGTAGCAAGTGTCATTGTAGCACCGCTATGTCCTGCACTCACAACCCCATCAGCCTGACCATTTCGAACGAGCTCTACTGCTTTGTAGATAGAGCTCTCTTGACGTTTAAGTGCGTCTGTTGCTGCATCACCCATATCGATAACATCATTTGCTTCAATAATTAAAATCTTGTCTTTATAGCCCTTGGGTAGCAAAGACAAAATTTCATCTTTTTTGCCAACCAAAATTGCTTCGAACTTTTTCTCTTTAAGAGCTTCTATGGTTCCTTTTACAATTGGTTCAGGACCGAAGTCCCCACCCATTGCATCAATAGCAATTCTGATCATCAATTATTTATACTCACCAGTAACGGGGTTAGCGTAATGAGACAATTTATACGTGCCGTCTTTGTCTTTAACTGGACGAGCAAGTGAAACTTTATAGTGAGTTCTGCGTTTTGCTGCGCGAGTGTGACTCACTCTTCTTTTAGGTACTGCCATTTTATAGCCCTTTCTATTTGATTTAAACGCTTTTGGAATACATCCCAAAAGCTACGTTAACACTGAGTTTTCTTCAGCAGAAAGCTCAGTGCACTACGTTTATTAGAACTCTTGTTCTACTGTTTTGCCTTCGCAGTGCGAACAGCAAAAATAATCACTTTTAATGAGTTCAATTTCGGAAGCTAAAAGCTCTTTCATATCAATCATAGGTGTAGTGATCTCTACAATATCAAGCTCATCTTCATTGTCACTTATAATACCGTCCGAAAGGTAAAAAAAGAGCTCTTCATTAAGAACTCTTTCAATATTTTCAGCGCATAAATCACAAGGCATTGAGATGCTTCCTGTTATTGTACCGTTTAACTCCGCAATTTTACCTTTTTTATGAACTAAAGTTCCTTTAAAAAAGGTATTTTCCACGACAACGTCAAACTCTAAGGGAATAGAGTTTAAGTGTTTAAATGGAATTAAATTCACTTAGGAGATCTCGCGTCCTGAAAAGAAAAACGCAATTTCATTTTTAGCGTTTTCAACTGAATCACTTCCGTGAACAGCATTTGCGTCAATATTTTCAGCGAAATCAGCACGGATAGTACCAGCTTCTGCTTCTTTAGGATTCGTTGCACCCATTAAATCACGGTTTCTTAGAACTGCGTTTTCGCCTTCAAGAACAGTAATAACAACAGGACCGCTTACCATGAAATCAACGAGGTCGTTGAAGAAAGGGCGAGCAGCGTGTACTGCGTAGAATGCTTCAGCGTCTTGACGGCTAAGCTGAACTTTTTTGGTAGCTGCGATTTTAAGACCATCTGTCTCAAAACGATCCAAAATTTTTCCAATGACACCTTTTGCTACGGCGTCAGGCTTGATGATTGACAATGTTTGTTCCATCAATGCTCCTGTTCTGTATGTAAATAATAGAGCGGGATTATAGCAAAATAATAATTTGAGTAATATTAAAGATTAAGGAAGATATATAAAGAGAGGTTTTTGAAGGGAGTTAGCCTTCAAAAAAGTGGTTTAGTCTACGATATTAGCTTTACTTGAACGTAAATCAGCACCAATATCATCACGGTGAGATGGACTTTCACCAACTTCATCCCAAGTGATACAACCCTCAGTTGGACAAGCAGTTGCACATGCAGGAACATCATGATGACCTACACATTCAACACATTTGTCGCCATAAACGTAGTAAATTTCTTCACCCGTTGGGTTATCATCCTCGTCTACGATTGCTTCTACAGGACACTCGTCGATACAAGCGCCACAGTTAATACAGGTGTCGTTAATAACTACTGCCATGGGTTCTCCTAAATTATAAATATGGGTAACTATAACAGAAGAATTTTAAAGGTAGCTAAAAAAAGAAAAGTTTTAGTGGATTTACAAGCGTGGGTGTTACCTCTTGTCATTCCCTGTTTAATTGGGAATGAAAAAGAAAAAAATTATAATCCTAAGAATGCTCGAATTTCATCTACTTTATCGGTTTTTTCCCAGGTAAATTCAGGAAGTTCACGTCCAAAATGTCCATATGCAGCAGTTTTTCGGTAGATTGGACGTAATAAATCGAGTGATTCAATGATTCCACGAGGGGTAAGGTCAAACAGTTCGTTGACACACGCTTCAATTTTTTCTTCGGCAACGACTGCGGTACCGTGAGTATTAACCATGATCGAGATTGGCTTTACTACACCGATTGCGTACGATACTTGAATAGTAGCGCGATCACATGCGCCTGAAGCGACAAGATTTTTTGCAACATGGCGAGCAGCGTATGCAGCCGAACGATCCACTTTGGTTGGATCTTTCCCACTAAATGCTCCGCCACCGTGAGGGCAAGCTCCGCCGTAGGTATCGACAATGATTTTTCGTCCTGTAAGTCCAGCATCCCCTTGAGGACCGCCGATAACAAATTTACCGGTTGGATTGATGTGATAAACAATATTTTCAGCTCTTAGTTCCTTAGGAATAACGTACTCGATGACTTCTTTGATAACATCTGCATGCAATTTTTCTTGAGAAATTTCAGGGGCGTGTTGCGTGGAGACAACTACGGTTTCAACGGATACAGGCTTGTCATTCACATATCGAATACTGACTTGTGTTTTTCCATCGGGACGAAGGTAAGGGATAATACCCTCTTTACGCACTTGCGCTAAACGCTCTGCAAGACGATGTGACAGGTGGATAGGCAATGGCATAAGGACTTCAGTTTCACGGCATGCGTAACCAAACATCAAGCCTTGATCTCCTGCACCGATCTCTCCATCTGCTTGGTCAACACCTTGGTTGATGTCGGGAGATTGCTCACCGATACCGTTGAGGACTGCACATGAGCGGTAATCAAAACCATAGGTTGCATCGGTATACCCGATTTCACGAACGACTTGGCGGGCAATTTCTTGCATTGGGGCATACGCGGTGGTTTTAAGCTCACCGGCAATAACACAAAACCCATTGGAAACAAGCGTTTCGCAAGCCACACGCGCTTTTGTATCATGTTCGATGATGTAATCTAAAATCGCATCACTAATTTGATCTGCCATCTTATCGGGATGTCCCTCGGTGACGGATTCAGAAGTGAAGATATATTCTTTTGGCATAACAATCCTTGGTGGATAAAATATTGAAAAGTTTTCTAATTGTGCGGATTATACCAAATTGATTTTTAAGAAATCTCTTTCCCAAAAAAAATCAATCCAATCCGTAGCTTCATATAAGAAAAAATCAGGCTGAACGAGGGCAGTGGGCTTGGTGAAGAGTGAAGCGGTTTTAAAAATAACATCAGGGTTATTGCTTTGTATAAGTAGCAAAAGAGTATGGAGTGTTTGCCCGCTGTCAACAATATCATCAACTATTAAAATACGCTTAGAGGGTGAGAATGTTGATTCACCTAGGATGGTTAGTGCTGTACGCTGTTCATTTCCATCATAACTTTCACATCGAATGCTTTGAAGATTTCGTACATCCAAATGCATACACAAAGCATGGGCTAAGGTCATTCCTCCTCGCGCAACGGCTAAAATAGTATCGGGTTGAAAGGTTTCACAAAGAGACCCAAGACGAGGAATGTCAGTTTTAAATTGGTTAAAGTCATAGTATGTCATCTCAAAATCATACCCTAAGTGCATTTACGCTATAATGAAACACTTATTTAAAAAGGCAATTAATGCAAAAATTAGCCATTATCGGTAAACCAAACGTTGGCAAAAGTTCTTTGTTCAACCGTTTACTGAAACAGCGTGACGCGATTACCTCCGAACAAGCAGGTACAACGCGAGATGTCAAAAAACGTGTCGCCGTAGTCGTCGATAAACAAGTCGAAATTCTCGACACAGGCGGATTGGACGAGGGGTGCGAACTTTTCGATCGAATTAAAGAAAAATCGCTTGAAGCAGCACATAAAGCAGACATTATCCTCTTTATGGTGGACGGTAAAAGTTTACCTGAAGAGGACGATAAAAAACTCTTTTATGAGCTTGAAGCGATGGGAAAATCGATTGCATTGGTCGTCAATAAAATTGACAATGACAAGATGCAGGAGAAGCTTTGGGAATATTATGAGTTTGGTACGAATAATATTTTCGGTATTTCTGTTTCTCATAATCGTTCCATTTTACCTTTGTTAAACTGGGTAGCTTCCGTGCTTCCTGAATCTGCAATCGTTCAGCCTGAATCTGAAGCGGGTGAAGAGGATGAAGACGATCAAATGGATGGTTTTGATTCGTTTGTCGAATCGTATGACGAAGAGTCGGATGATGACGATGATATGGACGATGAAGATGACGATGGAGAGATAAGCGGTGATCTTGCAGAGATGGAAGAAGCGTTCAAGGGACTTGTAAAAGAGTACGAACCTGGAAATGCTGATAAGATGAAAGTAGCAATCATCGGGCGTGTGAATGTTGGGAAAAGTTCTCTTCTTAACGCACTGTTGGGCGAAGAGCGTTCAGTTGTAAGTTCCGTAGCAGGGACAACGATTGATCCAATCGATGAAGAGGTTGAGTATAAAGATAAGAAAATCACCTTTATCGACACGGCGGGAATCCGTAAACGTGGCAAGATTTTAGGTATCGAAAAATATGCTCTTATGCGTACCGAAGAGATGCTTGAAAATGCGGATATTGCTTTGCTCGTTCTTGATGCGTCCCAACCATTTATGGATTTGGATGAAAAAATCGCCGGTTTTGTCGATAAAAATCGTCTCGCGTGTTTGATCGTTCTCAATAAATGGGATATGGCACCTAAGGAAGATTATGAAAAGATCATACTTGAAGTACGAGATCGCTTTAAGTTCTTGAGTTACGCTCCAATCATTACGATTTCGGCGCAAAGTAAACAGCGTGTTCATAGAATTTTCGATATGTTACTTAAAATCAATGAAAACTACTCGCAGCGTATTTCGACAAGCAAGCTCAATGAAGTAATCCAAGCAGCAATGCGCAAACACATCTTGCCAAGTATCAACGGTATGAATATCCGTCTTTATTTCGCAACACAGTATGATATTCGTCCGCCGCGTATCGCATTGATTATGAATAAACCTCAAGGATTACACTTTAGTTATCGCCGTTATTTGACGAATCAGATGCGAGAGCAGTTTGATTTCGAGGGGACGCCGGTACTCTTTAAAGCAAAAAGTAAAAATGTTTCTAAAAAACCACAAACGCATAAGAAAAGAGCGATGTGGTAAAAAGGCAAAACCGTTAAAACGGTTTTACAATAACTAAAGCAACAATACCGATGAGTAAAAGTGTCGGTACTTCGTTGTACATTCTAAAAAACTTCCCACTTTTATAATTACTGTTTTCTTGTAGTTTGAGGCGATAATGTCCCAATGAAAAAAAGTAAGCAGTTAGAATTGTTACCAGCGTAAGTTTTGCATCCATCCATCCACCCATTTGAAAGACATTTATTCCATAATGAGCTGTAGACATGATAATCAATGCTGTGCCAGAAATTAGTGTCGCCCAAAAGGCTGGAACACCAATGTACTTATAAATCTTCATCTCCATGATCTGTACCACTTCGATAAATCCTGCATTCCCAGCATTTTCAACATGATAGACAAAAAGTCGTGGTAGATAGAACAATACCGCAAACCACGATACCATAGAGATGATGTGAAACCAAAGAACCCAGTTATACGCCATATCTATTCCGCTTCTACTTCTTCTGGTACTTCTGGTACTTCTGGTACTTCTATATCGCGAAGTGAAGTAGCGTGATGATCTTTCATTTTGTCGTGCAATCTTCCTAATGCTTTGTTCGCGCGGTCAATGGCTAAATCGATGGCAGCATCAATTTGTGTATCGCTGTCGGTGATGATAACAGGCTGTGCATGGGCAATATGGATGTCAAATTCGACTTCAACATTTTGTTTTTCTTTTTTGATATTAACATTAACAGTCGTAATGTCGAGGTGATAACGTCGGAAATTTTCAATAGCTGCAGCAATATGATCATTTAAGTGGGAAGTGAGGGTAATCTCTTTAGAGTGAATTTGAACATTCATGGTAAATCCTTTTACATTTGATATGATGGTAATTTAGCATACTTTTTCTTAAGAGGAAGCTTAAGTCACTATTTGGTAGAATTATCCTTATTCAAGGAGTTACAGTGCGCGTTTTAACAGGAATTCAGCCATCAGGCGATTTGCATATCGGAAATTATTTTGGCTCCATCCTTCCCATGATTCAATCACAAGGTGAGCATGAGGTATTTGCGTTTATTGCCAATTACCATGCGATGTCCTCACTCAGTGACGGCGGGCGTTTGAGCCACCTTACCTTGCAAGCAGCAACGGATTTTTTAGCATTGGGGATGAATCCGCTCAAAAGTACCTTTTGGGTGCAGTCGGATGTTAAAGAGGTTTTGGAGCTTTACTGGATACTCTCCGGATTTACCCCCATGGGATTACTCGAACGTGCACACAGTTACAAAGACAAAACCGCACGTGGAATTGCTTCCAATCATAGTCTTTTTTCGTATCCTGTATTGATGGCGGCGGATATTTTGCTTTTTGGCTCGCAAGTTGTACCTGTGGGAAAAGATCAGATTCAGCACGTTGAGATTGCGCGGGATATTGCGACTAAATTTAACAACCAATACGGTGATATTTTCACTCTTCCGGAATTTCGAGTCGATGAGAATGTTGCTACCGTCCCCGGTACGGATGGGCAAAAGATGTCGAAGAGTTATGGCAATACCATCACGATTTTCGGTGAAGAGAAATTGCAGCTCAAAACCGTCAAAAAGATTGTGACCGAAGTGATTGGGGTGGAAGAGCCCAAAGAGTTTGAAAACTGTAATGTGTATAATATTGTCAAACTTTTTTTGGATGAAAATGAGCGTGTTGCTTTGCAAGATCGTTATACGCGAGGCGGTGAGGGGCATGGACATTTCAAGCTTTATCTTGCTGAAGTATTGTGGGAGTATTTTCGTCCCTATCGTGAGAAGCGTTCGTATTATGAATCACATCAGGATGAAGTTCGAGAGATTTTAAAAAATGGTGCGTTAAAAGCAAGTGCTATTGCGCAACCGATTATTGAGAAAGTACGTTCGGTGACGGGGATAAAATACTAAAACAAGGTTACTAAAATGAAGAATTATGTTATCAAGCAAATTGCTGATTCAGCAGCAACAAAACAAGCAATTTTAGAAAGCGATGCGCTATTAGAGACGATTGTGACGGTTGCCAAAGCGTGTGTTGAGGTCTATCGACAAGGTAAAAAAACAATGTTGGCGGGTAATGGTGGCTCAGCAGCGGATGCACAGCATATTGCGGCAGAACTGGTAGGACGTTATGGGTTTGATCGCCCTTCTATCCCTTCGTTGGCGTTGACAACCGACACGTCTAATCTTACGGCGATTGGCAATGACTATGGGTATGATAAAGTATTCTCACGTCAGCTTGAAGGAATGGGACAAGAGGGAGATTTGTTTATTGGTATCTCTACATCGGGCAACTCTCAAAATATTATCAACGCTTTCGAGTCGGCAAAAGACAAGGGTGTTACGACGGTAGCACTCGTCGGACGTGATGGGGGCAAGATGGCTCAAATGGCGGATTACGCAATCATTATTCCCTCAAATGCGACACCGCGTATCCAAGAATCTCATATCCTCATCGGGCATATTCTTTGTGACATTATTGAAAAAGAGCTATTTGGGGGCGGGGTTGCGTAAAGCCCTTTTCCTCGATCGTGACGGTGTGGTCAATGTTGAAAAAAACTATCTTCATAAAATTGAGGAGTTTGAACTCGTTGAGGGGATAGTGGAAGTATGCCGTGCGTATCAAGAGAGCGGATACCTCATCATTATCGTTACCAATCAGTCTGGAATATCGCGCGGGTATTATACTGAGGACGATTTTGCGCAACTGAGCCAATGGATGATAGAACATTTTAAGACTCTCGGAATCACAATCACCCACATTTATCATTGCCCGCATCATGAGAGTATTAATGGTGCGTGTGACTGTCGAAAACCTGAACCCGGAATGTTTTTAGAGGCACAAAAAGAGTACGATTTGGATATGGCGCACTCGGTTATGATCGGTGATAATGAGCGGGATATTGAGGCGGCACAACGTGCAGGAGTGAGGATGAATATCTTATTGTCTGATGATATGACAGAGTCCAACGCAAATCGTGTTATTCATACTCTTTTGGAGCTTGTATAAATGCTTATTCTCAATACCGGCGGTACTTTTAACAAACGATATAACCCGCTTACGGGAGAGCTTTTTGTTCCTGTAGACAACGATGCAGTTGAAGAGATACTTCAATCGTTGGTGATAGATATGGATGTTCAGGGAATCCTCTATAAAGACTCTTTGGAAATGGGTGATACGGATCGCTCATTATTGGCGGATACGATCGTGCAATCGAATGAAAAAGTTATTATTGTGGTTCACGGTACCGACACGATGGATGTGAGTGCTGAGGTTATTGCACGATTAGCCTTACAAAAAACCGTTATTTTTACGGGTGCTATGGTTCCTTTTTCTGTTGACCCCATTGAAGCTACTGCAAATCTTGCTATGGCGATAGGCTTTGCACAGCGATCGTGTAGTGGCGTGTATATTGTTATGCAAGGCATTTGTGGACAATACAATTACGTGCGAAAAAATCGAGAGTGCGGGAAGTTTGAATATGTCTAAAGTGAAATGCGACCATTGCCATTTGGAATTTAGCGATTCGGTGATGATTCACGATGGAGTGTATCGCTTTTGCTGTAATGGATGTCGGGGGATTTTTCATCTTCTTAAAGACGAAGGGCTGGAAAGTTTTTATTCCAAAATGGGGGATACCACTCTATCGCCTCCCACTGAGCAATTTGAAGCGAGTTCCAATTTTGACACCCCTGCCTTTCATGAGCGTTTTGTTACTCTCGATAAAGAAGGATTATCGCAAGTTTCTCTCGTCATCGAGGGAATTCATTGTGCCGCGTGTGTGTGGCTCAATGAAAAAGCGCTTCATAAGATGGACGGTGTTATCGAAGCAAACATCAATTATACCAACAACAAAGCCCGCATCACATGGGACACAACTACTCTTAAACTCTCTGCTATTATCGATATGATTCGTGCCATCGGTTATAACGCGTTTCCTTATGATGCGTCGTTTCAAGAAGTACGTGCGAACAAAGAGCGCAAAGAATATTATCTGCGTATGGCGGTGGCAACGTTTGCCGCGATGAACATGATGTGGATTGCGGTTGCACAATATGCAGGGTATTTTACGGGAATCACGCAAGATATTAAGACGATTCTCAATATTGCTGAGTGGTTTTTGGCAACACCGGTACTTTTTTACAGCGGATGGGTTTTTTACCGTGGGGCGTATTATGGATTGCGAAATCGTGCGGTCACGATGGATTTGCTCGTGGTTACGGGATCGAGTTTGGCGTATCTTTACTCTATTTATATTACGGTATTTGAAAAAGGGGAAGCCTATTTCGATTCAGTAGCGATGATTATTACCTTTGTGTTGTTTGGAAAATTTTTAGAGGTATTGAGCCGTAAAAATGCTGCGGATACTCTCGATGTGATGAGCAAACATATCCCTTCAGAGGTGAGTATTGTCGAGGGTGAGAGTGTTCGTGAAGTGAACGTCAATGAGGTCAAAGTCGGGGACATCATCCGTATTCGAAGCGGAGAACGGTGTGCTATCGATGGTGTAGTGATGAGCGGTGAGGGGAATTTTGATGAGTCCAATCTCACGGGAGAATCGGAGCCTATTTTTAAACGTCCTCATGATGTCATTATTAGCGGTACGACGAGCATTGATGCACTATTAACGTACAAAGCGACCAAAGATTTTGCCCATTCAACTCTCTCGAATTTGGTCAATTTACTCGAAAATGCGTTGAGCCATAAACCCAATATCGAGAAATTGGCAAATCGCTTGTCGCAACATTTTTCTTCGACGATTTTATTCTTGGCAATCGGGACGTTTTGGTTTTGGTACTTTTGGCCGCACAGTTTTGATCGCTCTTTGATGGTGGGGATTTCGGTGATTATTATCGCGTGCCCGTGTGCATTGGCGCTTGCTACCCCTGTTGCTACTTTGGTTGGACTTGCCTTGGGGGCTAAACGCGGGATATTGTTTAAATCAGCAGCGCAAATCGAGACGATGGCAAAGGCTTCGATGGTGGTGCTGGATAAGACCGGTACGATTACGCAAGGTCGTCCTGAAGTCGTGTATGCGACGATTCACGAAACATTTAATCCTCACATTCTTTATTCATTGACAAAAGCGTCCAAACATCCGATTAGTCGCGGGGTGGCAGAGTACTTGGAACGTACCGATGAGACAGTAGCTCAGGTGCTTCTTGAAGATCTCCATGAGATTCCTGCACGTGGAGTTGTGGCACGCCTTGATGGGAAAATGATTGTGGGTGGTAATGCTCTACTGATGAGAGACAGTAACATAGAAATAGAGTCAGTAAGCGATAAAAGCCTTTTTTATTATGCGGTTGATGGGGTGTTAGTCGCGACGTACGAACTGCGAGATTTGCCAAAAGAAAAAGCGTTGGAATCGATAAATGCGTTGAAAAAATTTGGTTTACGTGTGGTTATGCTCACCGGTGACCATGAGCGTGCAGCGAAGCGAGTTGCTGATGAAGTCGGGATTGATGAGGTTCATGCCCATTTAAATCCTGAACAAAAAGCGGCGTTTATAGAAATGGCGCATACCGAGGGTCATGTTGTCGTTATGGCAGGAGATGGAGTGAATGATTTGCTCGCACTTGCACGTGCTGACATCGGTATTTCTATGGGAAGCGGAAGCGATATTGCCATCGAGGTGAGTGATGTGGTGCTTTTGAACGATTCGTTAACATCCCTAGCAGAAGCTTTTGCCATCAGCAGACGGACGTATGGGCTTATCAAGCAAAACTTGGGCATTTCATTGGTCTATAATTCGATTACCATTCCTCTGGCAATGTTGGGGTATGTGATACCGTTGATGGCAGCAATTTCGATGTCGTTTAGTTCACTTCTCGTGGTGGGTAACTCGATGCGAAGCCGATGGATGTATAAATAAGGAGTTAATTATGGACAGTTGGGTAGTAGCGATGATGTTAGGGGCTTCTTTATTTTTAGGGGCTATTGCATTGGCCGCATTTTTATGGGGTATTAAAAACGGTCAGTTTGACGATGAAAAAAAGATGATGTCACAGGTACATTTTGATGATGAAAAAGAGCTCAACGACTTCGCCGATCAACAGAAAAAACGGGAAGAATTAAAAAAGAAAGTGTATAAACCAGAATAATTTTTCAAGAAGTTAGTAAAGATTTGAATGGATGAATTTATTCCCACTCGGGAGAGTAGGAATGAGAATTAAATGATTATTTAATTCCTGCAGCGTAAGTAGCAGCAGCTTTGATGTCAGCGTCAGACATAGTTGCCACTTGACCTTTCATCAATGCACCCATACCGGCTTTGTTTTGTGTACCGGCTTTGTATGCTTTCAAAGAAGCTTCGATAGCTGCTTCTGATTGACCTTTTACGATTGCTGATTTACCAAGAGCTGCTTTTTCGAAGCTAGCACCATGACAAGCTGCACATTTAGCTGTAAGAGCTTTTCCGTCTGCTGCCATCATTGATACGCCAGCGAATAACATTGCAAGAGCAATTTTTTTCATTTGTTTCTCCATATAAAAATTTAACTGGCATTATATTCCCATCTATCTTAAAGCAGTCTAACTTTTTTCTCTTTTAATGATACCTTTGTTACAATATGAAACTAATACAATCGAGGGATAATTATGCGCTACAGTGATGTTGATTTTAATCATAAAACTATTCTAATTACGGGAGGAGCCGGGTTTATCGGTTCTAGCCTTGCTTTTTATTTTCAAGACAATTATCCTCAGGCAAATGTCGTTGTATTGGATCTATTTCGTTCCAATCTTACTCTTTCGAACGGAAATCTCAAAAGTTTTGGTCATTTTAAAAATCTTCTCGGATTTCGTGGTGACGTGATTAGCGGTGATATCAATGATAAAGTACTTCTTGCAAAACTTGCAACGCAGTATAAATTTGATTATATTTATCATGAAGCGGCGATTTCGGATACGACCGCATTGGAACAGGATTTGATGATCCAGACAAATCTCAATGCGTTTGTTGATTTACTGGATATTGCTGTAGCTCACGGTGCGAATATGATTTATGCTTCATCGGGTGCAACGTATGGTGATGCCCAGTCACCACAGCGTGTTGGGCGTGAAGCACCCCAAAATGTGTATGGTTTTTCGAAGCTGATGATGGATCATACAGCACGTCGATACGCTCAAAAATACAATAATATTAGTATCGCAGGATTGCGTTATTTTAATGTTTATGGTCCGCGAGAGTTTTTTAAAAATAAAACGGCCTCTATGGTGGTTCAGTTTGGACATCAGCTTCTTGCAGATAAAAATCCGAAACTCTTTGTCGACTCTGATAAGATCTTACGTGATTTTATCTACATCGAAGACATCATCCAAGCGAATATTTTAGCAGCGTCTCCAAAAGAGTCAGGGGTCTTTAATGTCGGTACCGGTAAAGCACGATCATTTCAATCGATGGTTGATATTCTTCAAGCCGAATTGGGCACATCCTTGGTATGTGAGTATGTTCCTAACCCTTATATTGGACGTTATCAGTTTCATACCGAAGCGGATATTCAAAGCACGCGTGATGTTTTAGGATATGCTCCACGTTTTGAATTTGAAGAGGGGATTGCTGCCTACGTTCCTGAGATCAAACGACTCTTCGTGGAGGAACTTTCATGATGCACCTTCACACTGTTCATCCCCGCATTTTGGTCATTGGTGATTTGATGATCGATCATTATCTGTGGGGGGGCTGTGAGCGTATTTCTCCTGAAGCTCCTGTTCAAGTGGTTGATATTTCTCGTGAAACGACGGTTTTGGGGGGTGCTGGGAATGTGATTAATAATCTCGTAGCATTAGGTGCGAAAGTCTGCGTTGCAGGGGTTATCGGAAATGATGAAAGTGGTGAAGAGCTGCGAGCAATGCTGGAAAAGCTTGGGGTTTCGTGCGAGGGGCTGGTGGTTCAAAACGATCGCAAAACTTCCAAAAAAAGTCGTATTGTGGCTTCCAATCAACAAATTCTTCGCTATGACCGTGAATCCAAAGAGTCGATTTCACACGAGTCAACGCAAGCAGTTGTAGGGTATGCCTCAAGCGTGATAAATGAGTGTGATGTCATAATTCTCTCCGATTATGGAAAAGGTGTGATTACCGATTCCCTCGCACAGGGAATTATCCAAAGTGCACGTAAACTGGGTAAAAAGGTGCTTGTTGATCCCAAAGGGAAAGATTACACCAAGTACCGTGGTGCTTATTTGCTAACACCCAATAAAAAAGAGGCATCGGAAGCTACGGGGATTACGATTAACGATGAGTCATCATTACGTGCGGCATTGTTGCAGCTAAAAGATACGTGTGATTTAGAGTGCTCAATGATTACCCTCTCGGAAGATGGAATTGCAATCGATGATGGTTCAATGCGCCGTTTTCCAACGGTGGCTCGTGAGGTTTTTGATGTGACGGGTGCCGGAGATACGGTTATTGCGTCACTTTCTTTTGCGCTAAGTTGCGGGATGAGCATCGATGAGTCGGCGAAATTTTCCAATCGTGCCGCCGCCGTGGTCGTGGGTAAAATCGGTTCGGCTACCGTAACGCTCGAAGAGATCGAAGAGTACGAAGCAACGCTTCACCAAAGCGATTCGCGTGCCCATTTGAAATCTGCCAGTGAGATTGTGGAAATTGTACAACGCCTGAAAGCTAAAAATAAACGCATTGTCTTTACAAATGGGTGTTTTGATATTCTTCACGTCGGGCATGTCAAATACCTCCAAGAGGCAAAAAGTTATGGGGACGTATTAATCATTGGACTCAACACAGATGCATCTGTTCGTGTGCTCAAAGGTCCAACTCGTCCCGTGAACACCGAAGAAGATCGGGCATATATTTTGGGTGCATTGGAAGCGGTTGATTATGTTGTCCTCTTTAGCGACGAAACACCCTACGAATTGATTAAAAGTATTGCTCCGGACATTCTCGTCAAAGGTGGCGATTATGAGGGAAAAACAGTGGTTGGAGCGGAATTTGCTAGAGAGCTTAGACTGGTGCAGTTTGTTGATGGAAAAAGTACGACAGCAACAATCGCACGAATAAATGAAGGATCAGCATGCTAAAAAAAATTATTCTAACTACTTTGATGGGGACAAGCTTATTTGCAGCGCATCAAATTGAAGTGAACGTGAACGATAAAGAGGTTGAAGGACAGATCCGTTTGGACATGGGACGAATGGGGAGTATGGAAAATACCTATCTGGGTGCTCGTTTTTTGAATGGGGATAACAATAATAGCCAAACGATTAACAATCCAGACCCTCTTATGGAAGTATCATTTATGGTCATGAGAGAAGTACAGGGAGTTCAAGGATTAAAATTTGGGCTAGGAATCAAGGGCGAATACACGAAAGTCGATGGAAATATTTATGCAGCGATTCCATTGGGTGCAGAAGCAGAGTTAAGACTGCCACTAAATACACCGTTCCCATTCTACGTTGGTGGAGCTTTGTATTACGCCCCTTCTCCATTGACGTTTAAAGATGGTGATAGTTATACGGAAACACGTATCCATGTAGATGCTGAACCCATTGCTAATGGACGAATCGAAGTAGGGTATCGAAAAGTTGACACCGATTTAAAAACGGCTAATGTCACTTATAATGATGCGTGGTATATCGGGCTTAGATTAGATTTTTAACTGCTTCAATCACCTCTTTTGAGGTGATACTCTTCATGCATTCATGATGCCCCAGAGGACATTCTCGCTTCATACACGGAGCGCATTCCATATCGTGTCGGACAAGCACACTTTTTTCATTCTTCCATTGAGACGTTTCGAGATGACGCGTTGGACCGAAAATCGCCACAGTCGGTACTTGCCATTTAGACGTGCTTCAATGTCATTTGCCATCTCCACTTCATTGGGACCTCCAAATAAAACAATCTCATAGGAATCACTAAAGGCACGAGCTACTTCAGCAAATTTTTCAGGATACCATCGCTTGGCGCTTCCATACGTTGCTCCCGGATTTATTCCCAATGTCGGTCGCTCAAAAAGATGAGGTTTAATATGGAGTTTGAGATGTCCGATTTCGAGAGGTTTTTCACTTAAACTTTGGGCAATGTCTCGGTACTGTTCTACGAGATGACTGGGATGTGCAGGCTTGATTGCATGGGTTAAAAGAAGACGAGAGTGCCAAGCTGACCGTCCTGCGGTGATGGGTGTACCGCTCCAATGAAGTATTAGGGAGGAGTGAAGCTGATTTCGGAATGTGACTGCCATATCGTGCACGTCCAGTTCTTTTGCAAAGCGGTAGGTATTGAGAAAGCGGTTGCCCTCTTTTTTTGTCTCATCCACATAAAAACGGACACATTGCGGATGATGCTTGAGCGCTTCTATGCTCACGTATGATCCGACTAATGTAAGTTGTGCATTGGGATAAATAAGACAGAGTGCTTCAATAGCTGGCGTTGCCATAACTGCATCGCCAAGCCAGTTTGGGAGAATAATGAGAATTTTCACGACGCAGCCTTATAGGTATAAATGGGGAATGAGTTGAGGTTCCATGTGATATGTAAATTGCCTTTGGGGGTAGAACACACGAGCAGATACTCATCGGCTTTTTTTCGGTATCGTAAAAAGTGTGCATCGCTCATGTGAGACAGCATGATTTTATACGCATCAAAAGCACTTCGTTTACGAATTCCTTCGCGGTTATCGATGAGCCCATATCCTGGTGCAATGAGTTGATGCCAATAGACACAGTTTACTTTTTGGGAGGCAAAGGCTTCCAGATAATAGCGAACCATAAAAGCGGCATAATCCTCTTCACTGACACACTCATGCTCACTTGTGGGGGCGTAAGGGGCGGTATCTTTGATCGGCCAGTTGGTTTCAGTGATGATGAGTTCGTTCGCAGTTTTGGGACTTAAGGTCATCATACTACTCAAAAGGTTGATTTTGTTCATGAGGCTAAAGCCCATTTGGGTATTTTCAGGAGCACCGCGCCTATCGACATAGAGGAGACTCCCCAGTGCATCGAAGTGAATAGGTTGAAAATTAAAAAGAGTATGGGCGGTGAAGTGAAGCTCAAAATCGATGACGTTGGAGCCGATGAGTTTTAGGCTTGGAAATTGCTCTCTCTTGAGTTCATAGGCAATGGCATAAAATGTCAGGTATTCATTAACACTAAAAAATCCCCATTTGGCACGGTTGATCGTAGAGCCTATGACGTAGGTAGTGCAAAAGCCTTCAAGTGCTTCGAAAATTTGGATGAAATGGTCTTTTGTCAAAGTTGGGGAAATGATGTGCTCACGGTCTTGCAGTAAAGCGACAGTAATATGTTTATCATTGAATGTTTTGATAAATGCGACGTATTCACTCAGTCGATCCATGTCCCATAGTGGAATACGAATCAGGAGTTTTTGGATTCCAAGTTCATTGACGAGATAGGGGGTAGTATTGGGCTCTTTGTCCAAATTCACTCCTATACCGAAAAAATGCTCTCCCGAAATGGTACGTCGTGGCATGAACGGCATAAGTATTAAGGCGATAGGAAGTGTAAGCAATGCAATGCAAAATGTTTTGATAAGTGAGGGGAGAGCACCTCGACGCATAGCACGTTTGAGTGCTTTGTCTTTGATGATGGCAGGCTGGTCGGAATAGTGATCCCAAGCGAACGGTTCTTTCATGGTGAGATTATAGCGATATTGGGTAAAATAACCCCATTAAAATAAGGGCGAATAATGAATATATTGGTAGTGCGTAATGACAAACTGGGTGATTTTATTACTGCATTGCCGACATTGTATGTCCTCAAACACCAAAATCCCTCTAATCGTATTGTTGTTCTTGTCGCACCGCTCAACCGTAAGCTAGCACTTTCATGTGACTTTATCGATGAGGTGATTGTGGATGGAGGTGAGGATATTCTGGTGTTGGCACGCAAAATTTTGCACGCAAAAATTGATGCTTCCATCACCCTCTTTTCAAACACTCGCGTTGCATTGGCTCAATGGCTTGCCCGTATCCCCATCCGTATCGCCCCAGCTACCAAAATCGCCCAGATTTTTTACAATCGCCGTATCATGCAACGTCGAAGCGAAGTGAAAATGGCGGAGTTTGAATACAACCTTGAACTCACAAGAGCTCTTTTTAAAGATATAAATCTCGATTTTCCCAAGCCTCTCTTGCATTTTGATGAGGGTATTTTCAAAGCATTTTGTGAAGAGTACGTTATCACTAAACCAGTAGTTGCTTTTCATCCCGGTTTCGGAGGCTCTTCGGATGCTAACTGGACGCTTCGTGAATACATCGAGTTGGTATGGATTGCCCAAGAAGTTGAAAACATTAATGTCGTGATGACGTTTGGACCTGATGAAGAAAAACTTTATGAAGAAGCCAAAGAACTACTGGGTGAAAGCCCGGTTATCCTCTATCGTTCTCGCGGAAGTGTGGTTGATTTCGCAGCGTTGCTTAGTGGATTTAAACTGTTTGTCAGCACCTCGACGGGGACGTATCATTTGGCAAGTGCAGTAGGGTGTGATACATTTACTTTTTTTGGAGATTCACGGTTTGCCTCCGCATTACGATGGAAAAGTATCGGAGAGGAAATCAAACAACACCATTTCATGATTCCCCTTGATACACAAGGACGTGCAGAGATGTTCGAGAGCGTTAAGCAGGAGTTGAAAAATCGCCTTTTAGTAGGTTTTTGAGTCGTTTTTTAAAATTCTTGACCCGCTTATTGGCATCATTATGCTGTTTCATCTCAGCGATTGTCACAGCTACATTAAATCCACTAAGTCGTGCATATTCACGTCCCATGATTTCCAGTTCTTCATCAGATGCCCATAGCTTATTAAAGTTTTCGCAACCTTGTAGAGGGGTGATTTCTCTAAATTCCATTCGATTGATGTCAACAATACTGAATTGATACCCACTCTCTATTTTTTTGATGAGAATATTTCCGGGAGAATAGTCCAAATGCCATACCGCTTTTTGATGTAAACCATAGGTATAAGCAGCAAAAGCAGTGAAAATAGCTTCTCTATCTTCCAAAGGCTCAAGCAGAGGTGTGCGGATCGTAAAATCGTAATCGAAAAATTCTGAGATAAAATAACTTTCCTCTAAAAGACCCGATTCGAAAAATTCGATTAAAGCAATAGGTTCGGGGGTAGAGATATTTAATTCTTCCAAGCGAAGTGCATTGTGATACGATTTATAAGCTTTGCTTTTTCGAAAAAAAGTATAAACGATACGGTTAATCAGATGAGGTACTTTGAACGATTTTACAACGGTTTTGACTCCATCAAGTTCAATGATTTTTAGTTCATTGCGTGCTTTATGGATAGAATGATCATCGCCGGCAAAAATAGACCGTATGGATTCAAATGAAGGTTTTAATGAGGCATAAAGGCTTTTATATTCGTATTGGATGCTCATAATATTTCGAAAAATCCTTAAGTGAGGGTATGGTATGATACTTTATTATTGCTGAAAAGAGGGGGAAGTCATGATTGCCGTTATAATGTATCACCATATTAATAGCGATGATTTACCACTTTCTAATTCAGATTCGATGATGGAAGCGCATTTGAAGTTGATAGCGGAGCGTTATACAACTCTTTTTCCGGGTGAAACATCCGCTTCTCCTGCAATTTGTCTTACATTTGATGATGCGTATTATGATTTCTATCACTATGTTTTTCCTTTGCTCAAAAAATACAACTTAAAAGTTTTACTCGCTGTGCCCTCTGCTTATATCCTTGATGATACGGATATCGCACCAGAAAAACGCCTCTCTTTAAAGCATCATGAGATTTACGAAAATTATCAAACTTTTGCTCCATTTTGTACGTATGTAGAGTTACGAGAGATGGTTCAAAGCGGTCATTTGGCTATTGCATCGCACTCTATGAACCATATCAATCTCAGCGATGAAGGGGTTGATTTGGAGCGTGAAATTTTTGCTTCCAAGGTTATTCTCGAAGAAAAGTTGGGATACGGTGTCGAATCGTTCGTATTACCTTATGGAAAATACAACGATGCGGCAGTTGCTCTGGCACGTGAACATTATGGATATGTATTTCGAATCGGCAATGCCCTCAACCCTTCATGGGAAGGAATTGGTGGATTAGTGTATCGAATCAAAGGGGACGCGCTTAAAAGCCCTGATGAATTGTTCAAACCTCTAAAACAGTTAGGTTTTTGGTTTAAAACTGTAGTTAAAATGATAAAGAGTTAAGATGAATGTATCGGCAGTGATGATTGTTAAAAACGGAGCACGTACTATCCGTAGAACATTGGAGAGTTTGCGAGAGTTTGAGGATGTGGTCGTGTATGACAACGGCTCGACCGACGGGACATTGGAAATAGCCAGGGGCTATCCAAATGTTCATTTGATCGAAGGAAATTTCGACGGATTCGGGACAACCAAAAACCGTGCAGCAGGTTATGCTAAGTATGATTGGATATTGAGTATCGACAGCGATGAAGAGGTTGATGCAGGGCTAATGATGGCGTTAAAAAATGACACGTTTGATCCGAATACGGTTTATTTTGTCAATGCCTTGGCGTATTACAAAGATATACCGATCCGTCACAGCGGGTGGAACAATCAAAAAGTCCGTCGTTTTTATCATAAAAAAACCACGGCTTTTAATGATAATTTTGTCCATGAACGTATTATGGATGATGGGATGAAAACAGCATTGTTGGATGGAAATATGAAACATTACAGCTATATGAGCATCTCTGATTTTATTATCAAACTGGATCGTTATTCGACTCTTTTTGCGAACGATAACATGGGTAAAAGATCTTCCTCTCCTGCCAAAGCATTTTTCAATGGTTTGTACTCGTTTTTCCGAACTTATATTTTAAAAAGAGGATTTTTAGATGGGTATGCAGGGCTAATCATCGCATTTTCCCATTTCGCGACTAATTTTTATAAATACATCAAACTGTATGAATTGAATCTCGAACAAAAGAGCAAACGTGGCGAATAAAATCTGCGAACTGTGCCTTTCTCCTGATCTTGGCGGATTAGAACTCTATATGATGCGTGCATCCCGTTATTTTGGCGAGGAGTGTATCAGCGTCATTAACGAAAAAGGGAAGTTGAAAAGTTATTATGAGGATACCTCATATTGTTATTTTACCCTGAAACGGCGAAATGTACTCTTGTCGTGGCTGAGTGCTCGTCATCTTGCGAAAATCATCGATGATGAAGAGATTGATGTACTTCATCTACATTGGACAAAAGATCTTCTCTTAGCCATTATGGCAAAACTCCTCTCCAAACGTAAACCGCGTGTAGTGCAGTCACGACACATGACAATGACCCGCTTCAAAGATGATTTTTATCACCGTTTTCTCTATAAAAATTTAGACATGATGCTCGCTGTAACGCAGCAGGTAAAAGGGCAGATTGAAAAATTTGTCCCCGTCGAGATTTGTCCAAAAATAGAAGTGCTTTATCTTGGTGCTGAACAACCGACATTGATTAATGCTGAAGAGAAGCAAGAACGCCGTGAACAGCTCGGGCTGGGTGAATCATTCACCGTAGGGATCGTCGGACGGATTGAACCCCCAAAGGGGCAATGGGTTCTCATCGATGCAATCGAAAAACTAATACATCAAGGGATCGATGCAAAAGCTTTGATCGTCGGGCATGCGATGAATGATGAGTACTTGGAAGTACTTCAAAAAGATGTGATTATATGCGGATTGAAAGACCGCATTATTTTTACCGGATTTACCAGCGAAGCGCAGGTGATGATGCAGCTATGCGATGTGATGGTATTGGCGACTGAAAATGAGACATTTGGATTGGTGCTCATTGAGGCGATGATGTGTAGCGTATGTGTTGTGGCCAGTGACAGCGGCGGACCGTTGGAGATCATTGATGATCGAGTTAATGGATTGCTCTTTAAAACGTTTGATGCAGACGATTTGGCAGATAATCTGATCCGATTACAGAAAAATAGTGAACTAAGAGAAAACTATGCAATGGCAGGCAAACAAAAAGCGTTAGAGAAATTTGAAAGTCAGAAACAATTTAAATTTCTACATAAAATTTTTGGAGAGTAAAGTATGAAGCTTTGGTATGAAAAGGGTGCATGGGCATCCAAAAAAGCTAAAAATATTGCCAGTTCAATATCTCCCGAATCAGTGCAATCGATAGCGGTGATACGTCATGCTGCAATCGGCGATATGATGGTATTACGCCCTTTTTTAGTTCAAGCACGTACCTTTTTCCCAAATGCAAAAATAACATTGAGTATTATTAATACCTACAGTTATGGGGCACCTAGTGATTTGGTAGATAGGGTACACAGTATCGATAAAAAAATTAATGGCAAAAAAACCACTTATGCCGTGCGTTTAAAACAAATTAGAGAATTAGGTGAGCATGATCTTATTTTTGATATGGCGAATACGGGGCTCTCCGGAATAATTTGCTTGTTGAACAGAGCAAAATTAAAGATTGGATTTCCCTATCGAACCTTTAAAAACTATCTATTCTACGATATTGGTTTATTGCGATCGGATTTAGTTCCTGAAGTGGAAACACTGTTGCATATGCTTTATATACTAGGTGCGCCTAAATTAACTACACTAAATTACGGTTATCCAACATACACGACCAAGCGTAATAGAGCTTATATTGTTTATTTCACCAGTGCTTCCATCGGTTGGAAATGTTGGCCAAAAGAGCATTTTGTAGAACTGATTAAAAATATGGCACTCCAGTATCCGCACATCGATCACGTTGTTTTGGAGGGGATTAATCCGTACGAAAATGTTGATGATCTGATGCTACAGCTTTCTAGTTGTACAAATGTTACTAAAAGAGAAGCATTAGCCCTTGATCATATAATTCCCTTTTTAGGGGAAGCAGCCCTTGTTGTGTGTGGTGATACGGGGATTCGAAATATGGCTATTGCTGTGGATACTACTACAATAGGCATATTTTTCTTTACGGTTCCCTATCGCTATTTACCAATCAATACAAAGCACCAGGCTATATTTAACTCTGATGGTAGCGTGCCTAATTATGAATTAGTATTTAGTGAAATTCAATTATGTGGTATTAGCTGTGAATAATTTTGATAGGGTATATATTTGTATAAAATAACAAAAATTAACTTCATTGAAATGAAAGATAATTTTTAGTAAAATATAACTTTTATTGCACAAGCAAGAGGTATTATGAAAGTTTTATTATTAGCCGGCGGATACGGAACACGATTATCAGAAGAGACGGATGTGCGTCCAAAACCGATGGTAGAAATTGGTGGAAAACCAATACTATGGCATATAATGAAAATTTACAGTCATTATGGCTTTAATGATTTTGTTATTCTTCTTGGTTACAAGGGATATTATATTAAAGAGTATTTTGCCAATTATTTTCTTCACCAG
>JAPLGN010000019.1 GCA_026390135.1 Campylobacterales bacterium | reverse complement strand
TTACTTTTTGGTGGTTAGTTAAACTAACCAAAGTAAATAGACGGTTGTTGTATTGTTTTTGACATTATTAGAAATGTCGGTTTCAAGCATCCGCTTGACCGTCACTCCTGCTTAGTTTTCAATGATCTCAAACTCAAATCTGTCAGGCTTTTAAAGGCTTTCCAGTGTTTGTGGACGGGAATTATAGGGGATTTATCCTTGAATGTCAAGGGTAAAGCGAAAGAATTTTAAAGGAAATGAAAAAGATTCACTTTTTGTTTAATAAGTCACCGATACATAGCCTGTTTCAGCACGAATAGTGATAATAGCTGTACTATCATCGGAACCAGTTAGTGTAATATTCATATCTGTAGTAATCAAATAATCACGCCAATTCTCAGCCGCCGGAGAATTTAACGATGTATTTCGGTATGGTCTACCTACATTATCAAAAACAACTCTTCTCTGATTTGAAGGAATTGCATTTGTACCTCCTGAAAATACTACATTCTTAATGCCATATTTACGCGTTAAATTAATAATTTTATCATCTGCACATGTATTGTCAATTGTATTGTCTCCACCATTTCCAAGAGTTTCACCCGTCAATGGATCTATTGCTTCTTCTGTACCAGCAGAATTACCATCATCAGAACGATCTGAAAAAACTTCATAAAACCATTCATTTTCATGTCCATTGTTTATATCATGCACTTGACGAATATACAACATCCACATTTCTCTATACCAGAATTGATTATTTGGATCAAATCTGTCATCCATCATTGCTAAATGTTGTGTATAACGAATATGACCAGCTACTTGTTCCGCTGCTTCTTGTAATGGATGACGATTGAAGTTTGGCATGGCTAGGACAGCTAATATACCTATTACTATAATAACAAAAACCAGTTCTAGCATCGTAAAAGCAAAGCGTTTCATATTAATTCACCAATAAACCATAATTATATTAGAGATGATTATAACAAAAGTATTTATAAAAAGAGGGAAAGAGAAAAGAGAATGGGTTCCCGCTTAGCGGGAATGACGAAAATGATAAAATTAAATTTCATCTGCCATTTCGACGTTGTAAAGAATATCGTCTGTTGGGTGACGATACATAGGCATTCCAAGACGTTTTTCATCTAAGATATGACCGATGAAACCGATAGAGCGACCCACTACGAAAAATGCGTTAAGTGCACCCGCTTCGATGAAGCCGTCGATGTCAGACTCAGAATAACCTAGTGCGCGCCACATATCAACCATCAAGATACCAATCGTACCATCGACGTTCAAGATAAGGTTGTCTTTTTTAGACGTTGTCAATTTTTCTACTTCAAGAGCAAAATCAAGCAATGGAGTTGCCGGAAAGTGCTCTGCCGCGTATTTTTTCAATCCAGATACACGAAGATCAGGGTTACGAACCGATTTGATACGGTGACCGATACCAGAAATCGTTTTTCCTTCTTTTTTCATGTAATCAATGAACTCAGCCGGAGTCATGCCACGGTCATTTGCATATTTGAAATAACGTGCCGCATCATCGATCGCTCCACCAAAACGTGGTCCGATAGTCAAAAGCCCGGTTACGAGTGAACTGATAACGTCTTTTCCTGCACGAGCAGTAACTTTTGCATTGTGTGCACCTGAAACAGCAGGACCGTGATCGGCAACGGTTTTGATAACAGTTTCAAGATAATCTGTTGCCCATTTTGGATAACGTTTTTTAAACCAAAGAAGAGAGATGACATCACCGATACCAAATCCAGTTTCCGGAGTTGCTACTGAGCTGATTGGGTAACCCGCATAAGTCGCTTCATCACCACGGTCATCAGAAATAGTACAAATGAACTCTTTTTTACGACGTACTTTTGGTACTGTTTTTAATTCTGGTTCTACGATTTCTGTGACGATACCTTCATTACGAAGTTTTGTATATACATCTGAAATAGTTTTTGGAAGATCATTAAAGCTTGCAGGAACAAACATTCCGGCTTCTGCCATAGCAGTATTTTTGAATGCCGCTGTTTCTGCATCCGCGTTTGCGCTAGCACCAGCGTGACCAAATTGAACACCTGAACTAAAATGTTTTGCAATCGTACCGATACACCAAGCGATAATCGGTTTTTTGATCAAACCTGACTTCACGGCTTCGATGACTTTGTACTCTTCAGTTCCCCCTACTTCGCCTAACAATACCATGTATTTAACCTCTGGATTGCTCTCCATGCGAAGAAGATTATCGATGAATACCGATCCAACAAAACGGTCTCCACCAATCGCTACACCCTCAGCAATACCATCAGCATTGATAGCGATGATGTTTGAAAGTTCATTAAACAAACCGCCTGAACGGGTAACGAGTCCACATGAACCTGCACGGTGAAGCTTAGAGTTAATGATGTTTTCGATGGTTCCACCGACGTTAGCGATTTTAAATCCGCCCGGTGCGATACCACCGACTGTTGCCGGTCCAATAACCACGACACCAGCATCACGAGCCGCTTGGTTCATTTTACGTGCAAGACGTTCAGGAATACCCTCAGCGGTTACCATGACGGTTTTGAATTGACCTTTGATTTTAATCGCTTCCATTGTAACATCGTACGCGGTACGAAATGAAGCAAAGTTCAATAAAACATCTGCTTTTGGAAATGCTGCCGCAGCTTCTACCGTGTTACGGAAAACTGGAACCATAATCTCATCAGCACCATAGAAAAATTTCTCAAATTTATTACCTGAAGTTGGTGCAACGATTGCAGCAACAGAAGGTTTTACACGATTGATAACATAGTCATAATCCAACATACGTTGAATTGCACTCGCGTTGTTATTCCAAAAAATCGCTTGTGTATCTTTGGTAAATAAAGCACCCATATTTTTCTCCTTACTTCTCAAGAGCCATACGGACGATGTCAGTGACATGCGTTTCTGGCCCATAAACTTCGATATAAAGACCCAAACGGTCTGCTGCCTCTTTAATATCCTTCAAACCTTTTTCATAGTTTGGTCCGCCACGGCGTACATAGATACGTGTATTGTGTGCTTTCATACGTTCTGCATACGTTTCAAACGCTTGGATAATACCGGTAAAAGTTTTTGCAACGTCTGTAAAGTTTGCAATTGCTCCTCCAATAATGAGGATTTTATCACGACCTTTTGGATCCTTGTGACGTGTCATCAAATCAAGAACGGTTTCAGCGTAAAACTTGGTTTCACCCGTTGTCGGTCCGCCTGAATATTCACCATAGTTTGCAAGATCAGAAACATTACCTGACAAGTCTGCAATGGTATCCGCGTATACAACCGATGCACCGCCACCCGCGACCATAGTCCAAATACGACCCATAGGATTAAGGATAGTAAGTTTCAATGAAGCACCCGATTTTGAGTCTGCTTCAGCAATCGCTTTTTCTTCAGGAGATTGATCTTCCATACCAAACGCTGTTGGAAACTCTGCACCACACCATGCATCTGCCATCATAAATCCTGCTGTATCATCAAGTCGTGCAACAAGGTCAAGAATGTGCATATCATTACCAACCATAACGATTGGATTGATTTCTAGGTAAGCGAAATTCTGATCACGGTAAAATTTATAGAACTGCTCTGCAAAAGCGATAAAACGCTCTTTGTTTTCGGTAGGAATTCCAGTAGGAACATTTGCACGAATCAAATGAGCGATAGATGCATCATCCATAGTAATAGGAATCGTTACTTCATTAACTTTCTCTTCCCATCCCTCTTCAACTTCCATTCCGCCCTCAGCCGATAGATAAAGAACATCGTCTTCACCAACCGTGGTTGCTGAAATATAGTACTCTTGATCTTGAGAGTGAGGAGTAAATGGCTCAACGATAAAATGCGTCAACGTCCCTTTTTGTCCTGTAAGAAGAACGGTCTCATTTGCGATTTTCGCATCAATCCACGTTGCAGCTTCTTCAAGAGTGACATCACCTGGCTTGTTGGTTCGAAACAAAACTAAGTCATTTTTACCCCGTTTACCAAAAAGCATATCCGGTTTTGCAACCAAGGCTTCTTGTTTCAACCATTCAAAACCATGCTCTTGTGCTTTCGCACGAAGCTCATCACCGTTAGTGACCATTACCGATTTAAAACCATAATGGAAACCGCTGAAGTATTTTTCCCAATGCTTTGAGAAAATTGCTTTACCGTCGTATTCACGAATCGCTCTTTGAGCCATTGCAACTCCTTCGAAAAATCTTTTGGCAAATTATAACCAATATGAGCTACAGAAATACTCACAGAGTTTCATTTTGAAGGTAATAATTGTATTATTTGTTTACTTTTGTAACATAAGCTGTATAGATAGGAATATTAATGTAACTTATTGTAACTTTTTTTGCTTTTCTATTCCTCTTTTCACTTAAGAGAGTCCCCTTGCACTCTGTAATTCCATAAAAACGAAGTCTAAGCTGCATTTTCTCATCATCAGTATTTACGCAGGAAATTTGATTGTACTTTAGTTCATGGGCTAATTCTTTGGCAATATGCATTGAATAAGAAAAGTGATCTTTAGGATTTTTTATCCATTGATAAAGCCATTGATTAAAGAATACTGCCAGAGCATTTACCAATAAAAGGGTAAAAGCACTGTAAAAGAGAAGCCGATAACGTCGTCTAAAGATGGGCAGCCTAACCCGATACGTATGAAAAAACGTTTGTGCCGCAAGGGGAAGTGCTACCATCAAATACGGTGCAAAGTCTTGAATGTTCACTTTTTGACGAAACGATAATAATACTGAAATAACAAACATACTCGATGCTATCATCCACATCAAATCTCGCTCATGTGCCATATACCGTCGATACAGGACGTAAAAGAGATACATAAAGACAACGGGAGAAAAAATAGCCGAATAAATAGCCAAAGCATCTAAGAATCGGCCTTGAGGACGTCCTCCAAAATCCACTCCAAAAAAGAAGACAGCTACGATCAAGAGTCCCAAAGAAATACCTGCTGTAATCCATTGCTTACGACTAATACCAAACAAGGCCACGGTAAAGTAGAGAAAGATTGCCGTCGAATCCAGCATCATAAAAAGTGGTAAAATGATCAATGACCAATTATTAAACCTCAAGTAGATGTATACAAAAGCAAAAAGCGTAACTATTTTTAATCCCGCGATATTGACTAGCAGTGCCGAACTGGTGATTCCCGGAAGAAGAAGATAGATGAAAACAATCCACAGCTTATCGTTTGGACGTGATACATAATAACTTGAAATAAGGTACAAAAGAGTAGTGGCGATAAGATGAATTAGAATCATCGGAATACGTAACGCATAATCGTTGGAGCCAAAAATATTTAAAAAGAAGGTACTAAAACTTTTTAAGAGCGAGCTGTCACCGTAAAGGATATTGGCTTCATAAAAGCTAATCGAAAGCCCTTGGATTTGCGCCACTAAAATAAGGAAATTAATCCCTAGAAAGAGTGCAAAAATCTTATGTTCTCTCATAATTTGAGAAAATTATCCAATATTTCGTGCCCATATTCACTCATAATCGATTCAGGGTGAAATTGAACGCCATAGATAGGCTTGTCTTTGATTTGCAATGCCATAATCTCATGATCATCTTCGCTGTACGCCGTTGGGATAATCTCACTGGGAAGATTCTTTTGCTCTACAATCAGTGAATGATAACGCGTTGCGATAAACATTTCCGGCAGTTTGTTAAAAATAGCCGTATCTCCCTCACGAATCATCCGTGATGTTTTGCCGTGCATCATCCGATTGGCTCGTACGACATTACCGCCAAACACCTGCGCAATACTCTGATGCCCCAAACAAATTCCTAAAATAGGAATTTTATCGGCAAAATAACGAATGGCTTCGAGAGTGACACCCGCATCGTCCGGCGTTGCAGGTCCAGGAGAGATGATGAGTTTTTCGGGGTGAAGGGCTTCGATCTCCTCAACACTCATCTCATCATTACGAATAATTTTTAAATCAGCGCCCAATTCGAGACAATACTGGACGATGTTATAGGTAAAACTGTCATAATTATCAATCATTACTATCATATTTTTCTCCTACCACGCTTTGATAACATTATACAAGCTATCACGCTCAATCGGCTCAAATCCGCTGTTCTTTATTAAGGCAACATACTCATCCAATTTCACACCATGAGCACTTTTAGCCCCAGCTGCTGAATTTATGGATTCTTTTTCGATTGTGCCGTCCAAATCGTTGGCACCGAATTCTTGAGCTACCAATGCTAAATTCACCGTAGAGGTAACCCAATAAGCTTTAAGATTGGGGACATTGTCTAATACGATACGGCTGATTGCCATCGTCTTGAGAATTTCATGTGCGGTGATGAACTCTTTGACGTTCAAAAAGTTGTTTTCACTTTGATACACGAGAGGAATAAAACAGTTAAACCCTCCCGTAACATCCTGCAAATCACGGATTCGCATCATGTGGTCAATCCGATGAGAGCGCTCTTCAACATGACCAAATAACATAGTGACATTCGATTTCATCCCGCGTTCATGCCATTTACGGTGGATTTCTAGCCACTGTTGGGAATTTACTTTCCCTTTACAGATGAAATCACGCACCTTTTCATCGAAAATCTCTGCTCCACCACCCGGCATCGAATCAACACCGTTTGCAACCATCAAATCCAAAATTTCATCGTAACTTTTGCCATACTCTTCTGCCAAAAAATGAACTTCGGCTGCGGTGAGCGCTTTGATATGCAACTGCGGATGCGCTTCTTTGATCTTGCGGAATACTTCGAGATACCACTCCAAGCCCGTATCAGGATTATGTGCTGAGACGATATGTACTTCCGAAATACCGCGCGCGACAATATCATCGGTGATTGCCACAATCTCTTCGTGACTCATCGTGTAGGGATTAGGATTTTTACGGCTGGCACTGTAGGCACAAAATTTGCAGACATCTTTACAGACGTTGGTCGGATTAATATGACGGTTGATATTAAAAAATGTTTGTTTACCATGTAAAGCACGTCGCTTTTCATCCGCAAGCTCACCAAGAGTAAAAAGGTCTAAATCGTACAAAGAGACCGCTTCGTCGAACGTCAAGCGAATATTTTGTTTTACTTTTTCTATAATAGTCATGAAAAAATCTTTAGTATTTATTTATTCGCGTATTATAGCGAAAGAAGAAAGAGGGGTATTAAATTAAGCTATTTTTTTTAAAACTCATCGTAAACGATCCTTTACAAAGTACCATGCTAGCAAGGTTTACTAAGGATTTTAGCCTCCAATTTCTTTCATTACGCCTCTGTTAACCTTTCGTACTATAATATGTTATTGTTTCAGACATTGATCCAGATGAATAATGTTTTGTGTGATTGAAAGCGCAATGGTCGGCGGTCAATACCACCGTCGCCCTTTATTATCAGCTTTGGATTGTGGTTGCGGCATTAGGTTTGTTTAGTCTATCGTATCCATTTTATTTTAGGAGAATGTCATGATGTTGAAATTAAGTTTGGCAGCCGTTGCATTGACCGCTGCTGTATTTGCAGGAAATCTGTCGTTTGAATCGGGAGCTATCAAAGCCCATACGGAAATGGCTTTGGATAAGACGATTGATCCGGTTGCCAAGAGGGCAACATCCCATTTATCTATGGAGTCCACTCCATTGACATTAAAAGGGTCTATTGAAGTATCGATGAGCGATCTGATTAGCGATAACAAAAAACGAGATTCTGATATGCAAGAGGCGCTGGAGTCTTCTTTATTTCCTAAAGCGGTATTTGAGGTCAAAGAGGTTGTGGCCAAAGGGGAAGATAATTATCTCCTCAAAGGGACAATGAATCTGCACGGCGTGACCAAACCGATCAGTTTTGAGGGAAGAATTACCGAAGAGAGTTCACAAGTGCGTATTCAAGTTATCGGTATTCTTAAAATGACCGATTTTGGGGTCAAACCGCCTAAATTACTATTTTTGAGCGTACGTGATCAGGTCGATTTGAGTGCGGATATTTCGTTGAAACGATAAATCTCTCCGATTTGGAGCACTTTTACCGTAAATAGGAGTTTTCTCGCTCACTAATCTTTCAAACCACTCCAAGGGTTCGTTCATCGGCTCATCGGAGAGTTTGAAGGTGCTGTAATGGATCGGAATCAGCATTTTATCGCTGCGGAATCGATGTTGTCACATCAAATGAATTTTTAGCTTTATTAGAGTTTCGTCATCCTCGTGCTTGACACGGGTATCCATCTTTAGAAGGTTATGCAAGAAGTCTATTAAGTACTAAAGAATAAGATAATATTTTTGCTTATTTTTTCACCTGCATTTCCTCTCCCAATAACACTGATTTGAGATACAATATCCTAAAAAAGCAGCCCCAATGACTATCACCGAACAACTTGAAGACCTCATCGAATCCAATGCCAGTGATTTTGAGCTCTCAAAGCTTTTTAAATCGCATATTAATGATTATAAAAATTCGCTTTTAACCCTTTTCGAGCGTAATCAAGGGAAAGATTTTCTAGTCACTCATACTAAAGCTCTTGATTCGATTATCTCTCTCATGTACAAAACACTTTTACGTCGAATGTTTGGTAATTATCTTCCTATGCGTGGGAATATCCCTATCGCACTTATCGCCCTTGGAAGCTACGGGCGGGAACAGCTTTGTGTTCACAGTGACATTGACCTCATGATTGTATATGAAAAAAATGAAGGGTACAATACGGCGGCTATTATTGAAAAATTCCTCTATTTAGCATGGGATTCGGGGCTAAAGCTGGGTCATCGTGTTCATGAAGTAGGTGATTTGTTTAATGCTTCTCGTGAAGATATTACCATTAAAACTGCAATGATGGAATCTCGTCTAATTATCGGTTCCCCTTTTACATGGAATGCAACTCAAAATCGCCTCACCCTCATCCGTCACGATGATCCTAAAAAATTTGTTTTGGCAAAAATTAATGAGGCGGAAATACGTCGGGCTAAATATGCTTTTTCTATGCAGCCTAATATTAAAGAAGGGGTAGGCGGATTGCGAGATTCCCAATTGCTGTATTGGATTGCTAAAACGCTTTATGGAGTAACGACCCTGCGTGAACTTATCGGGACACTTTTTAGTGAAGAACATTATCGTGAATATCGTATCGCATTAGAATTGCTCTTTCGGGTTCGAAGTGCGCTTCACCTGCTCGCTAATAAACAGCAAGACCAACTTGTTCTTGACTTTATGCCAAGTGTTGCACGAATGCTTGGATTTACCGATGAACGCCGACTGGTCACCAAGCTCCTCGAAGCACAATGGCGCATTAATAACTTCACCCAAATTTATGTCAAAAAAATGGCGAGACACTATCTCACAGACATTACTAAAACCGCAAAGCTGCGATCAGGAAGGATTTGTAAAGGATTTTACGCCTTTGAGAACACCCTCTACAGTTCATACAATCTCCCTATCCCGAACATCGACTTTCTTCTCGAGCTTTTGACTACTCTCGAAGACAAACCGTGGAAATTTGATGAAAGTGTACTCTTTCACTTTACCTATGTTACAATAAAGCACCCATTAAAAGCCAAAACGCACATCCTTTTACGTAAACTTTTTGAACGCAATTATCTCTATGTTATTCTCAAACTGTTTTACGATGCCGGAATCCTCCATCATCTCATAGGAGCCTTCAAAAAGGTACTTCATCTCCCTCAGTTTGATGGTTATCACCATTACCCTGTTGATTTGCACTCCATTAAGTGTATTGAAGCGCTTGAAAATATCAAAGACCCACATGTAGAAGCTCTGTACACTCCGCTTTCACTCAACGATAAGATACTTCTAAAATCGGTCATTTTACTTCATGATACGGGTAAAGGAAGAAAGCAAGATCACAGTGAAGTGGGAACAAAACTCGTAGTACCCTTTATCAAAAGTCTTAAACTTCCTGCTTCCACACATGAACGTGCAGCGTTACTTGTCCGCCACCATGTTACGATGAGCAACGTTGCCTACCGTGAAAATCTCTACAGTGAAAAAACACTCTATCAATTTATGTCCAAAATCAAAACTCCCGAAAACCTCAATCTTCTCTATATTCTCACCTATGCCGATATCAATGGAGTAGGTGCGGGAACGTATACAAGCTTCGGAGCTAATTTACTCCATGAACTTTATGAAGCATCGTTAGAAATTTCTTCTCAAAATGACCGTCTGACCGATGCGATTAAGCGTCAAAATAAAGAACGACGGTTACTCAGTGATGCTAATTTTGCTTTATTAAGTAAAGTTGAACAAAAGAAAATTCTCTCTATTGAATCCAACCTTTTCTTTTTTAAGCACTCTCCAGATGAGATCATAGCTCTCTCTAAAGAGGCATTTGAATGCCAGACCTTCACCTATGGACTCAATATTGATGGTGGTTTGATTATCCATATTTTCCGTCGTATCCCACTTAATTTAGGATATTTACTCGGAAAACTAAGCTATCTCGATGTGGCTTCAATGGATATTTTTACCCTTTTTGATGGAATCAAATATTTCAAAATCGAGTTTCTGCAACAACCTCGTGAGGGTACGATGGAACAAATCGAAATAATTGTTGAAGAAGCATTTGATATGTCCAAAAAACTTGACCTTCCAAAACCTATTATTAAACCGCAGGAAATAACTCTCGATTGTGACCATTCCATCCATTACGCTCAACTCAATCTCAATACTGCAAACCAACGCGGATTACTTGCTTATTTTGTCCAGCTTTGTGATGAAGCTCAGATCAACATCGCAACTGCCAAAATTCACACGGATAAAAATAGAGTCCGGGATCACTTCTTAATCGAAAAACAAAACAGGATGTGCGATAATGCACAGGAAATAATTACTAAATTAACAGAGGTATAAATTATGTGCGGAATCGTAGGATACATCGGAACAAAACCCGTAAAAGAAATACTCATAGACGGTCTTCGTGAACTAGAATACCGCGGTTACGATTCCGCAGGAATCGCTGTTTTGCAAAACCACCAGTTCTCTCTTTTCAAAGCCGTCGGAAAACTGATCAATCTTGAAGAAAAAGCACAGAAATTTGAAAGTACCGGCTTTTCAGTCGGTATCGGACATACTCGCTGGGCAACGCACGGTAAACCAACTGAACTCAATGCCCATCCCCATGTAGGCTCTAGTTCCTACGTGGTTCATAATGGAATTATCGAAAATTATCAAGAATTGAAAAGCAAGCTCACAGCACAGGGATCACACTTTATTAGTCAAACCGACACTGAAGTAATTGTTCATCTCTTTGAATTCCATCTCAAAACTGCCAGCAGCCCTTTTGAGGCATTCACGAAAACACTCGAAGAACTTGAAGGAGCGTATGCCATTTTGCTGGTTACTGCCTCTGTCAATGACACAATCTTCTTTGCCAAACAGGGTTCACCTATGATTGTTGGACGAAATCAAGAGAATGAAACTCTTTTCGGTTCTTCAGATGCAGCACTTATTGGAAAATGTCACGAAGTTATTTACCTCGAAGATGGACATTATGGGATAGCAACCGCTGATAAAATATCTCTTTACGATAAGAACAACAACCAAGTTGATCTACACTTCACCCCGCTAAGTGAAAACAAACTCTCCGCTCAAAAAGATGGACATCGCTTTTTTATGGAAAAAGAGATTTATGAGCAAGGTACTGTTCTAGCCGATACTCTTATGGGGCGATTACGCGATGAAACGGTTTATTTTGAAGAACTCCCCCCTGAGCTTTTTGATGGTATTCATTCTATCAAACTGTGTGCTTGCGGTACCAGTTATCATGCAGCATTGGTTGCAACCTATTTATTAGAGCGTCACGCAAAAATTCAAACTTCTGTTGAAATTGCAAGTGAATTTCGATACCGTGAACCGCTTCTATCTCCCGATACACTCTTTGTCGTTATCAGTCAAAGCGGAGAAACAGCCGATACACTCGAATCGCTTAAAATGGCAAAAAAGGCGGGACTTAAAACTCTCGTTATCTGTAATGTCGATAACTCATCTATGGTACGCTTAGCAGATGCTAGTATCCTGACTCGTGCAGGAATCGAAAAGGGGGTTGCTTCGACCAAAGCCTTCGCAACTCAAGTGAGTGTCTTATGGATGCTTAGCCTCCATCTCGCAAGCGAACGTAAAACACTTCAAGAAAATGAAATTGCTCGACAAATTAAACTTTTACGGACCCTTCCTTCAGTTGTGGTCGTTGACAATAGTATCCATGAGCAGCTCCGTCGTCTCTCAAAACGCTATCTTCACGGACATGGATTTTTCTTTATCGGACGTGATGTCTTCTTCCCTCTCGCTTTAGAGGGGGCACTAAAACTCAAAGAAATAAGCTATCTTCATGCAGAAGGCTATCCCAGCGGTGAGATGAAGCACGGTCCTATCGCGTTGGCTGATCCTGAACTCTTTACCATTGCACTGCTTCCACAACATAAACTCTACGATAAAACTAAAAGCAATGTAGAAGAGCTAAGTGCTCGCGATTCAACAATTTGCTCCATTAGTCCGCTTGATTTTGACAAAGCTGATGACCATATTCGTACGCATTTTCACGAAGATTATATGCTCGAATTTTTTGAAATGATGGTGGTGCTACAACTTCTCTCTATGGAAATTGCAGTTCGACTAGGAAACGATGTCGATATGCCTCGAAATCTTGCTAAAAGTGTTACCGTCGAGTAGCACTTTCTCATTTTTATCTTATTTCAAATTCTTTTAATTCATCTTTAGCTATGCTAATGTTTTAATGTTAAAAATTAAAAATATTTATAAGTAGGTTATCTATGAATACCAATCGAAGAATCCTTTTTATTGTTGCACTTATGCTTATAGGCTTAGCTGTTGCCACCATCACGAATGTTGCTCTCAATTTTAGAGAGTATGGATATAGTAATGCCATCGAAAAATCAAAAATGACCGCTGAAATTGTTCGTGATGGACTAACCGCCCATATGGTCAATGGTATTATGGATAAACGACAATTTTTTCTTTCTAACATTGCCAATATAAAAGACGTGCAATCTCTCTGGATCGTCCGTTCTGGTAACGTCATTGCACAACATGGAGAAGGGTTACAAAACGAGCATCCCAGAGATAGAATCGATCGACAGGTACTCAAAGAAGGTAAAATAATTAGTAAAGTTCGCGAAGATTCTAAAAATGCCATTTTACGTGTCACTATCCCTTATATCGCTTCAGCATATGGAAGTCCAAACTGTTTGAGCTGTCATAATGCGAAAGAAGGCGATGTCCTTGGTGCTATCAGCATGGAATTTAATATCAATGATATTCGCCAAACAGGTGCACTAACGATTGCCAAAATATTCGCTATTAATGTTCTCTTTATATTTATTGCTCTTTGGGTCACTCACTACTATTTTAAACCCTACATGAAGCTTTTTGAAAATCTTCAACAGGGAATTAAACGAGCACGTACCGGTGATTTTTCTTTTCGATTTACTACAACTCTCAAAGATGGCGGAAATGACGTTGCTGAGCAAATGAATACCTTATTTGAAAAAATCGATGAAACATTTGGAGGGATAAAGCAGGACTTAGGGACATTTATGTCAAGCTCCAATATTTCATGCTCTGATCCTCTCAACATGGCTGGAACAATTATCAAAGAACTCTCTGATGTGTATAAATTCAAGAAGACCATTGAATTAGACGGTACTAAAGATGATATTTATGAACGCTTTATCTATGTTTTAAAAGAGAAGTTTCATTTTGATCATTTTGCTTTGTATGAAGTAGATAAAGTGACAAAAACTCGTCGCCTTATCTATATCACTGATCACAAAAGTTTTTGTGCTCCGATTGTTGATCATAATGCAACAGAGTGTCGTGCCTATCGTACCCATAGTGATGTTTATTCAACAGATTTTTACAATGTATGTCAAAATTGTTCAGTTCATGATAAAGAATACACTTGTGTACCTTTTAATATCAACGATGATTTAGCTCTAACCCTATCATATTCAACTAAAGAAATCAAAACGATTGAAATTTTAAACCAAATACTTCCAAGTATTAAAAACTATTTTGAAGCGGCCAAAGCAGTAATTGAGAGCAAAACACTAATGGATAAACTTCGTGATTCGTCACTGCGCGATGGAGCAACCAAACTATACAATCGACGATTTATGGAAGAGTTTATCGACAAAAGCGCAGAACAAGCACTTCGATCCAATATTTCATATTCTATCCTTATGATTGATATAGATTATTTTAAAATGGTCAATGATACTTACGGGCACGATTCAGGAGATATAGTCATCAAATCTCTCGCTGAAATTTTACAGTCAACCGTTCGTAAAGCTGATCTCCCTATCCGTTACGGAGGAGAAGAATTCCTTATTTTCTTGCACAATACAACAAGAGAAGGAGCTTTAGGTGTTGCCCAAAAAATTCGTACACAATTTGCCGCAAAAAAATATCAGTTTGGAAATGATAGCGTTGAAAAGACGCTTAGTATAGGAATTTCTCACTTCCCATCGGATGCAGATTCAATTTGGAAGGTTATCAAATTTGCCGATATAGCCCTCTATGAAGCAAAGAATTCAGGACGTAATCGTGTCATCGAATTTGAATCCAAGATGTTCAAAAGCGGAAATGAGTTCTAAGGAGTGATGGTACTTCATCATTCCCAGGGTCAAGCCCTAGAATGACGAGAGGAAGAGAAATAGCGTCTAAAACTTAATGACAACCGCACCCAGTTCCACAACTTTCACCGCTTGAAGCTTTCGGAGCAGGAGCGGCAGCTGTTGAGCATGCAGATACACCTGGAGGGGTATTTGGCTGGATTGCTTGATTGTCAACACCGCCATCAGCATTGATTTTTTCAATCGTTGCCCATAGCTCTTGCGCTGCCTTCATATAACGTTTTGCCGTTTCAGATGTCGGAACACAATAGGTAATAGGCTTCCCTTCATCTCCACCTGTACGAATCGAAGGCTCGATAGGAATTTGTGCCAAGATAGTTGTGTCAAACTGCTTAGCCATTGCTTCAGAAGTCCCTTTTCCAAAGATGTCATATTCTACACCGGTATCAGGAGCAATAAATCCAGACATATTTTCAATAACACCCGCAATTGGGATATGCAATTTCTTAAACATATCCAAACTTCGTCGTGAATCATCCAATGCTACCATTTGGGGAGTCGTAACCGTAACACCTACAGTAACCGGAACACTTTGTGCCAAAGTAAGCTGAGCATCACCTGTACCTGGAGGCATATCAATGACCAAACAATCTAAATCTGACCACACGATGTCACGTAAGAATTGCTCAATTGCTTTCATGATCATGGCACCGCGCCAAATCAGAGACTGCCCATCTTCCATCAATGAGCCCATAGACATTACTTCCACACCGTATGCTTTGATCGGAAGAACTTTATTACCGACTACTTCAGGTTTGATTCCGTCAATACCCATCATACGAGGAATATTTGGACCATAAATATCAGCATCCAACAAACCTACTTTTTTACCTTGCATTGCAAGTGCCACTGCAAGATTTACCGAAGTCGTTGATTTACCAACGCCCCCCTTACCTGAACTTACCATAATGAAATTTTTCACTTGAGGAGCAATATTTTTGCCTTTTGATGAACTCTCACGAGGCATTTTCGGTGCTTGTATATTGATGACTACGTCACTAAAACCTGCAAGTTTTAACTCATCGGTAGCTTCATGTGTAATTTGATGAGCAACTTCTGGCGCACTTGAGGTTATATCAACCACTACACTAACATTTTTACCCTCAATCTTAATCTCTTTAACAAATCCAAACGCTACGATGTCTTTCGTAAACCCAGGATATGTAACCTTGGATAACGCACTTTTTACAATTTCTTCTGTCATTTTATTTTCCCTCATAATCAAATTATACAACGTCATCCTCGGGCTTGACCCGGGGATCTAGCTGGATTCCCGCCTACGCGGGAATGACACTAACTAGCCGTAGCCGCTTTATTTTCTTCTGCCGCAATCCACGCCATTGATTCTGGATTGTCCATAATCTGCTGGGTAATTTTGTAGCTGCAAAACTTTGGTCCGCACATGGAACAAAACTCTGCTTCTTTGAAAACGTCCTGAGGCAAGGTCTCATCATGATACTCACGTGCACGCTCAGAATCAAGGGCTAATTCAAACTGACGATTCCAATCAAACGCATAACGAGCATCACTCATTGCATCATCAACGTCACGTGCACCTTTTCGACCGCGTGCAATATCTGCTGCGTGCGCTGCGATTTTGTAAGCAATGATTCCATTACGAACGTCCTCAGCATTAGGTAGCCCCAAATGTTCTTTAGGAGTAACATAGCACAACATTGACGCACCATGCCATCCGCCCACTGCCGCACCGATTGCAGAGCTGATGTGATCATACCCTGCTGCAATGTCCGTTACTAGAGGACCTAAAATATAGAATGGTGCTTCATGGCAATATTCTCGTTGAATTTTCATATTACGTTCGATTTGATTGAGAGGAACATGTCCCGGTCCTTCAATCATGACTTGAACATTTTTCTCCCATGCACGTAATGTCAATTCTCCCAAAACTTTAAGCTCAGAAAGCTGTGCATCATCCGAAGCATCTGCTAAACATCCCGGACGCAGAGAATCTCCAAGTGAAAGAGAAACATCATAGCGGGCACAAATGTCTAAAATCTCATCATACGCGGTATAAAAAGGATTTTCACGATGATAGTGCATCATCCATGCCGCCATCAAAGATCCGCCACGACTGACGATTCCCATTTTACGTTTAGCTACTTTAGGCATTGTTGAAAGCAAAAATCCTGCATGGATAGTGAAATAACTCACCCCTTGCTGCGCTTGACGCTCTAATACTTCAAGCATTTTTTCGATACTCATATCTTCAATCTTATTATGAACATCATGCAAAATTTGATAGATGGGCACTGTTCCAATAGGAATTTTTGAATTGGCAATAACCGCACGGCGAATCTCATCCAAATCTCCACCTGTTGAAAGGTCCATGGCCGTATCGGCTTTATAATGCTGAGAAACTTGAATTTTTTCAATTTCCCCTTGCACATCACTAGCAATTGCTGAAGAACCAATATTCGCATTGATTTTACAGCGTGCTGCAATCCCGATTGCCATTGGCTCTAAATTTTTGTGATTTATATTGGCAGGTATTATTAAACGACCACGCGCTACTTCACTGCGGACGAGCTCAGCATCTAGTTCTTCTATTGCTGCTACATACTTCATCTCTTCCGTGATAATACCTTGCTTGGCATAATACATCTGAGTACAAACTGTATCATTTTTTCGTTCATCGACCCATTTTGTTCTCATAATTTTACTCCTTGGACTTTGCGTAAAGCTACAGTGGACTTATAAATAAGACCCCCTAAAAGGGTCGTATCAGTTTCAACTTATATTAAAAATTTCAAGAATATTTAGGGAAACATTATTTTATATGCTCTTTATTTCTTAATCATTTTAAGTAGAATTTATCACAAACAAGATAAAAAACAGCTTTTTATGTGTATACTTTCGTAACACTACCCATAAAACAGGATATAAATTGTCTGATTTGACACTTATTCTACTCGCAGCAGGTAATTCAAGCCGTTTTAAAGTTCCTGTTAAAAAACAGTGGCTTCGAATTGATCACGATCCGCTGTGGCTATATGTTACTAACCGTATCACTCATATGGAATCTTTTGCAAAAGTAATCGTAGTTGCGCACACTGATGAACTGTTATTTATGCAAAGCATGTGCGAGCATACGATTGTTGCCGGTGGAGATAGCCGTCAGCACTCATTACTTAACGCAATGAAGCACGTTGAAACTTCCCATGTGCTAGTTAGCGATATTGCACGTTCATGTGTTAGCTCTGATCTCATACAGCGTCTTATAAATGCAAAAGAATTCGCCGATTGCATCGTTCCAGCGCTGAGTGTCAATGACACCATACTCTATAATCATGAGACGATAAATCGTGATCAAGTAAAACGTATTCAGACTCCACAGCTTTCCAAAACATCCATTCTTATCCAAGCACTAAAAACATCCATTGAATATACCGATGAGAGCAGTGCAATTATAGCTTGTGGCGGAACACGCCATCTTATTGAAGGAGACATTTTAGCCGATAAAATAACGCATGTCAGCGATCTCACCGCGCTTCAGTGTCTAAAATCTCCTTCAAGCGCTATTTTTACCGGAAATGGCTTCGATGTCCATGCCTTTGAAGAGGGTAAACCAATGGTGCTTGGTGGCGTAGAAATCGACAGTCCATTTGGCTTTTTAGCTCACAGTGATGGAGATGTTGCGATTCATGCTCTTATTGATGCACTGCTGGGTGCTGCTTGTTTGGGTGATATTGGAATGCTTTTCCCCGATACAGACAGTGCCTATAAAAATGCGAACTCTAAAGAATTGCTTGGAGCACCTCGGCTTTATCGGACGAAAAGAAGGAGTGGGTGTCCTCGCAACTGCTTCGTTATACTATTTTGATTGGAAAAACGGATGAACGTCTTAATTATCGAAAATGAGATTTATCTCGCACAAAGTATTGCTTCTAAACTCAGTGATCTAAATCACAATTGTGATATTAGCAGCTCGACTAAAGAAGCACTAAAAGGTACGCCATACGATGTCATTCTCCTCTCAACCAACATTAGCGGCCAAGATATTTATCCTGTTATCGAAGCGTACAAGGATGCCGTCGTTATTTTGATGGTTTCCTATGTCAGCAATGATACCGTATCCAAACCCCTTGCAGCAGGGGCAAAGGATTATATTCTCAAACCATTTATGATTGAAGAGTTAATTCGGAAAATTCAACATTTTCAAAATCACGAACGACTTCGCCGTCAGAATCAGACCTATGAGCGTTATTTAGCCCATAGCTTTACAAGTGTTAAGATTGATGAAGATTTTGATAAAACAGAACTCCCCATCATGATTTGCAGTGGTTATCAAAAATATGCCGATGCCTTTGCCTTTGGATATGCTGATCATCATCGGGAAAATCTTCAATTTATTTCCCTTAGTTCGCCTAAAGCACTTCATGAAATTGCACTTTTTTCCAATACGAATATCCTTTATATTACCGACTTTCAAAACCTCAAAAAAAGTGATCATAAAACTTTTTTTGAACTGATTGAGAAAAAGTCATGTATTATTTCCAGCACGGAGCATGTTGAAAATGTTCCTTTCCGTCTCATCGAGATCGAAAGTGAAAGTCAACTCTTTGATCAAGGGGAAATCTTACCAATTGAGGAATACGTCAAATACATCATGACCAATTTTCAAAACCGTTTTCCGGATACGGAGCTCTCAAAAAAATTAGGTATTTCACGTAAAAGCTTATGGGAAAAGAGAAAAAAGTATGGCATCATCAAGAAAAAATAGAGCTCTATATATTGACCAAGAGGCATTAAGCGCGCTTACCCTACTCAAATCTGGGATGCTCTCTCCTGTCACGCGACTCATGAACGCACAGCAATGTATGGAAGTACTTCAAAGTGGGCTTTTTGATGGAACAACGTTTCCATTCCCTCTCATTCTTTCACCCAATGGAAAGACTAATGAAACCATTTTACTCAGTACCAAAAAGGGAGAAATTCTTAATTTAGTATGTGAGAATGTAATAGTCGGTGAAATATGCGTTGATGAAGTTTTCCCCATCAATCCCATTGAACGTCTTCGACAAATTTATGGAACAGAAGATCTTGCCCATCCCGGAGTAAGTGCAACCTACAAACGCTTAGGTAAATATGCTCTTTGTGGGGAATATTCCATTGACCTTTCCCCTATCGAAGCCATTCACTCAAAAATTAAAAAAGCGCAGGAACAAATTTCTGCTAAACATACAACCGCTATTTTCATGGCAGCCAATCCTCTCCATCGTGCCCATGAGCGTCTTATTCGTCAGAGCTTGGACAGAAGTGATTTAGTCGTTATATTTTTATTCAAACCCTATGCAAGCAGTGATCTTACTTACGAACTTCGACATGAAGTGCTTGAATTTTTCATCACCAATTACCTGCCCCAAAGTCGAGTGATTGTTGTTCCACTGGAAAATAGCTATATTTTTGCAGGAAGTAATGAAGTTATACTCGATGCTATTGTTGCTAAAAATTATGGGTGCGATCGCCTTATGATTGGTCAGAATCATGCAGGTATCGGTATGTACTATGATCGAAATGCCAATAAATCAGTTGTCGATCGTCTGGTTGGCATTAATATAGAGGTATGCATCGCCAGTGAATACGTTTATTGTAACCTGTGCAAAACACTCGTCAGTATACAGACTTGTCCACATGGACACCATCACCATATTTCTTACAATTCCGAATCAATTTTGGAGCTTATGAAACAAGGACTTCTCCCCCCAGCCGTCTTAGTTCGAAAAGAGATTTCTTCACTCATTGTTTCAACTCTCCATCCAAACCGATTTAAAAATCTAGCCAAGCTCTATTACGACATTATGCCGACAAACGGACTGCTTGAAGAACATAGCGAAAAAGATTTTTACGTCGAATTAATGAATCTCTACCAAACTACTTCCCTAACCTAGGAACGATTATGAAACTAAACTGGCTTTTTCTCACCCTCTTAAAAAGTGGTCATGCACCTAAAGCACCCGGAACAGTTGGAACTCTTGTTTCTCTCCCTTTTGGTGTCGTAATTTTAATGTTTTTTGGATCACAGACCCTTTTTATGCTCTCTATTTTAATCACACTCATTGCAATAAAAGCGATTGATAAACACGAAGCCTCTTGCGAAACCCATGATGATTCCCGTATTGTCATTGATGAGCTGGTCGGGATGTGGATTGCCCTTGCTATTGCTCCAGGAATAGTGTTTACCATGGGTGACTTAGGAAATTTTGATAATGGAATAGCTATCCAGATTGTAATGAGTTTTATTTTCTTCCGCATTTATGACATCAAAAAACCTTCACTTATTGGACGAATAGATCGTGAAACCAAAGGGGGATGGGGAGTGATGGGAGATGATATACTCGCAGGCTTTGCCGCAGGAATTACAACAGCATTGGTGTGGCAGCTTATATTAGAAAGTGGATTAATCGGCTAAAACGATACGACTACTTTATATCTTGATACTTTCCTGACACGAACTGCGCTACACTTCCGGCATGAAAAAAACACTCCTTTTATATATTGCCATTATCGTTTTCTTCGGTAGCGGAATCGCCTATGTCCTTCATGAAGGAAGCGCCCTAGAAAGTGCTACTCTCTTGTATACCGCTATGCCCCATACAACACTAAGTTCAGGTTTGATCGAAAATTTCCTGAAACAATTACACCACCCTTTAGCTCTTTTGCTGATTCAAATTGTTGTGATTATGGTGGCTACCCGTCTGTTCGGTTTTTTAGTCTCCTTTGTCGCCCAGCCTACAGTTGTGGGAGAAATTATCGCCGGTATCATCCTTGGACCATCCTTGTTGGGGCTGTTTTTTCCTGAATTTTCGATCTTTTTATTCCCAAAAGAATCCTTGGGAAATCTCAGCCTCATCAGTCAGCTCGGACTGATATTTTTTATGTTCGTTGTCGGAATGGAACTTGATTTTGAAAAGATCAAAAAACAATCGAGTGCATCGGTATTTATCAGTCATGCCAGCATCATCTTCCCTTTCTTCTTGGGGGTAGTCTTATCGTACTGGCTCTATCCACTATTTGCTCCTCAAAATGTCTCGTTCATGCCGTTTGCTCTCTTTATCGGTATTGCCATGAGTATTACTGCCTTTCCTGTCCTTGCTCGTATTATCAAAGAAAAAAATCTCACCGATACCAGCTACGGTGCGATGGCGATTACCTGCGCCGCGACGGATGATATCACCGCATGGTATATTCTAGCCCTTATTATCGCCCTCTCAATTTCGGGAACGCTGGGTTCTTCCTTGTTTCTGTTGCTCTTTATCGCTGCGTATGTTGTCGTTATGTTTTATGGTATTCGCCCCCTTCTCGCAAAAATTGGGAGTACTCAGAACGAGCGACTCAGTATGAACGCCATGTCGGCCATTGTGGTTTTACTCCTCGTCTCTTCGCTGGTCACCGAATCAATCGGTATTCACGCTCTCTTCGGTGCTTTTATGGCAGGGGCGATGATGCCTTCCTCTGCAATCTCAAGGCTAAAAGAACTGATCGCACCGCGCTTGGAATACGTCAGTCTCCTTGTATTGCTCCCCTTATTTTTTGCCCTTACTGGGCTTCGAACTGAGATTGGATTGCTTAATACGAGCGATGGGTGGCTTGTCTGCGGACTGATTATTATTATTGCCGTCACCGGAAAATTATTAGGAAGTTCGTTGGCTGCGAAATTCATGGGCTTCAATTGGCGGGATTCCTTCTCATTGGGAATTTTGATGAACACACGAGGGCTAATGGAATTGGTTGTGTTAAATATTGGCTATGAGATGGGGATTCTCTCGACAGAGCTCTTTACAATGTTTGTAATTATGGCATTAGCAACCACCTTTATGACCGGACCTATTTTAACTTTCTTAACCAAAGATTCGAAACAAGATCGCATTGTTGCTAACATGCAAAAAAGTTTACTTGACCTTCTATCTCACGAACTGAGAACCCCGTTAACACTCATTCGAGGTGCTGCTAGCAATCTTGCAAACCGAAATTTTATCCTTGCAACAAACGACAAAGAAGCAATGATTCAAACCATTGTCGAAGGATCCCGCCGTATGGAAAAGGTAATCGATAATCTACTCGTCAATGCACGCTTTCGTGAGCAGAGAACACCTCTCAATATGACGATGGGACGATTGGAAGAGGTGGTCTCATCTGCATTATCGATAGCTGAAAATGACTGGTATCGGCAAGCAAAACTATCATTAACATCTGACGCTCCCCCTATTATGGCAGACTTTACCCTGCTTCAATTAGCCATAGGCAATCTACTGGACAATGCATTTAAATACGGAGACGATGTGAGCGTCGAGATGACATGCGCATACAATGAACTCTATTTGGTCATTTGCAACAATGGGAATCTCCCCTCGGCTGACACGATCAGCACACTTGGTACTATCTCAGGTCGGCTGGATAATTCCCAAGGTAAACCGGGGTCGGGGATTGGTTTGCGGCTTTCTCAAACCATTATCGAAGCACACGGCGGAAAATTGATGATAGAGATGGAGAATGACCATTTTTGCGTTCGGGTGACACTGCGCGGTGAATTATGACCCTTCACCATATCCTGATTATAGACGATGATCCCTCCATCCGCCGTTTGCTTGCGATGACACTCGCATTTGCAGGATTTATGACGGAGACGGCAGCAACGGGAAAAGAGGGATTAAAAAAAGGGGCGGATAAACATTTTGATTTGATTTTGCTCGATTTGGGATTGCCGGATATGAGCGGTGTGAAGTTTTTAGAGCGTTATCGCGAAGATGAACAAACTCCCGTGATTATCGTATCTGCAATCCATGATGAGTCCGACAAAATAGCCGCACTGAATTCCGGAGCCGATGATTATGTAACCAAACCTTTTAGTACCGATGAGCTTATTGCCCGTATACAAGCCAATTTACGTCGTGTACTTCCGACATCAACCGCATCATCACTTTTAGTTGTTGGTGCAATAACGATGGATATATCGGGCAGAATCGTCACAATCGATGATGAAGGTGTCAAACTCACTCCCAAAGAGTTTAAACTTCTCCGAATTTTTATGGAAAACCACGGTAAAGCACTTACCCATTCGTGGCTTTTAAAAGCGATATGGGGAGTCGGTTATCAGCATGAAACGCATTATCTGCGTGTTTTTATCAATCAACTACGCCAAAAAATCGAAGCCGATCCCGCCCGTCCGAAGCGTATTATCACCGAAACGGGAATTGGGTATCGGTTTGTTGGGTAAAGAGTTATTCACTCTTTTGTTTTAGAGTAAGATTACATCATCATCGGCTCATCCGTCGGCTCTATCTCTTCAAAATCTTGTATAATCTGATCCAACATTTTTTGAGTCTTTTTAATTTTTGCTATATTGGCATCAAAAATCGGTTTTGACGCAGGAAATGCTTCGGAAAGTTCTGTATAAATCAAAATACGTCCTCCAAAATGGCGGTTAAATTCATCAAATGCCTCTTGCAGATACGAACGTCGTGTTGTATGACGAAACAGCGCTCGAATCATTTTTTTACGCTCTTTGATGGGGATGGATTCATCGATTGCTTCGGCGACCCGCTTAATATCCATTCGAGAAAAATAGACACCGCTATGATAAGGGGCAAGAAGTTTATCCCCTAGTTCATCCACAAATCCAGGAACATATTCCTCTGCTTCTTCTTCACTTTTTTCATCACTGGATGGCTCACAACTTCCGCTCTCACATTTACCTCGTACAAACTGGTCAAACTCAGCTTTTAAATCACTAAAATCCGTTTTAATCATTCTTTTCTCCTGTAGTTAATTCATAAAAATAGTGCGTCATTGAGTTCAATGCAATATCGTCTTCAAATGCTTCGCTGTCTGCAAATTTTTCCAAAGCCATCGGCATAATGAGTTCTCCGATAAGCTCACCCTCGACAATACGGATAAAATCACAATATCCATGATCTTGTGCCAAATTAGAAGCTCTATCCAACAAAGCAAACGCTTCCTCTTGGTACTCTGACGAAATCACGGCACCGGAAAGTTTTGAACTGCGCATTTGTGAAATGGTAAATGCCAGATCATCCGGACGTATGTTCATCGGTATTGCCATAGCATTTATTCCATTACCTTTAAACAATTTATTGACCGTAACCGAAAAACGATTGCTGTGCGCATTTTCTGCAATAAACCCATAGAGTAACGTTTCTGTCGTAATCGAATTGTCATTGTTCATCATTTATTCAAGCCCCCATAACTCTTTTGCTTCTTCGTCTTCTAAACGGCAGCGACGACAAATTTTATCCCCGACACTGGAACTAAATAGTGCATCGCATTCATCGCATCGTCTTACCCTATAGGTTACAAGATTCTGTACCGTTGGTTTGTACCATTCCGCTAAATTATACGATTCGGAAAGGGTAATTGCCTTTGGTTCACAGACATCATGGCACAGATGGCATTTGACACATAAAAACGGGTCGAAATCAATTTTAGAATTACGAACATCAGAGGTTAAAGCCCCTGTCGGACAAATTCTATAACACATCTCACACGCAGTGCACAATGACTCATCCATTAATTTTTGGGACGTAAACGGTATTTTTGACCCATCAACGACGTGAAAAATTGACGGAGTCGGCAATCGCTTTATCGCAGTAAAAAAAAGTTTACGTCGATCGGTAATTTTTTTTGTCCTCAACTCTTTAGTATGGGAACTGTCGGTTGAATACTCTACAAACTCATCCGTCGTTTTCTGAATCTCTTTTTCAAAATCCCCTCGAATTTTACCCAATCCGCGAAGATGAAACGTCTTGAAAAAATCTCTTCTCTCCACGACTGTTTCATCTTCTTCCAAAGCGCTGTATCCAATATCCGAGCATTCTACTCGAAACTCTGATTCAATCGCTTCGAGTAGATAATTGGTATTTTCAAGCGTATGTGCAAGTGTTGCTAAAACATGTGAGCCAATATCACATTGTGCACAGTGCCCCGTATCTAAAACAACGCCATGTTTCATTTGAGCAAAAGAAATCAGCTGTTCATGACTCAAAGCCGCTATGCAAGGGACATTTTTTTGGCACGAAATGAGATTCTCCTCATCCGATGCAAACGTAAAGAAAAAGTCGGTTGAGCTGAAATCATCCAAACTCAACGCTTCAGTTGGACACACCGCAACACATCCTGCACATCCGACGCATTGCACTTGATTAATGGAGGGGAGCCGGTCTGTGATACTAATGGCACCGATAGGACACACGTCAGCACAATGGGTGCAAATCGAATTGACACTCAACGCTCTAACGCATCTACTTGGAGAGAGGATTAAAAGACTCATGAATCTTTGGAAACTACTGCACTTAAGGTTTCATTATCAGAGAGGATAAACTCCAGTGCCGTCTCAGCAGCATCGTAATACAAAGGGGTTCTGGATTCATATTTCATATTGATGAGATACATCGGTGCCCATTGAAGTAAATGAGTATTCAAAAAACGGTGCTGTACCTCTTGAAGATCTCGAACCGCCTCTGAATCATTTTCTTCCATAGCTTTTTTTTGTGCATCACAGAGATGATGCATAAATTCATATTGGATTCCAATGTGATCGGCGGAAACAACACGAGCGATTTCATAATCAACCATAAAATCGTATGCACTGTAAATATCCGTGACTGGATTAGCCCCGCCCGTTTCAATCATTTGATCTGAGCGTGTATAAAAAGTCTCATATGGAACAAGATGTAAAATAGACAGATTGGTAAAATCAGGATTAAGATACTCTTCTAAAAGTTTAGTATTACTTATGCTTGTACGCTGTTCCCACTCATTCCAATGAGGAAAAAATTCTAATACTGTCGGATCTGTTTTAAGTGTTTCCAAGAGTTCACTGTCCAGTTCTTGGAGAAGTATTCGAGAAAGAAGTGCATATATATTGCTTCGTGCAATGATCTCATCCATAACGGTTAGGCCTTTTAATAGTGATTGTAGGATTGTAGCCAAAAGGGCTGAAAAGCCCTTTAGAAGTCCCTTTTAGCAAGGGGAAGAAAGGTTTTTACGCCTTAATTGTCACATCATACGATGCTGGATCAAGCTTGACCCATGGACGGAAAATGTGACGAGGACGTCGAAGTTTGGAATTAGAATCCAATCCACGTGAAAGCTTATCTCTCCACGCCTGGTAAACTTTGAGATTGTTGTCATAATTGACAAAAATATCTCCGATTTTATCTCCTGGCTGCGCCGGTTCAACAAGAACTTTATGGTGCCAGCAGTGCATTCCGGATACTGGGTCAGGATGCGGAGCCGCAACAGCATTTTGCCATGAACCACTTAGTCCATCCCACCATACATTTTCAGAATCTCGGTTATACTCGGCAAAACGCTCTGCTTTGAACCCTTTAATCCCTTCAACGTATTTGAGTTTACCCACTTTTCCATCCATTTGGATTTCAGCTACAGGTACTCCAAAGCTGTTGATACCACTTGTACCACTGTAATCATCGATGATACTTTGACCACCTACTTTACCTACGTTTGCCGGTGATTCTTTGAGGAAGTCTTTGTTACTCAAATCACGAGGCGCTACGCCCGGTGCTACCTTACCATCACTTACCCCATTAGGGATTGTGACATGGTTAGTAAGCTTCCATCGTCCGCCATGATGTGAACACGCAAGCGTACCGGGAAGAACGCCCTCAGTTGGAACTGCCATCGCTACAAAATGTCCACTCTCCAGTCCTGAAACTGTATCAACAATTTTTACACGGATCGCATCACCGCGTTTAAGGCCAAGACGTTTTGCATCTCCCGTACTGATCCAAATAGGATCATGGTTTTGGCTTATTTCCATCAAATGTTTGGAGTTCGCCGAACGGGTATGAATGTTATACGGCAAACGGAAGACCGTATTGAGAGCAAATGAGTTTTCCTCTTTCATATAGATATGATTGACGTGAGAGACAATATGAACCATATCTTCTTTCTCTTTGTCATTACGTGGATAGATTGGCATTCCATATTCTGGCCATTTCCAATCTTTTGCTACCCATTGTGTATATACATCAAGTTTACGCGTTGGTGTCGTAAAGCCTTGCATTTTTTTACCGTCGATTTGGATTCCGATTTTTTTCGATACCCCTTTGTCATCAACTGCACTAATAATGCCCGAACTGTCAACGCTCATCGATGCCGCATCGTATTTATGCTCATACGATTCAACTTTGCCCTCTTCCATTTTGAGTTCACGCTCTTGAACGTTGTAAATTTTATCTTCTTCGAGCCATACACCATGATCTCTCATGTACGAATAAACTGGGAACTCTTCTTTCGTGTATCGTTCATCATTCATAACCGTTTCATGAAGTTTCGGAAGATTATCTCCAAATGCCGCATCGTACCATTCTGCAATGGTAACCGCTTTGCCTGGATGACGTTTACTTTCCCACATCTTCTTGATGTTCAAACTTCCATCAGGGTCAATATAATCCGTACACAATTGGAACCAGAACTCATTCTCTTCCCACACTTCACCAAGACCTGCTTTGATGTGTGCTTCAAGAGTTGCACGATTTGGATTTTTTGGTTTCCAACCCGATTTTTCGAGTGCTACACGCAATACCGGCTGACGGAACGTTGTCCATCGTGCAGGAATCGTTGCTTCAGAGTGCTGATCGTGGCGCTCACCTGCAAGTCCGACGGGAAGGACATAGTCCATGTACCAGTTTGTTTCTGACCATACCGGAGAGAGGTTAAAGGTAAGTTCCATTTTTGTCTCATCTTTAAGAACTTCGATCCAACGGAATCCATCCGGATTAATCCACACCGGATTGTACATACGAGGAGCATAGACAGCCAATTTACTTGGTACTTGCAATCCGCGATCATTCCATTTTTTCTGCCACTCAGTATCACTCAAAAGATGAGGCAATAAAAATGACATTTCATACGTTGAAATAGGCCATTCTGGTGGCCATGTCAACTCGTTCCATGCTTTAACCGCAGGGACGTCTGCACCGCCTTTACCCTGTCCAACAGTAGAACTTCCCCCTTTACCACCCACTGAAATATCGTGTGAATGATAAAAACCAGTTCCGCCGACATTGCCGATAGCACCACGTAAACCGGTTACAAAGAATACCGCTTTACCGACCATCCATCCACCGCGATTACCCGCAGCGGCCGCACGCCAAACGTACGTCGAAATGGCATCTTCTGCCCAAATAAACATCTCATAGAGTTTTTCAAGTTTATAGGCTGGAATATGGGTCTCTTTTTCAGCAAATTCGAGAGTATATGGCGCATACATATCTTTTAAAAGCTCTAAATAACTTTCAAAATCACGCCCTTCTGGAAGTTTTGGGACGTACCCTTTTTCAACCATATAATTGAGATAATCACTATCTTTCATCAATGTATCCCAGTTAAACCAACGTTTAACAAAGGCTTTATTTACAAGATTATCACTCAAAATTCGGCTTGCCAAATGAAGATAGATGACCGTTTCAGTACCCGGCCATGGTGCGAGCCATAAATCCGCGATACCCGCAGAGTTTGAAAGACGAGGGTCCATAACGACCATTTTCGCACCCTTCTTACGAGCATCAGCAATATATGCCGCAGCTTGCGCAAAATAGTGCCCTGCATCCGCTGCATGCGACGAGTTCAAGAAAATAAGTTTTGCATTCCCCCAGTCAGGACTGGTACGGTCATCATTCACAAAATGAATCGTCGGTGTACGACCGTTTGCCGAACAAATGTTCGTATGAGAGTTGTACGAATCCAGACCCAAACTTTCCCAAACTTTAGGAACAAAGCCATTTTCATTCGGACGACCAACATGGTACATAACCGATTTTTTAGAGAGTTCATCCCCTTTGCGAATCGTATCACCCATCTTTTTACCAATGGTGGTCATCGCCTCATCCCATGTTGTACGAATCCATTTACCCTCTCCACGTTTTGAACCAGGAGCACGTTTGAGTGGGAATGGAATACGATCTGGGTCGTACATTTGTGACTGAACGGCATACCCTTTGGCACAGTTACGTCCACGTGAACCCGGATGCAATGGGTTACCCATGTACTTTTTAACCGTCATCGTTTTTTTATCAACCCATGCCGTCAATCCGCATGAAGCTTCACAGTTGGAACATGCCGTAGGAATAACCATATAGTCATGAACTAAAATACCATCAGGATTCTCTTCACTCTTTACACCGTGACGACCGATACCGCCACGTTTCCAGTCTGTTCCATCAAGCTCTTGGAAATTATCCCATTGGTCCAATGGAGGATAAAATGAAAGAGTATCTGGAGTATTGGTAAATTTACTATTTTCAACTGATTCAGCAACTGCATCGGTTGTAAAAACCCCTTTTGCAATAGCTGCGCCTGCTACGGTGAACGCTGCACCTTTTAAAAATGTTCTTCTGCTTTCTAAATACATCATTTACCTCTTTAGCTCATGTTTAACAATTGTGGGATAACTAGCCAAACGTGTTTAGCTACCCATAAACCGACCAATGCTGATACAGCAGCGATCTTCAACAAATAATACGACTCTTTCTTAATACTCAAACAGACAAGAACCATTGGGATGATGAACGCCATAACTTGTCCAATCCAGAACATAATGGTGTATTCTCCACCTTTGATAAACTCTAATGTCGCAATAACCTCTTCTGCTTTCATTCCACCGAAAATGTACTCTGCCATATAAAGGATAAATGCCGAAAACGCACTCAATCCCAAAATGAGCCCAAGATCTTTTTTGATTCTGTTATTAAATCTATTGCCGCCCAATAAAATCATCGTTGCTGACCCTGCTAAAAGGGCAGCTAAAATCATTTGCGCCGATTCAGTAGGCATTTGCCATAGCTCACGCGCTGTTGATTGAGCCATAAGACCTGCAGTGTATAACGTGACTGGAATTGCTAAAATGACAGTGTATCCCAATAATTTGTCATACATCTCTTTATCTTTTCTAGGGTGCATATAAATGAAATATGCCATAGCCAATAAAAGACCAACAAAACCTGTTGCCATCCATGCACCGATCGTAATCGCCGAAGTCATATGCGGGTAGAAGAAAATGTGCCAAAAGCGGAACATTTGGTGCAAATCAATGACGGTAAAAAATAAGAAAAGGTGGATAAATACGATCGACACCACGACTGCAGGAAACCGTATAAAACCAGTTTCCTCAGGATATTTTTTCAATAAAAAGAAAGTGATGAAAATAATACCGGTACCGATACTTTTCGCCCACATATTCATCGTAATAATCCAACCCCAGACAATTCCAGGAAGAGGAACGTCAAGGACGACTATCGCATTCGTTGCTGCAATTGCTTCGTGTACCATTAGTGGTGCCCTCCTAAAGGGAGATGAGTAAGTTTGTTAAAGAGGTTATGACCCTCTCCACGGAATGATGCCAATGGATTTAACTGAACATTTCCGCCACCAACATAAAAATGGTGAGGATCGGTTCCTTTTTCCGGTTTACGAACTTGAACATTGCCTTGGTGCTGTTGAATATATTTACTGATGTTCGACAATGGATCGTCTAAATCTCCAAAAATATTCGCTTCAACTGGACACGCAACAACACATGACGGCATCATAGAGCTTGCAATACGGTGAGCACAATAGGTACATTTGTCCGCAGTTTGTGTTTGCGGATCGATGTAAATAGCTCCGTAAGGACACGCCATAACACATCCTGCACACCCAATACAGCGTTCTTTATCAATATTTACAATACCGTTTTCAATGTAGTGCAACGCACTTACAGGACAAATACGTTCACACGGCGCATTAGCACAGTGGTTACAACGAAGTGGAGTAAACGTACGTCTAGTTTCCGGAAAACTCCCAACATCGACATACTTTACACGAAGACGCCATGTGCTTAGTGGAACTTCATTTTCCACTTTACATGCGATCTCACAGCCCTTACAGCCCATACAAAGGCGAAGGTCTACCAAGAAACCTAACTGCATATATTCTCCTTAAATTCCTATTGCTTAATAGAATAATAATTATCTATTGTCATTATAATAGGCTTATAATGGCATTTCTGCTGAGTTGATATTAGCTAAATAAGGTTTAACCGAAACTAAAAGGAAACTCATTTTTGCGATAACTTTTTGATATGTAACCGTTTGGAAATATTTCCCGCAAAGGGAAAGGAAAGAATAAAAAAAGTTTATTTATCTAAACGACAACGAACTGATGCTTCGTGTGCACCAAGCCCTTCAGTATGAGCGATGAGAGCACAAGCCTCACCAATTTCGTTAATTGCTTGTTTAGAAAAAGCTATGATGGAAGATTTTTTCATAAAATTCTCAACCCCAAGAGGGGAGTAAAATTTCGCTGTTCCCCCTGTAGGTAACGTATGATTCGGACCCGCTACATAATCACCGATTGCTTCGGGGGTATTATGTCCTAAAAATATTGCTCCAGCGTGTTTTATAGATGCTAAAAGTTCAAACGGGTTATTGGTTGCTACCTCTAAATGCTCTGGTGCAATGCAATTCATCAGTTTAACAGCTTCTTCCATTGACTCGGTGACGATAATTGCGGCACGCTCTTCAATTGATTTTCGTGCGATCTCTTCACGAGGAAGCTTTTTCAGCCATATTTCGATTTCGAGTGCACACGCATCTGCAAATTTTTGGGATGGAGTTATCAAAATAGAGCTTGCCATCTCATCGTGTTCTGCTTGTGAAAGTAAATCTATTGCAATGTGCTCAGGATTAGCCGAATCATCCGCTAAAACCCCAATTTCACTTGGACCTGCAATCATGTCGATGTTCACCTCACCAAACACCATTTTTTTTGCCGTGGCAACAAAAATATTCCCCGGACCCGTAATCACGTCTACCTTAGGAATACTTTGCGTTCCATATGCCATTGCAGCAATCGCACTTGCACCGCCAACTTTGAATACTTCACTCACACCGCACAAATAACATGCTGCAAGCAAAAGAGCATTAGGTTCATTATCCGGCGTTGGAGTACAAACTACAATGTGCTCTACTCCTGCTACTTGTGCCGGGATGACATTCATAAGAAGTGAACTGGGATACGCTGCTTTTCCTCCCGGTATATAGAGACCTGCTCTGTCAACAGGAGTCACTTTTTGCCCTAAAATCGTCCCATTGGCCTCCGTATCAAACCAGCTTCGCGGAAGCTGTTTTTCGTGATAGGCTCGGATACGATCATACGCTAAATGGAGTGCTGATTTTAATGCAGGTTCGAGCTCATCGTATGCCGTTTTCATATCGTCTGGATTGATTTTCAATTCTGAACCGCTTGCAGGAGCCCAACGATCAAATTTAGCGATATGAGTCATTAATGCAGTATCTTTATCAATACGGATTTCATCAATTATCGTTTTAACGATACTTGCAACATGCTCCATATCCATTTTTCCACGATTTAAAAGTTCATCAAAAACATTTTGAAAATTACTATCACTTGTTCGAATACTAACCATATTATTATCCTCTTTTACTTTTTCGGTGCTACTTTTGCATATTCACTGCTGACAATATCAAGCGCTTTTTGAAAACTTGTTGCATCGACAGCACCCATGAGCGGTTCAAACAAAGGTTCACCATCCCCTTTTATAAACCATGTTGCTGGTGTACCGCCCACATAAAGTTCACGCGGGAACAAAGGGGCTTCATCAACATAGACAATAGCTGCTACGTAATTAGTATTAATTTTTTGAATCACTTTTGGATCTTTGAGTGTTGTTGATGCCAGTTGAACGCAATAACGACAATTATGATTTGAGATAATAAACATCATTGGTTTATGAAGTAACTTGGCTTGTTTAAGTGCGGTTGCATAATCTTTTTCCCATTTGATATCACTACCCAAGAGTGTGGAAAATGCTAAAAGAAGCAGTAATAGTGTTTTCATCGTTTTTTACCTTTTTCAATGATCTCTTTTGCAATTGCATCAACAGTTTTATCACTAACATCAATCACAATATCTGCTACTTTTAGATACTGAGAAAGTCTTTCGTTATACAATTCACGAGCTTTATCAATGTCTTTAAACAATGGACGTTTTTTGAATTTTTTTGTCGCATCCGGATGAGCCAGGATACGCTCATAAATTGTATCAAAAGGAGCATTTAATAAAACAATCGTCCCAACCTTTTTTAATGCCGGAACTTTGAAAAATCCGCCTCCGGTAGATATGATTGTTCCTGTCACTTTTTTCTTCAGCCAGCGTGCTATTTTACGCTCTAAATTACGGAAATATTCTTCCCCATCCGTAGCAAATATTGCTTTGACAGAGCGATTTTCAATACTCTCAATGATGTCATCTGTATCCAATGCCATCATCGCCGTATGCTTGACCATTGCTCGTGCAATCGACCCCTTGCCCACTCCCATAAATCCAATTAACACAATATTTTTCATGACATACCAAAAATTTAAATTATAAAGGTGCAATCATATCAGAGATTAACTTAGTGTGCTTAGCTTTTAAACTCATTAATGCGCGCTTGCAATGATTGAGCAACACTCAAAAGTTTTTCGGAATCTCCCTCGATATTTTCAACACTTTTTTGATTGGATTGTGAAACATCATTAATTTGTGATATTTTCTCAATAATCCATTCAATATTTTCCACCATTTCTATCGAATCCTTATAGGATTTTTTTGCAATTACGACTGAGTTTTCCATCTCTTGAGATGTTGTTGAAATTTTTGCTTCTACTTCAAGTGATATTGTTGTCAATCCATTCATATTGGTAGCATTTTCAGCAATAGTATCACTTACATCGTTAATGGACTGAACAATTGTCCCAACATTCACTTCAATTTCTGTCAAACTTTTTTGGGTTCGCTCAGCAAGTTTTCGTACCTCATCGGCAACTACAGCAAATCCTCGTCCATGTTCACCCGCACGAGCTGCTTCTATAGCCGCATTCAATGCCAAAAGATTGGTCTGATCAGCTATGTCTTTGATCACGCCAAGAACACTTTTAACTTGTTGGGCATCTTGACGCAGACCTACCAATCGTGCAGACATATCATTTTCTGTTTCTATGTATCCTTCTACTTCGCTCACAAGATGATCCAAAGCATCCTTAGCGCTTAAAAGTTCATCATTAGCATTTGATACGTTACGCTGTGTTTGCTCCGAGATTATCATTGCCGCTGAAAGTATTACTTTTATTGAATGACTTTTTTGAGTTGTTGCTTCAACAATAGCGCGCTCTTTTTCCACTCCAGTCAAAATATTTTGGGTTGCTTGAGTAATCGTTGAAGCTATCATCGCATTTTGTTTTCCTAACTGCTTAACCTCATTAATCGTCTCTTGTACCATAGCTACAAAATTATTGACAGATGTTGCCGCTTCTGCAAATTCATCTTTCTTTCGCACTTCAAGCCGTGCAGTCAAATCTTTATCTCCACTCACCAACTCAGATATTCGCTTACGCAATCCAGCAAGAGGAGTTAAAACCTCTTTTCCAAAGAAAATATTGAGCACCGATACAAAAACAATAACGACAATACTCAGTGCAATCAACAAAATTGTTTGAGTTTTATGGATCTCCTCATCATTTTTTTCGAGTGAAACAATTAAATCCATCACCCCAATCACATCACCTTTTTGGAGATTAGTGTGACACGCTATACATCGATCTTCAGCGACAAGAGGCTGTAATAATCGAATCGTATGAATTCCGTCGGTATTTTCGATCACTTCAGGTTTTTTATTTTTAAAGATCGCTTGAACCATCGGTTCATCACTAAATTTTGCATCTAAACCAAATAAATCAATCACAGCTTGAGATTTTTCGATTTTAAGGTTTTTAATCCCATCAATCTCTTGCGCATGTGAGATCGCTTCAGCTACCACTTTTGGATCCCCCGCCAACATACTTCCCGACATCGTTTGAAAAATCGATTGACTTAGCATAGTCAAGGAGCGTTTAGCCGTATCGTTTGAAAATGTATTAAATGTTGCGGTCAAATACCAATAAATAGCCCCTAACCCTAAAAAACTAAACATTAACGTCGTAAATATAATTTTTGATTTTACTGTTTCAAACATAGCAATCCCCGATCTTTTCTCTATAAGTTATTGTACCGTATAATAATCGCCTTCGCGCGGATTGCTTACAATTCCTTGTAAGGTTTGTATTTTAATGGGCAGATTCATCGGTCGACGCATTGATATAGGATCAACCTTACTAACACTAAAATGCAAATGCGGGGCTGTGGTATAGCCCGTATTTCCTGAATACGCAATCAACTGCCCTTTTTTAACCACATCCCCGATTTTAACGGCTGAGCCTCCTAATTTAAGATGATAATAATTTCCCAATGTCCCATCACTATGCCGAATATTGATGTAATTCATATAAGTTCGATACTCAGGTGATGGCCCTCCCAAATTATTCGTCACATCCACGCCTACAACTTCTCCCTCACGCGCAGCATACACAGGAGTTCCTATCGGAAGAGAAAAATCGATAGCATAAGCTGATAATCCTTTGTGCGACAATCCCCCATTATACCCTTGCGATACACGGGCACTTGTGCCTATAGCAAATGGGAGTCTATACAAATATGAGTCGTCATGCTGTGAAAATACCGAGCCTTTAACCCATCCATAGGACGATTCATAATCGGTTATTAATGATTCAGCTATAGGGCTCAATGTCAAAATTTCTTTTTTGGTGTGCCCCGGTAACTCAACATACAAGGGAAGCGAATGATTGGCTTTTAAATTGGTCAATTTTTCAAAATCTAATGACAGAGTCACTAAAAAAGGATTTAAATTTTCCGCTTCAAAAACCATTTCACCGTTGTTCTTTCGCTCTCCCACCACAATCACACTGTTGCGAGAACCTATTTTGGCAGTTCGTTTAATCCCTTGCACCTCAGAACGTTTAAGAATTTTCAAATGCTCCTCATAGGCCTGCTCTTGTTCCATTGAAAACTGTATACTTTTAGCTTCTAATACCTGCTCCTTGCACAAAGAATCTAAATTTTTAATCGGGTGATCAGAAAAGTTTTTTTGATAATAAGCTATCGCTTCTGAACGGACACGAGGCTGATGCAAAGGCTCCAATTCAATAGATGCCAAGTGCTCAAATTTTTGTTTATCATTGGCGTCAATCGCACCCAGTAATGATTTTTTATAAAGTTGATAAATCACCTCTTGACGTAAAGACAATGAGCGTAATTGCTGAAGATAAGTGCTTAGCTTTCCTTCATCTTTTTTAGAAGGTTCTCGCAATGATTCACCAAGAAGTAATGTCCCCTGAACATCTTTACAATAATTTTCAATAATCTTTGGTTCTTGTGCCTCTAAAAAAGCTTCATTTATTTGGTTCAATTGGCGTGAATCTTTTTCGAGCGGAGAAGCAAGTGAATAAAAAGGGGGTAAATTTTTCCCACTGACAATGATCATACTGCAGAATAAAAAAATAACCGATTTTATCACTCTTAACTAACCCTTTCAACACAATTCTATGAAGTCTACTTATCTTATTTTAGCACATCTAAATAGCATATAGAACCAAGGTCTGCTATAATAAAGATTATTTTTATTCATTACGGAGTAATCATGTCCATGCGTATTTTAGACTCAATCAAACCAGGTGTAGTATTCGGCGAAGATTTATATACTCTTTTTGCCATTGCAAAACAAGAAGGCTTTGCTCTTCCTGCTGTTAATGTTGTCGGAACCGATTCAATCAACGCGGTTCTTGAAGCTGCCAAAATAGTCAATTCTCCAGTCGTCATCCAGTTTTCCAATGGTGGGGCAAGCTACTATGCGGGAAAAGGACTTAGTAACGAAAATGAAAAAGCAGCTATTGTTGGTGCAATCAGTGGTGCAATACATGTCCATATGATGGCAGAAGCGTATGGGCTACCTGTAGTGTTGCATACCGACCATGCCGCGCGTCATCTTCTTCCATGGATTGATGCGCTACTGGATGCAGGTGAAAAACACTTCGCTCAATACGGAAAACCCCTATTTAGCTCTCACATGCTTGATCTCTCTGAGGAGAGTTTAGAAGAAAATGTTGCAACCTGTGTTCGATATATGGAACGAATGGCCAAAATCGGAATGACGCTAGAAATCGAACTCGGTGTCACAGGAGGAGAAGAAGACGGTGTAGACAATACAAATATTGACAATTCACTCCTTTATACTCAACCTGAGGATGTTGCGTATGCGTACGAAAAGCTGATGGCAGTCAGTAAAAACTTTACAATTGCAGCATCGTTTGGAAATGTGCATGGTGTTTATAAACCTGGAAATGTCGTTCTCACACCTATTATTTTGGACAACTCCCAAAAATACATCGAACAAAAATTCAACACAGCACCAAAACCTGTTAATTTCGTCTTTCACGGCGGTTCAGGCTCAACACTCGAAGAGATTCGCGAAGCAATAAGCTATGGTGTTATCAAAATGAACATCGATACCGATACCCAATGGGCAACATGGGAAGGGGTAAAAAATTATTATGAGCAGTATAAAGATTATCTTCAAGGACAAATCGGAAATCCTGAAGGGGAAGAAAAGCCAAACAAAAAATATTATGACCCGCGTAAATGGCTCCGTGATGGGCAAAAAACGTTGGTGAATCGTGTGAAAGTGGCATTTAATGATTTGAATGCGATAGATAGAAACTAATTTCCCGTCATCCCGTACTTGATACGGGATCCAGCTAGATTCTCAATAGTCAATAGGGGTCAGGTATTCAATCTTCACTTTTTATTACACCACAAATCAGCCCTACTGAGAGATTTAAATGCGCTGCTATACTGCTTTGAGTATGTCCGTCTTTAAATGCGCTGATAATCGCACTATTACGTTCTTGTTTCGATGTCACAGCATGAAAATGTTCAGGTAGAATTTTTGATCGTGCCACTTTTACCT